>NZ_JBITSH010000005.1:0-356280 GCF_044540535.1 Streptomyces sp. NPDC085937 | reverse complement strand
AGCGCGGGCCGGTCAGCCCTGAGGGCTCAGCGCGGGCCGGTCAGCCCTGAGGGCTCAGCGCGGGCCGGTCAGCCCTGAGGGCTCAGCGCGGGCCGGTCAGCCCTGAGGGCTCAGCGCGGGCCGGTGAGCGAAGCCGCGGTGCTCGGGGGCGGGACCGTCTCAACTAGCCGCAGCCTCGGTGCGGGCCGGTGAGCGGAGCCACGGGACTCCGTGCGGGCCGGTGAGCGGAGCCCCAGGGACTCAGCGCGGGACCGGCCGGGCGGAGCCCAGGGCTTCATGCGGGATCGGCCGAGCCCGGCCGCACGGGCAGCGCCGACCGGTGAGCGGAGCTACGGTGCCCCGTCCGGCGGAGCCGTGACGCTCAGTGAGGGACCGGCTGGGCCGTCGGGACGTGGGTGCGGCGCAGGAAGCGGGCGAGGGTCTTCATCTCGAACTCGACCACGGAGACCCCCTGCGGGGTGTGGAACTCCACCACGGCCTGCACCCGGCCGCAGGGCCACACCCGTATGCCGGCCTGTTCCGCGGGTGCGGTCAGACCGCGTTCCAGCAGGTCACGTTCGATGACCCACTCGCGGGGCACGGTGCCGGGCAGGTTGACGCGCACGTGTCGGGGGTCGGCCTCGGGGTCGTACCGCAGCACCACGGGGACCGCCCCGCGGTTCTCCAGGAGGGGATCCGCATCCGTCACGATGTGGACTCGCGCGTACTGCTCGATCACGGACATCGGTGGGCCCCTTACGCTGCGTCACACGCCGTCAAAGGCATACAAGCCGACTACCCACCCCCGTCCCATCCTGCACCCATTCCGGAATCTGCGCTTCCGAGCGGCGACTAGCACGGATGAGGTAGGGCGGAGGTAAAACAAGTCACTCGCTCTTGCGAAAGGTTCGCAACAGGACACATCATCGAGTCCGTGCACGCACCTGACGGATTCATCGACGCCCCCATATCCGCCGCCGCCGGCCTCCTCGCCGCCGGCGCGATCGCCGTGAGCCTGCGCGGCGCGCGCCGCGAGCTGGACGACACCTCGAGCCCGGGCGCGGCCGGGGCCGGGGCGGAGCGCACCGCTCCGCTGGCCGGGCTGGTGGCGGCGTTCATCTTCGCCGTGCAGATGCTGAACTTCCCGGTGGCCGCCGGCACCAGCGGCCACCTCCTCGGTGGCGCCCTCGCCGCGATCCTCGTGGGCCCGTACACGGGTGTGCTGTGCGTGTCCGTCGTGCTGCTGATGCAGGCCGTGCTGTTCGCCGACGGCGGCCTGACCGCGCTCGGCGTGAACATCACCACGATGGCGATCACCACGACCCTGGTCGCCTACGCCCTGTTCCGCGGTCTGGTGAAGGTGCTGCCGCGCACCCGCCGCTCGGTGACCGCCGCGTCCTTCGTCGCCGCCCTGGTCTCCGTCCCCGCGTCCGCCGTGGTCTTCACGCTGCTGTTCGCGGTCGGCGGCACCACCGACGTGTCCCTCGGCAAGGTCGCCGGCGCCATGGTGGGCGTGCACGTGCTCATCGGTCTCGGCGAGGCCGTGATCACCGCGCTGACCGTCGGCGCGGTCGTCGCCGTCCGCCCGGACCTGGTGCACGGGGCGCGCGGGCTGCGGCAGAAGCTGAAGCTGCGGGTGGACGGCGAGCTGGTCGACGCCCCGGACACCGGCGCGGAGCCCGTCCCGGCCGCGGCGCGGTCTCCGCGCAGGGTGTGGATCGCCGGCCTGGTCACCTCGCTGGTGCTCGCCGGGTTCGTCAGCTTCTACGCCTCGGCCGATCCGGACGGCCTGGAGAAGGTCGCCGCCGACCACGGCATCGACGAGAAGGCCGAGGAGCACGCGACCGCCGACTCCCCGCTCGCCGACTACGGCGTGAAGGACGTCGAGGACGCCCGCCTCTCCGGAGGTCTCGCGGGCGTGATCGGCGTCGGTGTGACGGTCGTGGCGGGCACCGGCGTGTTCTGGGCGGTCCGCCGGCGCCGCACCGAGGAGGAGGCCGAGGCCACCTCCCCCGCCGGCACGAGCGTCTGACGTGGGCGCGGGTCACACCCACCGGCTCTACCGGCACGGGCACTCCGCCGTGCACGCCCTGCCGCCGCACACCAAGATCGCCGCGGTCCTCGCCTTCGTGGTGGTGGTCGTGTCGACGCCGCGCGAGGCGATGTGGGCGTTCGCGGGGTACGCCGTGCTGCTCGCCGCCGTCGCGTACGCGGCGCGTGTCCCGGCGGGCTTCCTGTTGAAGCGGCTGCTGATCGAGGTGCCGTTCGTCGCCTTCGCGGTGCTGCTGCCGTTCGTCGCCGAGGGCGAGCGGGTCGACGTCCTCGGGCTCTCGCTCAGCGTGAACGGCCTGTGGGGTGCCTGGAACGTGCTGGCCAAGGGCACCCTGGGCGTCGCCGCCTCGGTGCTGCTCGCCGCCACCACCGAACTGCGCGAACTGCTGCTCGGTCTGCAGCGGCTGCGGCTGCCGTCGCTGCTGGTGCAGATCGCGTCCTTCATGGTCCGCTACGGCGACGTCATCACCGACGAGATGCGCCGGATGCGGATCGCCCGCGAGTCCCGCGGCTTCGAGGCGCGCGGCGTGCGGCACTGGGGGGTGCTCGCCAAGTCGGCGGGCGCCCTGTTCATCCGCTCCTACGAACGCGGCGAACGCGTCCACCTGGCGATGGTGAGCCGCGGCTACACCGGGTCGATGCCGGTGATCGACGAGGTGGCCGCGTCCCGGGCGCAGTGGTCGTACGCCCTGACCCTCCCGTGCGCCGCCCTCGTCGTATGTCTGTTGGGATGGACCCTGTGAGTACTGCTTCCCTGGAGGTCTCCGGCCTCGCCTTCGCCTACCCCGACGGCCATCAGGCCCTGTTCGGCGTGGACTTCCGCGTCGCACGCGGTGAGCGGGTCGCGCTGCTCGGGCCGAACGGCGCCGGCAAGACCACCCTCGTCCTGCATCTCAACGGCATCCTCACCGGCGGCACCGGCACGGTGCGGGTGGCCGGCCTGGAGGTCGGCAAGCGGCACATGGCGGAGATCCGGCGCCGGGTCGGCATCGTCTTCCAGGACCCGGACGACCAGCTGTTCATGCCGACCGTGCGGGAGGACGTGGCGTTCGGGCCCGCGGCGGCCGGGCTGAAGGGGTCCGAGCTGGAGGCGCGGGTGGACCGGGCGCTGGAGCGGGTCGGCATGGCCGGGTTCAAGGACCGCCCGCCGCACCACCTGTCCTTCGGGCAGCGGCGCCGGGTGGCCGTGGCGACCGTCCTCGCGATGGAGCCGGAGATCCTCGTCCTGGACGAGCCGTCCTCCAACCTCGACCCCGCCTCCCGCCGCGAACTGGCCGACATTCTGCGCTCGTTGGACGTCACCGTCCTGATGGTCACGCACGACCTGCCGTACGCCCTGGAGCTGTGCCCGCGCGCGCTGGTCCTCAGCGACGGGGTGATCGCGGCGGACGGCGTCACCGGCGACCTCCTCGCCGACGACGACCTGATGCGCGCGCACCGCCTGGAGCTGCCGTACGGCTTCGACCCCCGCTCCGTGCCCGCGCCGCCCGGCCGCGGGTGACGAACGCGCCGCAGTCCGGAATCGCCGGCGCACCGGCGTGGTTGCACCCACTGTCGCAGGCGAGTGGAAGGAACGACAGGAACGTGGACGTCGACGTGCACGGCACGGTGGCCGAGGGCTTCGAGCCGGTCCGGGAGGCGTTCGCCCGTAACTTCGAGCGGCTCGGGGAGCGGGGCGCGGCACTCGCCGTGTACCGGGACGGGCACCGGGTCGTGGACCTGTGGGGCGGGACGAAGGACGTCGACGGCACCGCACCTTGGCAGCGGGACACCGCCCAGGTCGTGCGGTCGGCCACCAAGGGCGTCGCCGCCGCCGTGCTGCTGATGCTGCACGAGCGCGGTCTGCTGGACCTGGACGCGCCGGTCGGCCGCCTCTGGCCGGAGTTCAAGGCGCACGGCAAGGAGGGCGTGCTGGTCCGGCACGTCCTCGGCCACCGCGCGGGGCTCCCGGTGCTGGACCGCCCGCTGAGCTTCGCGGAGGCCACCGACCCGCGGCGGGCCGCCGAGGCGCTCGCCGCCCAGGCGCCGGTGTGGGAGCCGGGCACGGACCACGGCTACCACGCGCTGACCTACGGCTGGCTGGTGGACGAACTGGTGCGCCGGGTGACCGGCCGGGGCACCGGCGAGTGGATCGCCGCCGAGATCGCCGCCCCGCTGGGTCTCGGCCTGTGGGTGGGGCTGCCGGACGCCGAGGCGCACCGCGTCGGGCGGGCCGGGAAGGTCGAGGGGCCCGAGCCGTCGGGGGCGCTGCGCGCCCGGCCCAAGCGCTCGGTCACCGCCGCCTACGCCGACCCGGACTCCCTCACCCGCCGCGCCTTCGCCGCGATCGACCCGTCCCCGGACCACAACGACCCGGCGTTCCACGCGGCGGCCCTGCCCGCCGCGAACGGCATCGCGACCGCGGACGGGCTGGCCCGCTTCTACGCGTCACTGATCGGCCCGGTCGACGGCACCCGCCTGCTGGAGACGGCCACCGTGGAGCGCGCCCGCGCCGAGGAGTCGGCGGGCCCCGACCGGGTCCTGGTGGTGGGCACCCGCTTCGGACTCGGCTACATGCTGCACGGCAGCGCCTCCCCCCTCCTGGCCCCGGGTTCCTTCGGCCACCCCGGCCGCGGCGGCTCCCTCGGCTTCGCCGACCCGGAGTCCGGCGTCGCCCTCGGCTACGTCACCAACGGCTTCCGCAGGACGGTGACGGCGGACCCCAGGGCCCAGGCGCTGATCCGCGCCGTACGGGAGTGCCTCGGCTCGTAGGGCCCGCCGGGGTTCCTACACGTGGATCGGGTGCGAGGTGCGGCCGGACGCGTCGTCGATCTCGCCGTGCGCCTTGGTGAGCATCTGCATGGCGAGTTCGTTCAGCGCCCTCGCGCCGGCGATCTCCTCCCCGACCCGTGGCTGATTGGAGTCGGTGTAGTGCCGGGACGCGTGTCCGTGCGCCCGCACCTCGGAGCCGTCGGGCAGCCGGACCAGCGCGACCGCGCGGGTGTGCTGATCGTCCTCCGTGAACTCCATCTCCACGTGCCATCCCACTGTGGTGTGCGTCATGACGGGTCACCTCCGGATTCCTCTCGTTCCAGAGTGCGCCTCGCCCCGTCCCCGTGCACCCGGCCCGCCCCTCGCCGCGCGCCTACGCCGCGTGCAGCATCAGCCCGATGCCCACCACCAGCAGCCCAGCCGCGGCGACGCGCGGCGCGCCGAACCGCTCCTTGAAGAACACCGCGCCGATCGCCGCGCCCACGATGATCGACGACTCGCGCAGCGCCGCGACCGGGGCGAGCGGTGCGCGGGTCTGCGCCCACAGGACCAGGGCGTAGGCGAGGACGGACAGCGCGGCGCCGAGCAGGCCGAGCCGGGCGTGCGGCTGCATCCTCGTGACGGCCTCGCCGCGCAGCCGCACCAGGGCGTACGCGGGGATGACCGTGCCCTGGACCGCCATCAGCCACGCGATGTACCCGGCCGACGAGCCGGAGGCGCGGACGCCGAGACCGTCGACGACGGTGTACACGGCGATGGTGAGCCCGGTCGCCAGGGCCGCGCCGACGGCCGCCCAGTCGGGCCGCCGGCCGCGCAGCCCCCACAGGGCGACCCCGGTCAGGCCCGCGCAGGAGACGACGATCCCGGCGGCGGCCCACGGATCGGGCACCTCGTGCGCGAACACGGCGGCCAGCACGGTGACGACCAGCGGCGCGCTGCCCCGGGCCAGCGGGTAGGCCTGGCCGAAGTCGCCCAGCCGGAACGACGTCATCAGCAGCGCGTAGTACAGGATGTGCACGGCCGCCGAGCCGAGCAGGTACGGCCAGGCCCCGGCCGCCGGGAACGGCACGAACGGGGCGGCGGCCAGCCCGATCAGCAGCCCGCCGCCGGAGATCAGCGCGAACCCGACGAGCTTGTCGGTGATCCGGTGCGCGAGCGCGTTCCAGCCGGCATGGGTGACCGCGGCGAACAGCACCGCCACGACGACCAACGGCGTCACGTGGTGCGCTCGCGTACGTCCGTGAGGGTCGCGCCCGCGTGGGCGATCAGCGTCTTGGGTTCCATCGGGAAGACGGTGTACGGGGTGCCGGCCGCCGCCCACACGGTGGCGTGGCCGAGCAGCGAGCGGTCGGCGAGGACCCGGGTGCTGGTGCGGTGGCCGAAGGGCGGAACGCCGCCGATGGCGTACCCGGTGGTCTCGCGGACGGCATCAGCCTTGGCCCGGGTGACCCGGCCGGCGCCGAGCTCCTCCCGGACCCGCTCGACGTCGACGCGGGAGGCGCCGTCCATGAGCACCAGTACGGGCACCCCGTCGGCGGCGAAGATCAGGGACTTGCAGATCTGGCTGAGCTCGCAGCCGATCGCGGCGGCGGCCTCGGCGGCGGTGCGGGTGGCCTCCGGGAAGCGGCGGACCTGGCCGATCACGTCCGCGAGGCCCAGTTCCCGCAGGGCCTCGGCGAAGCGGGGGTGGGCTCCGGAGCCCTCGGCGTCGGTGGCGGGGGTGGTCATGCGGGGCACGCTAGCGGTCGGTGCACAGGCCACGCGACCGCGTTCCGCGAGCCGGACGAGCGGGCCTGGCGAGGGGCCTGGCGAGCGGGCCCGGCGAGCCGCCGGGCGGCCGGGCGGGCGTAGGGGACGAGGAAGCCGGTGAGGGCGCCCCGTCCCCACGGAGCCCTCACCGGCTGGTCGTGACCGTCCGGGCCGTCAGGCCCGGACGAGTTCCTTGTCCTCGTCGCCGTCCTTGTCCGCCGTGCCGCCGTGCGCGGCGAGGCTCTCGCCCTCGACGTCCACGTTGGGCAGGGCGCGGTCCAGCCACTTCGGCAGCCACCAGGCCTTGTCGCCGAGCAGTGCCAGGACGGCCGGGACGATCGCCATGCGGACCACGAACGCGTCGAAGAGGACGGCGATCGCGAGACCGAAGCCGATCATCTTGACCATGGAGTCGCTGGCCCCGATGAATCCGGAGAACACCGCGATCATGATGACCGCCGCGGCGGTCACCACCCGGGCGCTGTAGCGGAATCCGGTGACCACGGCCTGGGACGGCTTCTCGCCGTGGACGTGGGCCTCGCGGATACGGGTCACGAGGAACACCTCGTAGTCCATGGCCAGTCCGAAGACCACGCCGACCATGAAGATCGGCATCATCGACATGATCGGGCCGGTCTCCTCGACGCCCATCAGGCCGGACAGCCAGCCCCACTGGTAGACCGCGACGACCGCGCCGAGGGCCGCCAGCACCGACAGCAGGAAGCCGAGGGCCGCCTTCAGCGGGACCAGGATCGAGCGGAACACCACGATCAGCAGCAGGAACGCGAGCCCCACCACCAGCACCAGGTACGGCACCAGCGCGTCGTTGAGCTTCTGCGAGACGTCGATGTTCATCGCCGTGGCCCCGGTGACCAGGACGTCGGCGCCGCTGTCGGCCTTGATGTCCGCACCGGCGGCGCGGATGTCGTGCACCAGGTCCTCGGTGGTGACCGAGGAGGGCTTGGCGTCCGGGACGACGGTGATGGTGGCGGTGTCGCCGGCCTTGTTGGGCTGCGCCGGGGCGACGTTCACGACGTTGTCGAGGGCCTTGATCTCGTCGCCGGCCTGCCGGAAGACGGCCTGCGGGTCCTCGCTGCCCTGGGCGTCGACCACGACCGCCAGCGGGCCGTTGAAGCCCGGGCCGAAGCCCTCGGAGAGCAGGTCGTAGGCGCGGCGCTGGGTGGTGGACGTCGGCTGCGAGCCGTCGTCGGGCAGGCCCAGCTCCAAAGAGCCGGCCGGGACCGCGGCGGCGCCGAGGCCGACGATGCCGAGCAGCAGCACGGCCAGCGGACGGCGGACGACGAAGCTCGCCCAGCGGGTGCCCATGTTGGGGCGGTCCGCCTTCTTCTTGGCGCGGCCGCCGCCGAGCAGCTTGCTCTTCTCGCCCGCGGCGGGGATGCGGCGGCCGGCGTAGCCGAGCACGGCCGGGATGAGGGTGAGGGCGATCAGGACGGCGACGGCGACGGTGCCGGCGGCGGCGATGCCCATCTTCGTCAGCATCGGGATGTTGACGACGGAGAGGCCCACCAGGGCGATCACGACGGTCAGGCCGGCGAAGACCACCGCGGAACCGGCGGTGCCCACGGCGCGGCCGGCCGCTTCCTCGCGTTCGCGGCCCTCGGCGAGTTCGGCGCGGTAGCGGGAGACCACGAACAGGGCGTAGTCGATGCCGACCGCGAGACCGATCATCGAGGCCAGGATGGAGGTGGTGGAGCCCAGGTCGAGCGTGCCGGCCAGCGCGGTGATGGTCGCGACGCCGATGCCGACGCCGACGATCGCGGTGAGCAGCGGCAGTCCGGCGGCGAGCAGCGAGCCGAGGGTGATGACGAGGACGACCGCGGCGACCCCGATGCCGATGATCTCGGCGGAACCGGTCTCCGGAACGGCCTGGAGGGCGTCACCGCCGATCTCGACGGTCAGCCCGGCGTCGCGGGCGTCCTCGGCGGCGGCCTTCAGTGCCTCGCGGGTCGGTTCCTCCAGCTCCATGCCGGGGACCTTGTAGGTCACCGAGGCGTAGGCGACGGTGCCGTCCTGGCTGACGCCGTCGGCCTGGTAGGGGTCGCTGATCCGGGCGACCTCGGAACCGCCGGAGAGCTCGTCGACGGTCTCCTGGACCGTCGTCCTGTTCCCGGGGTCGGTCATCTTCTCGCCGTCCGGCGCCTTGAAGACGACGCGTGCGGTCGCCCCGTCGGCGCTGGAGCCGGGGAATCGTTCCTCCAGCAGGTCGAAGGCCTTCTGGGCCTCGGTGCCGGGGATGGAGAAGGAGGAGTTGCCGGCCGCGGGTGCGCCGGCGGCGCCGGCGCCCGCGAGCGCCAGCAGCGCCACCCAGAAGAGGGCGACGACGTGCCGTTTCCGGAAGGAGAACCGGCCGAGTCGGTACAGGAATGTGGCCACGAGGGCGTGCTCCCGGTCAGGTCGTGGATGTCTTGGGGCAGGGGGGATCAGCCCGACGACGTGAGCGGATACGTCAGGAAGTGGCTGACTCCGGTACGACTGGGGGTCAGTCGGCTGGGGCGACTCCGAGGGCGGGGAGCACCACGGCGTCGATGTACGACCGGAGGAAGGCCTGCGTGGGCGGCTGTTCGTCGATCAGCATCCGTGTGGCGAAGGCGCCGACGAGCATGTGCACGATGTAGTCCAGCGCCGGGTTGTCCGGGCGGACCTCGCCCCGTTCGATCGCGCGGTCGACGATGCGGCGGAACTCCTCGACCTCCGGCTCCACCAGCAGTTCGCGGAGCGCCTGGCGCAGGTCGTCGTTCTGGTGCACCGCCATGGCGAGGGCCCGCATGAGGGCCACGTTCTCCGCCATGACGCAGTCGTCCTCGCGGCCGATGATGATGTGCAGGTCACCCCGCAGGGACCCGGTGTCCACCTCGGCGATGCCGCCCGGCTTCTGGCTGCGCATCGCCCGGACCACCAGCTCGGCCTTGCCGCCCCACTGCCGGTAGAGCGTGGCCTTGCTGGACCGGGTGCGGGCGGCCACGGCGTCCATGGTGAGGGCGTCGTAGCCGACCTCACGGAGCAGTTCGAGCACGGCGCCGTACAGCTCTGCCTCGCGCTCGGGGGTGATCCGGCTGCGACGTGACGTCGCGATGTCACTCATGCCGACCACCTTTCCGCTCCGGGTCCCACCGCGTCAAAGAAACGACACGGTTTCGTACAAGACGACGGTACCTCTCCCCTTTAACGAAACGAAACGGTTTCGTTCGTGTTCTGCGTCACGGTTGTTCGCTCCGCATAAGCGATCCGCACGGGTTGCGGCGACGCGCACGAGTTGCTGCGGTCCGTCCCCCGGAAAAGCATGGGGAGGGTGACCTATCTGCGTCTGCCGCACCTCAAGGACGACCTGCTGTGCTTCGTCGCGGAGGACGACCTCTGGCTCGCCCCGCTCGACGGACCGGGCCGCGCCTGGCGGCTCACCGTCGACCGCACCAAGCTGGGCCACCCCCGCTTCTCCCCCGACGGCCGCCACATCGCGTACACCAGCTGGCGCACCCTGGACCCCGAGGTGCACCTGGTGCCGGTGGACGGCGGACCCGGGCGGCGCCTGACGTACTGGGGCAGCTCCGACACCCGGGTGTGCGGCTGGGCCCCGCCCCACGAGGACGGCCACGCCGAGATCCTCGCCGTCACCTCGCACGGCGAGCCCTTCTCCTACTTCACCTGGGCCTACAAGCTGGGCCTGGACGGCAGCCCCGGACGCAAGCTGCCCTGGGGCCCGGTCTCCGACATCCAGGTCGCCGACCTCGCGGGCGAGCGCAGGTCCCTGCTGCTCACCGGCACCCCGCCGCACGAACCGGCGTCCTGGAAGCGCTACCGGGGCGGCGCCACCGGCAGACTCTGGCTGCACGGACACCGGCTGCTCGACGGCCTCGACGGCCATCTGCACTCCCCCATGTTCGTCGGCGGCCGGATCGCCTTCCTCTCCGACCACGAGGGCATCGGCAACCTCTACTCCTGCGCCCACGACGGCACCGACCTGCGCCGCCACACCGACCACGACGCCTTCTACGCCCGGCACGCCGCCACCGACGGCACCCGCGTCGTGTACCAGTGCGCCGGCGACCTGTGGATCGTGGACGACCTCTCCCCCGGCTCCGCCCCGCGCCGGCTCGACGTGCGGCTGAGCGGCCCCGGGGCCGGCCGGCGCCCCTACCAGGTGCCCACCGCGCAGCACCTGGACGGTCTCTCCGTCGACGAGACCGGCCGCGCCAGCGCCGTCGTCGTACGCGGCAGCCTGTACTGGCTCACCCACCGCGACGGGCCCGCCCGCACCCTGACCGACGCCCCGGGCGTACGGGTGCGGCTGCCGGAGATGCTCGGCGCCGGCGGCCAGGTCGCGTACGTCACCGACGCCGAGGGCGAGGACGCCGTGGAGATCGCCTCGCTGCCCCGGGCCACCGGCCACCGCGCCCACCGGCGGCTGGCCGCGGGCAGGCTGGGCCGGGTGCTGGAGATGGTGGCCGACCCCGAGGGGCAGCGCCTCGCCGTCGCCGCGCACGACGGCCGGCTGCTGCTGGTGGACACCGACGAGGCGACGGACGGGACGGCGGGCGAGGTCACCGAGCTGATCCACTCCGGCAACGGGCCCGTGCGCGACCTCGCCTTCTCGCCCGACGGCACCTGGCTGGCCTGGTCCCACCCGGTGATCGGACGCTCCCTGCGGCAGATCAAACTCGCCCGCATCAAGGACCGGCTGGTCATCGACGTCACCAACGGCCGCTTCGAGGACGAGAACCCGGTCTTCACCCGGGACGGCCGCTATCTGGCCTTCCTGTCCTGGCGCGGCTTCGACCCGGTGTACGACGTGCACACCGGTGACCTGTCCTTCCCGCTGGGCTGCCGCCCGTACCTGGTGCCGCTGTCCTCGGCGACGCCCTCGCCGTTCGCGCTGAGCCCCGAGGGCCGTCCCGCGGCGGGCGGTCTCGACCCGCTGGAGCAGGAGGAGAGCGAGGAGGGCGGCACCGTGACCGTGGAGGCGGAGGGCCTGGAGAGCAGGGTCACCCCCTTCCCGGTGGCCGCCTCCAAGTACTCCGGGCTGTACCCGGTCGCGGGCTGCGGCCTGGTGTGGCTGCGCTGGCCGATCTCGGGCGCGCTCGGCGAGACGTTCGCCAACCCCGACGACACCAGCGGGCGGCCCACCCTGGAGCACTTCGACATCCCCAAGGCCAAGAAGTCCGAACTCGTCGGCCACCTCGACTTCTTCGCGGTCAGCGGGGACGGTTCCCGGCTGGTCGTGGTGGATGAGGGCGAGCTGCGCGCGGTGCCCGCCACCGAGCCGGGCGACGGCGACTCCACGGTCTGGATCGATCTGCGCCGCATCAAGCACGAGGCCGAACCGGCCGCCGAGTGGCGCCAGGCGTACGCGGAGGCGGGGCGGCTGATCCGCGCCTACTTCTGGGAGCCGGACATGTGCGGCATCGACTGGGACGGGGTGCTGGAGCAGTACCGCCCGCTGGTCGAACGGGTCGCCTCCCCCGACGAGTTCGCCGACCTGCTGCGTGAGGTGCTCGGCGAACTGGGCACCTCGCACGCCTACGTGACCGCGGCCCGCCGCAACGAGGGACCTCCGCACTACCAGCGCCGCCAGGGCCTGCTCGGCGCCAACCTGGTGCCGCGCGAGGCCGGCTGGACGGTGAAGCGGATCCTGCCCGGCGACTCCTCCGACTCCCGCGCCCGCTCCCCGCTGGCCGGCGCCGGCATCCGTGAGGGCGCGGTGCTCACCCACGTCGACGGGCGTCCCGTGGACCCGGTCACCGGCCCCTACCCGCTGCTCGCGGCGGCGGGCGGCACGACCGTGGAGCTGACCTTCGTGCCCGACGGCGAGGGCCCGCCCCGGCGGGTCGCGGTCGTCCCGCTGATCGACGAGACGCCCCTGCGCTACCAGGACTGGGTCGCCAAACGGCGTGCCGTGGTCCGCGAGTTGAGCGGCGGACGCTGCGGCTACCTGCACATCCCCGACATGGGCGGCTCCGGCTGGGCGCAGTTCAACCGGGACGTGCGCATGGAGATGTCCCGGCCCGCGCTCATCGTCGACGTGCGCGGCAACGCCGGCGGGCACATCAGCGAACTCGTGGTGGAGAAGCTGACCCGCACCATCATCGGCTGGGACCTCACCCGTGACGCCCAGCCCGTGTCGTACGCCTCCAACGCGCCGCGCGGGCCGGTCGTCGCGCTGGCCGACGAGGCGACCAGCTCCGACGGCGACATGATCACCGCCGCGTTCAAGCTGCTGAAGCTGGGGCCCGTGGTGGGGCAGCGCACCTGGGGCGGGGTGGTCGGCATGACCGGCCGGCACCGGCTCGGGGACGGCACGGTGATCACGGTCCCGATGAACGCGGCCTGGTTCGACGCGTACGGCTGGTCCGTGGAGAACCGGGGAGTCGACCCCGACCTGGAGGCGCTGCGCACGCCGCTGGACTGGGCCGAGGGCCGGCACGCGGTCCTGGACGACGCCGTGACGCTCGCTCTGAACCTGCTGGAGGCCGAACCGCCGGCCTCACCGCCGGGCTACGGCGACGTGCCCGACCGTTCGCGCCCGAAGCTGCCGCCGCGGACGTGAGGAAGGGGTGCCCCCTTCGCCAGGGGCACCCCTTCCCACCCGCGCTCAGCGCGTGGGCACCTCAGTGCCCGGTGGTGCCGACCGTCAGACCTCGTGGTCCTGGTCGAAACGCTCCTCCGACTCGCGGCGACGCTGCGGGTCCGCCGCCTCGTCGTCCCGACGGCGGTTGCGGTTCTGCTGCAGCTGCTCCTTGCCCTGCTGGGCGCGCTGCTTGGCCTGCTGCTGGAACTGGCCGGCCTTCTCCTGCATCTGGTCCTTCATACCCATGTGGGTTCACTCCCGTGTGGGGTGGGGGAACTTGCCCCATCAGATTCACACGGGCGGTCACCCTGCGCATGTCGATCAGTCACGGACCGTAGCGCGGTGCTGTTCGTCGGCGTTGCCGCCCGCCCCGACCAGCCCGATGCGCAGACCGTCGAGCCGGTGCCCGAACCGCCTCATCTCCCGTTGCCCCACCGTGCCGATGAGGGAGGGCAGGTAGCCGCGGACGCTCTGCATGCCGCGCAGCCAGCCCTGCCCGTAGACGTGGGCGGAGCGCCGCTCGATGCCGGCGACCAGCCGGTCCACGGCCGGACCCAGCGGGTAGGTCTTGTTGGCCGGCCACGGCAGCCGCTGCCTCAACTCCCGCATGACGTCGTCCTGGTCGGCGCCGCGCACCATGTCGGTGTCGGTCCACGACAGGTAGCCGACGCCCACCTTCACGCCCCGGTGGGCGACTTCGGCGCGCAGGGCGTGCGCGTACGCCTCCACACCGGACTTGGAGGCGCAGTAGGCGGTCATCATCGGCGCGGGGGTGATCGCGGCGAGGGACGCTATCTGCAGCAGGTAGCCGCGGCTCTCGGCCAGCAGCGGCAGGAACGCCCGCGCGGTGACGGCCGATCCGACGAGGTTCACCTCGATGACCCGCCGCCAGGCCTCCGGGTCGGACTCGGTGAACGGACCGCCGGTCGCCACACCGGCGTTGGCGACCACGATGTCCACCCGGCCGAACCGCTCGCGGACCTGCTCGGCGACCCGGGCCATCGCCTCGTGGTCGGTGACGTCGGCGTACCAGTGGTCGCTGTCGCTGTGCAGCCGGGCGGAGACGTCCTTCAGCGCGTCCGGCTCCAGGCCGACCAGCGCCACCTTCACGCCGCGCGCGGAGAGTTTGCGGGCGAGCAGCTCCCCGACTCCGCGCGCCGCTCCGGTGACGACGGCGACCTTTCCTTCGAGACTGACCCTGCTCATGCGCTCTCCTCGGCGGGTGCGGCGGGTACGGCGGGTGCGGCGGGCCGGCGGGCGCTCACATGGGCGGCGACGAGGTCGCGGATCCGCCCGGTGACCAGGTCGGGCGCCTCGACGGGGGACATGTGGCCGACGCCTGGCAGTTCGGTGACGCCCCGGCAGTCGGGCAGCGCGGCGGCGAGCGCGCGGGCGTGCACGGGCGGGGTGAGCCGGTCGGCGGTGCCGGCGACGACCTCCACCGGCACCCGCAACTCCCGTACGCCCGCTTCGAGATCGAGGGAGGCGAGCACATGGGACCAGGCGTGGCGCACGGTACGCGGGCAGGCGTGCACGATGCGCGCGCAGGCCTCCACCATGTCCGGGGCCGAACCGGGGCCCATGGTCGCGTACTTGAGGATGCGCCGGGCGGCCGGTGTGACCGGCCCGAGCGGGGCCCGGCTGCCGAGGATGCGTCCGGTCAGCCAGGTCCGCGTCCTGCCCGGCCGCAGCGGCAGCACCGTCGACTCGGCGACCAGCCGCCCGCTGCCGGTGCTGCACAGCAGGACGGCGGCGGCGTGCTCGCGGAACGCGGGCCGTCCGGAGGCGGCCATCACGGTCATGCCGCCCATGGAGTGCCCGGCGATCACGGCGCGTTCGCCGGGGGCGAGGGTGGCGGTCAGGACGGCCTCGAGGTCGTCGGCGAGCGCGTCCGTGGTGCACACGGGGCTCGCCGGGGTGCGGCCGTGACCGCGCTGGTCGTAGGCGATCACCCGGTGGTCGGCGGCGAGTTCACTGATCTGCGCGGCCCAGAAGGCGGTCGAGCAGGTCCAGCCGTGGGCGAGGACGACGGCGGGCGCGCCCTCGGGGCCGTGCACCTCGACGTGGAGTCCGGTGCCGTCGGCGGAGCGGGCGGTCAGCTCGCGCACGGCGGCGGGCGGGGCGTAACGCCCGCTGGTGACGGGGGTGGGGCGGCTCACGCGGACACCTCCGTGCTCTCGGCGGCGGTCGTCTCCCGCTCGGCGGGGGCGCGCAGCACGGCGTACTCGGCGAGGTCGACGCGGCGGGTGGCGCGCCGGAACTCGGCGGTCGTGCCGGGCCAGATGGTGGTGTTGCGGCCGCTCTCGTCCAGGTACCAGCTGGTGCAGCCGCCGGTGTTCCACACCGTGCGCTTCATCCGCTCCTGCACCCGGTGGTTCCAGGCACGCACCGCGCTGGGGCGGGCGTCGAGGGCGGCCCGGCCGCCCAGGACGTCGAGCTGGCGCAGGTAGTCGGCCATGTAGTTCAGCTGGGACTCGATCATCAGGATCATCGAGGAGTTCCCGAGGCCGGTGTTGGGGCCGATGATCGTCATCCAGTTCGGGAAGCCGGCCGCGGAGGCGCCGCGCAGCGCCTGCATGCCGCCGGCCCAGGACTCGGCGAGGGTCTTGCCCTCCGGGCCGACGACCCGCTCGGCGATCGGCATGTCCGTGACATGGAAGCCGGTGCCGAACACGATCGCGTCGACCTCGGCCTCGGTGCCGTCGGCGGCGACCACGGTGGAGCCGCGCACCTCGCTCAGCCCGCTCGCGACGACGTCCACGTTGGGCTGCGCGAGGGCCGGGTAGTACGTGCTGGACAGCAGGATCCGCTTGCAGCCGATGCGGTAGTCCGGGGTGAGTTTCGCGCGCAGCGCCGGGTCCTTGATCGCCCGGGCCATGTTCCGCTTGGCCAGCTGCTCCACGAACCCGAGCTCACCGGGGTGCTTGGTGAACGCCTGGACCTGCAGCTCCCTGATGCCCCACAGCAGTCCGCGGCGCATCTTGGTGGTGAAGGGCAGCGCCCGGTGGACGGCGCGCTCGGCGGAACCGATGGGCCGGTCCATCCGGGGAAGCACCCAGGCGGGGGTGCGCTGGAACAGCGTGAGCCGCTCGGCCTGCGGCTGGATCGCCGGCACGATCTGGATCGCGGAGGCGCCGGTGCCGACCATGGCGACGCGCTTGCCGCGCAGGTCGTAGTCGTGGTCCCAGCGGGCGGAGTGGAACACCTTACCGGGGAAGGTGTCCAGGCCGGGGACGTCCGGCAGCTTGGGCTCGGACAGCGGCCCGGTGGCGGAGACGACGACGTCCGCGCTGAGGTCGCCGCTGCTGGTCTCGATGTCCCAGCACATCCGCTCGCCGTCCCACGCCATCCGCTTCACCTCCGAGTCGAAGCGGATGTGCGGGCGCAGCCCGAACACGTCGGTGACGTGCTCCAGGTAGGCGCGGATGTGCTCCTGGCCGGAGAAGGAGCGCGGCCAGTCGGGGTTGGGGGCGAAGGAGAAGGAGTACAGGTGCGACGGCACGTCGCAGGCGCACCCGGGGTAACTGTTGTCCCGCCAGGTGCCGCCGACGCTGCCGGCCCGTTCCAGGACGACGAAGTCGGTGATCCCCTCGCGGCGCAGCCGTACGGCGGCCCCGAGTCCGCCGAATCCCGACCCGATCACCGCGACCCGTACATGCTCGTGCTCGGCCATCCCAAAGCCTCCGCGCATCGCTCAGAACCATGCCAGTGAACACTGGCGCAATGGGGAGCGTAGAGCAGCGGCGTACTGATGGGTAGGGGGTGCGCGAGGAAAGTTACCGCCGGTACGACCTAGGGTTCAGTTGTGGCAGACGACAGCGAGACACCCCCGCAGAAGCGCGAGTACCGCATGGAGGAGCTGGCCCGGCTGGCCGGCGTCACCGTGCGTACGCTGCGCTTCTACCGCGAGCGCAAACTGATCCCGCCACCGCGCCGCGAGGGCCGCATCGCCTGGTACGACGACCAGCACCTGGCCCGGCTGCGCACCATCACGGCCCTGCTCGAGCGTGGTCACACCCTCAACGGCATAGCGGAGCTGGCGGAGGCCTTCGACCACGGGCGCGACGTCGGCGACCTGCTCGGCGTGGAGGTCCCCACCGAGGAGACCCCGGTCCGCCTCACCCCCGAGGAACTCGCCGACCACTTCGCCGGCGAGGTCACCCCGGAGAACCTGGCCGCCGCCCTGGACCTCGGCTACCTGGGCGTCGACGGCGAGGAGATCGTGCACATCAGCCGCCGCCTGCTGGAGGTGTCGTCCGCCCTGGTCCGCGAGGGCATCCCGCTCGGCGAGGTGCTCCGCACCGGCGCGGAGGTCCGCACCCACGCCGACGCCCTCGCCGACCTCTTCGCCGGCCTGATCCTCCGCCACGCCCCGGAGGAGACCCTCCACCGCCTGCGCCCCCTGGCCCGCAGCGTGGTGGACGCGGAACTGTCCCTGGCACTGGACCGGAGGCTGCGGAAGCGGGACTGAACCCGGCGTACGGCCCGGCTCCGCGGTGAGGGCGGCCCCGGCCTAGCCGTAGACCACCGTCACCGGCGCGTGGTCCGACCAGCGTTCGGCGTGCGTCGCCGCCCGCTCCACGTACGCCTTCACGGCGCGGTCCGCGAGGCCCCGGGTGGCCATCTGGTAGTCGATGCGCCAGCCCGTGTCGTTGTCGAAAGCGCGTCCGCGGTACGACCACCACGAGTACGGGCCGTCGACGTCCGGGTGCAGGGCGCGCACCACGTCGACGTAGCCGCCGTCGGCCGGGTCCAGGACGCGGGAGAGCCACTCCCGCTCCTCGGGCAGGAAGCCGGAGCTCTTGGTGTTGCCGCGCCAGTTCTTCAGGTCGGCCTTCTCGTGCGCGATGTTCCAGTCGCCGCAGACCACGACCTCACGGCCGTCGGCGGCGGCCCTCTCCCGCAGCTCCTTGAGGTACGCCAGGAACTCGTCCATGAAGCGGACCTTCTCGTCCTGCCGCTCCGTGCCGACCTCGCCGGACGGCAGGTACAGGGAGGCGACGGTCACACCGGGCAGGTCCGCCTCGACGTACCGGCCGCTGCCGTCGAACTCCGCCGAGCCGAAACCGACCCGCACCCGCTCCGGCTCGCGGCGGGTGTACAGCGAGACGCCCGCGCGCCCCTTGGCGGCGGCCGGCGCGTGCACCACGTGCCAGCCCTCTGGCTCCCGCACCGTCTCGGGGAGCTGCGCCGCCTCGGCCCGCACCTCCTGGAGGCACAGCACATCGGCGGAGGTACCGGCGAGCCACTCCACGAAGCCCTTCTTGGCGGCGGCGCGCAGTCCATTGACGTTGACAGAGGTCACAGTGAGCACCAGGGCACGATACACACGTGCAGGTCCGGGCATGTTTTACGGTATTCGTCATGGAAATCCGCCGGGTCCCCTACGACCACCCCGACGCCGTGAAGCTGGACGCAGAGGTCCAGGCCGAGTACGACATCCGCTACGGCGACGGCGGCGACGCCACCCCGATGGACCCCGCGGACTTCGCTCCCCCCAACGGCACCTACCTGATCGCCTACGACGCGCTCGGCGTCCCCGTCGCCTCCGGCGGCTGGCGCGTCCAGGACGCCAACGACGAGGGCAACCGCGACGGTGACGCGGAACTGAAGCGCATGTACGTGGTCGAGCAGATGCGGGGCCGGGGCCTCGCCCGCCGCATCCTCGCCGCCCTGGAGGAGGACGCCCGCGCCGCCGGCCGCGTCCGCATGGTCCTGGAGACCGGCACCAAGCAGCCGGAGGCCATCGCCCTGTACGCCTCCAGCGGCTACGAGCCGTGCGAGAAGTTCGGCTACTACCGCTTCCACGAGGACAGCCTCTGCTACGCGAAGGCGCTGTAGCCCGTCAGGAAGCACCCCCTCGTCGAAGCCCCGCCCGCTGGACGCGGCCGGGGCTTCACGCATGAATGCCCGCCTGCAGGGACGGCCCTTGCGCTCATGGGGCATCCTCCAGGCCACGTAGCATGATCGATCCGTTGCTCATCCGAGGGGGCCCCTGCGAAGAACGACGGCCGCTGCGACAGCGGCCCTGGCGTGCCCGGTGGCGGGAGTCTCGGGGGAACTTTGGCGACACCGCTGAAGGTGGCCGACGGCGAGAAGGGCTCTTTCACCTTCTCCATCGCCGCCGAGGGCAAGCCGTACATCCTCGAAGTCGTCTACAAGGACGACGAGAGAGTCACCACCACGTCCTTCAGCGCCTTCGACGAGCCGCTGGACGTCCGTCCCCCGGACGAGGCGAAGGTGCTGGACATGACCGGCATCGGCTGACGGCCGCATCACGTCGAACGGTTCGCGGTGGTGCGGCCCGCCGGCGTCGGTGCCGGCGGGCCGCCGGCGCTAGTGGGCGGGGCGGAACGGGCGCAGCAGCCGGATGCCGTCCTCGATGGATCCGTCGATCAGTTCCAGCATCCGCGGGACGAGTTCCCGCATCCGGGGCGCGGCGAGGTGGGCGTCGAGGTGGGCGCGGGTCTCCCAGCGTTCGTGGATGACGAACTCGCCGGGTCGGCCCTCGACTTCGTGGGCCTCGTAGTCGATGTTGCCGGGGTCGTTGCGTGAGGGGGTGACGGCGGCGGTGATGAACGCCTTGAGGTCGTCCTCCCTGCCCGCCTTCGCCTTCGCGTCCCAGACGACGGTCACGTAGCCGGTGGGTGTTGCGGTCATGGTGATTCCTTCTCTGTTCCGTGGTGTGTTCCGTGCTGACGGGCTGTGTGCCGGTACCGGGCCGGTGTCAGCTCTCGATGAAGTCGAGGAGGTCGGCGTTGACGGTGTCGGCGTTCACGGTGCACATGCCGTGCGACAGCCCCGGGTAGACCTTCAGGCGCGCGTTCTTGACCAACGTGCTCGCCCTCTCGGCGGAGTTGGCGATCGGGACGATCTGGTCGTCGTCGCCGTGCATGATGAGCGTGGGCACGTCGATCGCCCGGAGGTCGTCGGTGAAGTCGGTCTCCGAGAACGCCTTGATCCCCTCGTGGTGCGCCTGCGCGCTGCCGGTCATTCCCTGACGCCACCAGTTCTGGATGACGCCCTGGGAGATGTCCGCGCCCGGGCGGTTGAAGCCGTAGAACGGCCCGGAGGCGAGGTCGAGGTAGAACTGGGAGCGGTTGGTGGCCACGGCCTCGCGGAAGCCGTCGAAGACCTCGACCGGCAGCCCTCCCGGGTTCGATTCGGTCCGGACCATGAGCGGCGGGACCGCTCCGATGAGGACGGCCTTGGCGACCCGCCCGGCACCGTGCCCGGCAACGTACCGGGCGACCTCTCCACCACCGGTGGAGTGGCCGACGTGGACGACGTCGCGCAGGCCGAGTTGCGCCACCACGGCGGCGGCGTCCGCCGCGTAATGGTCCATGTCGTGCCCGTGGCCGACCTGGGCGGAACGCCCGTGTCCTCGGCGGTCGTGGGCGATGACTCGGTAGCCCCGCCGGACGAGGAACAGCAGCTGGGCGTCCCAGTCGTCCGAGCTCAGCGGCCAGCCGTGGTGGAACATGACCGGCCGGCCCGTGCCCCAGTCCTTGTAGAAGATCTCGGTTCCGTCGCCGGCGGTGACGAACGGCATGGTCTGCTCCTCGTGGTCTCGCCCGAGGTGCCGGGCGGTTTCGATGTCTCCACGAGAATGGCCCGGCCACCGTACCGACAGCCTCCGTCAGCTGACTGACATCCGGCCGACGGCTCGCCTACGTCAGTGCCGGGGCGGTGCCGGGACCCGGCCGGCAGCTCTCACAGCCGGGTGGCCGAAGGGTCGGGAGGCAGCGCCTCCAGAGCGTCGCGGAGCTCGGCCCGCGACGTGATCCCCAGCTTCGGGAACACACGGTAGAGATGCGACGACACGGTCCGCGGCGAAAGGAACAGACGCGACGCGATCTGCGGGTTGGACAGTCCCGTCGCCGCCAGTCCGGCGACCTCCAGCTCCTGCGGGGTGAGGGCCTCACCGGCCTTGCCCCGGCCGGTCCGCGTCATGCCGGTGGCGCGGAGCTCCGCCGCGGCCCGGGCCTCCCACGAACGGGCCCCGAGCTCCTCGAAGCGGTCGCGGGCGGCGGCCAGCTGCACCCGGGCGTCACGGGTGAGTCCTTGCCGGCGAAGCGCTTCGCCGTACGCCAGATGAGCACGGCCGGCCTCGAAGGGCCACTGCTCGACGCCCGGCAGCCCGAGCGCCGCCTCGAAGCACCGGGCCATGTCCTCGCCGGCCGATGTCATCGCCGTGACCGTGGCCGCGCTCAGCGCGAACCGCGACGAGAGGTGACCGACACCGGCGTCGCGCAGCGCGTCCGCGTGCCGTCGCGCCTCCGCCTGCCGCCCGGAGCGCACGGCGGCCTCGACGAGGTCCGGCGCGGACCACACGGCCTCGGGGTTGAACGGCGGCAGCACACCCGGGGCGCAGATCGCCGTGGCGTGCCGGAACGCCGTCTCGAAGTCGGCGGCGCCGAGGGCCGCCCGGGCCGCCGCCTGGTGGGCGCAGTTCTCCAGCCGCCGCAGTCCCCTGGGCCTCGACCACCCCCAGACGGCCTCGCAGTGCTCCCGGCACGCGTCGAGGTCGCCGCGCTGGGCCGCGGCCATCGCAGCGACGTAGTGCCCCACCTGGGCGAACAGGTGGTACCCCGTCTCCTCGGACAGGGCGATGAGCTCGTCCGCGGCGTCGGCCGAGGACTGCCACCGGCCGGCGTGCAGGTCGTCCAGGGCGACGAACATCAGGGCCGGCATGCTCGACCCCACCGCGCCGCCGTCGCGTATGACCCGGGACACGGCCTCGCGGCAGCCCGGGAGCCGGTCGAGGTACGAGGCGGTCAGGGCGGTGCGGATGACCACGTCGGCGTCACTCTGGTCCCTCAGCCGCGCGATCTCCTCGTCCAGGCGGCGCAGCATGCCGTCGGTGACGGAGCCGAGGTCGTGGTGGACGCGCCCCAGCGACGCCGCGGCGGCGGGCGCCGCCTCGGGGAACCGGGCGAGCACGTCGACCAGGGGCCGCCAGTGCTCGGGCCGGCCCGAGTACTGGCTGGCGAGGGTGAGGGTGAACAGCGCGGTCTCCAGCTCGCCGGACGGCGGACCGGGCATCACCGGTGCCTGCCCGACCGCCTCCATGAGCAGCGCGTGGGCGGTGTCGGCGTCGCCTTCCGTGACGAGCACCAGGAAGCCGGCCGTCGCGGCCGCCGAGAGCGACCGGGCCGCCGGATCGCCCTTGACCTCACGCATGATCTCGTGGCTGACCTCCAGATGGCCTGTGACCCAGGCGGCGGCGTAGGCGGCCTGCGACAGGCGGCGCCTGCGGTCTGCTCGGTCGGTGCTCAGTTCGGCCGCGCGCCGCAGCCTCGCGATCGCGCCGTCGGCGTCACCGCGCCGCAGGCTGCTCCGGGCCGCCGACTCCACGACGGCGGCGACCGCCTCGTCGGGCGCCGTCGTGGCTCTCGCGAGGTGATCACCGCGCCGCTCGGGCTGGTCGGCCAGCGCGTCGGCCAGCCGGCGGTGGGCGCCGCGCCGCTGCTCGCCGGTGGAACCGTCGACCACCGCGGACCCGACCAGCGGATGCCTGAAGCGCACCGCGCGGCCGTTCTCCGCGACCATGACCAGGTGGTCACGCTCCGCTGGAGCGAGTTCCTCGAGGCTGCCCGGCCCGCCGGCGGCCTCCAGAACGCCGATGTCGCCGGAGCCCTCGAGAGCCGCGAGCAGCAGCACCTCCCGCGTTCTCTGCGGCAGTCGTCCGACGCGGGCACCGTACAGAGCGCGCACGTCCCGCCCCGGGCCGCTCGACCACCCCGCCCCTTGGCCGTGCCGGTCGCCGGACGTCCCGGTGGACCCGGCGAACTCGAGCAGAGCCAGGGGGTTTCCCTGCGCCTCGTGCGCCACGGTCGAAAGGACCCGGCGGGGAAGGTGGGCGAAGCGCCGGGACAGCAGCCGCAGGGCGTCCGCGTCGTCCAGCGGCGCGATCTCGAGCTCCGGCAGACCGGTGGACGGGAAGGTTGCGCCGGATTCCGCCCGCTGCGCTCCGAGCAGCCCGATGCGGCGGCCCCCCAGTCTTCTGGCGACGAAGCCCACCGCGGCCTGGCTCGCCTGGTCGACCACATGAAGGTCGTCGACCACGAGGAGCAGCGGCCGCTCCTTCGCGGCCTCGTCGAAGAGGGCCAGTGCCGCGTTCAGGACGGCGATCCGGCTCGGCGCGGGACCGGCGCCGAGACCGAGGGCGACCTCGAGGGCCTCCCGCACGGAACCCGGCAGACGACCGAGCTCGTCCGGCAGCGAGCCGACGAGCTGATGGAGCCCCGCGAAGCTGATGTCCGTCTCGTACTCGACGCCGCTCCCGCGGACGACCCGCACCCCCTTCGCCACCGCCAGCTCGGCGGTCGCGTCCAGGAGCGCGGTCTTCCCCACGCCCGGATCACCGGTGAGCAGCAGGACGGCTCCGTCCGTCCCGGCCATGTCCAGGAACGCCGCAAGCTCGGCGAGCTCGCCCTCCCGGCCGACCAGCCCGGTCGGGCCGACACTCATGCCTGTACTTGACTTCGCCCACATCCGCCGTGTCCCTCGCCGTACCTCGCGAAGCCGTCGAACCACCAGCCACGCAATTGACCTGCGATTGTCGCACCCACCGGCCAACGGGGCGTGAACCCTTCGGCTTCGCCGACACCCGCAGCCCACGGACGCAGATCGGGCAGCACACCAGCCGGGCGCCGCAGCCCCACCGCAACGACGACACGAAGGTCACGCGGAACCGTCCTCCGAGGCCTGCGCGGTCATGGCCCGCGGCGGGGTTCCCTCACAGAACGGGCACCGCGGCGCTTTCCTCGCCCTTCCCGCGCTCCGGGCTCGCCCTGAGCACCGTCAGCGTCACCCCGGCCGCCACCGCCAGCGCCGCCACCAGCCCCGCCGCGGGCACCGCCCAGTGGCCCAGGAACGTACAGGCGACCACCAGCAGCGCCGCGGCCGGCAGCACCGACTGCTGGGCGATCCCCACCTTGTAGAAGCGCGAGTGCAGCGCCCACACCGTGAGCAGGAACAGCGCCGTCGGCAGTGTCACCGCCGCCGACGCCGACAGCGCCGAGAGGTGCGCCTTGCCCACCGCCTGCTCCACCGCCACCTCCAGGCCGGCCCCGATCGCGGCACCCGAGACGAAGATCAGGTAATGGCCGTAGCCCCAGAGGAAGGACTGCCGGCTGGACCGGAGGTGCCCGTGGACGGGGACCGCGAAGTACACCCACCAGGCGGCGAAGATGATCAGCAGTCCGCCGGCGGCGATGGGCAGCACCTCACCCAGGGCCTCGTGCTCGTCGATCCCCGACTTCACGGCGACGGTGGCCGCCGCGATGGTCTCGCCGAGCACGATGAGCGTGAGCAGCCCGTACCGTTCGGCGATGTGGTGGGGGTGCCAGGGCGTGGGGTGGGCCCGCTCCGCATACAGCGGTACGGCCATCTCCAGCAGCGCCATCACCAGGAAGACCCACGGGCGGCCGGCCTCCGGCAGGGCCAGTAGCCCCAGCCAGCCGATCTGGCACAGCCCGACGGCGTACCGCAGCGCCGTCGTCCGCTCGGGGCCCCGGCTCGACCGCGCCACGCGCAGCCACTGCGCCGTCATGGCGAGCCGCATGATCACATAGCCCAGGACGACGACCAGGTACGCGTGTTCCTCGAACGCCTGGGAGACGCCTGCCGTCAGGACGAGCACGCCGGCCATCTGGATCAGCGTGGCGATCCGGTACAGCACGTCGTCGTTGTCGTAGGCCGAGGCGAACCACGTGAAGTTCATCCACGCCCACCAGATGGCGAAGAAGATCATCAGGTAGTCGAGGATCCCCTCGCCCGTGTGGCCCTCGGCCATGGCGTGCACCAACTGGGCGCCTGCCTGGGCCATGGCCACGATGAAGCACAGGTCGAAGAAGAGCTCCAGTGGGGAGACGCCGCGGTGGGTCTCGTCGCGGCCTCGCGCCGTGAGCCTGCGCAGGGGTCTGTGGTGGGCGGGCGCCGCGGACCACACCGGAGGCGGAGCCGGGCTGCTCGTCATCCGGTTCATCTGGTGAGCCAGGCTCCGAAACGCCGCTGCAGTCGGGGATTGATCTGCCAGACCATCGCCGCTGCCGCCGCCGGGACGAGTACGGCGAGTCGCACCGGCAGGTACAGATCCTCCAGCACAGGGTTCGTGGCCAGGCCCAGCAGGACGATGGTGGGGTAGATACCGCACACGGTGAGGAGCCACAGCTTCCAACGCCGGACGGCGGCCGGAACGGTGGGGCGGCCAAGATCGTCGGCACCGTAGGCATGGGAGACGGTTCGTTTGTTCATGGAACACTCCAGATCGCAGTCCTGCGTAGCGTTTTGATTCCATCGGTTCCTGCGCGACCGAGGCGATGTGGGCGCTGCGTGATGGGCCGCCCGGCGCCCACGTGGGCGCCGGGCCAGGTGACGCTCTGATCAGTGAGCGGACTGGGTGTGGTCCTGCTCCACGTACACCTTGAGGGCCTGGAACTCCTCGATCGCTCGCGGGCCGCACAGGTAGCCGTAGCCGCTTCCCTTGACCCCGCCCTCCTCGAAGTCCTCGCTGATGGCTCCCCAGGTGTTGATCCACACGGTGCCGGTGCGGATGCGCCGGGCGATCCGGCGGGCCTTCATCGAGTCCGCGCTGAACACCGAGGCGGCCAGGCCGTAGATGGTGGCGTTCGCCTTGGTCACGGCGTCGTCCTCGTCGTCGAAGACCTCGAACGTCTGGACCGGACCGAAGACCTCTTCCTGCACGATCCGGACGTCGGTGCGGTCCACCTCGATCAGGCTCGGCCGGTAGAACGCCCCGGCGGCCAGCGGGCCGTCGGTGACCACACCGCCACGCAGCAGCACCGTGCCGTACGAGGCGGCCTCCTCGACGATCGCGTCCACCCGCTGGGCGGACGCCCGGTCGATCACCGGGCCGAGCTGGGCCTTCTCGTCGTCGCCCGAGCCGAGCCGCACCTGCGCGAGGGCGTCGGTGAGCCGGGTGCGCACCTGGTCGGCGATGTCCCGGTGCACCAGTACACGGGAGCCGGTGCAGCAGAACTGCCCGTTCATCAGCACCAGCGACTGCACGACGGTCGGGATCACCATGTCCAGATCGGCGTCGGGAAGGATCACCATCGGCGCCTTGCCGCCCAGTTCCAGGCCGAGCCGCTTGAGCGTGGTGGAGGCCGCGGCCGCGATACGGCGCCCGACCGGCGTACTGCCGGTGTAGTTGATCACTGCGACCTTGTCCGAGGAGACCAGGAACGGGGCCCCGGTGTTGCCGGACTCGGTGAACACGCTGACCACGCCCGCCGGGATCTCCGGGACCGAGGCCAGGACCTGCGCGAAAAGCTCGTTGGTCAGCGCCGTCTGAGCCGGAAGCTTGACCACGACGGTGCAGCCCGCGGCCAGCGCCGGGCCCAGTGCCCGCACGGTCAGCATGACGGGGGAATTCCAGGGAGAGATGATCCCGGCGACACCGAGCGGCTCGGGCACCGAGTGGGTGTACTGGCCGGGTGCCGTCTCGGCGGCGCGCCCGGCGGTCTGGGTACGCGCGGACGCCGCCGCGTACCGCAGCCACCCGACCGCGCCGCTGACCTCCCACGTGGTCTCACCCAGCAGCTTGCCGTTCTCCCGGGACAACATGGCCGCGACCTCGGGTACCCGGGCCTCGAGGGCGTCGGCCAGCCGGCTGAGCGCGGTCGCCCGGAGCGAGGGAGTGCGCGCCCATTCGGTGGTCTCGAACGCGGCGGCGGCGGCGTCCACGGCGGCCGAGGCCTCCGCCTCGCCACCGTCGTAGAACGAGCCGACGACGGTGCCGTCGGCCGGGTCGATCGACTCCAGGACCGAGCCGGAGCCGGTCCACCGTCCGTTGATCCAGTGCTGCGCGATGGTGTTCATGGTCCGCTCCTCGTGGTCCCGCCCGGCTACCGGGCGGTTTCGATGTCTCCACGAGAATGGCCCGGCCACCGTACCGACAGCCTCCGTCAGCTGACTGACATCCGGGCGACGGCTCGCTACGTCAGTACTGAACGTCAGTAACTGACGCCGGGAGGGGGCCTTGTCGGTGTGCGGAGTCCGGCTGGCCTGGTGGGGACTGCTGCGGGGATGAGTGACCCCTGGCCTGGCTCGCTGAGACCGACGAGGTCTCTGTCAGTGGCGCCGTGCATGATCGGGCGCATGACACATGGTTCCCGCGACGCCCTTCGCCTCCTTGCCTCGCGGCATCTGTCGCCGGTGGATGCCGAGAAGTGGATCGGTCTGCTTCGCCCTGGCGTGCGTCTTGAGGTAGCTACTGGCTCCGACGACGTGGCGGGGCGGCTCGGTGGTCTTCCAGCCTTGCCGACTGCCGCGGAGTGGCCGGTACGGGAGGGCCACGGTCCGCTCTCCTTCATTGCCTCGATCGACTGCGCGCGCCTGTCGGTGGCTGCGCTGGACATGGATCTGCCCGCGGCTGGGACGCTGCTGTTCTTCTACTTCGACGGGCAGTTGGACGACGGCGACGCTCTCGTTCTGGCTGAGGACCGGGAGAGCTGGGCGGGTGCCCGCGTGCTCCATGTGGCGGCTGACGAGGAGGTGGCGGAGCGGGGGGCGCCTGCAGGGCTCAAGCCGTATCCGGTGGTGCCGCTCACTGCCCGGGTGGAGATGACGGCGACCGAGCCCTGGCATCCGTCCATGCGGGCCGCCTTCGCCCCGGCCGCCCCGCTGGGGAACCGGTACGACCATCCCGTCTGCTCGCAGGAGTTCCTCGACGCGCTGTGGGAGTTCGACGACGAGGTGGGGCACCGGATCGGCGGCCACGCCCACTCCGTACAGAACCCGGTGGAGCTGGAGATCGCGGAGGCGGTCCTGGACGGCGAGGTGTCCTGGGACGACCCTCGGCTGTCCGAGGAGGCCGGCGGCTGGGTGCTGTTGGCCCAGTTCGACAGCGAGGAAGCCGCGGACATGATGTGGGGCGATGCCGGTGCCCTGTACTGGCTGATCCGCCCGGAGGATCTGGCCGAGCGGCGCTTCGAGCGGGCGATGTTCACCTGGCAGTGCGGCTGACGGCCACGACGCCTCCCGATCGGGGTGCCGTAACACTGAGCCTGCCGAGCCAGGACGCTGCCCGCGCCGCTGCGGCTGAGCTGTCCAGGACGGGGCACACGCGTTCTCGCCGCCCGTACGGACGGTCGAAACGACGAAGATCCCGTCCGATCTTGCGATCGGACGGGATCTTGTCACCATCCCTGAGCTGACTCAAGAACAGTCGTGCGTGGACCTGAGGGGATTTGAACCCCTGGCCCCCTCGATGCGAACGAGGTGCGCTACCGGACTGCGCCACAGGCCCTTGCAACGAGTGAAACTTTAGCATCCCGATCGGTGTGCTCAAAAATCCGTCGGCCGGGTGCTACTCGTTCGCGGCCTTGGGCCGGTCGCCGTCCTCGTACTGGTCGAACAGGGGGGTGCGGCCGCGCTCGCGGGAGCGGCGGGCGGAGGCGGCGCGGCGGGCGTCGGTGCGGTCGTCGTCGGTGTCCCGGTCGTCGGGGACCGCCGGGTCCGGTTCCTCGGCGGCGGCCGCCGCCTGCGCCTCGTCGGCCGGTACGGCGCTGGAGCGGGCCGAGCTCCAGGTGTCCGGGGCGCCGAGGTCCACGTCGCCGGAGGCGCGCGGGGCGACCGGGGCGGTCACGTACGTGGGGAGCGGCACCGGGACCGGGTCCCAGCTGTCGCCGCCCTGGCCGGGCCGCCTGCTGCGCTCGCGCTGCTGGTCGACCCACTCGGCATGGTCGGTCTGCTCGACGAGCGCGCGCCGGTCCGCGGCGAGCGCCATGAGGCCGGGGTCGGTGTCGGTGCCCGATTCCGGGCCCTCCGGTTCGTCCGGGTCGGCCTCGTCGACGGTGGGCCGGCGGCGGGGCCGCCGCTCGCGCAGCCGCTGTGCGGCGGCCTCGGCCTGGCGGCGGTCCATCTGGTAGGCGAACCGGCGGCGCTCCTGGGAGCGGAGGTAGCCGATGTAGGCGCTGAGCATCACGGCGGGCACGCCCGGCGCCCACAGGAACGCCAGTCCGCCGACGGCGGCGACGATCGCGCCGAGGGTGAAGGCGAGGAACAGCATCGTGATGGTGCGCCGACGGCGCGCGAGCACCTTGGAGCGCCGGGCGCGTTCGGCGGCGGCCTGCGCGGTCCGGTCGTGGCGGGCGTCCGGTGCGCGGCGGGCGGCGGGGACGCGGCCCTGCGCACCCGTGCCCTGCGCGCCCGTGCCCCGCGCGGCGGCCGGTTCGGGTACGCGCGCTTCGGGCGCACGCGGCGCCGCGCGCTCCTGCGGGGCCCGGGCGGGGCGCTCGGGTTCCTGCCGCTCCTCGGGGGCGGGCGGTACGGGCGCCTGGGTCTGCGGACGGGTCTGGGACACGGCGAAGGCCCGGACGTCCACCGAGTCGGTGATCGCATCCGGGTCGTGGACGCTTCGCTCCCCCTCGTCGGTGGAGCGCGTCCGCAGGTCCTTGGCGTACCGGCGCTCCATGCCCGCCCGTCCGGACAGCAATCGGATGGCGGTGCTGAAGCGTTCCGTCGGACGTGCCTCGTTCAGCTCGTCCTGCCTACGGAGCCACATCGGCACCAAGTAGGCGGCCCAGGCCCCGACAATGACTGCGTAGATGAGGCCGCTGCTGCTCACGTCTCACACCGTAGAGGGGTTTGCAGGAGGCCATAGGCCAATTGGGCCGGTGTGTCGCACGATCTGGCTGATATTTCGAACTTTTCTTGTGATGGATGCGATCAGACAGTCGCCGGAACCCGGTAATTGCCGGTTCCCAGACGGTCACCCAGCGCCGCAATTCGAACGTATATTCAATTACTCGGTCCGTGCGGGATTCCCCGGCCGTGCTGCTCGCGTCCGGGCAGCTCATGGCGGGACCGCTCCTGCGCGCGGGTCCGGCGCCAGCGGGCGAGCAGACCGTCGGGGACTTCTTCCGCGGTGAGGGCGAACACGAGATGGTCGCGCCAGGCGCCGTCGATGTGGAGATAGCGCGGGCGCAGTCCCTCCTCGCGGAATCCGAGTTTCTCCACGACCCTGCGGCTCGGCCCGTTCTCCGGGCGAATGCAGACCTCGATGCGGTGCAGTCCTACGGTGCGGAAACAGTGGTCCACGACCATCGCCACGGACGTGGGCACCACGCCCCGGCCGGCCACCGCCTCGTCCACCCAGTAGCCGATGTGGCCCGAGCACATCGAGCCCCAGGTGATCCCGGCGACCGTCAACTGCCCGACGAGGCGCCCCTGGTACTCGATGACGAAGGGGAGCATGCGGCCCGCGTTCGCCTCGGAGCGCAGGTGCCGCACCATCTGCCGGTAGGTCGGGCGGTGGATGACCGGTCCGCTGGGAGTGGGCGGCGGGATGGTCGCCTCCCAGGGCCGCAGCCAGTCGCGGTTGCGCCGGTTGACCTCACGCCACGCCTTCTGGTCGCGCAGCTTTATCGGCCGGAGGACGATGTCGCCGTCCACCAGCTCCGCCGGCCAGTACGGGGCGTTCAGCGCGCACCTCCGTCGCCGGCGTCCGGGCGGGGGTGGTCCCCGCCGCGCAACTGGTCCACCGCGTGCTTCAGCAGCGGCTCCAGGACGGCGAGGCCGTCCTTCACCCCGCCGCGGGAGCCCGGGAGGTTGACGATCAGCGTGCCGCCCGCGACGCCCGCGAGTCCGCGGGAGAGGGCGGCGGTGGGCACCTTGTCCCGGCCGTAGGCGCGGACGGCCTCGGCGATGCCGGGGACCTCGTGGTCGACGACCCGGCGGGTGGCCTCGGGGGTGCGGTCGGTGGGCGAGATGCCGGTGCCGCCGGTGGTGACGACGACGTCGTACCCGGCGTCGACGGCCGCGCGCAGGGCCGCCTCCACGGGGTCGCCGTCGGGGACGACCCGCGGGCCGTCGACGGCGAAGCCGAACCGCCGCAGGCCCTCGGCGATCAGCGGGCCGCCCGTGTCCTCGTAGACACCGGCGGCGGCGCGGTTGGACGCCGTGACCACCAGGGCCCGGTAGGGGGCCGCGGAGGGCGTCATGACCGGCTCCAGTCGCCCGACTTGCCGCCCGTCTTCTCCTCCACCCGCACGTCCGTGATGACCGCCTCCTTGTCGACCGCCTTGACCATGTCGATCACGGTCAGCGCGGCGACGGAGACCGCGGTGAGGGCTTCCATCTCGACGCCCGTGCGGTCCGTCGTCCGCACGGTCGCCGCGATCTCCACGGCGTCGTCCGCGACCGACAGGTCCAGTTTCACACCGGACAGCGCCAGGGGGTGGCACAGCGGGATCAGGTCGGGGGTGCGTTTGGCACCCATGATGCCCGCGATGCGCGCGGTGGCCAGTGCGTCGCCCTTGGGGACGCCCTCGCCGCGCAGCAGTTCGATCACGCGGGGCGCGACGAGCACGCGGCCGGTGGCCCGCGCGGTGCGCGCGGTGACGTCCTTGCCGGACACGTCGACCATGCGGGCGGCGCCCGCCTCGTCGATGTGGGTAAGGCGGGACTGGTCGTCGGTGGGTCCGGGGGTGTCCCCCCGGGAAGGCACGGTCATGATCGTGTGGCGCTCCCGGTCCGGGCCCGGCGCGGTGCGGGGCGCGGGCCTGCTGTGCGCGACACGGTACCGCCAACCGGCCCTGCTCAGCCGAGCAGGACCACCTCGACCTCGGTGCCCGGCGCGACGTCCTCGATGTCCTCGGGGACCACGAGGAGCGCGTTCGCCTGCGCGAGGGCCGCGACGAGGTGTGATCCGGCGCCGCCCACGGGGGTCACCGTGCCGTCGGCGTACCGGCCGCGCAGGAACTGGCGGCGGCCCTTGGGCGAGCCGATCGCGCGCTCCGCGCGGAGTTCCGCACGCACCCTCGGCCGGTGGACGTCCCGCAGGCCCATGAGCGTGCGGATGGCAGGGCGGACGAACAGCTCGAAGGAGACGTAGGAGGAGACCGGGTTGCCGGGCAGGGCCAGCAGCGGGGTGTGGTCCGGGCCGATGGAGCCGAAGCCCTGCGGCTTGCCCGGCTGCATGGCGAGCTTGCGGAACTCGACGCCGCTGCCGGGCTCGTCCTCGTCGCCGGCGTGCGACAGCGCCTCCTTGACCACGTCGTACGCCCCGACGCTCACGCCGCCCGTGGTGACCATGAGGTCGGCGCGCACCAGCTGGTCCTCGATGGTGTCGCGCAGGGTCGTGGCGTCGTCGGCGACGGCGCCCACGCGGTAGGCGATCGCGCCGGCGTCCCGCGCGGCGGCGGTGAGGGCGAAGCTGTTGGAGTCGTAGATCTGGCCGGGGCCCAGCGGCTCGTCGGGCTGGGCGAGTTCGCTGCCGGTGGAGAGCACCACGACGCGCGGGCGCGGGCGCACCCGCACTGTGCCGCGGCCGATGGCGGCCAGCAGGGAGATCTGCGGCGGGCCGAGGACGGTACCGGCGTCCAGGGCGCGGTCGCCGGCCCGGACGTCGCTGCCCGCCGCGCGCACGTGCGCGCGGGCGGGGGCCGGGCGGTACACCTCGACGTGCCCGGCGGCGCCCTCGGGTGCGAGGCTGCGGGCGCGCATCCCGGCGGCCGGACCCTGTCCCAGCCCGCCGTCGGTCCACTCGACGGGGACGACGGTCTCGGCGCCGGGCGGCAGCGGGGCGCCGGTCATGATGCGGGCGGCCTGGCCGGGGCCGACGTGCAGGAGGTCGGCCGCTCCGGCGGCGACGTCGCCGACGACCTCCAGGGAGGCGGGGTACTGCTCGCTCGCGCCCGCGACGTCGGTGACCCGCACCGCGTAGCCGTCCATCGAGCTGTTGTCGAACGGGGGCAGGGAGACCGGCACCGTGATGTCCTCGACCAGGACGCAGCCCTGGGCGTCGAGGAGGTTCAGCTCGATGGGTTCGAGCGGGCGGACGGTCGCGAGGATGTCGTCCAGGTGCTCGTCCACCGACCAGAGGTGGTCCGGTTCTGCGGTGCGGGGCGCGGCGCTGCTCAAGGTTGCTGCATCTCCTCGGTGACGAATCGCTGGAGCCAGTCCCGGAAGTCCGGGCCCAGGTCCTCACGTTCGCACGCGAGTCGGACAATGGCACGCAGGTAGTCGCCGCGGTCACCGGTGTCATAGCGGCGGCCGTGGAAGACCACGCCGTGCACCGGGCCGCCGAGTTTCTCGTCCGCCGCGAGCTGCTGCAGGGCGTCGGTCAGCTGGATCTCCCCGCCGCGGCCGGGCTCGGTCTTGCGGAGCACGTCGAAGACGGCCGGGTCGAGGACGTAGCGGCCGATGATGGCGTAGTGGGAGGGCGCCTCCTCACGGGAGGGCTTCTCGACCAGGCCGCTGACCTTGACGACGTCGTCGTGCCCGGTGGCCTCGACGGCGGCGGAGCCGTAGAGGTGGATCTGCTCGGGGGCCACCTCCATGAGCGCGACGACGCTTCCGCCGCACTCCTGCTGGATCTCGATCATGCGCTGGAGCAGAGGGTCGCGCGGGTCGATCAGGTCGTCGCCGAGGAGGACGGCGAAGGGCTCGTCGCCGACGTGCGGAGCGGCGCACAGCACGGCGTGGCCGAGTCCCCTGGGGTCACCCTGGCGGACGTAGTGCATGGTGGCGAGGTCGCTGGACTCCTGGACCTTGGCGAGGCGTTCGCCGTCGCCCTTCTTCTCCAGGGCGGATTCCAGTTCATAATTGCGGTCGAAGTGGTCCTCCAGGGGGCGCTTGTTGCGGCCCGTCACCATGAGGACGTCGTCGAGACCGGCGGCCACGGCCTCTTCGACCACGTACTGGATCGCCGGCTTGTCGACCACCGGCAGCATCTCCTTAGGCGTGGCCTTCGTGGCCGGCAGGAACCGGGTGCCGAGGCCGGCTGCGGGGATGACAGCCTTGCTGATCCGAGGGTGTGACTGAGACATGGCCGACACCCTAGCCGGTGTCTTTGCACTGAATCTGTGACTCCGATGAATTACTTCTCATATGAGCATATTGCGACAGTACGGGGACGGACTTGAGACACAACCGGGGTCGGGTCGAACCTGACAAACGAGAGCGACGGCGCGAAGTCCTGCGGGTGAGGAACGCGTTGACGGACGATGACGTCCGGACGCACGCGGAGGCCCTGGCCCGCCACGCCCTCGCGCTGCCCGAGCTGGCCGGGGCCAAGACGGTGGCCGCGTACGTCTCCGTCGGCAGTGAACCCGGCACCCTCGCTCTGCTGGACGCGCTGCGCGCGCGGGGGACGCGCGTGCTGCTGCCGGCCCTGCTGCCGGACAACGACCTGGCGTGGGGCGTCTACGACGGAGCGGGCTCCCTCGTTCCGGTGAGGCACGGTGGACGGATGACGCTGCTGGAGCCGGCCGGGGAGCGGCTGGGCCCCGACACCGTGACGGAGGCGGACGCCGTGCTGCTGCCGGGCCTGTCGGTGGACGCCCGCGGGATGCGGCTGGGCCGCGGCGGCGGCTCCTACGACCGGGTCCTCGCCCGGCTGGACCGCGCGGGCGTCCACCCGGCCCTGGTGGTGCTGCTGTACGACGGGGAGGTCGTGGAGCGGGTGCCGGCGGAGCCGCACGACCGGCCGGTGCACGCGGTGGTGACCCCCTCGGGGGTGCGCCGGTTCGGCCCCGGCCCGCAGGCGCCCGGCGACGCCCCCTGACACACGAGGACCGGCCTCCACGCGCGCGTGGAGGCCGGTCCGGTGGTCCGCGGGGTGCGGGCGGTCAGGGCTTGAGCAGCAGCGTGTCGCTGGTGCCGTCCTCGACCGCCTTCTCCGAGTAGGCCCACTCCAGCAGTTCGCCCTCGGCCCACTTGTCCGTCTGGTCGACGTAGTGGGCGCTGTAGGCGTGCCCGGAGGCGCCGGTGAGGTTGATCCAGCGGGACTTGTCGAGGTCGCCGAGGTTGACCACCATCCGCATGGACGGCACCCACACCACGCCGTAGCCCCCGGCGGCGTTCCAGCCGGTCGCGTTGACGGTGGCCTCGCCGCCGCCGAGCTTCCACGGGCCGCGGTTGAGCGCGTACTGCAGGAAGCCGGGGCCCTCGGTGCCGAGGGTCTGGTTCTTCAGGAACAGCCGGTGCAGCCGGCCCCAGCTCCAGCTGTCGATGTCCTTGCCGAGCTTGGCGGTCAGCTCCCAGCGGGCGTCGATCAGGGCCCGCTTGAACAGCTCGTCACGGTTGTCGGCGGCGGGACGGGTGCCGCGCTTGGGCGTGGTCCACCACTCGCTGTCCTCGTCGGCCATCAGCCGGCGGACCACCTCGAACCAGCGGTCGCCGCCGTCGGGCTGCGCCTGGCTCGCGGAGCGCTGGCCGCACTCGCGGACCTTGCCCGCCTTGTCGGCCGGGCCGGTGGTGTTGACCGGGTCGACCCACACGCACTGGCCCTCCACCCGCACTTCCTTGGGCAGCTTGTGGCCGAAGGACAGCTTGAGGATGTTGCGCCAGACGGCGTTGAAGTAGGCGGCGGCCGCCGAGTCGGCGTCCTGGGTGTAGTCCCAGCCCTCCAGCAGCTTCTGCGCCTCGCGCACGTGCTCGTCGCCGACGTCGATCTTCAGCAGTTCGGGCACCAGCAGCTTGGCGATGGAGCTGGAGTTGTCCAGCTGCATCTGCCGCATGTCGTCGGTGGAGATCTTCCCGCCGTCCTTGATCTTCGACTGGATCAGGTCGTTGATCCGCTGGCTCCGGGCGCCGTAGCCCCAGTCCGTGGTCAGCGTGTACGGGTAGTCCTTGCCGACGACGGCCTGGTTGGCGGTGACGATGTAGCCGCGCTCCGGGTTGTACTCGTAGGGCAGTTCGTCCTGACCGACCCAGCCCTTCCACTCGTGGCCGGGGTCCCAGCCGGGGGCGGGCAGCGAACCGTCGTGGCCCTTCGCGCGCGTCGGGATCCTGCCGGGCAGGGTGTAGCCGATGTTGCCGTCGGTGTCCGCGTAGACGAGGTTCTGCGAGGGCACCTCGAACAGCTCGGCCGCCTCGCGGAAGTCACCCCAGTCCTTGGCGCGGTTGATCGCGAACACGGCGTCCATGGTGCGGCCGGGGTCCAGGGCGGTCCAGCGCAGCGCGACCGCGTAGCCCTCGCCCCGGTCGGGGGCGGCGCTCTCGACGGCGGCCTTCTTGCCGGTCTTCACCAGCTCGTCCGAACGGTCCGACAGCAGCGGGCCGTTGTTCGTCTCACGGATGACGATCTTCCGCGAGGCGCCGCCGGCGACCTTGATGGTCTCCTCGCGCGTCTCGAACGGCACCACCTTGCCGTCGTACTGGTAGCCGTCGCCGGTGATCTTCTCCAGGTACAGGTCGGTGACGTCGACGCCGGAGTTGGTCAGGCCCCAGGCGATGTCCTGGTTGTGGCCGATGACCACGCCGGGCATGCCCGCGAAGGTGTAACCGGTGACGTCGTAGCGGCACTTGTCGGAGACGCTGCGGCAGTGCAGGCCCATCTGGTACCAGACGGACGGGAGCGAGGCCGACAGGTGCGGGTCGTTGGCCAGTAGCGGCTTGCCGGAGACGGTGTGCTCGCCCGCGACCACCCAGGAGTTGGAGCCGATGCCGTCGCCGTTGATGCCGACGGCGGTGGGGAGGTCCTGCAGCACCTGCTGCAGACCCGCCAGCTGGGTCTCGGCGCCCGAGCCCCCGGTGCCGGTGCCGTCCCCGCTGCCGTCCCCCGTGCCGGTGCCGGTGCCGTTGTCGAGCTCGGAGCCGGAGCCGTCCCCGGAGCCGGAGCCGTCACCGGAACCCGAGCCGCCCTCACCCTGCTCGTACTCGCCGCTGCCCTCGTCGTAGCCGCCCTCCTGCACGATCGGCTTGTTCCGGGCGTACGGGTATTCCGGGTACAGGTCGGCGATCTGCTTCGGGCCGAGGCGGCTGGTCATCAGCGCCCGGTCGATCTCGTCCTGCATGTTGCCGCGCAGGTCCCAGGCCATCGCCTTCAGCCAGGACACCGAGTCGACCGGCGTCCACGCGCCCGGGGTGTAGTCGTTCTCGAAGCCCAGCGCCGCGTACTCCAGGGAGATCTCCTTGCCCTCCTTGCCCTCCAGGTAGGCGTTGACGCCCTTGGCGTACGCCTGGAGGTACTTCTTGGTGGCGGGGGAGAGCTTCTCCTCGTACTCGCGCTTCGCGATCCGGTCCCAGCCGAGGGTGCGCAGGAAGGCGTCGTTGTCGACCTGGCCGGAACCGAACATCTCCGAGAGGCGGCCGGACGTCATGTGCCGGCGCACGTCCATCTCGTAGAACCGGTCCTGCGCCTGGACGTAGCCCTGCGCCATGAACAGGTCCTCGTCGGAGGAGGCGTAGAGCTGCGGGATGCCGTAGCCGTCACGTTTGACGTCGACGGGGCCCGAGAGGCCGTCGAGGGTGATCGAGCCCTTGGTCTGCGGGAAGGAGGCGCGCACGGTACTGATGGACCAGTACGCCCCGTAGGCGACGCCTCCGATCAGGGCCAGCACCAGGACGAGCACGAGGAGACGGCCTTTGCGCCCCTTCTTCCTGCCGGACGTGCCGGCGGCCTGCTGACCCGTTGGGGCGGCGGTGGTGTCGGTGGGCATCGCTGTCCTTGCTGTCCTAACGCGAGCGGCAGGTCGGGCTGTGCTTTTAACTGAGCGCTGGAGCAACGATAGGCGCAGGGCCCGGCGCCCCTTGACGCGGAGTCGGGAACCAGCCCGGACGGACGTTCGATCATGCCGTGCTTCGCGTCAAGAACGCGTCAAGAGTTAGGTAAGGTAACGAAGTAGTTCGCCGTGACAAACGAAGCGGTTCAGCGGTAAAGCGGTCGCATCGCCCGCGGTGGACATGAGCTCACGCGCGGGTGCGCCTGAGTCGGGGAAGGGAACGCCGCTGACTGTCCACCACCTCAACCAGCTCCTGCTCGTCTGTGCGATCGTCCTGCTCGTCGCCGTCGCGGCGGTCCGGATCTCCTCGCGCAGCGGGCTCCCCAGCCTGCTTGTCTACCTGGGCATCGGCATCGCCATCGGACAGGACGGCATCGGTGACGTCCAGTTCGACAACGCCGAACTGACCCAGGTCATCGGGTACGCCGCCCTGGTCGTGATCCTCGCCGAGGGCGGTCTGGGGACGAAGTGGACCGAGATCAGACCGGTGCTGCCCGCCGCCTCCGCGCTCGCGCTGGCCGGCGTCGCGGTGAGCGTCGGGGTGACCGCGACGGCGGCGCACCTGCTGATCGGGCTGGAGTGGCGGCAGGCGCTGATCATCGGCGCGGTGGTGTCCTCGACGGACGCGGCGGCCGTCTTCTCGGTGCTGCGCAAGGTGCCGCTCCCGTCACGGGTGCGGGGCACCCTCGAAGCGGAGTCCGGCTTCAACGACGCCCCCGTCGTCATCCTGGTGGTGGCCTTCTCCACGGCCGGTCCGGTGGAGCACTGGTACGTGCTGATCGGCGAGATAGTCCTGGAGCTGGCCCTCGGCGCCGCCATCGGCCTCGCCGTCGGCTGGCTCGGCGCCCTGGGTCTGCGGCACGTGGCGCTGCCCGCCTCCGGCCTCTACCCGATCGCCGTCATGGCCATCGCGGTGACCGCCTACGCGGCCGGCGCGCTCGCCCACGGCAGCGGATTCCTCGCCGTCTACCTCGCCTCCATGCTGCTCGGCAACGCCAAGCTGCCGCACTGGCCCGCCACCCGCGGTTTCGCCGAAGGACTCGGCTGGCTCGCCCAGATCGGCATGTTCGTGCTGCTCGGCCTGCTGGTCACCCCGCACGAACTCGGCGACGACATCGTGCCCGCGCTGGTGGTCGGACTCGTACTCACCATGGTGGCCCGCCCGCTCAGCGTGATCGTGTGCCTGCTGCCGTTCCGGGTGTCCTGGCAGGAGCAGACGCTGATGTCCTGGGCGGGACTGCGCGGCGCCGTGCCCATCGTCCTGGCGACCATCCCGATGGTGCAGGGCGTCGAGGCCAGCGAGCGGATCTTCAACATCGTCTTCCTGCTGGTCGTCGTCTACACCCTCGTCCAGGGCCCGACGCTGCCCTGGCTGGCCCGCGTGCTCCGGCTCGGGGACTCCGGCGCCGCCGACCTCGGCGTCGAGTCGGCGCCCCTGGAGCGGCTGCGCGGACACCTGCTGTCGGTCACCGTGCCCGCCGGGTCGCGGATGCACGGCGTCGAGGTCGGCGAACTGCGGCTGCCGACCGGATCCGCCGTCACCCTCGTCGTACGCGACGACACGTCCTTCGTACCGCTGCCGCAGACGATGCTGCGCCGCGGGGACGAACTCCTCGTCGTCGCCACCGACCCGGTACGGGACGCGACGGAGCGGCGGCTGCGCGCGGTCGCCCGGGGCGGCAAGCTGGCCGGCTGGCTGGGCACCGACGGATCGCAGGCCGGACGCTGAGAAGGTGCTCACTTTCACAGGCGTAGGCACGGCCGGTCCCCTGTATCATGAAGCGACCCCAGATCGAACCAACTCTGCCTGACGCAGAGCTGGCGCGACCGTATGGCGGCCGGGCGCCCTGAGCTGTGGCGCCGGTATCTACCGCAGTCAGCGCAAGAGGACAGCTCTCGGCGTGCCCGTGCGACTTCGCGCGGGGCGCTACCAGGTGGCGGAAAGGCACGGGCCGTGGCATCCACGGTCACCACGTCGAAGGACTCGGCGGCCACCTCCCGACCGGGATACGGCCGACTGCTGCGCACGCGCGGCGCGTGGACGTTCCTGCTCCCCGGCTTCGCGGCACGCCAGCCGTTCGCCATGCTCACCCTCTCCATCGTGCTGCTCGTCCAGCACACCACCGGCTCCTACGGCGCGGCCGGCGCCGTCGCCGCCGTCACCGGCGTCTCCATGGCGCTGTTCGCCCCCTGGAGCGGCAGGCTCGCCGACCGCCACGGGCAGCGTGCCGTCCTGATGCCCGGTGTCCTGGTGCACACGGCGGCCGGACTCACCCTCACCGCCCTGGCCCTCCAGCACGCCCCCCTGTGGGCGCTGTTCGCCGCCGCCGTGCCCACCGGGGCCTCGGTGCCGCAGGTCGGGCCCATGGTGCGCGCCCGCTGGGGCGTCCGCCTCAAGGGCTCCCCGCTCATGGCGACCGCGGCCGCCTTCGAGTCCGTCACCGACGAGTTCACCTTCGTCGTCGGCCCGCTGCTGGCGACGGCCCTGTGCACGACGGTCGACCCGGCCGCCGGACTCGTCACCGAGGCCGCGCTCACCCTGATCGGCGGCCTGCTGTTCGCCGCGCAGAAGGGCACCCAGCCGCCGGTCGCCGCGACCGGCGACGGCCACGCGCGCGTACGGACCGCGTCCGCCCTGCGCGTGCCCGGAGTGCGGGTGCTGATCGTGACGTTCCTCGGCATCGGTTCCGTCTTCGGCGGCATGCAGGTCTCACTGGCCGCGTTCACCGAGTCCATCGGCGAACCGGGCCTGAACGGCGTCCTCTACGGCGTCTTCGCCGCGGGCAACATGCTCGCCGGCATCGCCTGTGGCGCGATCGCCTGGAAGGTCTCCCCGCAGCGCCGCCTGGTCCTCGCCCACGCCGCCCTGGCGCTCGCCGCGTCCGCCCTGTGGACCGCCCATTCGGCGCTGCTGCTGGCCGCGCTGGGCCTGCTGGTCGGCATGTGCATCGCGCCTGCGCTGATCACCGGTTACACGCTGGTGGAGAGCCTGGTCCCGGCCGGGGCCCGCACCGAGGCGTTCACCTGGCTGACGGGCGCCGTCGCGCTCGGCCAGGCCGCCGCCGTCACGGTCGCGGGACAGCTCGAGGACCGCTTGTGGGACGGTGCCGGATTCCTGGTGCCGATGACCGGCACCCTGCTGGCCTTCGCGACGCTGCTGGCCCTGCGCTCGCGGCTCGCGGGCGGTTCGCGGGGGCGTACGGTCGCACGTGGCATGGGTCACCGCGAGCCCGTCGCAGTGGACTAGGCCCACGGAATGCGTCACTATGGAGCGTCGTTAGCACTCATTGAGTGAGAGTGCCAGGAGGAAGACAGTGCCGACCTACCAGTACCAGTGCACCGAGTGCGGCGAGGGCCTCGAGGCGGTGCAGAAGTTCACCGACGACGCCCTGACCGAGTGCCCCAACTGCCAGGGCCGCCTGAAGAAGGTGTTCTCCGCGGTCGGCATCGTCTTCAAGGGCTCCGGTTTCTACCGCAACGACAGCCGTGGCGCCTCGTCGAGCTCGTCCCCCGCGTCGTCGAAGTCCTCCGGGTCCTCGTCGTCCGGCTCCTCGTCCTCGGACTCCGGGTCGAGCACGTCGTCCGGTTCGAGCGCGTCGTCGTCCGGGTCGTCGGGCAGCTCCACGAGCACGACGGCCGCGTAGGGCGCTCCCGCCGGGTTCTCCGTCCCGATCGGCTTCCGTCGGCGCCGGGCTTCCGTCCCGGCCGCGTTTTCCGTCGCCGCCGGGCTTCCGTCGCCGCCGGGCGGCTTCCGTCCCCGCCGGGTCCTGAGTTTCCGCCGGGTTCGGCGTTTCCGTGGGCTTCACGGTGCGTGGGTGCGGGTCCGGCGTTGCGGCGGCCGGTGCCTCTGCGAGGCGGGCGCGCTCCCGGGCCCACGGCCTCTTGATGTCTTACAGGACCCTGTCGTCCCCCGACGACGGGGTCCTCGGCGTTTCCGGTGCGGCTAGGGTCGGGGCATGGCGAACATGGCGAAGGCCGACATCGGTGTGATCGGCGGCTCCGGCTTCTACTCCTTCCTCGACGACGTGACCGAGGTGCAGGTCGACACCCCCTACGGGGCGCCCAGTGACTCCCTCTTCCTCGGCGAGGTGGCCGGCCGGCGGGTCGCCTTCCTGCCCCGGCACGGGCGCGGCCACCACCTGCCCCCGCACCGGATCAACTACCGCGCCAACCTGTGGGCGCTCCGCTCGGTCGGCGTGCGCCAGGTCCTCGGCCCGTGCGCGGTGGGCGGGCTGCGCCCCGAGTACGGCCCGGGCACGCTGCTGGTGCCGGACCAGCTCGTTGACCGCACGAAGTCCCGCGCCAACACCTACTTCGACGGGCTGCCGCAGCCCGACGGCAAGGTGCCGAACGTGGTCCACGTGTCCCTGGCCGACCCCTACTGCCCCACCGGGCGGGCGTCCGCGCTGAAGGCGGCACGCGGCCGGGACTGGGAGGCGGTGGACGGCGGCACGCTGGTCGTCGTCGAGGGCCCGCGCTTCTCCACCCGCGCCGAGTCGCTGTGGCACCAGGCGCAGGGCTGGTCCGTGGTGGGCATGACGGGTCACCCCGAGGCGGCCCTCGCCCGTGAACTGGAGCTCTGCTACACCTCGATGACGCTGGTCACCGACCTCGACGCCGGCGCCGAGACGGGTGAGGGCGTCTCCCACGACGAGGTGCTGCGGGTCTTCGCGGCCAACGTGGACCGGCTGCGCGGGGTGCTCTTCGACGCGGTGGCCGCGCTGCCGGCGACGGAGGACCGGGACTGCCTGTGCGCGTCGGCGCTGGGCGGGATGGACCCGGGCTTCGAACTGCCGTGAGGCGAGGCTGGGCACGGTTGTAGGCGGGGCACGGTTGTAGAGGGAACAGGAGCGGGAGAGGCAGCGGTAGCGGCAGCGAGGGCGGGTAGGTGGAGACCCTCGTTCGGGTGGCCCGGTTTTCCACAGGGCAGGACGCTTCCACAGCCACCGGCGGGATTCCGCCGGGGGCTTCATCGTGGGGGTCGCAAGCCGGTCCTCGTCCCAGGTGGTGATCCCGTGTCCCGTCGCTCCCCCTCGCCCTTCCCCTCGCCCTTCCCGTCGTCCTCCTTCTCTCCGCCCTCCTTCTCCCCCTCCCCCGTCGTCCCGCGTCCACCCGGCGTGAACGTCCCGGCGCCCTGCGGGGTGCCGCACTTCGCCCCGGTCCGGGTGCGCGGCTCCCTGCCACTCGCGGGCCGGCTGATGCGGCACCGCAGGCGGGCGGTGGCGGTCGGGCTCGCGGTGACGGCGGCGGCCCTCGTGGCGGCGGGCCCCCGGGACACCGACCGGTCCCGCGGCCATCCCCCGGGTGCCCCGGCGGCCGGAGCGCCCGTGGCGTCCGACGGCGACCGCCCCGCACGGCCCCCGCGCGCGGGCGCGACGGTCACGGCGCCGGTGCGGATCTCCGACGCGGCCACGGTCCGGTTGCTGCGCCCCGGCGACCGGGTGGACGTGATCTCGGCCGGGGAGACCGTGTCCGGCGATGCGGCCCGGGTGGTGGCGCGCGGCGCCAAGGTGACCGAGGTGCCGCAGCCGGTGGACGACGACGGCGACAGCGGGGCCCTGGTCGTGCTGTCGGTGCCGCGCGGCACGGCGGCGGACCTGGCCGGCGCGAGCGCCACGGCCCGGCTGGCGGTGACCCTGTGGTGAGGGGGATGACGGACACCGGCCCGGGCGTGGGGTCCCGTCCCGCCTTTCGACACGATTGGACAGGTCGCGGCGGTCGTCACGTAAGTTGCGGAGCGCTTTCTTCCGCAGCGTATGGACAAGAAATGGGGCCCCCCAGTGAGCGACCAGGAGAAGACGAGCCTCTTGCAAGGCTTCAAGGCCTTCCTGATGCGCGGCAACGTGGTCGATCTGGCGGTGGCGGTCGTCATCGGTGCCGCCTTCACCAACATCGTCAACTCGGTCGTGGAAGGGATCATCAACCCGCTGGTGGGCGCCTTCGGCACCCAGGACCTCGACAGCTACACGTCCTGCCTGAAGGGCCCCTGCGAGGGCACCGGCGACGCGGCGACCGGCGTGCGGATCCTGTGGGGCTCGGTGCTCGGCGCGACGCTGCAGTTCCTGATCACCGCGGCCGTCGTCTACTTCCTGATGGTGCTGCCCATGGCGAAGTACCTGGCCCGCGTGGAGGCCCGGCGGAAGGCGAAGGAGGGCACCCGCGAGGTCGTCGAGATCACCGAGCTGGAGGTGCTCAAGGAGATCCGCGACGCCCTGGTGGCCCAGCGCGCGCAGGGCGACGGCGGCCTGCGGAAGGACGACCCCGGGCGCTGACAGACATCGTGGCCTTGCCCGGCCGGCCGGCGGCCGGCCATCGGCCGACAGCCGGCCGCCGTGACGAACCGTCCCCCGCGGCGGACGGCCGTGGCGGGCGGTCAGAAGGGCGGGTTGTAGCAGTCGATGAATTCGACGCTCCCGTCGGAGGGATCGCGCCAGTAGTCCGGCCACTTCATCGCCGCGCGGGTCGCCGGCCCGTAGACGCCGTCGGCACTCACGCCGAGACGGTTGGCCTGGAGCCACCGGACGGCTGCCACCGTGCCGTCACCGTACGTACCGTCCGCCCCTCCGCTGGAGCGGATGCGCTCGGCGGCGGGAGTGCTTCCGTAGCAGCGCAGAATGGCCCGCTGCAACGCCTTCACCGCGTTCTCGCTGCCCGTCTGCCACTGCATGTAGCAGTTCAGGCCGTTACCGGTGCGCGCGGGCACCCGGTAGTAGTTGTTGACGGCCACGCCGTCGGTGCGCTTGACCGCCGTGTCGCACGGGCCGTAGGCGGCGTGGGCCGGCGCGGTCATCACCGGGCTGGCCGTCAGGCCGGCGGCGAGGAAGAGCACCGCGGCTCCCAGCACGCCGAACCGGGTCCGGCGTCCCGTCATTACTCCTTGCACGATGCGACCTTCCCCTTGGGTGACGTCGTCTCAGTTCCTGGCTCGGCCATGAAACTAAGTTCGCGACGGGCTGCGGACCGTGTCGTCCGTGCAGGAGGCTTTGTCGGTCGTGCACGGCCCGGAAGACCGGCACCGCTACGGGAGGGTGCCCCCTTCGGGCCGGTGTCGCGAGCCGTATGTGCCAGGCGGCTGCGAGAGCACGGACCACGGTGGCACCGGGTCGGTCACGTCATCGGAGCGGACAGGGCTCGGCACCATGAGCCCCGTGCTGACCACCCGGTTCCGGCGGGGACTCCGGCCCAGTCACGCGGTCCGGTCGTCAGGCGGCGGCCACCGCCCGCACGCACGGTGCCCGTCACCACGGTCGGGAGCCGTGGCCTCGCGGTTCGCCACGAGGCCGAAGGTGTCCGCCCGGTCAGATGTGGTGGGGCGGCTTCTCGTCGAGGAAGCGCTTCAGGTCGGCGGCGCTGTCGCCGGACGGGCGCTCGCCCCATCCGCGGTCCGTGTCGTCGGAGGACTGCTGGTCCAGCGGGTCGTCGAAGACCATCGCGGGCTTGGGCTCGCGCGGCCGGGGCTCGGGGGCGGTACTCATGTGTCCAGGGTACGGCCGGGTGCGTCGGGGCAAGCTTGGCCGCATGAACGCTGACGCTCTGACGGATGTGGCCGGCCTGCGCGTGGGACACGCGACGCGGACCGGTGACGGATGGCTCACCGGGACCACGGTGGTGCTGGCGCCCGAGGGCGGGGCGGTCGCCGCGGTGGACGTGCGCGGCGGCGGCCCCGGGACGAAGGAGACCGACGCACTCGATCCGCGCAACCTGGTCCAGCGGGTCGAGGCGGTCGTCCTCACCGGGGGCAGCGCCTACGGGCTGGACGCAGCGTCCGGGGTGATGGCGTGGCTGGAGGAGCGGGGCCGCGGGGTGCGGGTCGGGCCGGAGCCCACGCACGTCGTGCCGGTGGTACCGGCGGCCTGCGTCTTCGACCTGGGCCGCGGCGGTGACTTCCGGGCCCGGCCGGACGCCGCCCTCGGCCGCGAGGCGGTCGAGGCGGCCGCCGCGACCGACCTCGGCGCCCCGGTGCCGCAGGGCTGTGTGGGAGCGGGGACGGGCGCCGTGCTGGGCCAGGTGAAGGGCGGGGTCGGTTCGGCGAGCACGGTGCTGCCGTCGGGCGTGACGGTGGCAGCCCTGGTGGTGGCCAACGCGGTGGGTTCGGCGGTGGACCCGGAGACGGGGGTGCCGTACGGGGAGTTCTTCGAGGGCCGGCGTCGGCTGCCGGATCCGGAGGTGCACGAGGCGGCGCTGCGGCGGCTGGCGGAGACGGCCGAGCGCAACGCCCCTCCCCCGATGAACACCACGCTGGCCGTGGTCGCCACGGACGCCGGCCTGACCCGGGCGCAGGCGCAGAAACTGGCGGGCACCGCGCACGACGGCATCGCGCGGGCCGTCCGACCGGTGCATCTGCTGAACGACGGCGACACCGTCTTCACCCTGGCCACGGGCACGCGTGCGCTGGATGCCGCGGACCCGCTCGCCCTGAACGAGGTCCTCGCGGCGGGCGCGGACCTGGTGACCCGGTCGATCGTCCGCGCGGTGCGCACCGCCGACCCGGTGGACGGCCCGGGCGGCGCGTGGCCGTCGTACGGGGAGCTGTACGGGGGGCGTTGAGGGAGGACGGGGGGTGGGGAGGGGGAGGGAGGGGGGCGGGGCCCCCGGCGTGCGAGAGCCCGTCGCGCAACGGCTTGCCTCTCCGCCCGAGCGCACTCGGATGTACCGTTTGACCAGCAACAACTCACGTCCGGGCGGGCCGTGTCGGGAACTTCTCGTGTGGTCCGCTCGTCCTCCGGGCATACGTTTTCTCGGTTCCCGGACATGATGTCCGGCCGAGGGGCTACGGTATGCACCCACAAGGTGACATGCAGCAACGCCGGGAGAAACCTTGAGCGTTCCGTACGAGACGGCAGCGTGCGAACCACCTGACTCGTCCGAATCACCGGAGGAGCATCTCGCGCGCCTCCTGGGCCGTGCCCTGAACTCCTTCGAGCTGCCGGACGACACGATCCGCCGACTGGACTGCGCCCTGGCGCACGACGGTTCCCTGCATTCGGCGCATCACAGCGCGGGGCTGCACCGGGAGACGTACCGGCACACGTGGCTGCTGGCCGACGGTTCGGCGCTCACGCTGTGGGAGCTGGTGCACAACACGGCCCCGGGCAGCGAGCCGCAGCACGAGGTGTACGTGGACGAGGAGGAGCTGCGTACGGCGACGGCGCGGCTGCCGTTGCCGCCGGAGGCCCCGGATTTCGAACTGCCGGTGACGGCGGCGGCGTTCCCGGCCCCGGCGCTGCGGCATGTGTACGTGCCGGACGATTCCCCGGACCACGCCCGCCGCTTACTGCGCCGGGCGGAGAACACGGACCGGCCGGACGACGAGACGGCGGCGCTGCTGGCCACGGCGTGCGCGCACCGCATCACCCAGGCCTTCGGCCGTCCGTCCCGGGCCGGGCGCGCGGCGTTGTGCTTCTCGCTCTACGAGCACGCGTTCCTGCTGGATGACGGTGGAGAGGTCTCCCTGTGGGAGGTCGAGCACACGGTGACGCCGGACGGGCGGCACATGTGCGAGGTGTACGCCAGCGAGGACGCGGCACGCCGCGCGATGGAACGCCGGGCCGCGCAGGCCCGTTGACTCCCGCGCGGGGCGTGGAATCACCGAACGCCCAGGTCCGCGGAGGGTGACGCGTCACGGGCGCCGAGAACCGCGGAGGGGTTAGTCCCCTTCGGCGAGGCGTCGCACCAGGACGGCGAACGCGTCGCGCTCCGCCTCCGTGAGTCGTACCGTCTCCGCACGGGGGCCGGCGGCCCGCTGGCGGGGGATGGTGGGGGCGTTGTGATGGTGATGGGTGTGGGCGCTGTGATGGGTGTGGGCCGCGGTGGTCCCGGCCCCAAAGTGGTCCCGCGTGCGCCTGCGGATCCGTACGCGCCGCCGCAGGGCGTCGGCGATGCCTGCCGCGCAGGCCACAGCCACCAGGGCGAGGACGGTGGCACCCGTCGTCCGCGAGAGGGTCTCGTGCTCAGCCATGCGCCCCAGTACACACCACGGTCCGGGGCCCTGTACCCCGGACCGTGACGATCGTGATCTATATCGCACTAGGCATGAACTGCCCACACACCCCCAAACGGACGCATCGTCACAACGGCTGTGCGGCGACCGCTTCCTTGCCGCGCGCCGGTGCCGCCGTGGCCTGCTCACTCGTCGCCGGGCCGACGGGGGCCGTGCGGCGGAGTCCCTTGAGGACGATCACCAGGGCGGTCGTGACGCAGACGCCCGCGGCGATGGCGACGAGGTAGAGGAGCGGGTTGCCGATCAGCGGCACCACGAAGATGCCGCCGTGGGGTGCGCGCAGGGTGGCGCCGAACGCCATCGACAGGGCGCCGGTGACCGCGCCGCCGGCCATCGAGGCGGGGATCACGCGCAGGGGGTCGGCGGCGGCGAACGGGATGGCTCCCTCGGAGATGAAGGAGGCACCGAGGACCCAGGCGGCCTTGCCGTTCTCGCGCTCGGCGCGGTTGAACAGCCGCCCGCGCACGCTGGTGGCCAGGGCCATCGCCAGCGGCGGCACCATGCCGGCCGCCATGACGGCGGCCATGACCTTCATCGCCGAGTCGCTGGGGCTCGCGACGGCGATGCCGGCGGTGGCGAAGGTGTAGGCGACCTTGTTGACGGGTCCGCCGAGGTCGAAGCACATCATCAGGCCGAGGAGGGCGCCCAGCAGGACGGCGTTGGTGCCGGTCAGGCCGTTCAGCCAGTCGGTCATGCCCTTCTGGGCCTCGGCGATGGGCTTGCCGATGACGACGAACATCAGGAAGCCGACGACCGCCGAGGAGATCAGCGGGATCACCACCACCGGCATGATGCCGCGCAGTGCCGCCGGGATCCGCACCCTCTGGACGGCGAGCACCACGCCGCCGGCGATGAGACCGGCCGCGAGACCGCCGAGGAATCCGGCGTTGACGGTGAGGGAGATGGCGCCGCCGACGAAGCCGGGTACGAGGCCGGGGCGGTCGGCCATGCCGTAGGCGATGTAACCGGCGAGGACGGGGACCAGGAAGCCGAAGGCGACGCCGCCGATCTGGAAGAGCAGCGCGCCCCAGCTGTCGGCCTGGGTCCACACGAAGTGGTCCATGACCGAAGGCGCCTCGTTGATCTCGTAGCCGCCGATCGCGAAGCCGAGGGCGATCAGCAGACCGCCCGCCGCGACGAACGGGACCATGTAGCTGACGCCGGACATCAGCCAGGTGCGCAGCTTGGTGCCGTAGCCCTCGCCGTTGGCGCCGGTGCGTTCGACGGGTGTCCCGCCGGACGGGGCGGCGGCGGTGGTGGTCTCGCCGCGTTCCGCCTTGGCTCTCACTTCGGTGATCAGTGCGGCGGGCCGGTTGATGGCCGCCTTGACGCCGGTGTCGACGGTGGGCTTGCCGGCGAAGCGTTCCTTCTCCCGTACGGGGACGTCGTGGGCGAGGATCACGGCGTCCGCCGCGTCGATCACGGCCGGGTCGAGCCGGGTGAAGCCTGCGGAGCCCTGGGTCTCGACGACGACCTCGACGCCCGCCTCGTGTCCGGCGTTCTCCAGCGACTCGGCCGCCATGTAGGTGTGGGCGATACCGGTGGGGCAGGAGGTGACGGCCACGATCCGGAAGGGGCGGTCCTCACCGGACGCGGCGGAGGTGGCGGGGCCAGCGGGGTCGGCGGAGGTGGCCGGGCCGGCGGAGTCAGCAGGGTCGGCGGGGTCCGCGCCGGCCGCCGTCTCCTCGCCCCGGATCAGCGCCGCCGTGGTCTCCGCGTCGGTGGCCGAGCGGAGGGCGTCGGTGAACCCGGTGTTCATGAGGCGGCGGGCCAGTGCGGAAAGGATCGTGAGGTGGGCGTCGTCCGCGCCGGCCGGGGCGGCGATGAGGAAGATCAGGTCGGCGGGCCCGTCGGCGGCGCCGAAGTCGATCCCGGCGGTGCTGCGGCCGAAGGCGAGGGTGGGCTCGGTGACGTGTTCGCTGCGGCAGTGCGGGATGCCGATGCCGCCGTCGAGGCCGGTGGGCATCTGGGCCTCGCGGACGGCGACGTCGGCCAGGAAACCCTCCAGGTCGGTCACCCGGCCGTGGGCCGCCATGCGCCCGGCGAGGGCGCGTGTCGCCGCTTCCTTGGTGTCGGCGGACAGGTCGAGGTCGACCAGGTCCGCGGTGATCGTGTCGCTCATCGCGGGCTCCTTCGCACGCGTATCGCCCGTACTGCGGGGTGGGCGGGGGTGGGGACGAGAGGGGGACGGGGGAGCTCGGGAACGTCGGCGGGGGCCGAAGGGGTCATGAGGGCGCCGCTCCGGTCAGCAGACGGTCAGGGGACGGTCGACGGGCACGTCGGCGGTGACCGTCACGGCGGCCGGGTCGAGGTCGGCCGGGGAGGGCATGACGCTGCCCGGCAGGCGTACGGCCGCCGCTCCGTGGGCGACGGCGGAGGCGAGCGCCGTCGGGCCGCGTCCGCCGGCGACGAGGAACCCGGCGAGCGAGGAGTCGCCGGCGCCGACGTTGCTGCGGACGGCGTCCACGGGGGCGGTGCCGTACCAGGCGCCGTCGTCGTCGACGAGGAGCTGCCCGTCGGCGCCGAGGCTGGCGAGGACGGCGCGGGCGCCGGTCTCGCGCAGGTCCTCCGCGGCTTTCAGGGCGTCGCCGACGGTGGTGAGGGGGCGTCCTACGGCTTCGGCGAGTTCCTCGGCGTTGGGTTTGACGACGTCCGGGTGTTCGCGCAGGGCGGCGAGCAGCGCGGGGCCGGAGGTGTCGAGGGCGATGCGCGGGCCGGCGGCGTGCACCCGGGCGACGAGTTCGGCGTACCAGGAGGGGGTGAGGCCGCGGGGGAGGCTGCCGCAGCACACGATCCAGTCGGCGCCGGGGGCGTGGCGGCGGACGGTGTCGAGGAGGAGTTCCTGTTCGGCGGGGGTGAGTTCGGGGCCCGGAGCGTTGATCTTCGTGAGGACACCGTCCGCCTCGGCGAGGGCGATGTTGGAGCGGGTGGCGCCGGTGACGGGGACGGGGGCCACCTGGATGCCCTGGGCGTCGAGCAGGTCGGCGACCAGGGCGCCGGGTGCGCCGCCGAGCGGCAGGACGGCCACGGTGCGGCGGCCGGCGGCGGCCACGGCGCGTGAGACGTTGACGCCCTTGCCGCCGGGGTCGACGCGTTCGCCGGTGGCGCGGACGACCTCGCCGCGGTCCAGGGACGGCACCTCGTAGGTGCGGTCCAGGGACGGGTTGGGGGTGACGGTGACGATCATGCGCGCACCACTTCCGTGCCGGCGTTCTCGATGGCGGCGGCGTCCTGCGGGCTCAGTCCGGTGTCGGTGATCAGCAGGTCGACGTCGTCGAGGCCGCCGAAGCGGGCGAAGTGTTCCTGGCCGTGCTTGGAGGAGTCGGCGAGCAGCACGACCCGTCGGGCGGCTGCCATCGCGGCGCGTTTCACGGCGGCCTCGGCGAGGTCGGGGGTGGTGAGCCCGTGCTCGGCGGAGAAGCCGTTGGCGGCGAGGAACAGCACGTCCGCGCGGATCTCGGCGTAGGCGCGCAGGGCCCAGGCGTCGACGGCGGCGCGCGTGCGGTGCCGTACCCGCCCGCCGACGAGGTGCAGCTGGATGCCGGGGTGGTCGGCCAGGCGGGCGGCGATGGGCAGGCTGTGGGTGACGACGGTGAGGGAGAGGTCCGCGGTGAGGGAGCCGGTGAGGCGTGCGGCGGTGGAACCGGCGTCGACGATCATCGTGCCGTCGGCGGGGACCTCCGCGAGGGCGGCGCGGGCGATGCGGTCCTTCTCGTCGGCGGCGGTGGTCTCCCGTTCGGCGAGGTCGGGTTCGAAGTCGAGCCGCCCGGCGGGGATGGCGCCGCCGTGGACGCGGCGGACGAGGCCGGCCCGGTCCAGGGTCTTGAGGTCCCGGCGGATGGTCTCGGCGGTCACCTGGAACTCCTCGGCCAGTGAGACCACGTCCACGCGTCCGCTGTCGCGGGCGAGGCGCAGGATCTCCTGCTGCCGTTCCGGTGCGTACATGTCCGCCTGCCTCCCGGTTCCGTCCGTGCCGTCGGACTCCGACGTCGTCGGTGCCCCGGCGCCGTCGGCGCCACGACGCCACCGGTGTCCGAACGTGTGACTTTCGCTGGGAGGCTACGACGGGATGTCCGTAAAGTAAACACCCGAGGCCTGCATACGGGCATGACCGGGCTTCCGATTGTGTCTGCTTTTCGTCCCGACCGGACACCGCTCACAGGTCCGCGCCGCTCACAGGTCCGCGCCGCTCACGGGTCCGCGCCGCTCACACATCCCGCACCACCCGCCCGACGCACCGAAGGCCCGGCACTCCCCGAGTGCCGGGCCTTCCGGGCCTGCCATGCCTGCCATGCCTCGCGTGCGTCCCGTCAGGGGACCAGCTCCGCCTTCTTCTCCGGCGTCTCCCCCGTCACCGGAGTCCCCTCCGGTCCGGCGCCCTCGACGTGCTGCGCCGGACGCTTGGGCAGCGCGTACATCAGCAGGAAGATCACGATGAGCACTCCGGCCACCCAGCCCAGCGCGTGGGTGAAGCCGTCGACGAAGGCCCGGCCCACCTCGGCCGGCGCGGCCCGGTCCGTGAGCCGGTGGTCGATCACGCCGAAGAACACCACCGACACCAGGCCGAGGCCCAGCGCGTGCCCCATCTGCTGCACGGTGTTGATGAGTCCGGACGCCGACCCGGCGTGCTCGCGCGGCACCTCGGACAGCACCGCGTCCGTCAGCGGCGCCACGATCAGGCCCATGCCGGCACCCATGACGACCAGCGGGAGCACCATCTGCCAGGAGGTGATGCCGAGGCCGTACCGCTCGGCCTCCAGCAGGTAGATCAGCACGCCGGCCGCCATCACCAGGGCACCCGCCTGGAGCACCTTGCGTCCGAAGCGCGGCACCAGCAACTGCACCGACATCCCGGCCGCCGCCGACACCGCGACGGAGAACGGCACCCCGGTCAGGCCGGCCCGCAGCGCGCTCCAGCCCAGGCCGACCTGCATGTACAGCGTCCAGACCAGGAAGAACACGCCGAGGCCGACGCCGAACACCGTCTGCACGGCGATGCCCGCCGCGAAGCTCTTCACGCGGAACAGCGACAGCTCGATCAGCGGGGAGCCGTCCCGGGCGCCCTTGGCCCGCTCGTACGCCACCAGCGCCGCGAACACCACGACCGCGCCGGCCATCGACACGTACCCCCACGCCGGCCAGCCCAGCTCACGGCCGCGGGTGAGCGGGTAGAGCAGCATGAGCAGGGCCAGGGTGACCAGGGCGACGCCCGCGAGGTCGAGTTTCAGGGCGCGCGGCGCCTTCGACTCGGTGATGAAGCGGCTGCCGAGGACGAGGGCGGCGATGCCGACCGGCAGGTTGATCAGGAAGATGGGCCGCCACTCCAGGCCGAAGAGGTTCCACTCGGTGAGCAGCGCGCCGAGCAGCGGTCCGGACACCGCGCCCAGGCCGACGATCGCGCCGAACAGGCCGAAGACCTTGCCGCGTTCGTGCGCGGGGAAGGTCGCGTGGACGATGGAGAGCACCTGCGGCACCATCAGCGCGGCCATGGCACCTTGCAGGATGCGGGAGGCGACGAGCATCTCGGGGTTCACCGCGAAGCCGCACAGGGCCGAGGCGAGGGTGAAGCCGCCGATGCCGAGGAGGAAGATCCGCTTGCGGCCGTGGATGTCGCCGAGCCGCCCGCCGGTGACCAGTCCGGCGGCGAAGGCGAGCGCGTAGCCGGCGGTGATCCACTGGATCTGGCTGAAGGTGGCGCCCTCGTCGCGCTGGATCGAGGGGACGGCGATGTTGACGATGGTGACGTCGACGAGGTCCATGAACGCGGCGGTCATCACGATGGCCAGGGCGAACCAGCGGCGTCGGTCGCCCTCGGCGGCCTGCGGCGCCGGCGCTTGTGAGGTGTCGGTGGAGTGCATGTCCCGCAACGTATGAGACGAGTAGGTCAGATCGCGTCCTAGTGGTGGGGCATCCTCGTTCCCATGACGACGGACACCCCGGCTCGGCTGCTGCAGCTCCTGTCCCTCCTCCAGACGCCCCGCGAGTGGCCCGGCGGCGAGCTCGCCGACCGGCTCGGGGTCTCCCGGCGCACGGTCCGGCGGGACGTCGAGCGACTGCGGGACCTCGGCTATCCCGTGCAGGCGACGATGGGTTCGGACGGCGGTTACCGTCTCGTCGCCGGGAAGGCGATGCCGCCGCTGGTGCTGGACGACGAGGAGGCGGTGGCCATCGCGGTCGGGCTGCGGGCCGGCGCCGGGCACGCGCTGGAGGGCGTGGACGAGGCGTCGGTGCGGGCGCTGGCGAAGCTGGAGCAGGTGCTGCCGGGCAGGCTGCGCCACCGCGTCAGCACGCTCCAGGCCGCGACCACCCCGCTGACCAGCGGTGACGGGGCCACCATCGCTCCGGAGACGCTCACCGTCATGGCGTCCACGGTGGCCGGGCACGAACGGCTGCGGTTCGCGTACCGGGCGGCCGACGGCACCGGGTCGCGGCGCCTGACGGAGCCGTACCGGCTGGTGTCGACGGGACGGCGCTGGTACCTGGTGGCGTACGACCTCGACCGCGAGGACTGGCGCACCTTCCGCGTCGACCGGGTGAGTGACCCCTTCGCGACCGGGGCCCGGTTCACGCCGAGGGAGCTGCCTACGGGGAGCGCCGCGGAGTACCTGCGCCGCTCCATGTACCGGGCGCAGGGGTCGTACGACGTCGTCGTCACCTTCGCCGCGCCCGCGGCGACGGTGGCCGCGCGGCTGCCGCACTGGATGGGCGCGCCCGAGCCGCTGGACGAGGGGAGTTGCCGGCTGCGGGCGACGGTGAGTGATCCCAAGGACTGGTTGGCGGTCCGGCTGGCCATGCTGGGGTACGACTTCACCGTGCAGGAGCCGGCGGAACTCGTGGAGGCGGTGCGCGTGCTGGGCGACCGGCTGACGCGGGCGGCGGGCGACGACGGGTGAACGGCGGACGACGGAGGTACGGCGGACGGCGGAGGTACGGCCGAGGCGAGCGAACGGCCGAGGCTCAGCCGCTCGTCGGCGCCGCCTCGTCCCAGGGGAAGTCCCGTAGCGCGGCGAGGTTGGCCGCCGCCAGTTCCGCCGGGCCCTCGGGGCCGTCGGCGGGGCCCTCGCCGGCCGCCCAGCTCTCCATGGCCGTGCGGACGGCCGCGCTCGCGACGGCCGCGGCGAAGTTCAGCCGGCTGCGGGCGGCGACGTCGCCCGGTTGGGGGGCGGCGTCGCCCTGCCGCAGGGCGGCGTCGCCGGTCAGCCGCCACGCCAGCGCCTCGGCCAGGTCCCGCTCGCCGCTCCGGCAGGCCTCCGCCCACACCCGGCCCAGTGCGGGGTGGTCGGCGGCGAGCCGGATCAGGGTGCGTACCCAGTTCCAGGACTCCTCCGCCACGCCGAGGCCCGGTGTGAGGGTGTGCCGGGCGGTGTCCTCGAGGACTTGGGGCAGCGGCGTCCCGGCGGGTGCGGTGCGCACGGCGTCCACCCAGCGCCGGGCGCCGGTGGCGTAGAGGGGGCCGATGGCCTCTTCCTTGGTGGCGAAGTAGCGGTAGAAGGTGCGCGGGGCGACGCCGGCCGCCTGGGCGATGTCCTCGGCGCGGGTGGCCCGCAGGCCCTGCCGGACGAAGAGGGCGGCCGCGGTGCGGGCGATGTGCGTGCGGGTCCGCGCCTTGCGCCGCTCGGTCAACGAGCCGTCGGCCGTGGGGTCTTCGGGGAACGGTGACGGGGGCGTCGGGGTGGCACTGCTCACGTTCGGCAGGCTATGCCCATGTGGCACAATCTGCCATCTGGCGGGCCACCCCGGGGTTCAGGTTCGGGGTGGCCCGCTGTGCGCACGGCGGGAAAGGCCCGTTCCCGCGCCCGAGGGACGGCACTGAAAACCGTGCCCCGCTCCCCGGGGACGGCAGGAAAGAACCGGGCCCCGCGCCCGGGGGACGGCAGGAAAAAGCCGGGCCCGGCGCCCGGGGGGACAGGCGCCGGACCCGGCCTGGGAAGTCCCGGCGCCGGGGGGGGTTGTGCGTCGGGACGTGGCATACGGGTCCGCACGGGGCTTCAGGCCCCGTGGGCCGAACTGCTGGGTTCGGAAGTCTTGTTCCCTGGCCCCAGCGGGTTGAAGCGGCGGGGTACGGCCATGTTTGCGCGGTCTTCCGCCACCCGGCGCACGCGGCCCCGGGCTCTCACGCGACTGCGCGGGACCCGGCCGCCCCGCCGGGCGACGGCGGACCTCACGTCACGCCGCCGCGTCGAACCCGGTGCTGCGGGCCAGCTTCTTCAGCTCCAGCAGCGCGTGCTTCTCGATCTGGCGGATGCGCTCGCGGGTCAGGCCGTGTTCCTTGCCGACCTCCGTCAGGGTGCGCTCCCGGCCGTCCTCGATGCCGTAGCGCATCTTGATGATGGAGGCCGTGCGCTGGTCGAGGCGGCCGATCAGGTCGTCCAGTTCCTCGCTGCGCAGCAGCGTCATCACGGACTGCTCCGGCGACACCGCGGAGGTGTCCTCCAGGAGGTCGCCGAACTGGGTCTCGCCCTCGTCGTCCACCGACATGTTCAGCGACACCGGGTCGCGGGCCCAGTCCAGGACGTCGGTGACGCGCTCCGGGGTGGAGCCGAGCTCGGCGGCGATCTCCGCGGGCTCCGCGTCACGGCCGTGCTCGCGGTTGAACTCGCGCTGCACGCGCCGGATGCGGCCCAGCTCCTCCACCAGGTGGACGGGCAGCCGGATGGTGCGCGACTGGTCGGCTATCGAGCGGGTGATGGCCTGACGGATCCACCAGGTGGCGTACGTGGAGAACTTGAAGCCCTTGCGGTAGTCGAACTTCTCCACCGCGCGCACCAGGCCGGCGTTGCCCTCCTGGATCAGGTCGAGCAGCGGCAGGCCGCTGCGCGGGTAGCGGCGGGCGACGGCGACGACCAGCCGGAGGTTGGAGCGGATGAAGATGTCCTTCGCCCGCTCGCTGTCGTCGACCAGGGCCTGAAGCTCCTCGGGGGTGGCTCCGGCCTTGTTCTCCTCGACGCCGTCGAGGATCTGGCGTGCGAACACACCCGCTTCGATGATTTGGGACAGCTCGACTTCCTTGGCGGCGTCGAGCAGGGGCGTGCGCGCGATCTCGTCGAGGTACATGCCGACCAGGTCGCGGTCGGCGATCTCGCCGCCATGGGCGCGAACACTGCTTGCCGAGTCGACCGTCTCGCCGGAGGCGGACTGACGACGGGCGACGGCACGGGTTGCCATGCGTGCTCCCTTGCGATGGTGAGGTCAGCGGGTGGTCCTGCGGACACTCGGCACGGTCTTCAGGGTCTCTTCCGGACTCTGGTCGGGTGCCCGCATCCGTAGGAAACAACGACTGGAATCCGGACAGAATTCCCAACCCGCCCCCCGATTTTTCTGATCATGCAGTACCCTGTCCGGCCACGCGGGGAGGTGCGATGCCGTCCGATCAGGCGGAGGTGCAGGTCAGGCCGGGGACCGAGGGAGACCTCGGGGCCCTCACCGAGCTCTACAACCACTACGTACGTGAGACGGCCGTCACGTTCGACATCACTCCGTTCACTCCGGCGGAGCGACGCCCCTGGCTGCTCTCCCACCCTGTAGACGGCCCCCACCGCCTGATGGTTGCCACGGCGGCGGACACCGGCCGTGTCCTGGGATACGCCTCGTCGAGCCCGTTCCGACCGAAGCCCGCCTACGCGACCTCCGTGGAGACGACGGTGTACGTCACCCCGGACGCCGGCCGGCGCGGCATCGGCAGCCTGCTCTACCAGGCACTCTTCGACGCCCTGGCCGGCGAGGGCCTGCACCGCGCCTACGCGGGCGTCGCCCAGCCGAACGCCGCCTCGACGCGTCTGCACGAGCGCTTCGGCTTCCGGCACGTCGGCACCTACCGGGAGGTGGGCCACAAGTTCGGCCGCTGGTGGGACGTGGCCTGGTACGAGAAGGAGCTGTGACCCCGGACGCCGCGGTCGCCGGGGTCACGGCGCGTGCCGGGGTCGCGCCTCAGCCGAACTGCACGGACCGTTTGGCCAGCCCCATCCAGAACCCGTCGATCACGGACTTCTGTTCCCCGAGCTCCCCGGCGGCGTCCGCGGCGCCCATGGTGACGAAGAGCGGGGCGAAGTGCTCGGTGCGCGGGTGGGCGAGCCGGCCCGCCGGGGACTTGCGGAGGAAGTCCAGCAGGGCGTCCACGTCCCGGGCCGCGAGGGCCTCCCTGCCCCAGGCGTCGAACTCCGCCGACCAGGCGGGGATGCCGCCCTGGCGCAACGCGGCGAGGTTGTGGGTGAAGAACCCGGAGCCGACGATCAGGACGCCCTCGTCGCGCAGCGGCGCGAGCCGGCGCCCGATCTCCATCAGCTTCACGGGGTCGAGGGTCGGCATGGAGACCTGGAGCACGGGGATGTCGGCGTCGGGGTACGTCTCGACGAGCGGGACGTAGGCCCCGTGGTCCAGGCCCCGGTCCGGGACGTCCTGGACGGGCATGCCGGGGGCGCGCAGCAGCTTGCGCACGGATGCGGCGAGCCCCGGGGCGCCGGGGGCGCCGTAGGTGACCTGGTAGTAGTGCTCCGGGAAGCCCCAGAAGTCGTAGACGAGGGGGACCGTCCCGGTGGCGCCGAGGGCGAGGGGGGCCTCCTCCCAGTGCGCCGAGACGACGAGGATCGCCTTGGGTCGGGGCAGGCCCGCCGACCAGGCGGCGAGCTCGCCGGGCCAGACCGGGTCGTCGGCCAGGGGCGGGGCGCCGTGGCTGAGGTAGAGCGCCGGCATGCGCTCCTGAGTGGCGGTGGTCATGACGGCGACTCCTTCCTTCGTTGCGCTCGGCGCGTCCGGTGCGCGCCGTCTCCGGTGCGTGTGCGGTCCAGCTGCCTACTTGAAGTCTCAACTTCTACGGAAAACTGTACGCCTCATTTGTTTAACCTTCAAGGAGAGCGCCCTTACAGTGGAGTACATGAACACGGCACCCGCATCATCGGCAGCCGCCGGGGAGCCCCGCTGGCTCACCGACGAGGAACAGCGCGTCTGGCGCGCGTACGTCGACGCCACCACGCTTCTGGAGGACCACCTCGACCGTCAGCTCCAGCGGGACGCGGGCATGCCGCACGTCTACTACGGCCTGCTGGTCAAGCTCGCCGAGGCACCCCGCCGGCGGCTGCGGATGACGGAGCTGGCGAAGGACGCAAAGATCACCCGCTCCCGGCTGTCGCACGCCGTGGCCCGCCTGGAGAAGAACGGCTGGGTGCGCCGCGAGGACTGCCCCTCCGACAAGCGCGGCCAGTTCGCCGTGCTGACCGACGAGGGCACGGAGGTGCTGCGCCGGCACGCGCCCGGCCACGTCGACGCCGTACGGCAGGCGGTCTTCGACCGGCTCACCCCGGAACAGCAGAAGTCCCTCGGCGAGATCATGGGGATCGTCGCCGAGGGACTTCAGCCGAGCGAAGCGGGTGCGGACCTGCCCTGGCTCCGCTGACGCCGCGGGAGCCGGGGCAGGTCCGGGGAGCCGTACGGAGGAGGCGTCCCCTTCCTCTCCCGTACGGGTGGTTACGGGAGGTGGGCAGGCGGTCCGTCAGTGCATGGCGACCGGCACGGCCACCTCGTCCTCGACGGAGGCGTCGGAGGATCCGGCGACCGCCGTGCCGCCCGGACGGCCCGCGTTGATCAGGGTCAGGGCGATGGCCGCGGCCGCCGCCAGGATTCCGACGGCGAACCAGATGGCGCTGGTGTAGCCCTGCACCTGGCCCTGGAGCTGGACCAGCTGCTGCTGGGACCGGCTCGTGGCACCGCCGATGTGGTCGGCGACGTAGGCCGTGGTGGCCGAGGCGGCGATCGTGTTCAGCAGGGCCGTACCGATCGCGCCGCCCACCTGCTGCGAGGTGTTGACCATCGCGGAGGCGACACCGGAGTCACGCGGCTCGACGCCCATGGTGGCCAGCGACATGGCCGGCATGAACGCCGTACCCATACCGAGGCCGAGCAGCAGCATGCCCGGCAGCAGCACCGCCGCGTACGAGGTGCCGATCTCCAGCTGGGTCAGCAGCAGCATGCCGAGCGCGGCGACCAGGAAGCCCGGACCCATCAGCAGACGGGGGGCGACCCGGGTCATCAGGCGGGCGCCGATCTGCGTGGAGCCCGTGATCATGCCCGCGATCATCGGCAGGAAGGCGAAGCCGGTCTTGACCGGCGAGTACCCCTTCACGACCTGCAGGTAGTAGGTGAGGAAGAGGAACAGGCCGAACATCGCGATGATCGCCAGGCCCAGCGAGAGGTAGACACCTCCGCGGTTGCGCTCGGTGACCACACGCAGCGGCAGCAGCGGCGCCTTGACCAGCGCCTCGACGGCCACGAACGACACGAGCAGCACGGCCGAGGCGACGAACATGGCGATCGTCAGGGTGTCGCTCCAGCCCGCCGACTCGGCGCGGGTGAAGCCGTAGACCAGGGCGACCAGGCCCAGGGTGGACAGGATCACGCCGGGGACGTCGAGCGGGGAGCGGTTACGGCCGCCCGCGGGCTCACGGATGACGAAGTACGCGCCGGCCGCGGCGATCACGGCGAAGGGGATGTTCACGAAGAACGTCCAGCGCCAGTTCAGGTACTCGGTGAGGAAGCCGCCGAGGATCAGGCCCACGGCACCACCGCCACCGGCGATCGCGCCGTAGATGCCGAACGCCTTGGCCCGCTCCTTGCCGTCGGTGAACATCACCGCCAGCAGCGACAGCGCGGCGGGCGCGAGCAGCGCGCCGAACGCGCCCTGCAACGCGCGGGCGCCGAACATCATGGCCTCGTTGGTCGCGGCGCCGCCGAGCGCGGACGCCAGCGCGAAGCCGCCCAGGCCGACCACGAAGGCCCGCTTGCGCCCCCACAGGTCGGCTATGCGGCCGCCGAACAGCAGCAGACCACCGAAGGCCAACGCGTAGGCGGTGACGACCCACTGGCGGTTGCCGTCCGAGATGCCCAGGTCCTGCTGTGCGGAGGGCAGGGCGATGTTCACGATGGTGGCGTCCAGAACGACCATCAGCTGGGCGATCGCGATGAAGGCGAGCGCTTTCCAGCGGTTGGCGTCCGGACCGCCTGCACCGGGGCGGCTCGGGGCCTTTCCGGCCGGGGAGACTGTTTCAGACATGGGGGTACCCACTTCGGTACTTGTGACGGAATTCGATCGTGTATAACGAAAAATCGGGCGTGCTGAGACAACGGCGCGTCCTCGTCGACGGCCGACGGCGTCATGGCCCGTGATCAGGACGGGCGGCCTGAAAGGTGTGCGGTGGTGGTGTCAGGGGTCGCTCAGCGGCGCAAGTCCTCCACGGTCACGGCCGAACCCGGCAGGACGGACCGGGCGGGCGCCCGCATGCCGTCCAGGAACAGCTGGAGATGGCGGTGGACGAAGCGGTCGGCGCTCCCACAGCCGGTGCCGGCCGGGGGCCGGCTCAGCTGCGCGACGCCCACCAGCAGATCGCCGTACTCCACGTCGTCCCGCAGCTGGCCGGCCGCCCGGGCACGGTCCATCAGCTGAACGGCGAGGCTCTCGACGCGCCGGCGCGCATCCTCCAGGTCGGGGTGGCTCTGGTCGAAGGTGCTGGAGATCATCGGGCAGAGCGCGCTGATCCGCTCGTCGGCGGCCGCGTGCGCGAAGCGCTCCAGCGCCTCGAAGGCATCCCCGGTCTCGCTGAGCGCCTGCTCGGCCGCGCGGACCGTACGGTCCATGACGGAGCAGACGACCTCGCGCACGAGCGAGGCGCGGTCGGGGAAGTTGCGGTACACCGTGGCGTTGCCGACGCCGGCCCGGCGGGCGATCTCGTCGAACGGCACCTCGGGGCCGAACTCGACGAACATCTCCCGGGCGGCGGTGACGATCCGCTCCCGGTTGCGCAGGGCGTCGGCGCGCGGCCGGGACGCCTTCCGCGTCAGGGGGGTCGCGGTCTGCACGGTGCACTCCTCGGGTTGACTCTGTGCGCAGGCTGTTCTGGGCCTGCTGTCTGCTGTGCTGCTGTGCTGTCAGCGGTTCTGCTGTGTCTCGCTGTGTCTCGCTGTGTCCTGCCGGATCCGGGGAGTGCGTCCCCGGTTCGTGCGGACACAGGCGTAAACGGGGAAGGGATCCCCGGTTATTTCCCGCACGAGACTTTTCTCATGTGACCCACGTCACAACATCGCGGACGGTGAGCCCACGATCGGACCTCCCAGCGAGCGCACCCCCACCCCGTGACGCAGGGTGATCAAGAGGGTGCAGTCGGAGACGGCGGCTGCCGTGCGGAGCGGAGGTCCCCCCATGCAGCCGCAGCCGAGCCGACGCCGGATATCCCCGCGCCGCCTGGCAGCCCTGGCGTCCGTCGGCGCCCTCACCCTCGCCGTCTGCAACTCGGCCGGCAACGGCCACCTCTCCCCCGCGACCACCGCCCCCGGCGCCGGCCCGAGCGCCCTGTCCCACAGCTCCGCGCACGGCCCCTGCATGATCGGCAGCGAGCGCGAGGTCCAGATGTCCGAGGGCGTGCCCACCGCCCCCGGTTACACCCGCTCCACCGGCACCGTCCGCGCCCTCACCCTGATGATCGACTTCTCCGACGCACCCGGCGAGGGTGACGCCCTGGACCGCTACCGGGAGTTCTTCCCGCAGACCCGCGAGTGGTTCGCCACCAGCTCCTACGGCCGCCTCGACTACCGCCCCGAGCTCCCCGTCCCCGACTGGCTCCGCATGCCCAAGTCCTTCCGCCAGTACGGCATAGAGCGCGGCGCCCCCTTCGACCCCGGCTACCGGGAACTGATCCGCGACATCGTGTCCGAGGCCGACGGCGAGGTGGACTTCCAGTCGTACGACCTGGTCAACGTGCTGGTCACCCCCAACGCGGGGCCCGCCGCCCTGGACACCGTCCTGTCCGTCACCTTCGCCGGCAACGACGAGGCCCCGACCGCCGACGGCACCCCCGTCTCCAACGCGTCCTTCGTCTACTCCCGCCAGGACGACGGCTCCGGCTCCTACGACCGCACCGGCTACCGCGTGCTGCCCCACGAGAACGGCCACGTCTTCGGCCTGCCCGACCTCTACACCGCCGAGGGCGGCGGCGCGGTCGGCCACTGGGACATCATGAGCGAGGACTGGGGCGCCAACAACGACTTCCTCGCCTGGCACAAGTGGAAGCTGGGCTGGCTGGACACGACCCAGGTGAGCTGCGTGGCCCGGCACGGCTCACGGGAGTACGTCCTGACACCGCTGGCGCGCGCGGGCGGACCCAAGCTCGTCTTCATCCCCCTCGACACCCACTCCGGCTACGCGGTGGAACTGCGCACCCGCGCCGGGAACGACGAGGCGGTGTGCCGCCCCGGCATCCTCATCTACCGCGTCGACGCCGACGTGGACACCGGCATGGGGCCGATCACCGTCCACGACGCCACCCGGGACAGCGGCGGCTGCACCCGGGCGCCCAACGTGCACGCGGAACTCTCCGACGCGACCTTCACACCGGGCCAGAACTTCGTGGACCGCGAGGAGGGGGTACGGGTGGCGGTGCTGACGGGGGGCGAGGACGAGTACCGGGTGCGGGTGACGCGTACGTCGGCGCGGTGAGGCCCGCCAGGCCGGCTCGGGGGCCGGCCGGGGTGGCCCCGCACCCCAACTCCTCACGCTAGGTTGCTCCTTGACCGCTGCTCGCCCAGCTTTGGAGGACCTTGTGACGGAGATGTCCGCGGCATCGCTCGAGGCACGCAAGCGCATCCGGACCGACCAGCCGCACACCGCCCGCATCTGGAACTACTGGCTGGGCGGCAAGGACAACTACCCGGTCGACCAGGCGACCGGCGACCAGATCCGCGAGCTGCACCCCGGCATCGGCGACTACGCCCTCGCCGACCGGCAGTTCCTCGGCCGCGCCGTGCGGTACCTCGCCGGTGAGTGCGGGATCCGCCAGTTCCTCGACATCGGCACCGGCCTGCCCACCGCCGACAACACCCATGAGGTGGCGCAGCGGATCGCCCCGGACTCCACCGTCGTCTACGTCGACAACGACCCCATCGTGCTGGCCCACGCCGAGGCGCTGCTCACCAGCACGCCGGAGGGCAGCACGTCGTACCTCGACGAGGACCTGCGCAACATCGACGCCATCCTCGAACAGGCCGCGAAGACCATCGACTTCAGCCGGCCCGTGGCCCTCATCCTGCTCGGCGTGGTCATCTTCGTCGAGGAGGACGCGGAGGCGTACGGCACCGTGCGGCGCCTGATGGACGCCCTGCCGCCGGGCAGCCACCTGGTCCTCTCCCACACGATCACCCGCCCGGACATGCCGGACGTCGACGCGGCGGTCGCCTTCTGGAACGAGAACGGCACCCCGAAGCTGACGCAGCGGACACCGGAAGCGGTGACCCGCTTCTTCGACGGCCTGGAGCTGCTGGAGCCGGGGGTGGTCTCCTGCAACCACTGGCGCCCGGAGGACCCCACCGCGGACCTCCCGGCGGAGGTGGCGATGTTCGGAGGGGTGGGGCGGAAGGGGTGAGGCTGGGGCGGGGCGGGGGCTGGGGCCGGGGGTGAGCTGAGGGGGTGCCCTCTGCCGGACCTTCCCTTCCCCTGACTGCCCGCCCCACCCGGGTCCCCTCCCCCCTGGCCGCCTCCCTCCCCGTCCAGCGACCGCCCCAGCTGCGATCCGGTACCCTGTGGATCGAGCGCCCCGGCGGGTGCTGCGGCCACGCGAGCGGCCCGCAGCCGCCGACCAGGACGCTCAACGCCTTCGTAGCTCAGGGGATAGAGCACCGCTCTCCTAAAGCGGGTGTCGCAGGTTCGAATCCTGCCGGGGGCACCAGGCAAAAGGCCCCGGACCGATCACGGTCCGGGGCCTTTGACATCTCCCGTTGACATCAACGATCGGGATGCCGATTGCGGCTTCCCCTTGTCACTCGGGACGACATGAGGGCCAGGCGTCGGCCAATTCGAAGGAGACGACCGTTCCGCCGAAGCGGCTCGGTCCGGAGCACCAGGCCGCGGCGATGGAGTCGACCAGGAGCAGCCCACGTCCGTGAGCGTCGTCGGCGTCCGGTCGCCTGAGGCGCACGCTCGCGGGGAATCCCGGGTTGTGCACCTCCACACTCAGTAACGATCCCTTCCGCGCCCACTCGACCCGGACGACCCACTCCTCGTCGGACTGTCCGTAAAGGATCGCGTTGGTCACCAGCTCCGAGATCAGCAGAACGCAGTCATCCGGCGAACAGGCAGGTTCGTACGGGGCGATGAGCTTCCGGAACCAGCACCGTGCCCGAGAGACGGACTCCGGCGTCGGATCCAGGACCATCGACCCGAGTCTCGGCGACCCGTCACAGGGATCACGGTCGATCACAAAGGCCATCAGCACTCTCTCCTCGCTACTGGAAGGGAAGCCACCGCGGACCGCATGAGGACACCCCTCGCCCAGACAGAGGCCGGAACGACCTCTCTAGACATCCCGACCATCGCGAGACCTCTCTAGAGATGCCAAGCGTCGCGACCGTGGACCGCCGGAACGAGGGACGGGACGGCTACACGCAGCAAGCCCGCACCTGACCTATGGCCTAAGGTGTCTAGAGAAGCGAGGAGGGTTCCGGAATGGCTTCTACCGACGACCGTCGGCCCAAGTACCAGAGGATCGCGGACTCTTTGCGCGAGGCGATCCGGACGGGCGAGTACGGTCCCGGTGATCGACTCCCCGGAGAGAACGACCTCATGACCGCGCACGGCGTGGCCCGCATGACGGCCAGGCAGGCACTCGGCGTCCTGCGGGACGAGGGCATCGCCGAGGCCCGCAAGGGGGCCGGCGTGTTCGTCCGCGCCTTCCGCCCGCTTCGCCGCCGAGGCATTCAGCGACTGGCCCGCGCGCAGTGGGGCAACGGCCGCTCGATCTGGTCGGCGGATCTCGAGTCCAGGGCGCTGGAGGTCGACCAGGTCTCCGTGTCGGAAGAAACGGCTCCCGCACACGTCAGTGCGGTGCTGGACCTGGCTGCTGACGACGTGACGTGTGTGAGGCGCCGGCGCTTCGTCCTGGACAACAAGCCGGTCCTGCTCGCGACGAGCTACCTGCCCCTGTCCCTGGTAGCCGGATCCGCCGTCACCCAAGAGGACACCGGCCCGGGCGGCACCTACGCCCGACTGGCCGAACTCGGCTACGAGCCGGTGCACTTCCGCGAAGAGATCCGCTCACGCATGCCGTCACCGGACGAGCAGACGCAGCTGAGCCTGGCGCCGGGCACTCCGGTCATCCTCATCTGCCGCACCGCGTTCACCGACGAAGGCCGCCCCGTCGAGGTCAACGAGATGACCCTCGACGCCGCCTCCTACGTCCTGGAATACGACTTCGACGCATAGACCACCGCCGACGCCGCAGCACCCCTCAGCCAAGCCTGTTCCGAACTATCCCTGCTGATTCAAGGCCCGCGCAGGGCGCGGTCGCGCATGCGGGCAAGCGCGGGACGATATCGGCGGCCATAAGAGGGTGCCTCCGACGGGATCGGCCGGCACCGGGATGGCGGGGGCGCCGTTCCGGACTGCGGGCCCATGGGTGGCGAGGGGTTGTGGGCTCCCATCCCGTCCACCGTTGCGCCAGGCAGAGCCGAGCAGACGGGGCTCATGGCGTCCAGGTCGTTCGTACAGGCCCACGATGCCGCCCAGCGGTACGGGAGCGGGCGCGAACTCAGGGGTGACGTCGAGAGACTGGAGTCCACCCCGCCGCCCGCGGACGCTCCGGCATAACAGTTCTGGGGCGAGCTTTCCGGCATGCGCTTCTCATGCGGTGGTCATGGTCATACCTACCTGCGACGCCGGACGTACCAGCCCACGACCAACACGACTAGGACCGACAACACGAACGCCCACACGGTCGTCGCCACGTCGTGGGACCGGTACACGATGGCCAGCATGCAGGGACGGATACCCGGCATGCAGCGTGGCACCCATGGACCACAAGCGCACCAGATCGAGGGGGAAGAGCGGGGAACCACGGTGAAAGCCGCCGAGCCCCGAAACCCTGAATCCTTGGTCGTGACCCAGGTCAGCACCGGGGCCGGGGCTGTTCGGCCACGAAGACGGAGTGCGGTCACGGGTCCTTCGAAGTCGGCTGTTCGCTCATCCCCAGGGCTCCACGCCCACCACGGCCTCGACTGGTACTGCCCCGTACACGTGCGGGAACTCCTCGCCGTTCGGTGACATGGCCTCGTATCTCAGCGGGACGTCGAGCTTGTCCGGGTCCACGACCAGCACCACCAACTCGTCGGGGCCCTCGTAGTCGCCGTAGAGGAAGGCCGCGATACGCGGGAGCTGGTCGCGGGTGGAGAAGTGGACGAACCCCTCCTGTTGGAGCGTCCGGCCGCGGGTGGACATCTCGTAGGTGCCGGACTCACGGGCCGCCTCCCATAGAGAGCGCTCGGTGATGTGCACGATGTGCTCCGACGTACACACGGTCTCTGCCTTGATGCATTCCTGGTCAGCCACGGGACCATCGTGCCAGCGAGGTCATGCGGCTGTGCCGCTCTGACGTCCACGGATGACTTCGACGACGCCGGACGTCCCCGAACGAGCCATTCACGCTACGAGCGTTGCGTATATGCGTGAGGCTCGTCCGCGCGGCAGGCCCCCCCGCCTGCCGCTGGAACTCGCCGTGTCCTTCGGCGCGGTGGCCGCGCTCCCTCTCGCGGGCCTAGCAGCCGGTCGGAGCGGACTCGGACTGAACTCCTTGAAGCGGGTGTCGCAACTTCGAGTCATCGGCGGCGTCGGCCCGTTCGATGGCTCACACCGCCTCCAGTTCCGCGTCGGACAGGCCCATCTGGAACGTCCCACCGGGAATGGCCCGGAAGACCACTCCGGAGGGAATGTACCGCCAGGCCGGTCGGTCGGCCACGATCTCTTGAGCCCACATGGTGCCGGACGCCAGTGCTGTGACCGGGAAGGTTCGCCGGGTTGCTCGTGTGCTGGTTGGAAATGCTTTCCCGGACCAGTGGGGAGGCGGGATGGGGCAACCATACGGTCCAGACCCGGGCCCTCCACGCCTACCTGCGCTGGCGCAACCAGAACGCCCGCCACCCCGACGTCCTCGCAGCCCAACGACGTGAGCGAGCCCGCATCCGCAGTGAGGAGGGTGTCCGCTGGGGAGGGCGTCCCACCACGATGGCGGCCTGAACGACTACACCTGCTCCTGATACACCCTGATCTCGGTCGGCTTGAGTCTGTGGATCGTTGCCCAGGTTGCCCGCTCGGTCAGTCCTTGAGCCCACTCTTCGAGATCGTCTCCGGCATCGTGGAAGAACCACGAGTCGAAGCTTCCGAGGTCCTCCAGGTCTGGTGCGAGTCCGTATCTGAGCTCACAGTGGACCTGCACGTAATGGTCGTGATCACCGTTGGTGTCGGAGATCTCGAACTGTCGAGTGACGTCCAGCGTGAATGCCGAAGGGCCGTCGAACGCGTGGGTCCCGTACTGAGATAGAAGACCGTCAGCGTCGGGTGTGTCCGAGACATCGAACAGCCGCCGGCCGAATCAAAGGAAGGCAAGCCAAAGGTCTTCGGTGACCAGGTCGTCAAGCGCGCGCTGCCCTGACCCCAGTTCGCCCTCAAGCAGTCCCACGGCCTCGTCCACCGACAGTCTCCGAGTCATGCCCGACCTCCTCGTCCACCGCAGCCGGGCTCAGGGTACTGACCGCGGTGAACCTTCCGGTCAGAGCACTAGCAGCCGGACACCCCGCGGAAGGAGGTGGGAGCCTCACACGGTTGCCGGGCTCCGCGTCATCCACCTGTACCTGGCCCGGGACGTGGAAGGCGTGCGCCGTAAGCCATCAGGTGAGAGTGCCGGAACGCCACGTGCGCCAGACATGCCGAGTATTCGGTATCTCAGGCCGGTCGAGGAGCCACAGCACGTAGCCTGCGTGAAGCCGTGCCGCAGGGTTTCCCGAGCACCGCGCCCTGTGGAGCCTGTCACGCAGCTCGTCTCCGTCCACTGCTCGGGCCACACGCACATACTCACGGTCCTTGCATCGGTAGGTCCGCTGGACTGCCAGGTCGACCAGATCCACAAGTTTCGCTCTCAGACCTTGATCGTGGTCGGTGGCGGCCAGGTCACGGATCAGAGCTTGTTTCGTGCCCCAGGCCTTGGCCTGCTCCGTCCACTCCTGTGGGTAGCGTGCCTCCCATTCCAGAAAGAGCAGCGCGAGGGGCAACTGCGGCCACGTGCTGACCTTCCCGTGGGCATACCCGCGCCCGCTCCACAACGCTCCCGGAAAGCAGCGGCCGCAGGCATTGCTGTAGGCCCGCATCCTGGCTCTGAACCACAGCCTTGGGAACCGGCCTTCGTGCAACCGCTCGTACGCGGCCTCGATCTCCCTGCGGGCTCTGGCGTGACGGTCAAGGGCAGCAGCGCGCTCAGCGGGGTCCGGCGACACCAAGTCGAAAGCCCATGCCAAATGCTCGACCCGCTCATGGCCCTCGTCCGTGCCCAAGCCTGCTGCTTCTGTCACGGCGCAGATCATGTCGTGAGGGGGTACGCGACCACCACTCCATATGCTCGGCACCGGCCACGAGAATGCCGCTTCAGCCGCGAAGTGCAGCCCCCACGGCAGTTGGCCGCGACCAGCTACAACCCTCGGCCACGTTGCATCGACATGCCCCTCTCCGTGAACTGTACGTCCAGGTATTGCATCTACTCGGCCTACGCCTTCCCGACGAGGAGTCGGCTGGCCGCTGGCTCCCGTGTCGGGTGCTGCGGAGAGCCATAGGGGACAGCGGTCACCCGCCCAGAGACGCCCTCAGTTCATGACACTGATCGACAGCGGGTCGACGGAACCGTCAAGCCGGTTCCTACGCCGCGGTCTCGGCGGAATGCCCCTGCACCCATTTTTGATGATGTCCTACCGTTCCGCGCATGACTCCGATCAGTTCCGAGAACCCGATGACTTCCGAGAACGCCCTGGCGCTACTTGCCATGCTCCCTGCGAGCGTCGAGGTAAAGCGAGGCATGAGCGAACGGGAACTTGATCATGTCGAGGAGCGCTGGAGGTTCCGTTTCGCGCCGGAGCACCGCGTGCTGCTGGGCGCAGGACTGCCGACGGGGAGCCGCCGTTGGCCCGATTGGCGGGACGGCGACCCGGAGGACCTGGCGGCGCGGTTGGCTCGGCCGGTGGACGGAGTGCTGTTCGACGTGGAGCGCAACGGCTTCTGGCATCCGGACTGGGAGCCGCGGCCGGTGGCCACTCAGGATGCCTTGGAAGTGGCTCGCACGTATTTGGCCGAAGTCCCGGTCATGGTGCCGATCTATTCTCACCGGTATGTGCCGGCCGGTCCGGACCGCACCGGAGCGCCTGTGCTGTCGATGCACCAGACGGACATCATTTACTACGGCACCGATCTGGTGGACTACTTCCACCACGAGTTCGGTCGCGCTGTGCCGACACTCGAGGATCATCAGTACGCCACGATCCCCTTCTGGTCGTACTTCCTGGACTGAAAGACGCCCTGGCTCGGTGCAGAGGTCGTCGTCACGGTCAACGAGGGCGCCTGACAGTTGAGCTGCTGGGCATCTGCCCAGTTGTCGGAGCTCCAGGTCACCGTCATGCCGCCCCGGCCACTCGCCTGAAGCGGGTGTACACGGGCCAGCACGTGAGGGCACCATGGCACCATCGGATGATGCTGACCGAAGAGGACGCGCGCCGGCTGGTGCTGGCCGAGATCGACGCCGTGCGGAGCCATGACACGTACGACCTTCGGATCCTGCGCGTGGGTTCCTTGCCCTTCGGCTGGATCTTCTACTGGGGGGCAGTCTGGGACGATCGGAACGGACAGCGCCCTCGGTTGGGAGGCAACGGTCCTTTCCTGGTGGATCGTGAAAACGAGCGGTTGATCCGAACTGCCACCAGCGTGCCCATAGCTCGCCAGATCGCGGACTACGAACGCCGGCTGCGACGCGAAGCTCACGCTCGGAACATTGCAGCGAAACAAGCTGCGCAGCAGCCATAAGTGTCTGACCGCATGACGACGCCCACGGACGATGGCGGACGGGCGCAGGCATCTGCGGACCATCAGTGCAGGTGACTCGGGACGAAGAGGTCGCTCGTTAAGGTGCGTCGCATGACCAACGAAGCCACGGCCTGTCCCGAGTGCAGCCGGCCCCTGAAGTCCGGCGGCTTCGTCCTCGTCAAGCGGGAAGACGACGGGCAGCGGACCTGCCGGACACTGTTGAGGTGTACCGGTCGGCATGTCTGGTGGCTCTGGGCCGACCGGCCGGAGTCTCCGCTGGAGGCTTGCACGGTGCCCGAGCTGTTCCAGTGACATTGAACGCCGACAGCAACGACCCCGGACGACGACGGCGCCGCACAGCAGCCTGAAGTGTGCGTCGGTGGTCGTCGTCGCGGCCCCGGATCCCCGTCGAGATCTCGGCGCCCTGGACGATATCGATGCCTTCGTCGGGCAGATCAGTCTGACGGCCAGTTCGGGGCGTCATTCGTCCGGTGCGGCGGACAGGGACCGACAGCCGGGAGCATGCGGTGTCCACGTGGGGTCACGGGCTCCTGTGCCGTATGTGCAGATGGCCGTCACGCGGGAAGGCGGGCGGGGCTGCGGGGAGGACTGCGGCGAAGTCGTACCGGGCTTTGTGGGCCACGCTGCACGACGCCGGGTTGTCCACCTGGTGCAGGAGTTCCAGACGCTCCAGCGCGTCGGCGCCCACGGCGTCGAAGGCCCAGCCGGTGAGAGCCCCCAGGGCGCGCGGTGCCACGCCTCGCCCGCGGGCATGCGCCGCGGTCCAGTAGCCGACCTCGGCCGACGGATGGCCGGGGGCCACGTCCTTGAGGACCACCTGGCCCACCAACCGGTCGGAGTTCGAGTCCGGTTGCACCTCAAGTACCGCGAACCCGTACCGGTCCCCTGCCGCCCAGCCTCGCTCCTGGCTCCGCACCCACCGCCGTGCGTCGCCCTCGGTGTCCAGGGCCGAGCTGGTCCACCGGCGCAGTACCGGGTCCCGGAACACGGCGACGAGGGCAGCCGCGTCTTCCATGCGCCAGGGACGGAGGACGAGGACGGGAGCGGAGTGTGTGCCCTCCGCGTGCAGCACGACGATGTCACCCACCGGTCGATCGTAAGCGGCAGTTGTTCGCATCCACGGCGGCGGCTGCCGGCCCGCTACCGTTCCAGCCGGGCGCGCAGTGCCTCGCTGGACCAGGTGACCGCGGGTGCCAGGCTTTCCGGGGGCGGCCAGCCGTTGATGACCGCCAGGAGTTCGGCGTACCGGTCCCGGCGGGGGTCGCCGGCACGCTCCAGCCGGGTCAGCAGCGCGCGGCGCAGCGCGGCGTCGTCGGGGCGGCCCTGAACGTGCGCGTAGTGGGCCGTGAGCTCCGTAACGATCGCGTCGGCCTGGCGTGCGGCCGGGGTGATGCCTGCCGTCAGGGCCGGGGTGACCAGGTCGCGGACGACGGCCCCTAGGTCACGGTGCGGAACCGTGGAGCCGCCTTGCACGTGTTCGGACGCGAGGTCCTCGGCCAACCGTCGCATGGCGGCGCGGAAGTCCGGTGTCGCGGTCAGTTCGGCCCACTCCACCCATGCCTGGAGTTGCTCCGCGTCCGGGCTGTCGGGCAGTTCGGGGGTCATCGAGCGCCTGACACCCACCAGCGGCGAGTCGGTGGCCGGGCTGCCGAACGCGGCGTCCAGGAAGTCCGCGGTCAGGCGTCGGCGTTCGTCCTCGGAGAGCTGTGCCAGCTTGTGCATCAGATCCGCCTCTTCAGCTGTGAGTCCGCGCTCGGCCACCGCCGTCAGCACCGCGTGCCGCAGGTGCAGGACGCGGATCTGTACGGCCAGAGCCTCCGCGTGCGCGGCGGCGACCTCCGGGAGCGCGAGTTCCTTGTCCGTGATCGCGCGGATCGTGGTCAGGTCCATTCCCAGGTGCCGCAGGGTCCGCACCAGGTCCAGGCGCGCGACGGCGTGCGTGTCGTAGAGGCGGTAGCCGGCCGGGCTGCGGTCCGTCGGCGCCACGATTCCGCGATCGGAGTAGAACCGGATGGTCTTGACGGACATGCCGGTCCGCCGGGCCAGTTCGCCGATCGAGTAGAGCGTTTCGCCGTCCATGCCCCCACCGTGACGTCTCCCCCTGCGGGAGACTCAAGTCCCCGCATCTGTCGATGAGGCGCGGGGCTCACCGGTAATGGCTCGCCACCACCGCGATCGCCGACCACCCGAACCGTGTCGCCCGCTCCGCCCGCCGGGTCGCTTCGTGGTACTCGCTGTCGTCGTACCAGCCTTGGTCAGCCATGTTCGCCCTCTCGGGGCGGACCCTACAGCCCGGCTGTCCCGCCGGAACAGGGCGGCCGTCGGGGCCAGTTGGGGTTCCCGTGCCACCGGTCCGGCGGGCGCCCCCGGTCGCGTCGCCATTTCGCATCTGAGCATTTGTTTTCTGTTTTGGTCACGAAAAGGCTCGGTGCTTATTTAAGAAGACTGTATGACTAATTCAACGCAGCGCGCACCGCACCGGAACCCGCCAGATCAGGGCGAAGAGATAAAGGGATTCACATCACATGTCCACATAACCTTCGCTACTCTTCACACCTCAGTGTCCAAAAGCTGACGGGAGGGTCCTGTGGCGGCCCAAGTGCAAATCAATGAGGGTGTGCTGTGGGTGGGAGGCGAGGCCTATCCGCTGCGCAACATCTCTCACGTCGGTCAGAGGAGAATGGACATCAACAAAGGCGCCGCATGGAAGAAGTTCTTCCAGGCGACCTTCGTGTGGCTGGTCCTCGGCGGCATTCTCGTCGCTGCGGCGGACGCCGTGGGCGTCATCATCTTCATCGCCGTGGAGGCCTATCTGATCTGGAAGTTGGTCACCACCCTCCAGATACCTCCGGTGTTCGGCCTCGTCCTGAACACCTCCGGCACCCAGCGCGAAGCCATCTGGTCCACACGGCAGGAGGAGATCCAGCAACTGATCTACGAGGTGACCAAGGCCATCGGCAATCCCGACGTCGCCCAGACGGTCATCAACGTGGAGCACGCGGTCCAGAACAACGTGATCCAGCAGTACGGCTCGGGAAACATCGGCACGGCTCAGCACAGCGGGAGCGGGGGCATCCAGGCATCATGAGCGGCGACCACGTTCAGCAGTACGGCTCGGGGAACATCGGCCGGGCCGAGCACACCGGCTCCGGGGACATCGTGGCCGGCGGCAAGACCGTCGGGGCAACGGTCGCGAATCCCGCCGTGAAGGCACTTCTGGAGGAAATCGCCAAGCTGCGCCCGCACTTGGACCAGGGCGACCGGGCGGAGGTGGACGCGGCCGCCGAGTCGCTCGCCGAGGAGTCGTCTCCGGAGCGCCGGCGCACCCTGGTGCAGCGCGTCACCGGCATCGCCGCCCTGGTCGGTGAGGTGGGCCTGCCGGTCGTCACGGCCGCGAAGGCGCTGCTGTCCGGCTGAGGCGAGGCGCGGTCCCGCCGACCGGTACGACGCGATGCCCCCGAGCCGTTCACGGCTCGGGGGCATCGGCACGTCGCCCGTACGACGTGGCGGTGCGGGTCCCGATGTCACAGCCCGGTGTTAGCTTCCGGCCAACGTGACCTGGTGTGGAGGGGATGAGGGTCGTGGGCGCTTCGGAGTGGGACTACTACGTGCCGTATCAGGAGGACCTGGAGGCCGCGCTGCAGCAGTTGCGGCAGCAGGTGTTCGAAGCCGGGGACTACTACTGGGTCAACGGCGACGAGTGGCTCGCGAAGGACAGCACGGAGCCTCTTCCTCAGTCGCTGGACGACCTCTGGGACGACGAGTTGGTGCAGGAGGCCGGTACGCACTCGATCCTCGACATCACCCGCGTCCTGGGGCCCGACGACACCCCGGACTACCGGACCGTGGAGCCCGTGACGCGTGAGGAGGCGCGGGAGCTGCTGGGGACGGACATGCTGACACGGGCGCACGTCAAGGACTTCGACATCTTCCCACGGTCCCGCTGGGTCGGGCGCTGCGCGGTGCTGCACGACGACGACGGGAAGCCCCAGGAGATCTACTTCTGGGGCCACTCCGGCGACTGAACCGGCCGGTCAGCCCAAGGGGTTCGTGGTGTCGCGCAGCGTCGTCAGGGTGGGGGCGTACATACGGGACTTGATCGTGCCCAGGGTGGCGCCGGCCTTCGGCGCCAGGGACTGGGCCAGTTCCAGTGCCGTGGAGCGGACCGCGTCCTCCGGGACCGCGCGGTCGACGATGGCGGCGGCCGCGGCGTCGCCGCCGCCGTAGCGGCGGGCCGTGGTCATCGCCTCGTGGGCCGTCTGCGGGGTCAGCCGGGACTGGATGAGCGACGACATGCCCGGGGTGAACGGGATGTCGATGTCCGCCTCGGGCAGGCACCAGTAGCCGCGGTCCGCGCGCATCACGCGGAAGTCGTGGGCCAGGGAGAGCATCGCCCCCGCCGCGAACGTGTGCCCCTGCAGCGCCGCCACGGTGACGACCGGCAGCGCCAGCAGGCGGGCGAACAGCTCGTGCACCGAGACCACGTAGTCGTGGTAGTGGTCGGCGTTGGCGAACAGCCACTCCAGGTCCAGGCCGTTGGACCAGAACTTGCCGGTGGCCGCCGTCACCAGGGCGCGCGGGCCCTCCGCCTTCTCCACCTCGTCCAGCGCGGCCCCGACCGCGGCGATCCAGTCGGGGTGGAAGCGGTTCTCGCCGTCCCCCAGGTCGAGGACGTACACGTTTTCCTGACGGTCGAGCGAGGGCATGACGGCGCTCCGTTCACCTGTGGCCTACTCGTCAGTAACTTACGGCCATGAGGTGGGCGGCGCAAGAGTCACGGGACGTGCGCTCAGTGGTCGGAGTAGCTGAAGTCCCCCACGGTCCAGGCGCTGACGTCCTCGATCGCGACCCGGTACATGCCACCCGTCTCCGGGATTCCGATCGTGCCCTGGAGGATCCGGGCGACGTGGAAGTGCAGGTGGGTGGGAGGGCCGTCGTTCTTCACAGGGGCGTCGAAGACGGGGGCGAACTCACCGAGTCGGTCGGAGGCTTTCAGCACCTCCGAGACCCTCTTCCGCCATACCGCTTCGGGAGCCAGCCGGCCGGTGATGACGGCACCACCGGTGACCACGGTCAAAGACATCTGGCTGCTCTGGCCCGCTTCCACGCGGGCGGCGATGTCTACGATCAGCTCGTCGGGCTTCACCATGGGACCGGATTCTATGCGGGGGCGGTCCGCGGCGCGCCGGGCCCTGTCCGGGACGGGGACGGAGGGGTCCTCCGACCTGCCCGGACAGGCCGACGGTGTCCGGGACAAGCGATCTCCGTTGCCCTCGCTGCCGCCCGTGGTCAGGACACGTCCACGCGGACCGGGTCGCCGAGCAGGCCGTCCGTGTAGGTGACGTACTTCGGCGTGAAACCGCCCTTGCCGGTGACCGTGCCCGAGATGTTCTCGCCGGGGGCGAGCTCCACCGCGTCGATCTCCTTCTCGTCGACACCGAGCTCGGCGGTGTGCTTGCTGCCCCGGGTGTCGGTGATCGTGAAGTACAGGGGGTTCACACTCACCTCGTCGTCGCCGTTGTTCACGACGGTGATCAGCACACTGGTGTAGCCGCTGCCGTCGGCGAGGACCGTCTTGCTGAACTCCGTGCGCTCCGCGGTGATGCGCACCGGGCCGGTCCGGGCGGACTCCTCCTCCTTCTTCGAGGTGTCCTCGTCGGCCCCGGCGGAGGCCGCCGCGGACACGGAGGGGCCGGCGGCCGTGTCCCCGCCGTCGTCGGAGTCACCGCTCGCCGACACCGCGGCGATCACGACGACCAGGCCGAGCACGCCCGCGCACCCGAATCCCGCGAACCTGACGAAGCGGCCCTTCTTACGGGGCGGGGGCGGGGCACCGGGGACGCCGTACCCCGGATGCTGGTTCACATAAGGCTGCTGCCGGTGCTGCGGCTGCTGCTGGTTCGGGTCGTTCGGCTGGGTCACGGTGCGGGGTCCCCCTCGGTCGTTCCGGTCGTCCGCAGAGGTGACCTGCGAGGAATACGACGGGTTGCCCCGTACCAGATGGATTCACCCGATCGTGGTGGACCGGTACCACCGCGATAATCGGGGCATGACCTCACCTCCCCTCGGCGTGGACGCCGTGCACGAGCGGCTGGCGGGCGATCTGCTCGCCGCCGGGGCGCCGTACGGCCTGCTGCTGGCCGGCGGGGAGGCCGTACGGGCGCACCGGCTGGTGGACGCCCGGGTCAGCGGGGGCGTGGACCTGGCCACCGAGCATCCCGCGGACATGCCGGAGATCGCCGGGGCCGTGCGCACCGGGCTGGAGGAGCGCGGGTGGCCGGTCGAGGTGGCGGTCGTCGATCCGCTGGCGGCGCGGCTGCTCGTCGGGGACGACGTGGCCGGGGCGCGGTGGCGGGTCGACATTCGCAAGGAGGTGCTGTGGCGGCCGGCGGTGGTCACCTCGGCCGGTCCGGCGCTGTCCCTGGAGGACCTGGTCGGCACCCGGGTGCGGGCGCTGGCGGACCGGGGGCTGCCGCGGGATCTGGTGGACGTGCACGCGGCCGCGGACCGGTGGAGCCCACCGGAGCTGGAGGAACTGGGCCGCCGTCACGCCCCCGACACCTTCGACCTGGCCGAGCTGCAGTCCCGGCTGACCGGTACGGAGTGGCTCGACGACCGTGAGTTCCGCGCGCACGGCCTCGACGCCCCGGCGATCGAGGATCTGCGGCGCTGGGCGTTGGCGTGGGCGGACGACATCGCGGAGCGGCTGGTGGAGGGCGAGGACCCGGAGGAGCAGGGCGAAGGCCCGGAGGGGTAGCGGGTGGCCTCGGGGGGCGGCGGTTCTCGTCGGCCCCCTCCGTGGCCGCCGGGTGGGGTTCCTCGTCGGCCCCCTCCGACAGCGCCGGGCGCCGCGGCTAGGGTCGGCCCATGACGACTACCGAGAACAACAGCGCCGCGCCGCTCGACACCGAGATCGGCGCCCTGAGCGGCGGTTCCGCCGACCTCTCGCAGTACGCGGGCCGTGCCGTGCTCGTCGTGAACGTGGCCTCCAAGTGCGGGCTGACCCCGCAGTACGAGGGTCTGGAGCGGCTGCACGAGCGGTACGCGGAGCAGGGCTTCACCGTGCTCGGCGTGCCGTGCAACCAGTTCCTCGGGCAGGAGCCGGGCTCCGCGGAGGAGATCGCCGAGTTCTGCTCGGCGACGTACGGGGTGACCTTCCCGATGACCGAGAAGGTCGAGGTGAACGGTGAAGGGCGGCACGCCCTGTACGAGCGGCTGGTCGGCTTCGCCGACGCCGAGGGGCACAGCGGGGACGTCCGCTGGAACTTCGAGAAGTTCCTGATCGGCCGGGACGGGGCGGTCGTGGCCCGCTTCTCGCCGCAGACCGAGCCGGAGTCGGCGGACGTCGTGGCGGCCGTGGAGAAGGCGCTCGGCTGACCGTTGACCTTGCCCCTGGGTCAGGGGTGAGGGTCTGCGTCACCGGGCGGACGGACCGCCCGGTGACGGAGAATGCCGGCGTGGACGAGGAACTGCTCCCCATCGGGGTGTTCGCGGCCCGCACCCGGCTGTCGGCCAAGGCCCTGCGGTTGTACGACCGGCTGGGGCTGCTGGTGCCGGCCCGGGTCGACGCGGACACCGGCTACCGGTTCTACCGGGCCGCCCAGGTCGAACGGGCCCGTCTGGTGGCCCTGTTGCGGCAGCTGGACATGCCGCTGGCCCGGATCGCCGAGGTCGTGGACGCGGACGGCGGCGCGGCGGGGGCGGAGCGGCTCGCCGCGTACTGGGCGGACGTCGAGGCCCGGCACGCGGCCCGGCGGACGCTCGCCGACTATCTCCGTGGACGGTTGTCGGGGAGGAGCTCCGAGATGTACGGGAAGTTCACGGTGGACCTGGTGGACGTGCCGGAGCAGGTGGTCGTCACCGAGTCGCGGCACGTACTGGCGGACGAGCTGCCGGCGTGGATCGGCGCGTCGCTGGGGCGGCTGGAGGAGGGCGCACGGGCGTGCGGCGGGGTGACCGGGGCGCCGTTCGTCGTGTACCACGCCGAGGTGTCGGTGGAGAGCGACGGTCCCGCGGAGGCGTGCGTGCCGGTCGCCGACGCGGCGGCGGCCCGCGCCTGGGCGGAGGAGCGGGGCCGCGCCCGGGGGACGACGGTGCGGGTGGAGCCGGCGATGCGGCTGGCCCGTACCCGGATCACCAAGGCGCAGGTCGCGCACCCGCAGATCCTGGCCGCCTTCGAGGCGGTGGAGGAGTGGATGCGGGAGCGGGGGCTGACGCACGCGGGGCCGTGCCGTGAGGTGTACTTCGCGGACTGGGACGCCGCGGGGCCGCAGGACCCGGTGTGCGACGTCGCGTTCCCGGTGACCGGCCCGGCGGACTGAGCGGTCGCCCGGCCGAACGGGCCCCCGGCGACCGGAGGGCGGTCGGGCGGGCCTCCCGGCGACCGGGCCGGGGGACGGCCGTCAAGCGGTGTCGCGTGGGCTCGCGCCGGCCGGGTGGGCCGGGTGTCCGCCGTCGGGGCGGACGGGCACGAGCCGAGCCCTCTCGGCAAGGACGGCGAACTCGTCGAGAGGGCCCTGTCGGTGGTGCGTGCGCCCGTGCGCCGGGTGTCAGGACCTGACCGAAGCCACGAAGGCGCTCCACGCGTCCACCGGGAAGGCCAGCTTCGGACCCTCGGGGACCTTGGTGTCCCCGAGCTCCAGCGCTTCCTCGGTGGTCGACCTGACCATCACGCACGCGCCGTTGTTGTTGGTGTAGGAGGACGTCGTCCACGTTTCCGTGGCGCCCAGACGAATTGCCATGTTCGCTCCGTAGCCAGATGCTGAGTTGCTGTCACCGCCTGCGCATTCCGGCGTGGACCCGCAGAACGGAATTGCGCCAACCTCTGCTGCTGGTTGGCGTGATCGACGCTACTCGCCACCCTCATCGTCCGGAGCGGTCGTTCACTCGACCGGATGGCATATACCGGGCGGGACTTCCAGTCGTACGTGTCGCCCGTGTATCATCCGGCCCTTTTCTGAACGGAGTTCAGCGTGCGTAGTCCTTGGCGAGGCGCTCCACGAGCTGCCGGGACTGCTCCACGTTCAGCGACTGGGCCCGCAGGTGCTCGTACATCACCGTGTACTTCTGCACGTCGTGCGGCTTCTCCAGGTACAGGTCGCTGGTGACGCCCTCGATGTAGACCACGCTGGAGTCGGCCGCGTCGGCGAACTCCAGGATGGAGTACTGGCCGTTGATGCCCGCGTGCGCGCCCACCTCGAACGGCAGCACCTGCACGGTGATGTGCGGCAGCTGGCTCAGCTCCATGACGTGCTCGAGCTGTTCGCGCATCACCTGGCGGCTGCCGACCACCCGGTGCAGCGCGGCCTCGTCGAGCACCACCCACAGCCGCAGCGGATCCTGTTCGGCGGTGATCCGGCTCTGCCGGCGCAGCCGCACCTCCACCCGCTTGTCGTTCTCCTGCTCGCTGGACTCCGGCGAACCGCCCTGGACGATCGCCTCGGCATAGGCGCGGGTCTGCAGCAGCCCGGTGATGATCTGCGGCTCGTACACCCGCAGCGACTCCGCGTCCGTCTCGAGACCGATGTACACGCTGTACGGGATGTCGCCGAACGCGTGCCACCAGCCCTGCTGGCGGGAGTCCTTGGCCATCTGCATCAGCGAGTCGACGATCCGCTGGTCCTCGACCTCGTACACCCCGCACAGGTCGCGGACGTCACGCTGGCTGATGCTGCGCCGGCCGTTCTCCAGCCGGCTGATCTTCGACTGCGACACCAGCAGTCGCTCCGCGACCTCCTCGGCCGTCATGCCCTTCAGCTCACGGAGCCTGCGCAGCTCCTGGCCGAGCCGGCGCCGCCGGACGGTGGGATTGACATTGGACGCCACGGGACGTGCACCTCCGGCTGCGTGCCTCGTACTTGCACTGTCTTGCACTGCGTACTTGCACTTCGTACGTGACACTTTGTGTGTCTGCTCGATGAGCAGACTGCCACCAAGGCACGTACTACCGCTGGGAAATGGTGGATATACGACGGGTACACAACAGCGCGGAACCCGGTGGCCGGGAGCGGTACGGCCGCCGGGCACGCCGAGCGGGGCGGAGAGAGCCCGTGCGTTCTCTCCGCCCCGCTCGGACAGCGGCTCCCGTGACCGGGTCTGCGGTGCCGTGGATCCGTGGTGCCTGCCGAGCCCTGGGGACGTACGGCTCAGTGGGCCACGGCGCGTGCCATGGATCCGTGGCGTGGTTGCGCCGGAACACCTCGGGCGGGTTCCGGTGCGCCCCTGCCGCCGGGGGCCTGCCGGGCCGCCGGTGCGGAGCTGCGGCGCGGCTGGGCCGCGACGCCGTTCTGGACGTCCATCACCGCGTGCGCGACGAGTCCGCCCATCGGGTCGTGCCGGATCAGGTCCCGCAACCGGGAGCGCGAGGACCTGCCCTCGTTCCCCGGGTACAGGTGCTTGCCGAGACCGACCGCGTGCGCCAGTGCGGCGAGCGCCGCGGTCCGCGGGTCCGGCGGGACGCCGGTGCGGATCGCGGAGTCCAGCCGGGCCCTGATCTCCCGGCTGATCTCGGTGTCCGTCGCCTGGTAGCGAGTCGTCGGCAGCACCCCGCACATCTGGCCGGCCACGGCGTGCACCATGCCGCACCGCTCCAGATGCGAGAGGTAGGTCTGGCGCAGCCCGAGACGCGGCCCGCCGATCCAGTGGACCGCCCGCACCGGAGCGCCGCGCCTTCGCAGCAACTCCAACGCGCAGTCCAGTGTTGGGTCTCCAGTCGGCCGTGGCACCACCACGGCGATACGATCCCCGTCTGGGGCTATCCGTCCGGCCAGCGCCAGCTCCACTAGCTGCGCTCCGGCCAGACCGAGGTCGAGCGACTGCGGCTGTGCGGTGGTACCCGTGGTCGGGTCCAGCGCCAGCAGCAGAAGCTCCTCCGGAATAGTTCTGCGGCTCCTGCCCATCCATGCCTCCCCGCGTGGATGAATGACAGGGTGACCCCTCTCACATTGGTCTGTCGAGAGCACGTGACCGGTTCGTAGTGGAACCAGTAGGTATGTCGTTCTCGTCTACCGCGTGGGGTAAGCCCGCACACAGGACACTGGTACATGGTTCGGACAGCGCTGCGGAGCGATGTCACGGGCGGGCGGTTCACGGTTCGGTTGGCGCACGCGGGGCGTGCGGCACATGGAGGAGGCATCGGTGGCGGGCGAGTCCCCCGACAGGTCGAAGCAGCGCGAGTCGTCGGCAGAACAGACGTCGGGGAGCGCCGGCCCGGTTCCCGAGAAGCAGGATCCCCGCCTGGCGGTGGCACGGGGGACGGAGTCCTCCGCGAGTGAGAAGCGGGCCTCCGGTGAGGGGCGGGGCAGCAGCGCGGACACGGCGACCCGTGTGCTGTCCGTGCGGGAGGAGTCCGCGGACGCGAAGGAGTCCGCGGAGAACTCGGACGCCACGCACACCGCCGCGCCTGGGGACGCCGACGAGTCGTCGGCCTCCGAGGCGCCCCAGGCACCCGAGGGCGCCGAGGCATCCGAAGGCGACTCCACGGCGACGGGCGGCGACGGACGCCTGCGGGAGGCGGTCGCGGCCTGGGTCCGCTCGGCGGAGCCGGCCGAGGACGCGGGCAAGGACGCCCCGGCGGCGGAGGCGAAGGATGCCTCGCCGGACGACGGGACGGCGGGCGACACGAAGGCCGGCGCTGCCGACGCCGAGGACACCGAGGCGGCTTCGACGGACGACGACGCCGAGGCCGACACCGAGGACGGTGACGGCCCGGCGGCCGGTACGACCGTGAAGGACACCGAAGACGCCGAGGACGACGCGTCCGACGACGACACGGGCGCGAGCGAGGCGGACGACGCAACCAAGGGCGCCGACAGTGCCGACAGTGCCGCCGGCGAGGCCTCCACGGCCGACGAGAAGCCCTCGGCCCCCGAAGCGGACGCCGACGGCCCCGAGGACGCCGAGGCGGCTCCTCGTGACACCGGAACCGACGACTCAGCCGAAACCGAAGCCGACGCGGACGAAGCCGACGACGAGGGCAAGGGCGACGACAAGGGCAAGGGCGAGGACAAGGGCAAGGGCGACGCCCCGACCCCCGGCTCCGCCGGCCACCCCGGCTCCGCCGGCCCCGCCACGACCGGCGCCGGTGCCTCCAAGGACTCCGTCGACCAGCCCACCGCCGTCTTCCGGGCCCCGCGCCCCTCCGCACCGTCCGTCGACCAGCCCACCACCATGCTGAAACTGGGTGACGCGGCGGCCGCACGCAAGAAGGCCGGCGCCGCCGAGGCCCGCGGCGCCGAGGCCGAGGCCGAGCGGACCAGCAAGTTCGTCGCGCTGAAGCAGCTCGACGACCCCGCCGTGCGGCAGCCCCCGCGTCAGGGCGGTCCCGCCCCGGCCGAGTCGACGACGTTCCTGCCCCAGGTCGGCCCGGAGCGGACGACCCAGCAGCCGCTGCCGCCCAAGCCGCCGCTGGACCTGCTGGCCGAGCTGACCAACACCCCGCCGCCCCCGCAGACGCCGCTGCGGACGGCCGTGCGACGGGTGAAGATCTGGACGCCCCTGGTCATCCTGCTGGTGATCGCCTTCGCGGTCGTGCAGAACGTCCGGCCGCTGCCGACGCCCACGCTCGTGCTGACCGCCGAGGACAGCTACACCTTCAAGGGCGGCAAGCCGGACATCCCGTGGCCGGACAGCGGTCAGGCCGCGCTGGACGTCGACGGCATCGGCACCTTCGGCTCCTCCGGTGAGCAGAAGCCCGTGCCGATCGCCAGTGTCGCCAAGGTCATGACCGCGTACGTGATCCTGCGCGACCACCCGCTCAAGAGCGGCGCCGAGGGCCCGAAGATCCCGATCGACGCGCTCGCCGAGGAGCAGTCCGACGCCGGCCAGGAGTCGACCGTCAACGTCACCGAGGGCGACGAGATCTCCCAGCGGGAGGCGATCGAGGCCATCCTGATCGCGTCCGCGAACAACGTGGCAAGGCTGCTGGCCCGCTGGGACGCAGGGTCGGAGGACGCGTTCGTCGAGAAGATGAACGAGGCCGCCGAGGACCTCGGCATGGCGGACACGACGTACACCGACCCCTCGGGTCTGAACAACACCACCGTGAGCACGGCCGTGGACCAGGTGAAGCTGGCCCGGGCCGCGATGCAGTTCCCCTCCTTCCGGGAGGTCGCCGCGATGATGTCGTACGTCGACTACAAGGGCGACAGGCACGACAACTGGAACCGGCTCGTCGGCCACGACGACGTCGTCGGCATCAAGACCGGCACCACCACCTCCGCGCTCGGCAACCTCAGCTTCGCGGCGAAGAAGGACGTCGACGGCGAGGTGCACCGGATCGTCGGCGCGGTGCTGCGCCAGCCCGAGGGCGGCGAGGACAACACCATCCTGTCCGGCGCCCTGGAGGCCGGCCGCAACCTGGTGCTGGCCGGTCAGGACGCACTGCGCGCCGAGACCATCCTGAAGAAGGGCCAGGTCGTCGGGTACGCGGACGACGGTCTGGGCGGGCGGACGCCGGTCGCCGTGACGGAGGACGTCAAGGCCGTCGGCTGGGCGGGGCTCTCGGTGAAGCTGACGTTCGCCGGGACCGAACTGCCGCAGACGGCGAAGGCCGGTACCAAGGTCGGCACGCTCACCGTGGGTGACGGCAAGAACGGCGCCGTCAAGGTGCCGGTCGCCCTGCAGGAGGACCTCGTGGAGCCGGGCTTCACCGACAAGCTGACCCGTCTCACCTGATCCGGAGCCGGGACACGGCCGGTTCGCCGGCGGACCGGCACGGCCGCACCCCGCGGACCGCCGCTCACCCGGGCGACGGTCCGCGGGGTGCGTGCTAGCGTCACGAAACGGGCAGGAAACGGGCGAGGAACGGGATACGGGGAGTGCCTTCAGGTGGCGACAGCGGAGCCGACACGCGCCGACGACGCAGACCCGGGTCCAGGGGCAGACCCGCGAATACCCGCATTCGAAGCGGAACGCTCTCCGCGGACCACGGACGGGGCCCCGGGGCCCGCTGACGGGTCCGCGGGACGTTCCGAGGACGCCCCGGAGGCCGGACACGCCCCGCGGTCGCCCGGCGCCGGTGACGGCGGAGCGGGAGACCCGGGCCGCGCCAAGGCCGCCGTGTTCGCCGTGCGTGCCCGCATGCTGCGCCACCCGGTGCTGTCCGTCACCGCGCTCGCCGGCCTGCTGCACGTCGTCTGGTTCTTCACCTTCGCGAACAGCGGCGGCGACCTCGCCGCGCAGGACGCGTGGGCCGAGTTCGTCGGCCGGCACCCCGCCTCCGCGTACAACCTCGCCTGGTACGGCGGGATGCACCCCGTGTCGTACAGCGTGGTGTCGCCGTACCTGATGTCGCTGCTCGGCGTGCGGACCACGATGATGATCGCGGGCACGGTCTCGGCCGGTCTGCTGACGCTGGTGCTGATGCGCAGCCGGTCCGTGCGCAATCCCCTGTGGGCCGCGCTGGCGGGCGTGTTCGCGCTGCTGTGCAACGCCGCCTCGGGCCGGGTGACGTACGGGCTGGGCACGATGTTCGCGCTCGGTGCCGTCGCGGTCGTCTTCTGCTGGCCCTACCGCTGGCGCTACAAGCGGTGGGCGAAGGCCCTGTCCGCGGCCCCGCTGGCCGCCCTGGCGACCATGGCCTCGCCGGTCGCGGGTCTGTTCGTGGGGCTGGTGGCGGTGGCGCTGTTCCTGCAGAAGCGCCGGCCGGGCGCGTGGGCGCTGGGGCTCGCGCCCAGCGCGGTGGTCGCGATGTCGGCCTGGCTGTTCCCGTTCTCGGGTACGCAGCCGATGGGCTTCGGCTCGGTGATCCTGCCGCTGGTGTACTCGGTCCTGGTGTACCTGCTGGTGCCCGAGGACTGGAAGACGGTCCGCATCACGGCCGCGGTGTACGGGCTCGGGGTGGTGCTGGTCTGGCTGATCAGCTCGCAGATCGGCTCCAACATGACGCGGCTGGCGATGCTGTTCGGCGGTGTGGTGCTGGTGGCGGCGCTGCCGTTCGCCGCGCCCCGGACCCTCAAGTGGTACGCGCTGGTCGTCGCCGTGGTCGGCTTCAACTGCTGGGTCGGCTTCAAGTCGGTGGACGACGTCGTGCACACCACGCCCACCGCGTCCTGGGCGCGCGAGCTGGCGCCGCTGGTGAACGAGCTCCAGGAGGTGGGCGCCGAGCGCGGCCGCGTCGAGGTCGTCCCGGCCCGCTCGCACCGCGAGGCGTCCGCGCTGGCGCCGTACGTGAACCTGGCGCGGGGCTGGAACCGGCAGGCCGACATGGAGCGCAACCCGCTCTTCTACGACGACACCCTCAACTCGGCGAACTACCACGAGTGGCTGAAGCGCTGGGGCGTGCACTTCGTGGTGCTGCCGAAGGACGAACCGGACGGTGACGGCGGCCAGCGGGAGCGGGACCTGGTGCAGGGCGGGCTGCCGTATCTGAAGCAGATCTGGGGCGACGCCAACTGGCAGCTGTTCGAGGTGCAGGGCCCGACCCCGCTGGCCGAGCCGAACACGGTCGTGGAGCGCGCCGAGCAGGGCGAGTGGACGCTGCGGGTGGAGAAGCCGGGCCGGATCCTGATCCGGGTGCCGTACTCGCCGTGGCTGGGCCTCGTCGACGCCGAGGGCAAGGCGCTGGACCCGCCGCAGGAGACGGAGGAGTCCGAGAACCGTCCGGAGGGCGAGCCGGCGACGTTCGAGAACGTCCACGGGTGCCTGATGGAGACGGAGGAGGACACCAACGGCGACCAGTGGACGGTGCTGCTGGCGCCGGAGGCGGGGACGTACCGCCTGGCGGCTCCGTACAAGTGGGGCGAGCGGGGGACGCCCTGCCCTGACGAGCTGCGCTGAGGCAGGCCCCGGGGAGGGTTCCCCGGGGCCTTCTCTTGTGCGCGCCGTGTTCAGCATACTGAACGGCGGTCAGCTTGGCGAACGCTTTTACCCGGTCTTGACTTTCCGCTTTCTTGTCGTGCTCCCGCCACAGTGCCCACGATGAGCGGGCACTTCGCGTCCTGCCCCGTCCCTACCCCGCCCAGGCGAAGTGCCAACCAGCTGAGCGGAGTTCACAAGACGGACCCTGGAAGGGGGGACATGAACGGTCTCGACTGGGCGGTCCTCATCGGCTACTTCGCCGTGATGGTCGGCATCGGTGTCTGGTCGCACAAGCGGGTGGACAACGTCAGCGACTTCTTCACGGCCGGCGGCAAGATGCCCTGGTGGCTCTCCGGCATCTCCCACCACATGTCGGGCTACAGCGCGGTGATGTTCACCGGGTACGCCGGCATCGCCTACACCTACGGCGTGACGTCGTTCGTCACCTGGTCCTTCCCCATCGCCCTCGGCATCGCCATCGGGTCCAGGCTGTTCGCCCCGCGGATCAACCGGCTGCGCTCACGGCTGCACGTCGCCTCACCCCTGGAGTACCTCAAGAACCGTTACGACCTGCGCACCCAGCAGGCGCTGGCCTGGTCCGGGATGCTGCTGAAGATCGTGGACGTGGGTGCCAAGTGGGCGGCCATCGCCACCCTGCTGTCGGTGTTCACCGGGGTCTCGCTGAACCAGGGCATCCTCATCACCGGCGCGGTCACCGCGGTCTACTGCACCATCGGCGGGCTGTGGGCGGACGCGCTGACGGAGCTCGGACAGTTCGTCATCCAGCTGCTGGCCGGCATCGCCATGTTCGTCGCGGTGGTGCTGGAGCTCGGCGACCACGGCGGCTTCCTCGGCGCGTGGGACCAGCCGGAGCTCAAGGGGCACGGGGAGCCGCTGGTCGGGCCGTACGGCACGGTGTTCCTGCTGGCGTTCCTCTTCATCAAGCTGTTCGAGTACAACGGCGGGATGCTCAACCAGGCCCAGCGCTACATGGCCACCCGCGACGCCCGCGAGGCGGCGCGCTCGGCGCGGCTGTCGGCGGTGCTGTGGCTGGTCTGGCCGCTGGTGCTGTTCTTCCCCATGTGGATGTCTCCGCTGCTGGTGGAGTCCCAGAAGGCGGACGGGTCCGACTCCTACGCCCTGATGACCGAGCAGCTGCTGCCGCACGGGCTGCTGGGGCTCGTCATCGTCGGGTTCTTCTCCCACACGATGGCGATGTGCTCCTCGGACGCCAACGCCATCGCGGCGGTGTTCACCCGGGACGTGGCGCCGGTGCTGTCCGCGCGGGCGCGGGCCTGGGGCGAGCGGTCGGGGCTGGTGGCGGCGCGGGTCACGACGGTGGTGTTCCTGGGGCTGTCCATGGCCGTGGCCACGCAGGTCGACTCGCCCACGTTCAAGGACATCATCACGGTCGTCATCAAGTGGGTGGCAGGGCTGATGGGGCCGATCGCCATTCCCATGATGCTGGGGCTGCTGCGGCCGTTCCGGCGGTCCGGGCCGACGGCGGCGCTGACCAGCTGGGGGCTGGGACTGGTGGCGTTCTGGCTGGTGAACTATCCGGTCAACTGGGCGGTCGAGGGCGGGGTGCCGCTGGAGTACCAGGTGTCCATTCCGCTGGCCGTGTCGCTGGTGCTGTACGTGGTGATCGGGTTCGTGAAGCCGGAGGACACGGAGGAGCGGGTGGCGGTCATCGAGCGGGTGAACACGGACGGGGGCGGGGTGGAGGTTGCCGTGCCGGCGGCTGTGAAGGACTAGGTGGGTCTCGCGGGGGGGTGAGTGGGTGGGTGCGCCTACGGGTTTCTCGCCCCCGCCGCCCCTTCCCGTCCCGTCCCTCGGGGGCTTCGCCCCCGGACCCCCGTTCGCGCAGTTCCCCGCGCCCCCTAAAGGGTGGACCTCGGGTAGCGGGTCAGCCAGGCCGGGGAGGAGGTCGTGGGGGTGTGGAGGGCGGGGCCCTGGGTCATTTCCATGGCGAAGTCGTCGGCCAGCTCCAGGACCGTGGGGCGGCCCTCCAGTTCCGCCAGCCAGGCCGGCGGGAGGGCCGTCTCGCCGTGCAGGGCGCCCAGCAGGCCGCCGGTCAGCGCCCCGGCCGCCGCGCTGGGGCCGCTGTGGTTGACGGCCAGGCACAGCCCGTGCCGTACGTCCTCCCCCACCAGCGCGCAGTACACGGCGGCGGAGAGCAGCCCCTCGGCGGTGGTGTTGCCGAGCAGTTCCGTGACCCGCTCCGGGCCGGGCATCCCCTGCCGTACGGCGCCCAGCGCGCGCTGCAGGGCATCCGTCACCGGCTGGTGGCCGGGCCGGGCGGCCAGCAGGGCGAGGGTGCGCTGCACCCCGGCGTCCAGGCTGTCGCCCCGGGCCAGCGCGTGCACCAGCACCGCGTACGCGCCCGCCGCGAGGAAGCCGACCGGGTGGCCGTGGGTCTGCGCCGCGCACTCCACGGCGAGCTGCGCGACGAGCTGCGGGTCCCAGCCGACCAGCAGACCGAACGGCGCGGACCGGGCGGCGGCCTCCGGACCGGCCTCGCCCGGGTTCTTCGGGGCGTCGAGCGTGCCCATGGTGGCGTCGCCGAGCCCGATCAGCAGGCTGCGGGCGGGGTCGCGGCGGGCGTAGAGCCACTCCTCGCGCGCCAGCCAGCCGTCCTCCTTGCGCCGCTCGTCCGGGCCCCAGTCGCGCTGGGTGGTGGCCCAGCGCAGGTACGCCCGGTGCAGGTCGGTCGGCGGGTGCCAGGCGCCGGTGTCGCGCCGGACCTGGGCGCGGATCAGGCCGTCCACGGTGAACAGCGTGAGCTGGGTGTGGTGGGTGACGGCGCCGCGCCGGCCGTAGGCGGGGGTGAGGTCGGTCAGGCCCTCCGCGCCGTGGGTCCGGCGGACGGCGTCGAGGTCCAGTGCGTCCACGGGCGCGCCCAGCGCGTCGCCGACGGCCACCCCGAGCAGTGTGCCGCGCACCCGGCCGCGGAAGTCCTGCTGCTCACGGCGCCCCCACACGGGCCCGGCAGTACCAGCCACCTAGACCTCCCGGGGACCGTCCGTACGTACGACGCCCCAGCACTGTAATCGAACGTGGTCGGTCGGCTGAGAAGCCGGATCGGTATACGGAGTGTGACCCGAGCCGGTCGGAAGTGGCCGGAAATCAGCCGTCGTGGTCCCGTACGACCTCGTCGCGCCGCTCCCGCGCCCAGGCGTAGGACGGGTTCAGCTCCAGGGCGCGGTCCAGGTCGGCGAGGGCCCGGTCGAGGTGGCCCAGGCGGTGGTGCGCCACGCCCCGGCTCGCGTACGCCGACGCGTACCCGGGGTCGAGGGCGAGCGCCCGGTCGTAGGCGTCCACGGCCTCCCGGTCGCGGTCGGCGGCCCGCAGGGCGTCCCCGCGCTCGCAGTGCGCCCACGCGGAGTCCGGCTCCACGGCGACCGCGCGGTCGAGGGCGGCGAGGCGGCCCTCCGCGTCACCCAGTTCCCGGGCCACCCGGGCCCGGCGGACCAGCGCCCAGGGGTAGTCGGGCCGCAGCGCGAGGGCCCGGTCCAGGGCGGTGCCTGCCTCCTCCGGGCGTCCGAGGGCGAGGCGGGTGGCGCCGAGGGAGGCGTGGGCGTAGGCGTCGGCGGGGTCGAGCGCGGCGGCCCGCTCCAGGTCGGCGGCCGCCTCCTGGTGCCGCCCGAGGACGCGGAGGTACTCCCCGCGCAGGGCGAGGGTGCCGGCGTCGTCCGGGGTGAGGGTGAGGGCCCAGCTCAACGCGGTGACGGCGGCGGCGTGCTCGGCCCGTGCGGCGTGGGCGAGGGCGCGGTCGCGGTGGATGCGGGCGACGAGGGCCGGGGGGAGCGTGACCTCCGCGGGGGTGACCTCGCGGGCCTGCTCCTCCAGCATCCAGTCCAGGGCGTCCTCGTCCTCGGGCCGGGGTTCGGCCGTCACCGGGTCCCCGCCGAAGTCGGGGGTGCCGCCCCACGCGCCACCGCCGTGCACGCCACCGCCCTGTACGGGACTGCCTCCCCACCCGCCACCGCCGTGCAGGGCACCGCCCGGGGTGGCCGCCGGTCCGAGGTCGCCGCCCCGGGGCAGCGCGCCGGACGGGGCGGCCAGCGGCGCGTGTCCGGTACCCGCGAGCAGGGCCTCCAGGACGGCCTGGGTGCCGCCGGAGCGGAGGGCGTCCGCCAGGCGCCCGCCCCACGCGATCACCCCGGGCACCTCCGCGTCCCGTCCCGCGTCCTCCAGCACCCTGATCCAGCGCCCGGCGAGCGCCTCGCCCTGGTCGCACGCCTCCACCAGGTCGCGCAGGGTGTCGGAGACCGCCGCGTGGCCGGAGGCGCACAGGCGGTGGTACAGCTCCGCCAGCCGCAGCTCGCACCAGTCGTCGTCCAGCAGGAGCGTGCCCGCGTCCCGTCCGCCCTCCGCGGCCTCGCGCCACCGCCGGAAGGCGTCGGCGAGCCGGCGGTGACCGGCGAACCAGCCCCGCGGGGAGCGACCGCGCTGGAGCCGCAGCATCGGGGCGCGCACGATGTCGTGGTAGCGGATCCGGCCGCCAAGGCGGTCGGCGAACGGCAGGGTGGCCACCCAGCCGTACAGCAGGTCGGCCCGCTCCGGATCGCAGTCGGCGGCGACCGCGAACACGTCCGCGTCCAGCAGCCGCGGCAGCGCGCCCGCGAGGGCGGCGGCGCGGCGGGCGGGGTCCGGCTCCCACTTCAGGAAGCGTTCGACGGCGGTGGCGCTCGGGTCGGTGACGTCCTCGGGGCCGGCGGGGCGGGTGCCGGCGACGGTGGACAGCAGCACCGGGAGGCCGCCGGTGAGGCGCAGCGCCTCGGCGACGACGGGTTCTGCGGTGACGCCCCGTTCGGCGAGCAGGCCGCGCGCCTCCGCCTCGGTGAACGGCTGGAGCGGCAGGGACGTCATGAAGTCGGCGAAGGTGCCCCAGCGGGCCGGGTCCGCGGGGCGCTGGCCCGCGGTGACGACGACGACCGTGGCGGGCAGGGCGCCGTGGCGGTCGGTGGTGAGCAGGTCGTGCAGCCAGGCGTCGAGGAAGGGGCCGGTGCGCTCGTAGGTGTCGAAGAACAGGACGATCCAGGGCACGTCGGAGGCGGCGGCGTTCAGTTCGTCCGTGAGGACGGGGGTGAGGACGCTCGCCGGGTCGAGGACCAGCGTCACGTCCTCGTGGCTGCGGAAGCGTGCCGAGAGCGTCGAGCGGAGCCGGTCGGCGCCGTGCGCGAGCTGCGCGGGGTCGAGGACGGCGGCGAACGGGGCGACGCCCGGGACGAGTCCCAGTCCGGCCAGTCCGGCGCGGGCGAGTGCCATGCCGCCCGCCGAGGGGGCGCCGTCCGGCACGGGTTCGAGGGCGGTGAGGGCGGCCGTCTCCGCCTCGTGGCGCCGCTCACGGTGGCTGGTCAGCAGCCGCTCCAGGTCCTTGAGCCGGTGTCCCTGTGCGGCGAACTGACGGCACATCGCCTCGAGCACCTCGGGGACACCGCCCGCGCTCTCGTCGACGTACGCGGTCAACGCGCCCTGCTCGCGGGCGAGATGCTCGAACTCCTTGACCAGCCTGGTCTTGCCGACGCCGGCGGTGCCGTGGACGTGGAACAGGAAGCGGTGCCGCCCGTCCTCGGGCGCGGTGGTGAAGTTGGCCCGGAACAGCTCCCGTTCGGCGCTGCGCGCCACCAGTCCCGCCCGCGTGCGCAGCCGGACGAGCTCCTGCAACGACACCCGCGCCCGCGCCACCCGACCGCCCTCTCCCCCACGTCCCGTCCGCCACATTGTGACGCACCTCGCGCCCGCAGACACCTGGCTCTGGACCGTTGGCGGCAGAAGCCGGCCGGCCGGCCTCGGGCCGACCGCTCCCCGCGTGGACACCCTTCGATTGACTTCGGAATACGTTCCGAAGTACCGTCGAGGCGTGTCCACACCCACGGTCGCCTTCTCCGAACTCTCGAAGAACTCGAAGCGCGTCGCCGAGACCCTCGACCGGGCCCACCGCGTGCACGTCACGCGCCGGGACGGTGAGGACCTCTACCTCACCACGGCCCGCCACGATCAGCAGCGCGAGGAGACCGCGGACATCACCGCCCGGCTCCTCGGCGCCCTCGTCCGCAGCGACGCCGGTGAGCGGGCCATACTGCACGCGCTCCCTTCGGTCTTCCCCTGGGTGCGTCACCTGTCCGCGGAGGAGGCGAAGGAGTTCGTGGCGGATCTCATCGACGCCACGAACGACGCCGCGCACCTCGACGTCCACGGAAACCTGCACCGTCTCGTCGCCGAATGGCGCGCCACAGCACGCATCCTCGCGGATCCGGAACTGACGGCGAAGCTCACGCGGCGCCTGCCGGACGAGGACCACGGCGAGGTGACGGCTCCGTGACCCCGAAGCGCGGCGACGACGTCGCTCCGCCGCCGGTGGAGGGCGAATGGCGCCTGCGGTTCGCGACGAACGAGGCGGCGAAGGGGTGGGGCGAGCTGGGCGCGGAAGCGCCGGGCACCACCCGCCGCTGCTTCGAGGCCCTGCGCCGTGACCCGGTCTCCCGGTCCGACCCGGACCGGCAGCACCGGCTCCGCGGCAGACTGGCCACGGGCAACCTGGGTGGGCGTGACTACCCCCAGTGGGAGTACGAGGTCACAGCGGGCGGGCGCGTGCGCTGCCTCGTCGACGAGGCCCGCCGCACGGTTCACTTCGTGTACGCGTCCCCGCGCCACCCGAAGGACACCGAGTAGCCGCACGCACTCCCACGTCCCTCGGTCGGCCGGCTATCCGACCACGCGGACCGTGGTGCCAGGGGTGCCGAAGGTCCACAGGGCCTTGCCGTCCTGTTTGGCGACGCGGATGCCGCCGGTCTTGGCGCCGGGGTCGGCGGGCGGGGGCGAGGAGCCGTCGACCGCGTTGGAGAAGGCGACGAAGACGCCGGACTTCTGGGCGAAGTACATGATGTGCTCCACCGGGACGCCGTCGCTGCCGGTGGTGGCCTCGTTGCGGGTGCCGATCGAGTAGGTGCCGGGGTCGGGGGCGACCGTGCCGGGCCACACCGGGAAGGAGCGGCGGGCGGCGTCGCTGGCGTCGACGAGCCAGACCCGCTTCTGGCCGAGGGAGTAGACGATGCGGCGGCCGGTACCCGAGTCGGCCGGTACCGCCGCCGGCTTCTCCTTCCGCGGTGCGGAGGCCGACGGCTTCGGGTCGGCCGTCGCCGGGGCGCTCGGCGGGCTGGTGGCGGCGACGGGCTTCGTGCCCTGGTCCGCCTGGACGCCCAGGACCGCCACCACGGCTATCGCCCCCGTGGTCAGCCCGGTCACCCAGGCCCACGAAGGAAGACGGGCAGACACCGGTACGCACTCCTCAGCTACCGAAAGCGGGTCGGATCATCCTACTGCCAGCGTGGGCCTGGCCCGGCTCAGTCGAGGACGGGCAGCAGCTCCGGCAGATGGCCGTCCGACGTCTCGGCGGCACGGCGGCGCTCCTCGGGGACCTCGCCGTAGAGCGTGGTGCGCGGGCGTGCGGGACGCCCGGCCGCCTCGGCGACCGCGATCAGGTCCTTGACCGACTTGTAGGAGCCGTAGGAGGACCCCGCCATGCGGGAGATGGTCTCCTCCATCAGCGTGCCCCCCAGGTCGTTCGCGCCGGAGCGCAGCATCTCCGCCGCGCCCTCCGCGCCCAGCTTCACCCAGCTCGTCTGGATGTTGGGGATCCAGGGGTGGAGCAGCAGGCGGGCCGTCGCGGTGACCGCGCGGTTGTCGCGGACCGTCGGACCCGGGCGGGCGATGCCGGCCAGGTAGACGGGGGCGTTGGTGTGCACGAAGGGCAGCGTCACGAACTCGGTGAAGCCGCCGGTGCGCTGCTGGATGCCGGCCAGGGTACGCAGGTGGCCGAGCCAGTGGCGGGGCTGGTCGACGTGGCCGTACATCATGGTGGACGAGGAGCGGATGCCCAGCTCGTGGGCCGTCTCGACGACCTCGATCCAGGTGGCCGCCGGCAGCTTGCCCTTGGTGAGGATCCAGCGGACCTCGTCGTCGAGGATCTCCGCCGCCGTGCCCGGGATGGTGTCCAGGCCCGCTTCCTTCGCGGCGGTCAGCCACTCACGGACGGACAGGCCGGTGCGGGTCGCGCCGTTGACCACCTCCATCGGGGAGAAGGCGTGGACGTGCATGCCGGGGACGCGTTCCTTCACGGCCCGCGCGATGTCGAAGTAGGCGGTGCCGGGCAGGTCGGGGTGGATGCCGCCCTGCATGCACACCTCCACCGCTCCGACGTCCCACGCCTGCTGGGCGCGGTCGGCGACCTGGTCGAGCGAGAGGGTGTACGCGTCGGCGTCGGTGCGGCGCTGGGCGAAGGCGCAGAAACGGCAGCCGGTGTAGCAGACGTTGGTGAAGTTGATGTTGCGGGTGACGATGTACGTCACGTCGTCGCCGACGGCCGACCTGCGGACGTCGTCCGCGACCCGGCACAGGGCGTCCAGGGCCGGACCGTCGGCGTGCAGCAGGGCGAGGGCCTCGGCGTCGGTCAGCTTCGTCGGGTCGTCGGCGGCCGTGCGCAGTGCGTCCCGCACATCGGTGTCGATGCGCTCCGGGAGCATCCCCGGGGCGGCGGCCTCGCGCAGGGCGTCCCAGTCGCCGTACACCTCGTCGAAGTCGTCCCGGCGGTCGGACGTGCGGCCTTCGGTGTCGATGGTGCGGTGCAGGTCGGTGCGGCCGGTGGCGGTGAACGCCTCGTCCGGCTCCTGCCACGGCAGCCCCTGGGGCAGCGCGTCCGGGCGGGCGAGGCCCGTCTCCGGGTCGGCGAGCGCGGCCACGTGCGGGCGCAGCCGCGGGTCCAGCCAGGGCTCGCCGCGCCGGACGAACTCCGGGTAGACGCAGAGGCGTTCGCGCAGTTCGAAGCCGGCCGCGCGGGACTGCTCGGCCAGTTCCTCGATCTGCGGCCAGGGGCGCTCCGGGTTGACGTGGTCGATGGTGAGCGGGGAGACCCCGCCCCAGTCGTCGATGCCGGCCGCGATCAGCCGCCCGTACTCGGAGTCGACCAGGTTGGGCGGGGCCTGGAGGCAGGCGGTGGGGCCGAGGACGAGCCGGGCGACGGCGACCGTGGCGACGAGTTCGTCCAGCTCCGCGTCCGGCATGCCGCGCATCGCGGTGTCCGGCTTGGCGCGGAAGTTCTGGATGATCAGTTCCTGGATGCCGTGATGGGCGCGGGCCACCTTCCGCAGCGCGAACAGCGACTCCGCGCGCTCCTCGTAGGTCTCGCCGATGCCGATGAGGATGCCGGAGGTGAAGGGGACGGAGGAGCGGCCGGCGTCCTCCAGGACCCTGAGGCGCACCGCGGGCTCCTTGTCCGGGGAGCCGTGGTGGGGGCCGCCGGGCTCGGACCACAGGCGGGTCGCGGTGGTCTCCAGCATCATGCCCATGGACGGCGCGACCGGCTTGAGGCGCTGGAAGTCCGTCCAGGACATCACGCCCGGGTTGAGGTGCGGGAGGAGGCCGGTCTCCTCGAGGATGCGGACGGAGATCGCGCGGACGTAGGCGAGGGTGTCGTCGTAGCCGTGCGCGTCGAGCCATTCGCGGGCCTCGGGCCAGCGGTCCTCGGGCTTGTCGCCGAGGGTGACGAGGGCTTCCTTGCAGCCGAGCGCGGCTCCCTTGCGGGCGATGTCGAGGACCTCGTCCGGCGACATGAACATCCCGTGCCCGGCCCGGCGCAGCTTGCCGGGCACGGTGACGAAGGTGCAGTAGTGGCACTTGTCCCGGCACAGCCGGGTCAGCGGGATGAAGACGCTCTTGGAGTACGTGATGACGCCGGCCCGCCCCGCCGCCTCCAGGCCCGCGTCGCGGACCCGGGCGGCCGAGGCGGACAGGTCCGTCAGATGCTCACCGCGGGCCTGGAGCAGGACCGCGGCCTCGGAGACGTCCAGGGAGACGCCGTCCCGGGCGCGTCTGAGCGCACGGCGCAGGGAGTTCTCGGTCGGGCCGCCGGTTCCGGACGTCGCGGAAGTCGTCATTCTTTGAGCATACGTTCGGGGTGATCAGGACTTCCGACCCCGCACGAACGGCTCGAGCGCGTCGAGCGCCCGCAGCACCTCCGTCTCCCCCGCCGGGGGCAGCTGCGCCACGACCTCCTCGACGCCCAGTTCGGCGAAGTGCTCCAGCTTGCCCGCGCTGGGCCGGACCGCGTACGGCACGACCTCGAGCGCGGCCGGGTCGCGGCCGGCGTCGGCCCAGGCGGTCCGCAGCGCCGGCAGGGACTCGGTCAGGCCGCGCCCGCCGATCGGCAGCCAGCCGTCGGCGTAGGCGCAGATGTCCGCGAACAGCCTGGGGCCGGCCGCGCCGCCGACCAGCGTGCGCGGGCCGGTCACCGGGCCGCGCGGCTTGCGCACCGGCTTCGGGTACGCGGTGCTCGCCCGCACACTGCCGAACTCCCCGTCGTATGAGGTGGGTTCCTCGGCCCACAGGGCGCGCATCAGGCCCATCCGGTCCCGCACGAGGGCCCGCCGGGTGCGCCACTCCACCCCGTGGTCGGCGGCCTCCTCGACGTTCCAGCCGAAGCCGAGCCCGAGCGTGAACCGGCCGCCGGAGAGGTGGTCCAGGGTCGCGATCTGCTTGGCCAGGTCGATCGGGTCGTGCTGCGCGGCGAGGGTGATGCCGGTGCCGAGCCCGAGCCGGTCGGTGACCGCCGCGGCCTGCCCGAGCGCCACGAAGGGGTCCAGGGTGCGGCCGTACTCGCGGGGCAGCTCGCCGCCCGCCGGGTAGGGGGTGGTCCGCTCGACGGGGATGTGCGTGTGCTCGGGCAGGTACAGCCCGGCGAAGCCCCGCTGTTCCAGCTCCTTCGCCAGCCGGACCGGGGTGATCGTCTCGTCGGTGAGGAAGATCGTGACGGCGATGCGCATGGGCGGCCTTTCGTACGCGGACGACGCCCCATCAATACCCGCGAACCCCGCCCCTGTCCATACCGACCGGTCGGGATCGGCCGGTGACCGAGGCCGGTGACCAAGACCGCCGCCCCAAGGCACCGGCCGCTTTCACCAACTCCCCTTTCCACACCAACTCCGTTTTCCTCACCCGCCGGTAGGCTCGGCGGCACGATGACTTCTCGCGCCGAACGCAAGTACCGGGCCGCCACCGCCTTCCAGCGGCGCGTCGGCAACCCGCTGCTGCGCCGGATGCCGTTCCAGACGCTGCTGGAGACCACGGGCCGCGTCTCGGGGCTCCCCCGCACCACCCCGGTGGGCGGGCGGCGCGCCGGCGACACCTTCTGGCTGGTCTCGGAGTTCGGCGAACGCTCGCAGTACGTCCGCAACATCAAGGCCGACCCCCGGGTGCGGGTCCGCATCCGGGGCCGTTGGCACACCGGCACCGCCCACCTGATGCCGGACGACGACCCGGTCGCCCGGATGCGGCTGCTGCCCCGCCTCAACAGCGCCGCCGTACGCGCCTTCGGGGCGGGGCTGCTGACGGTACGGGTGGATCTGGACGGATGAGGTCGCACATGTGGGGACTCCGTGGGGGCCCGCCGCTCGCCGTGTGATCGGTGTCTCGCACGGCTGACTCCTTCGTCAGGAGAAGGCAAACTGGCCTAGTTGCTCGGGATGCGTAGGGGGACTGCATGGACGGTGTGCCGCGAGGACCGGAGCAGCGCCGTGCCGGCTCCTCGGCGGAGCGGGAGGCGCTGCGGTTCGGCGTGCTCGGCCCGGTCCGCGCCTGGCGTGGCGAGGAACCGGTCGCCACCGGCAGCCCGCAGCAACGCGCGCTGCTGGCCGCCCTGTTGCTGCGCGAGGGCCGCACGGCCACGGCCGCCGAGCTGATCGACGCCCTGTGGGGTGAGGAGCCGCCCTCCCAGGCGCTGGCCGCGGTGCGCACGTACGCCTCCCGGCTCCGGAAGGTGCTCGACCCCGGTGTCCTGGTCAGCGAGTCCGGGGGCTACGCGGTGCGCGGGCTCGGCGAGGGCGCGCTGGACCTCGCGGCGGCCCAGGAGCTGGCGGCGGACGCGGAGAAGGCCCGCACGAGCGGCGACCTGTGCCATGCGCGCGAACTGCTCGACCGGGCGCTGGCCCTGTGGGACGGCGAGACGCTGGCCGGGGTGCCGGGCCCGTACGCCGAGGCACAGCGCGTGCGCCTGGAGGAGTGGCGGCTGCAACTCCTGGAGTCCCGGCTCGACATGGACCTGGAGCAGGGCTGCCACGCGGAGTCCGTCTCCGAACTGACCGCGCTCACCGCCGCCCACCCGCTGCGCGAGCGCCTGCGCGAACTGCTGATGCTGGCCCTGTACCGCAGCGGCCGGCAGGCCGAGGCGCTCGCCGTGTACGCCGACACCCGCCGGCTGCTCGCCGACGAGCTGGGCGTGGACCCGCGCCCGGACCTGCGGGAGCTGCAGCAGCGCATCCTGGAGGCCGACCCGGCCCTCGCGCAGCCGTCCGCCCCGCTGCCCCGGCAGGAGCCCGCCCCGGTGCGCCCGGCGCAGCTTCCGGCGTCGGTGCCGGACTTCACCGGCCGTGCGGCCTTCGTACGGGAGCTGGGTGAGGTCCTCTCGGGCGCGTCCGGTGCCGAGGGGCGGGTGATGGCGGTGTCGGCGGTGGCCGGCATCGGCGGCGTCGGCAAGACCACCCTCGCGGTGCACGTGGCGCAGGCCGCCCGGCCCGCCTTCCCCGACGGCCAGCTCTACGTCGACCTGCAGGGCGCCGGGGCCCGCTCGGCGGAGCCCGAGACGGTCCTCGGTGCCTTCCTGCGCGCCCTCGGCGCGGCCGACTCGGCCATCCCGGACTCCCTGGAGGAGCGGGCCGCGCTCTACCGCTCGCTGCTGGACGGCCGCCGGGTGCTGGTGCTGCTGGACAACGCGCGCGACGCGGCCCAGGTCCGGCCCCTGCTGCCGGGCACGGCTGGCTGCGCGGCCCTGGTGACGTCCCGGGTGCGGATGGTGGACCTGGCCGGGGCGCATCTGGTCGACCTGGACGTCATGTCGCCGGAGGAGGCGCTGGCGCTCTTCACGAAGATCGTCGGTGCGGAGCGGGTCCGCTCGGAGCGCGAGGCGGCCCTGGACGTGGTGGCCGCCTGCGGCTTCCTGCCGCTGGCCATCCGCATCGCCGCCTCCCGGCTGGCCTCGCGGCGCACCTGGACGGTCTCCTTCCTCGCGGAGAAGCTCGCCGACGAACGCCGCCGGCTGGACGAGCTCCAGGCCGGCGACCTGGCGGTCGCGGCCACCTTCGAGCTGGGCTACGGCGCCCTGGAGGCCACGCAGGCGCGCGCGTTCCGGCTGCTGGGCCTCGCCGACGGCCCGGACATCTCCGTGGCCGCCGCGGCGGCCCTGCTGGACCTGCCGGTGGAGGAGACGGAGGACCTGCTGGAGTCCCTCGTCGACACCTCCCTCCTGGAGTCGGCGGCCCCCGGCCGCTACCGCTTCCACGATCTCGTACGGCTCTACGCGCGTGCGTGCGCCGAGCGCGACGAGCAGCCGCCCGCCGAACGGGACGCGGCCCGGTCCCGGCTGCTGGACCACTACCTGGCGACGGCGGTGGGGGTGTACGCCATCGAGCGGCCGGGTGACCGGACCGTCGCCCATCTGGAGAAGGGCCGGTACGCGGCCCGGGAGTTCGGCACCGCGGCGAAGGCGCTGGACTGGCTGCACACCGAGGCCGGGCCGCTGCTGGCGTGCGTGCAGCAGTCCCTCGACGCGGCCATGGTGCGCCGTGCCGTCGACCTGCTGGTGGCGACCATCGACCTGGCGGAGTCCGGGGTGGACTCGCGCCAGTACCGCAAGACCGCGGTCGCCGCGTGCGAGGCGGCGGCCGCCCTGGGGGACGCCCGGGCCGAGGTGCGCGCCCGCGTCACCCTCGCCCAGGTGCTGAGCCAGGCGGGCCGGTTCGAGACCGCCGAGGAGGAGTCCCGGCGCGCCGACACCCTGCTCCGCGGCGCGGACGACCCGTGGGCGAACGGCACCGCGCCCAACCAGCTGGGCATCATCGCCCTGTGCACTTCCCGGTACGCCGACGCCGAGGGGTACTTCCAGCGGGCGATCGACGCCTTCCGCGCCGACGGCAACCGCCCCGGCGAGGCCAGCGCGGTCTGCAACCTCTCCCGCACCCTCGCCTCGATGGGCCGCACCACCGAGGCCGTCCAACTGGCCCAGCGGGGCGTGGACATCTACGACGAGCTGGGGATGTCGGTACGGCTGGCGAACGCGCGGTACGCCTCCGGCATCGTGCTCAGCCAGGCGGGGCGGCCGGCCGAGGCGCTCGGCCGGCTCGACGAGGCGCTGTGCATCTTCGCGGAGAACCGCCAGTCCCTGTGGGAGGGCACCACGCACTACCGCATCGCCGAGGTGCACCTGCGGGCCGGACGTCCGGCCCGCGCCGCCCGCCACGCCGAACAGGCCCTGGCGATCGGCTGCATCGGCGGCGACTGGATGCGGGCCAACGCCCTGACCGTGCTCGGGCGGGCGCTGGACACGCTGGACCACGCGGACCGGGCACGTGCCTGCTGGCGCGAGGCGCTGGCCCTCTACGACGAGGCGGGCTCCGCCGAGGCCGCCCAGGTGCGGCGCCTGCTCGCCCCGCTGTCCGCGGCCTGACCGGCCCCCGCCGGCGGCGTTCATCGAACGTTTATGGCGGGCTGTCACTCTCATGGAACGGATGCGTCGCGTCGGGGGGCAGGCGGATCCGAGGGGCTCATCTCTACTCTGAGACCCGCCAGAACGCCCGTTCGGCGGCCTTCGGGGGAGTCGCCGAACGGGCCGTTCAACCGCACGGCCCAGTCCACCTGTTGGGGGTAGCACACGTCATGAGCGAAGTTACGAACGAGCCGGAGTTCACCACTCAGGACCAGCACGCGCCGACGCCGCCGAGCAAGGACGACCCGGAGGTCACCACGCTCGACCAGCACGCGCCCGCCCCGCCGAGCATCGGCGAGGTCACCACGCTGGACCAGCACGCGCCGGCGCCGCCCGCCCTGGACCGGGACGGGCAGTAGACCTTTCCCGCACGGGGACCGGCCGCGGCGGCGCGGAGGGGGAGCCGCCGCGGCCGAGGCGTGAACGCGTCCGGTGCCGGTGTCCGAGACGGACACCGGCACCGGACGCGTTGGTGTGGGACGTGCCGGTGGGCCCGGGGTCGCGCGACCCAGGGCCCACCGGCATGCGCGCGCTCCCCGGTCAGACGGCCGGGGCGAAGGGGTCCACGTCGCACTCGTCGATCAGCGGGACGCTCTGCGCGTCGTCCACGGCGATCCGCGCCGGGGTGGTCCCGCCCGCCGGGACGGTGACCTCCTGGGTGCGGGAGACGAGCGTGGCGCCGCCGGCGTCCACGAAGTCCACCGTGACGGTGAAGGCGCCTTCCACCGCGTCCGGGTTGGTGACCTCGACGGTGGCGTAAGGGGTCTCCTGGGACGCGCAGTCCACCAGCGTCACCGTGGCGGCGTCCGCGGAGGCCGTGGTGTCCACGCCGCCGGAACCCCCGCTGTCGCCGTAGTCGTCGTCATCGTCGTCGTAGTCGCGGTGCGAACCGCCGCCGGAACCGGACGAGTCGTGGTTCTGGCCGGAGCTGCTGCAGCCGCCCCCGCCGTCGCCTCCGCCGCCGTGTCCGTGCCCGCGGCCGGTCGAGAAACCGGTGAGCGCGAGGACGACGAGCGCCGAGACGGCGGTGAGCCTGAGTGTCTTCCCCCGAGAAGTCATGGCCGTCAGACTAGCGATCTTCCTGTCACGAGCATGTCACTGTCTGGCGACCGCCGCGTACCCGGCGTAGCGTCGGGCCCGTGGGCGGCGGACAGCGCCGCCGCCCGCCGCGGCGGCCGCCGTCCGGACCCCTTCCGTGCGCGCCGGCACGACGGCCGTCCCGCCGGGACACGGAACGCTCGGGGCCGGGACGCGCGAGCGTCGGATACGCGCCAGGCCCCGGGGACGCGGGGGGCGGAACAGCGTCAGGCCGTCCGTGCCGTGCCCGTGCCCTTCTCCGCGTCGAGCGCGTACACGCAGCGGTCCTTGCTGCACGCGTACACCACGCCGTCCCGCACCACCGGGGAGCCGGTGATCTCGCCACCGGTGGCGAGCTTCCAGCGCAGCCGTCCGTCGTCGGCCTTCAGCGTGTACAGCAGGTGGTCGCTGGAGCCGAAGTGGATGCGGCCCTCGGCGACCGCGGGCGCGCCGACGATCTCGCCGCCCGACTGGAAGCGCCACTTGGGCGTGCCGGTGACCGCGTCCAGCGTGTACAGGCCCTTGCCGCTGCCCACGTGCACGTGTCCGGCGGCGACCAGCACCGGTTCGGCGGAGGAGCGGGACTCCGTGGCGATGCGCCAGCGGTCCCGGCCGTCGGTGGCGTCCAGGGCGTAGACCGTGCCGAGGTAGTCGGCGAGGTAGACCCCGCCGCCGGTCACCGCCGGGCCCGGGACGAAGGCCGGCGGGCACAGGAAGACCGCCGGGGCCTCGAAGTGCCAGCGGACGTGGCCGGAGGCCGCTTCCAGGGCGAGCACCCGGGTGCCGGCGCAGACGTAGACGTAACCGTCGGGGGCGGCGGTGAGACGGACCGGGACGCCGCCGCAGGAGGCCGCGTCGCCGATCGGGTAGGACCAGCGCTCCTCGCCGGTGCGCGCGTCCAGGGCGCGCAGCCGGGCGTCCTGCCAGACGTAGGCGGTGCCGTCGTGCAGGGCGGGCCCGGCCTCCGGGGACTCGAAGTCGGTCTGGCAGCCGGTGACTTCCCACAGCTGCTGCCCGGTGGACGCCTCCCGGCCCTGGACGCCGCCGCCGCGGGTGCCGGTGACGACGGTGCCGCGCTCGGCCTTGAGGGAGTACACCCAGGCGTCCGTGTTCAGCCGCCACAGGTCGCCGCCCTCGCGGGCGTCGAGCGCGTAGAGGGTGGGGCCGTCGGAGGCGTGGATACGGCCGTCGGCGACCGCCATCGACCAGGCGACGTCCCGGGTCTTGAAGCGGCGCCGCCCGGTGGCCACGTCCAGGGCGTGCACCTCGAAGGAGGTGACGTACACCAGGTCGCCGGCGACGGCGGGCGTGCCCCACACGTCGTTGGACATGCGGAACCGCCACGGGCGCCAGCCGCCGGGCTGCTCCGGCGGCGCGGCGGGCGCCGTGGTCGCGGGCGCGGCGGGCTCGGCGCCGTTCACGCCGGGGCGGGGCTTGGTCCAGGTCGCGGCCAGGGCGGAGGCGGGCGGGGGCGCCTGCACGGCGGCCGCGCGCGTGTCGGCGACGCGCGGGCCGGGGCCGATGGGCACCGCGGCGCCCGCCAGCCGGACCGGGCCGGTGCCGGGCGCGCCAACCGGGACCGGCGGGGGCTGCGGCACGACCGGGTCGTGCGGCGGCGGAGGCGGTACGTGGGGGCGGGCGCCGCCCCCGCTGCGGCCGGCCTGCTGCGGCGGCTTGGCCGGTCGTCCGCCGCGGCGCGTCTCGATCAGGCCCACCGCCCGCTCGGGCAGCCACGCCGACGCCGTGCCGCTGTCGTCGGAGCCGGAGCCGAACAGGTGCGGGGCGAGCTGGGCCTGCAGGTCCGCGGGGTTGGGCCGGGCCGTGGGGTCCATCTGCATGCACGCCTCGATGAGCGGGCGCAGCTCGTCGGGCAGGCCCTCGAGGTCCGGACCCTCGCGCAGCAGCATGAAGACGGTCTCGACGGGGTTGGCACCGTGGAACGGGGGGTGTCCGGTGGCGGCGAAGACCAGCATGGAGCCGAGGGAGAAGACGTCGCTCGCGCCGGTGACGCTGCGGGAGTCCTTGGCCTGCTCCGGGGACATGTAGGCGGGGGTGCCGACCGCGACGTTGGTCATCGTCAGGCGGGTGTTGGACACCCCGGAGGCGATGCCGAAGTCGATCACCCGGGGGCCGTCCTCCACGACCAGCACGTTGGAGGGCTTGAGGTCGCGGTGGACCAGGCCCGCGCCGTGGATCGACTGCAGCGCCTCCGCGACGCCGGCGGCGAGCCAGCGCACCGCCTGCGCGGGCAGCGGCCCGCACTCGTTCACTATCTCCTCGAGGGAGGGGGCGGGGACGTACGCGGTGGCCAGCCACGGCACGGCGGCGCGCGGGTCGGCGTCCACGACGGCCGCCGTGTAGAAACCGGAGACCGCGCGGGCCGCCTCGACCTCGCGCGTGAAGCGGACCCGGAACAGCTGGTCCTCGGCCAGCTCGGTCCGTACCGTCTTGATCGCCACCCGCCGGCCGGACGCCGAGCGCGCGAGATAGACCAGCCCCATGCCGCCGGCTCCCAGCCGTCCCAGCACCTCGAACGGCCCGATACGCCGCGGATCGTGCTGCGTCAGCTGATCCACCACTTGCCTGCCACCTCCCCGTACGCGTCGCGCCACCACCTGTGCGCGACCGTAGTGCAGCGTCTCACCACCGCACCGCCGTGGCGGCACGCACCCCGATTCTTCCTGTCCGGGCCCCCGGTTGCGAACCGGCCGACAAATCGGGTGTCCAGGTTTACATATGACACGGAGGATCCGCGGACGGTGTGCGGGGAACGGACCGGCGCCGCGGACCGCGACGGCGCACCGAGGGTACGGCTCAGCGGTGCAGCAGCGCGAAGGACGCCCCCTGGTTGTCGGTGACCACGGCCGCCGTCCCGTACGACGTCCCGAACGGCGGGACCTGCGTCCGCCCGCCGAGCCGGGTCACCTCGCCCAGCGCGGCCTCCAGGTCCCGCACGGCGAAGTGCACCAGGAGGTGGGGCGGCATCTGCGGAGCGAAGACCTCGGTGACCGGCGCGCGGCCGAAGTCCGGGTCGGCGCCCTCGCCGAACAGCGCCTCGTGGAAGAGGTCGCCGTAGAAGGTGTTGGCCGTCTCCGTGTCCCGTGCGTACAGCTGGACCCAGGCGAAGGTGCCGGGCTCGTGCCGGCGTCCGAAGCCGGCCGCCGTGCCGGGCTGCCACAGCGAGAACACCGCGCCCTCGGGGTCGGTGACCAGGGCGGTGCGGCCCAGGTCGCCGAAGGGCGCCGGGGAGGCGACCACCTGCCCGCCGCCCGCCAGGATGCGCCGGCACAGCGCCTCGGCGTCCGCGGTGGCGAAGGACACCGTCCACACCGTGGGCAGCCGTCCGTCCGTCTTGTGCGCGAGGGAGGCGACCGGCTCGCCGTCCTTCAGCGCCCGGACCGTCCCGGTGGGCTGGTCCTCGAAGGTCCAGCCGAACAGCTCACCGTAGAACCGCTTGCCCGCCTCCAGGTCGGGCAGCTGCGCGTCCACCCAGCAAGGGGTGCCCTCCGTGTACTCCGATGCCCCATTTTCGGCCATGCTCATAACGTATCCGGGGCGCCCGCACGCCGCCGACCAGGCACACCAGGGTTCCGGAGGCCGCGCACCCCATTTGCAGTCGGCCGAATCGCGCTCCGATCACCCGTCGGTAAGCTGACGGCATGACAGGACAAGTGCGTACCGTGGACGGCCGCGTGGCCGGCCGACGTGGGCAGGAGACCCGGCAGAAGCTGCTCGACTGCCTCAGCGAGATGCTCAGCTCGTCCCCGTACCGGGATGTCAAGGTCATCGACGTCGCCCGCCGCGCGGGAACCTCGCCGGCCACCTTCTACCAGTACTTCCCGGACGTCGAGGGCGCCGTCCTGGAGCTGGCCGAGACCATGGCCGCCGAGAGCGGCTCCCTGACCGGACTGGTCGAGGGGCGCTCCTGGAGCGGGCGGGCCGGCTGGCAGACGGCGCAGGAACTGGTCGACGGATTCCTGGACTTCTGGCGGCGCAACGACGCGATCCTGCGTGTGGTGGACCTCGGCGCCGCCGAAGGGGACAAACGTTTCTCCAAGATCCGCGTGAAGGTCCTCAGCGCGGTGGAGTCCTCGCTCGCGGAGTCCGTCACCGAGCTCCAGGCCAAGGGACGGATCGACAAGGACGTCAACCCCGGCGCGGTCGCCGGGTCCCTGGTCGCCATGCTGGCGGCCGTCGCCTCGCACCAGAAAGGTTTCTCCTCGCGGGGCGTCAAGCAGGCCGACATCAAGCCGAACCTGGCGCTGCTGGTGCACCTGGGGGTCACCGGCCGCAAGCCGACCAAGTAGCCGCCCCGCGGCCCGATCCCCCACGCGACCTCGCACGTCCTGTCATCCGGGCGGCGGTTCACTCCGGTGGACCGCCGCCTGTCGCGTGTACCGGGCCTGTCCGGTTCCGATGGTGGGGTGCGGCGTGCGGAACACGTCCCCGCGCGGCCGGTGTTGTACCGGCCGGCCGCAGACCCAGGTGACAGCGCACGTCCCGACGCCGCAGGAGGAACCCGCCATGGCCCTGACCCCCGAAGAGCGCGAACAGTTCCTGTCCGAGCCGCGCGTGGCCGCCTTCGCGGTCGACGCGGGCGAGGGGCGCGCCCCGCTCACCGTGCCCCTCTGGTACCAGTACGCGCCCGGCGGCGACGTGTGGATCCTCACCGGCCGGCACTCGCGCAAGAACCGGCTGCTGCAGGCCGCAGGACGGTTCTCGCTGCTGGTGGAGCGGGTCGAGCCGACCATCCGCTACGTGTCCGTCGAGGGCCCGGTCGTCGACACCTCCCCCGCCACGATCGAACTGCTGCGGGAGATCTCCGCCCGCTACCTGCCGGCCGAGAAGGTCGACGGCTACGTCGAGTTCGCGTGGAAGGACCACGGCGAGCAGGTCGTCGTACGGATGCGTCCCGAGCGGTGGGTGTCGTCGGACCTCGGCTCGGTCTGAGGCACGTCCGGGGCGTGGCCCGCGCGCCGGCTCGGGCGCCGGGGGCCGACAATCGCCTGATGGAACCCGATCTCCACGAGCTGCTGCGGTCCCTGCGGGTGTGGGACCCGGCGGTCACCGACCTGCGCCCCTTCGACCCGGAAGGCGCCCCCGCCGAGCCGCTGCCGCTGTTCGCCCGGTGGCTGGCGGAGGCCGCGGCGGCCGGGCAGCCCGAGCCGCACACCATGTCGCTGGCGACGGCGGACGCCGCGGGCGTGCCCGACGTACGGATCGTGATGCTGCACGGCGCGGACGAGCGGGGCTGGTCGTTCGCGACGCACGCGCACAGCCGCAAGGGCGGGCAGCTCGCCGCCCGCCCGCAGGCCGCCCTCGCCTTCTACTGGCCCGTGCTGGGCCGTCAGGTGCGGGTGCGCGGGTCCGTCGGGACGGCGCCGGCCGAGGAGGCGCAGGCGGACCTGCACGCCCGCTCCACCGGGGCGCTGGCCTCCGCCCTGACCGGCAGGCAGAGCGCGGTCCTCGGCTCGGCGGACGAGCTGGCCCGGGCTTCGGAGGAGGCCTGGGAGCGGGCGCGGCGGGAGCCGGGGACGCCGGCGCCGTCCTGGACGCTGTACCGGCTGCGCCCCGAGGAGGCCGAGTTCTTCCAGGGTGACCCGCGGCGCCGCCACACCCGCCTGCGCTACCGCCGCACAGCCGACGGCTGGACCACGGAGCTGCTCTGGCCGTGAGCGGGCGCGCACGGCCGGATCGGCGAACCGCTGCGGCTGTGCGCGGCACCGGTCAGGAGCCCCCGGCGGTTCCCGGTCCCGTGGGACCCGTAGATCCCGTGGGACTGATGGGACCCGTAGATCCCGTGGGACCCGTAGGTCCCGTGGGCCCTGCGGGGGCCGGGTCGGTGGCGAGGCGGGCGTGCAGGTGGGCGTCGCGGAAGGCGTCGTGGCGGTCGGCGGCGAACATCGCCCCCCGCATCGTCCCCTCGTGCCGGAAACCGCACCGCTCCGCGATCCGGCAGGACGCCTCGTGCCCCACGGCATGGCCCAGCTCCAGCCGGTGCAGGCCGAGTCCGGTCAGCGCCCAGTGCGCGGTGAGCAGCAGCGCGCGGGTGGCCACGCCCCGGCCGCGGGCCTCGGGCAGCACCCAGTAGCCGACCCGGCCGACGCCCATGACCGGGCGTATGTCCTCGATGCCGATGTGCCCGAGCGGTGTGCCGTCGGCCTCGTCCGCGACGTGGAAGGAGACGGTGCTGCCCTCCGCGGCCAGGGCGGCCCGGGTACGCAGCGAATCCCGGGCGCCGTCCAGGTCGACGGCCGGACGCAGCGGGGTGTTCCAGCGCCGGAACTCCGGGTCGGTGGTGCCGCGCAGCCATGTCCGGACGTCGTCGTCGGACGCCGGGTCCCAGGGGCGCAGGAGCAGGCCGTGGCCGCGGAGTTCGGCCGGCGGGCGGGGTCCGGTGCGCTGTCGAGAAGCCATGAGGACATTCAAGCCCGCGCCCGCGGCGGAACCATGTGATCATTCCGCAACCAATTCCGGTCTTGACCGAGACCCATCAAGCATGTGCCGGATTACGCTCGCGGTCATGGCCGACTCCACCACGTCCGCGCAGCCCGCCGTGCCCCTCCGGGCGGACCGCCCCGTCTACGTCATCGGCGGCGGCCCGGGCGGACTGTCCGTCGCGTACGCCCTGCGCGAGCGCGGGGTACGGGCCGTCGTGCTGGAGCGGTCCGGACGCGTCGGCGACTCCTGGCGCCGCCACTACGACCGGCTGCACCTGCACACCACCCGGCGGCTGTCGGCCCTGCCCGGCCTGGCGATGCCCCGCCGCTTCGGACGCTGGCCGTCCCGCGACGACGTGGTCCGCTACCTGGAGAAGTACGCCGAGCACCACCGCCTGGAGATCGTCACCGGCGTCGAGGTGTCCCGGGTCGAGCGCACCGCCGACGGCGACGGCTGGCTGCTGCACGCCACGGGCGGGCGGGAGCTGACCGGCGCGGCGGTCGTCGTCGCCACGGGCTTCAACCACACCCCGCGCGTCCCCGACTGGCCCGGCCGGGACACGTACACCGGCGAGTTCCTGCACGCGTCGGCCTACCGCAACGCGAAGCCCTTCGCCGGGCGGGACGTGCTGGTGGTGGGCGTCGGCAACACGGGCGCCGAGATCGCCGTGGACCTGGTGGAGGGGGGCGCCTCCCGGGTGCGGCTCGCGGTGCGCACCCCGCCGCACATCGTGCGCCGCTCGACCGCCGGCTGGCCCGCGCAGTACTCCGGGGTGCTGGTGCGCCGGCTGCCGGTGGGCCTGGTGGACCGGATCAGCCGGGTCCAGGCGCGGATCGCGGTGCCGGACCTGTCCGACCGGGGGCTGCCCCGCCCCGATTCCGGTCTCTACACCCGGGTCCGGGAGGGCGCCATCCCGGTCCAGGACGTCGGCCTGATCGACGCCGTGCGCAAGGGGACGGTGGACGTGGTGGCCGCCGTCGAGGGCTTCGAGGAGGACCGGGTGCTGCTGGCCGACGGCGGGCGGATCACGCCGGACGCGGTCGTCGCGGCCACCGGTTACGAACGGGGCCTGGAGGGCCTGGTGGGCGGCCTCGGCGTGCTGGACGACCGGGGCAGACCCGTGGTCCACGGCGCCCGCACCCCCGAGGGCGCCCCGGGCCTGCACTTCACCGGCTTCACCAATCCGATCAGCGGCAACCTCAGAGAACTGTCCCTCGACGCCCACCGCATCGCCCGTGCGATAGCCCGCACGGGCCGGGCGTCCCGCCTGCCGGGTGCGTGACCACGGCGGACGGACCCCCGTCAGCGGGCCGCCGCGAACCCCCCGTCACGCGGCCGACCGCTTGCGGATGACCAGAGCCATCAGGGCCGCCGCCGCGCACAGGGCGCCCGAGCCCAGCCACATCACGTCGTACGAGCCGAACGCGTCCCGGGCCAGGCCGCCGACGAAGGCCACGACGGCGGCCCCCACCTGGTGGGACGCCAGCACCCAGCCGAACACGATGGGGCTGTCGTCGCCGTAGTGCTCGCGGCACAGCGCGAGGGTGGGCGGCACGGTGGCGACCCAGTCGAGGCCGTAGAAGACGATGAACAGCAGCATCGGCGGGTGCACGGACGGCGCGAGCAGCAGCGGCAGGAAGAGCAGGGAGACACCGCGCAGCGCGTAGTAGACGGCCAGCAGGCGCCGCGCGTCGAAGCGGTCGGTGAACCAGCCGGAGGCGACCGTGCCGACCACGTCGAAGACGCCGATGACGGCGAGCAGGGACGCGGCGGTGGTGATCGGCATGCCGTGGTCGTGCGAGGCGGGCACGAAGTGGGTCTGGATCAGCCCGTTGGTGGAGGCGCCGCAGATCGCGAACGTGCCGGCGAGCAGCCAGAAGGGACCGGTGCGCGCGGCGGTGGCCAGCACGCTCAGCGTGCGCCGGGCGGCACCCGGCACCGGTGCCGGCTTGGGCACGAACTCCTTGGAGCCGTACGGCTTCTGGCCGACGTCGGCCGGGTGGTCGTGCAGCAGCAGCCAGACGAACGGCACCACCGCTAGCGCGGCGAGCGCCACCGTCACGGCCGCCGGCCGCCAGGAGTACCGGTCGACGATCCAGGACAGCAGGGGCAGGAAGATCAGCTGTCCTGAGGCGGACGCGGCGGTGAGGATGCCGCTGACCAGGCCGCGCCGCTCGGTGAACCAGCGGTTGGTGACGGTGGCGGCGAAGGCGAGCGCCATGGAGCCGGAGCCCAGGCCCACCAGCAGGCCCCAGCAGAGCATCAGCTGCCAGGCGGCGCTCATCCACACGGTGGTGCCGGAGCCCACCGCGATCACCGTCAGGGCGACCGCGACGACCCGGCGGATGCCGTAGCGGTCCATCAGCGCCGCCGCGAAGGGGGCGGTGAGCCCGTACAGCGCCAGGTTGACGGAGACCGCGGCGCCGATGGTGCCGCGCGACCAGCCGAACTCCTCGTTCAGCGGGTCGATGAACAGGCCCGGTACGGCACGGAAGGCGGCGGCGCCGATGATCGTCACGAAGGTGACGGCGGCGACGAACCAGGCGCGGTGCACCCGGAGGCGGGTCGGCTTGCGGCCGCTCGCGGGCGGCCCGACGGCGGCGGTCTTGCTGGTCGAGGTCACGCGGTACAGCTTCGGGGAACATGTCCCCTTCAACGAGTGGCCCGGAGGACAGCATGAGCTAGGATCGAGCCATGCGCAGGGAACCGGAACCGCCACCCCACTCCGCCGGACGCCGGCCGCACCGCGTGGCCGTCCTCGCCCTGGACGGCCTGCTGCCGTTCGAACTGGGCATCCCGCACCGCGTCTTCGGCCGCCCCCGGGACGAGCGGGGGCGCCCGCTGTACGAGGTGGTCACGTGTTCGGTCCGGCCGCCCGGCCCGGTCGAGACGGACGCCGACTTCACGGTCCACGTGCCGCACGGCCCGGAGGCCCTGGCCACCGCCGACACGGTGATCATCCCCGCCTGCTACGAGCGGGGTCCGGTCTTCGAGCGGGGCGAGCTGACGGACGAACTGGCCGCCGCGCTCGGCCGCATCCCGCCGTCCGCCCGCATCGCCTCCATCTGCACCGGGGTGTACGTCCTCGCCGCCGCCGGCCGTCTGGACGGGCGCCGGGCCACCACCCACTGGGCCGACGCGGAGCGCCTGCAACGGCTGTTCCCGCGCATCGACGTCGACCCGGACGTGCTGTTCGTCGACGACGGCGACATCCTCACCTCGGCGGGCGTCGCGGCCGGGATCGACCTGTGCCTGCACATGGTGCGGTGCGACCACGGCGCCGCCGTCGCCAACGACGTGGCCCGGCGCACGGTGGTGCCGCCGCACCGCGACGGCGGGCAGGCGCAGTACATCCGGCGGCCGGTCCCCGATCCGCAGCAGGCGTCCACCAGCGGAGCCCGCGCCTGGGCGCTGGGCCGGCTGCACGAGCCGATCCAGCTGCGCGACATGGCCGAGCGGGAGTCGATGTCGGTGCGCACCTTCACCCGTCGCTTCCGCGAGGAGACCGGAGTCAGCCCTGGGCAGTGGCTGACCCGTCAACGGGTGGAGCGCGCACGCCACTTGCTGGAGTCCACCGACCTGACGGTGGACCAGGTGGCCCGCGAGTCGGGCTTCGGCACGGCGCAGTCGATGCGGGCCCATCTCCAGGCGGCGCTCGGTGTGACGCCCACGGCCTACCGCCGGACCTTCCAGGCGGCCGCGGAGCACGAGGAGGAAGCGTCGGCGGTCCACGTCGGAGCCTGAGCCACGCAGACCCGTCCGCTTGTCCACAGCCTGTGGACAAGCGGGCGGACGACGGCGGCGGTGCGGCGCTGTGCGCCCCGAGCACGGCAGCGCCGCACCGCTCCTCGATTCCGGCGCTCCCGCGGATCCCCCGGCCCCGGGAGCAGACGCCGGATCGCGACCCGCACTCGTCGAGGACTCCCGTCAGGGCCCTCGCCGTCCCCTCGCTGCGCGTCGCTGACGACCAGCGTGATCACCTCGTCACGGCACGTCAACACCGTTTCGGGTGGTCATGCGCGACTCGCCGCAATTGCCCTGTTCGTCGGCTCGGCGCACGGGAGCACACCCGGCGCACCGGATCACACAGGGCACCGCGCGGCCGTCGCCCTGTGCCCCCGTGCTCTCCCGGAGGCGCGGCAACTTGGGTCGAGGTGCCCGCAGACCTCAGACCGCCTCGTACGCCAGCCCGTCGTACGTCGCCGCGCCGCCGCCGCAGGACGTGCCGGACCCGGGCGTCCCGCCGCAGCGGTCCAGTTCGCACCAGATGCGCTTGCCGGTGCCTTCGGTGCTCCAGCCCCAGCGGTCGGCGAGGCCGTCGACGAGGGCCAGTCCACGCCCGCCGGTCGCGTCGCCGTCGACGCAGCGCGGCACCGGCGCCCGGCCGCTGCGGTCGGCGACCTCCAGCCGGACGGTGACCTCCTCGGCCGCGTCCTGCCCGGGCAGGGACAGCCTCAGGACGGCCGGACAGCCGGTGTGCACCACGGCGTTGGTGACCAGCTCGGAGACGAGCAGGATCAGCGTCTCGGCCAGCGGCTCGTCCACCCCTATGCCGGACCCGGCCAGCCGTGAGCGGGCCCAGCGCCGGGCCCGCCCCACCTCAGCGGGGTCGGGCCGGATCTCCAGCTGCACTTGAAGCACCTGCACCGCTCACACCATCCGAACCGGCGGACACTTGGACTCGCGCCTCACGAGGGCCACGATCCTAGCCATTTTCTGCATGCCCAGAACAATGACCAGGAAAGGGATCACGGTCCGTGACTCCCTTACGGCACAGCATGGTTGACGTTGAGTCACCTCAACAAGCGCTTCGGGCATATTCCAGCGCGAAGGAGTACCCGTGCGGCATACTGTGCGACGCTCGCCACGAGGAGTCGAACGGACGGCCGCGGACGGCCCGGTCACCCGGCGGGCGCCCGCGAGAACCGGCCGGAGGGCCGCCGCCGACGGGGCGGCCCGGCCGCGATGCGCGCTCACAACGACTCGCATCCCACACAAGCTACCGGAGCCGGCCTCCGACTCCGGGCGGTGACGGGGAACCCGCCGGACGGACCCCGCTCCCGACGCTCCGTGATCAGGAGAATGCCACGATCCGTGACACGGATGTCCGGTGCGTCACTCGGGCACGGTGAAGTAGCGGGCGAACGCGGAGACGATCTCCTCCTCGCCGATGCGGCCGTCCCCGTCCGTGTCCAGCGCTCCGGCGACCTGCCCGGCGAGGTTCTCGGCGACCCCCAGCACGGTGAGTACACGCGCCGTGTTGTCCACGCCGACCGTGCCGTCCCCGGCGGTGTCGGCGACGGCGAGCGCCGCGTGCAGGAAGGGGCGGGCGATCTCGGCGAAGCGTTCGGGGTTGTCGCGCAGCCGCTTGACCGCGCCGTTCACGAACTCCTCGCGGGTGATGCGCTGGTCGCCGTCCCGGTCGGCGATGCCGGCCATGCCCTGCCAGAACGCCTCGGCCCCGACGTACAGGGCCTGGCCCCGGTCGGAACGGGCCGCGGTGTCGAACTCGGCGAGCAGCGCCTTGGCCGCGGAACTGAAGTCCTCGCGGTCGATGTAGCCGTTGCCGTCCTGGTCGAAGCCGGCGAAGCGGGCCGCGATCCTGCGCTCGTACTCGCTGGTGACCATGTCTTCTTCAGGCCGCCTTAGGTCGGAGGGTCGTCTCGCTGGGAGCGTACGGGGTGAGGGGGCAGGCAGGAGCCGGAAAGCGGTGCTTGGACCAAGTCCGGGGGAACAACGGGACACGCGTGTGACACATGTGAGGGGCGCCACGCGCGGGCGGGGGGTGAACAACGGGCGGCTCAGGCCGAGAGCGGGCGGGCGTCCTCGTCGACGGCGGAGGGGACGTCCGGGTGGATCTCGAACAGGCGGCGCACACCCAGCGCGCCGAGCACCTTGTTGACGTGGCTGCCGTCGGCGGCGCCCCGCGCCGGGAGGATCAGCCGCAGCCGGCCCTGGCAGGAGCGCAGCAGCCGGCGGGACGCTATGAGCACGCCCACCCCGCTGGAATCGCAGAACCACACCTCGGAGAGGTCGAGGACGAGCGCGTGCCGCCCCTCGGCCACCACGTCGTGCACCCGCTGCCGCAGCACCGGGGAGGTCACCAGGTCGAGCTCGCCGGAGACCCGGAGGACGGCCCATGAGCCGTTCTCCTGGTCGGTCACTTTGAAGGTCACCACCACGCCCCTCGCTCGCCGAAACGGAAGCAGTACCTACGCTTCCTTGCAGCGCGGCTGCCCACCGGCCGTTCCCTGAAACACGGCCCCAGAAACGGTTACCGAACAGAAAGGGCTTGTTTTGGTCGCCTTCGATCTGATTCGGTCGGTTCCGATCGACTCACGGTAGGGAAGGTGTGATCCGTACGGCAAACGACCTGCACCGGCGGCCTCTTACCACGGTGGGCTTCGCGAGGGGCGCACATTGCCACAAAGGGGCGTGCACGCGCGTCCGTGGCGACTACATTCGTGGCGTCGCCGGTCACACACCGGCCCCGGGCACCGACCACCCCGGGGGCCCGGGGGACGAACAGGGGGTGAGGGGCCGCATGCCGAAAAGGGACGCACCGCCCCGCTGGGACCGCAAGATGCAGCAGCGGCTCGCCCGCGGGGAGGCGGCCGCCCTCGGCGAGCTCTACGACCGCTTCGCCTCCCTGGTGCACGGCCTCGCCCACCGCGTCCTCGACGACGAACACGCCGCCGACGGCGTCACCCGCGACGTCTTCGCGCACGTCTGGCAGCATCCCGACTCCTACGATCCCCGGCAGGGCCCCCTGCGCAGCTGGCTCGCCGTCCTGACCAACCGGCTGGCGGTGCAGCGGCTGCGCACCGCCGAGACCGCCGCGCTCGCCCGGGGCGGCCCCGGCACCACCGAGGACCTGGAACGCAAGGTGCGGCACGCGACGGTGGCCGCCCGCGCCGACTACATCGTGCAGTCCATGCCCGCACCGCTGCGGGCCGCGCTGGAACTGGCGTACTTCCAGCGCCGCGACTACCGGCAGACCGCCGCCGACCTGGGCGTCACCGACGAGGAGGCGCGCCGCCGGCTGCGCCTGGGCCTGCAGTTGCTGGCCACCGCCCACGACACCGAGGCGCCGGGCGCCCCGCCCGGAATCGGAGGTGCCGCGTGAGCGGGCGCCGCCCCGAGCCGTACGGCGACCGCGACGACCGCGGCCCCCTCGCCTCCTCGACGGGCGGTCCGCCCCCGGCGCCGGAGCACCACGTGCTGAAGTCGCTGCTGGGCGCCTGGGCGCTGGCCGCCTGCGCACCCGCCGAGGCGGAGGCCGTCGAGGAGCACCTCGGCGACTGCGGGCCCTGCGCGGACGAGGCCCTGCGGCTGCGTGAGGCGGTCGGCCTGCTCCACCGGCCCGAGAGCCTCGACCTGGACCCGGCGCTGCGCACCCGCGTCCTGGAGACCTGCCTGGAGCGGCGCCCTCCGCGCATCCCGGTCCCCGAGTGGGCCACCGCCTACGACGCCGAGACGGCGCGGCTCGACGCGCTGCTCCAGGACTTCGGGGACTCCGAGTGGCACGCGCCGGTCCGGCTGCGCTGGTACGAGGGCGACGAGGCGAGCACCCGCCGCACCACGGTCGCCGGGGTCATCGCCCACCTGCTGACCGTCGACGGGCTGGTCGCGGTCGCCCTGGGCCTGGAGGACCCGCTCGGCGACGTCCGGCCCGCCCGCCCCACACCGTCCGACCGCACCGAGGCCTACTGGCACGCCGCGCGCTTCCCGCCCACCCGGGCCGTCCGCGGCCCCTGGCGGGAGCAGAGCCACCGGCTGATCCGCACGGTCTCCTTCACCGGCAGCGACACCGGCCGCATGACGGTCCCCTACGGCGACTTCGCGCTGCCGCTGCACGACGCCATGCTGGACCGGGCCTTCGAGTGCTGGGTGCACGCGGAGGACATCGCCGAGGCGGTGGACTACCCCTACGATCCGCCCTCCGGACGGCACCTGCACGACATGGTGGACCTCGCGGCCCGGTTGCTGCCGGTGGTCCTGGAGAACCGCCGCCACCACGGGCTGGCCGCCCCCGTGGAACGCCGGCTGGTGTCGGCCGGGGAGCCGGGGCGCAGCCTGCGGCTGGAGATCGAGGGTTCCGGAGGCGGGGAGTGGCTGATCCCGCTGGACTCGCCGGCGGCGAAGGGGTCGGCGGAGCATGAGGTCGCGCATGTCGCGCTGGACGGGGCGGAGTTCTGCCGGCTGGCGGCGGGGCATGTGCCTCCGCCTGAGGCTGCCGCCGGGCAGGAGGGGGACCGCGAGGCGATCAGGGACGTCCTGTTCGCCGCGGCGAGCTTGAGCCGTATGTGAGGGCGCCTTGCGTTTCGTCGGCGGGTGCGGGTACGTCCGTGGTTCTCGGCCCCCTGCGGCCCGCAGTCGCCGGCGAGACCGTGGAGCCCCGCCTCTCAGGCGAACACGACCGTACGGCGGCCGTTCAGCAGAATGCGCCGCTCGGCGTGCCACTTCACGGCCCGCGCCAGCGCCTGGCACTCCACGTCCCGCCCGACGGCGACCAGCTGATCGGGCGTGACGTCGTGCGACACCCGCTCGACCTCCTGCTCGATGATCGGCCCCTCGTCCAGGTCCGCGGTGACGTAATGAGCGGTCGCCCCGATCAGCTTCACACCCCGCGCGTGCGCCTGGTGATACGGCTTCGCACCCTTGAAGCTCGGCAGGAAGGAGTGGTGGATGTTGATGATCCGCCCCGACAACTGCTTGCACAGGTCGTCGGAGAGCACCTGCATGTAGCGGGCGAGGACGACGAGTTCGACCTCGTCCTCGCGCACGATCTCCAGCAGCCGTGCCTCCGCCTCCTGCTTGGAGTCCCTCGTCACCGGGATGTGGTGGAAGGGGATGTTGTAGGAGGCCACCAGCTCGGCGAAGTCGGTGTGGTTGGACACCACACCGGCGATCTCCACCGGCAGCGCGCCGGTCCGCGCGCGGAACAGCAGGTCGTTCAGGCAGTGCCCGAACCTGCTGACCATGAGCAGGATGCGCATCTTCTCGTCGGCCCGGTCGATGTGCCAGTCCATCTGGAAGGAGTCACCGATGGCCGCGAAGCTCGCCCGCAGCTTCTCCACGGTGACCGGCGCCTCGGCGGAGAAGTGGACGCGCATGAAGAACAGACCCGTGTCGTGGTCGCCGAACTGCTGACTGTCCTCGATGTTGCAGCCGGTCATGAACAGGTAGCTGGACACGGCGTGCACGATGCCCTGCTTGTCGGGACAGAACAGCGTGAGGACGTACTGGTCGGCCGGGGCCGCGGCTCGGGTGGACTGCTCGCTCATGGGGGAAAGGGTCGCACACCCGGGCCCGCGCCCGGCCTGCCGTTCCGCTACGCGGACCGGGTCAGGATGCGCAGCACCTCGAGCGTGCTGGGCGGCGCGTCCGGGTCGTCGCCGTCGCTCGCCGCCATCCGTACGTGCGCGTCGCGCGCCGCGCGGACCGCCTCCGGCCAGCCCTCGTGCTCCAGGTACGCGGTCACCTGGGCGTCCGGGCCGACCTGGTGCATGATCCGCAGCACGCGCAGCACCGCGGTGTCGACGAGCGCGGCCTCCTGCGAGTCACGGAAGATCGTGCCGACGTACTTCTCCGCGGACCAGTTGTCCAGCCAGGTGTCCTCGACCAGCCGGTACACGGCGTCGGTGACGTCCCCGTAGCCGGGCACGCCGGCCAGCCAGACGTCCCGCTGGAAGCCGGGGTCGGAGAGCATGTGCAGCGCGGAGCGCACATTGCTGCGCCAGCGCCACCACGGCATGTCGTTGAGTGGCATGCCGCCCATGGTGGAGGAGCGACGGCCGCGACGGGAAGAGTTCTCCGAACCTTGCACGGTCGTCGATCGTACGTTTCCCTCCCGCACCGGTCGGACGGGACCCCGCAATTCACCTCCGCGTCACCGTCCGTCGACCGAGGGTCACTCCCGGGTTCGCCGTGTGAGGGAATCGTGCGGGGGCATGACCGGCAGGCGACGCATCCGCAGCACCGTCCTCCCCTTCCCCCTCGCCCGGACCGCCCGTGCCGGCGCCCTCGCCGCAGGGGCCCTGGCGGCGTGCGCCGTGCTGGTCGCGGGATGCGGGATCGTGCCCGGGGTCACGGGGGGCTCCGGGGACGACACGATCACCGTGATGACGTGGGCGCCCGAGGACACCGGCGGACTCGGGGCCGCAGACAAGTCCGGCATGCCCGCGTTCGCCGAGGCCTACGGCCGCTGGGTCAACGCCCGGGGCGGCATCAACGGCCGCCGGCTGGAGGTGCTGACCTGCGACGAGGGTGACGACCCGCTGGCCGCCGCGCGCTGCGCCCGGCGCGCGGTCGCGGAGAACGCCGTCGCGGTGGTCGGCTCCTACAGCCGGCACGGCGACGCCTTCCTGCCCACGCTGGAGACCGCCGGCGTCCCGTACATCGGCGGCTACGGCATCACCCACGACGAGTTCACCAGCCCGCTGTCCTATCCCGTCAACGGCGGCCAGCCCGCCCTGCTGGCAGGTCTCGGCCGCACCCTCGCCGACGTGTGCGGGCCGGTCGCCCTGGTCCGGCCCGACACCATCGCGGGCGACCAGCTGCCCCCGCTGCTGGACTCGGGCCTGGCGGCGGGCGGGCACGACCCGGCCGGGGACCTGCGCGCCGCCGAGGCCGCGACCTCCTACGGCGGCACAGCCGAACAGGCGCTGGAGCACGCCGCCGCCGGTTCCGGGGAGAAGGGCTGCGTGGTACCGGCGCTCGGGGACCGCACCGGCACCTTCATGGACTCCTTCCGGCGCGCCCGCGCCGGGCACCCCGACGTGCGCACCGCGACCGTGCTGGGCAGCGTCGACCAGACGGTGCTGGACGCGTCCGGCGGGGCGTCGGGACCGTACGAGGGGGCGTACGTCACCGGCTGGTACCCGGAGGCGGGCGACGCGCGCTGGAACCCGATGAAGGAGGTGATCCGGGCGGAGGCGTTCGGCGACAACAGCATCGACCCGGCGGACGCCGGGGTGCAGACCACGTGGATCGCCTACACCGTCCTCCGGCAGGCCGTGGAGTCGCTCGGGGACGGCGACGTCAGCGCGGACACGGTGAGCGGGGCGCTGGACGGCGGCCTGAAGGTCTCCACCGGCGATCTCACGCCGACGCTGCGCTGGCGGTTCCAGGACGAGCTGGCCGCGGTCGGCCTCCCCCGCCTGGTCAACGCGAACGTGACCCTCCAGACGGTGGACCAGGGCCGCCTGGTCTCCGCCGCGAAGGGCTTCACCGACGTCACCGCCACCCTCCGCAACGCCCCCCTGTGAACACCCTCGGGGAGCGGGGTCGCTGAACGAGGCCCCTGACAAGGGCACGGGCAACCGCGACGCCCTCAAGGGGCGCGGGGAACTGCGCGATCAGCCCCCACGCACCGGCACCCGCCCCCGACCCGGAGCCCCCCGCCCCGCAGGGGCGCCCCGCCGGCCCAGCCCTACAACTGGGTCGGCGCCCGCTCGGTCAGCCCGTACTGACGAGCGATCTCGTTCCACACCTTGGACGCCTTCTTCTTCTGCTCCGTAGCCGTCCCGCTCGCCCGGTTCCCCTCCTCCGTCTCACGGGTCGACCGCGCCTGCCCCTTCTTGCACCCCTTCTTGCCCGCCGTCTGTTCCGCCCAGCGCGCGTAGTGGTCGTCGGCCGAGGCCGACGCCTTCCACGCCTTCCTCAGCGCCTCCGTCAGCGTCTGGTGCTCGGGCAGCTTGTCCACGGACAGCTGGGACAGGTCGGTCACCAGCTGGTTCCGCTGCTTCGCGGCCTCCCGCAGGTCGGACGCGGCCTTGCCGAGGTCACGGCACGACTTCACGTCCTCCACCGCGCTGATCACGGTGCTGCGGCTGTCGCCGCTGTGCGCCAGCAGCTTGTCCAGCTCGACGGCCTGCTCCCGGGCCGGGTCGGCGGACGGTGAGGCCGAGGCCTCCTCGCTCGCGGGCGCGGTGGCGGACACCGGCTGGTTCTTCCCGGAGTCGTCGTCCCCGCCGCCGCCGCTGCCGAGCAGGGCGCCCGCGCCGACGCCGACGACGGCGATGCCGACCCCGACCGCGGCGATCAGCGGCCACCGCGGGCCGCCGCCCCCGCCACCACCGCCGCCGCGTCCGCCACGGGGGGCGGGCGGTGCGGGAGGCGTGGGCGGTCCGGACGGGGTGCGGTCGGCCCGGGCGGGACGTCCGTACTCCATGCGCGGAAGCTGCTGGGTGGACCCCGCGGCGCCGCCGTCGTCGTTGCGGAAGAGGTTGTCGAACTCGGCCGGCGGCTGCCGGCTGCCGTCGTCGGGCGCGGCGCCGTAGGGCTGCGGCGGCCCGTGGTCGGTGATCGGGGCGATGAACTGGGTGGGCTCGGCGTCCGGGTTGCCGTGCTGCGGCAGCGGGCCGGAGCCGGCCGCGGGCTGCGGGGGCATGGCGAGGTTGCGGGTGGCCTCCGCGTCGTGCGCGGCGGGCATCTCGGGCGGCAGCGCGCCCGGGGCGACCGGGGGTATGTACTGGGTGGCACCCTCGTCGAGACCGCCCGCGGCGACCGGCGGGAGGAACTGCGTGGCGCCCTCGGCCCCGTCCGGGGCGGGCGGCGGCAGCGGGGCGGCCGGGTAGCCGTAGCCTCCGCCGTCCGGCGTGCCGTACCCCGCGCCGTGCCCGCCGTACGCCGCCGCGCCGCCGGTGCCGTAGCCGTCCGTGCCGGTGTGCCCGTAGCCGGCGCCCTGCTGCCCGGCGTGCGCGCCGTGGCCGTACGCGTCGGGGGTGCCGTTCGCGGCCGGGTAGCCGGCCTGGGGCGGGGTTCCCTCGGGGGGCAGCGGGCCGGGGCCCTGCCCGGCCGGGGCCTGGCCGCCGGCGTCCCAGGAGGGCTGCTGCGGCTGCCAGGAGCCGTCGCCCGCGGCGGGCCACTCCTGGCCCGCCGCCGGGGCGGGTGCCTGCTGCTGCTCTGGGCCCCAGGGGCTCCCCCAGGTCTGGCCGCCGGGCGGCGCGGAGGCGGGGAACCCGCCGGCGGGCGGGCGGCCGTCCGTGCCGCCGGGCGCCACGGGACCGGACGTCATGCCCGGCAGCAGGGGTTCACCACCGTCGGAGGGCAGCACGATGCCTTCGCGCGCGGGGCGCGCCGAGGGCTCCTCGCCCTGTCCACTCTGCGTCACCGGGACTCCTACCAATGGGGGACCTTGTGAATCGTCGGCTCACGCTACCGGGTCCCCGGAGCCCGGTGCCACGCAGCACAGAACCTGACCTCCTGCCCTGTGAGCGCGGTAACAAAACCAGGTCACCGCACGCTGATTACGTCCCCTCCTTCCCGCCCCGCCTCACGTGTCGTACGGCGTGTCACGCACGTCACGCCGCCGCCTGCAACTCCATGCGCGCCCCGAACTCCCGTACCACCGGCTCCTCGCGGTACGGCTCCAGGCGCTGCTGGAGGTCCTCCAGGTACTCGGCGCCCCGGTTGGAGCGCAGCCCGCCCAGCAGGTCCGCCGCCTTCAGGCCGGTGCTGCAGGCCTGTTCGATCTCGCGCTGCTGCACCTGGGCCGTGGCCAGCAGCACATAGCCGATCGCCCGGCGCCGGGCCCGCGAGGGCGGGTGGCCGTCCAACGACTCCTGGGCGTACCGCGCGGCGGCCTCGGGCCGGCCGAGGTCACGGTGGCAGTGCGCCAACTCGTCGGCCAGGTAAGCCTCGTCGAAGTGCGCGATCCATGGCGGGTCGTCCCCGGAGTCCGGCTCGGCGGCCTCCAGGGCGCTCACCGCGCGGCCCGCGGCGGCCTCCGCGGCCTGGGCGTCGCCCATCAGCGCGTGTCCCCGGGCCTCCGCCGCGAGGAACATCGCCTCCGCGCGGGGGGTCACGCGCCCCCGCGCGCCCTCCTGGGCCGCCCGCGCCAACTGGGCGATCTCGCGCGGGTTTCCGAGCTGCGCGGCGAGGTGGCTCATGGACGCGGCGAGCACGTACCCGCCGTAGCCCCGGTCCCCGGCCGCCTGCGCCAGCCGCAGCGCCTGGATGTAGTAGCGCTGCGCCAGGCCCGGTTGGCCGGTGTCGACGGCCATGTACCCGGCGAGTTCGGTGAGCCGGGCGACGGCGGCGAACAGGTCGCGCCCCACCGCCTCGCGGTACGACCCGGCCAGCATCCCCGAGACGACGCTGTTGAGGTAGTGCACCACGACCGGGCGGACGTGCCCGCTGCCGTACTGGTGGTCCAGGGCGACCAGCGCCTCCGTCATGGACCGCACCGCCGCCACGTCGGACTGGCCCACGCGCGGGCCGGTGGAGCGCGCCACCTGCCCGTCGGGCGCGGAGATCAGCCAGTCCCGGCTGGGCTCCACCAGCGCCGAGGCGGCGACCGAGGACCCGGACAGGAAGTCCCGCCGCCCCACGTCGCTGCGCCACAGCTCGCAGACCTGCTCGATGGCTCCCAGCACCGTCGGCGAGAACTGGAGGCCGACCCCCGACGCGAGGTTCTTGCCGTTGGCCATGCCGATCTCGTCGATCGTGACCGTACGGCCCAGCTTGCGGCCCAGCGCCTCCGCGATGATCGCCGGTGCCCGGCCCCGCGGCTGCTGGCCCCGCAGCCAGCGCGCCACCGACGTCTTGTCGTAGCGCAGGTCGAGGCCGTGTTCCGCGCCGCACATGTTGACCCTGCGGGCCAGTCCGGCGTTGGAGCATCCGGCTTCCTGGATGAGCGCCTGCAGCCGTTCGTTCGGCTGCCGGGCGACGAGCGGCCTTGCGGCCATGGCGTACCCCCTGAGGCTGCGGTGCCTGCCCACGCACCGGGTTGACGTGTTGTCCGCGGCCGTACGTCTCACGTCGTCCCGGCGAGACGTCCGGCCGGGAGGATCAATGCCCCGTCGACATACCGACAATGCGGGACATGTGAGAATTGCCGGGGTAACGGCGGTTGCCGGCCCCCCTCCTGGTTACCCCGTCGCGGTGGCGGATCCCCCCGCGCGCCCCCACGGATGCACCCATGCGCCCCGGACACGGACCCGATGCCCCTCCCCCGCGCACAGGGGCGGGCGTAACCCCTGGTGACGGCTGTAGTTGTGTTCATCGTGGAAGAGACGATCGCGGGCGCCGACGCCGTACAGATCCCGACGCAGCGCGGGGAATCGCTGCTGGACACCGCCGTGCGCTATGCCGAGGAGCGGCACTGGGACGTGGTGCCGGGCACCTGGACCGAGGTCGTCGACGGAATGCACGTCTGCTCGTGCGGTGACCTCGCGTGCTCCGCGCCGGGCGCGCACCCGGACCGCCCCGACTGGGCGGCGCAGTCCACCGGCAGCGCCACCGTCGCGCGCCGGATGTGGCAGCAGCGGCCCGACGCCTCGATCCTGCTGCCCACCGGGCGCACCTTCGACGCGATCTCCGTGCCGGAGACGGCCGGACTCCTGGCGCTGGCGCGGATGGAGCGGATGGGGCTCACGCCGGGCCCGGTGACCCGGACACCGCACCGGCGCACGGAGTTCTTCGTGCTCCCGGGGGCGGCGGCGAAGCTCCCGGAGCTGGTGCGCGACCTGGGGTGGGCGCTGCCCTCGCTCGACCTGGCCGTCCTGGGCGAGGGGTCGTACGTGGCCGCGCCGCCGACCCGGGTCGGATGCCGCGGGGCCGTGCAGTGGGTCCGCCGGCCGACCCGGGAGAACCGCTGGCTGCCGGACGCGGAGGAGCTGGCGTCCGCGCTGGCGTACGCGTGCGGCCGGGACCGGTGACCGGAGCCCCGCCCGCCCCCGCACCGTGATCCCGCGGCCCGTTCCCCTTAGGCTCGGGGCCGACGGAGGGAGACGTGGTGGGGACTGTTGCCGTACGCGTGCGGGGCCTGTGGAAGCGGTTCGGGGAGCAGGTCGCCGTCGGCGGGATCGACCTGGAACTGCCCGCCGGGCGGTTCATCGGGCTGGTCGGGCCGAACGGCGCCGGGAAGACCACCACGCTGTCCATGGTGACCGGCCTGCTGCGCCCGGACCAGGGCACCGTCGAGATCGCCGGGCACGACGTGTGGCGTGACCCGGTCGCGGTCAAGGCCCGGATCGGCGTCCTGCCGGAGGGACTTCGTCTCTTCGAGCGGCTCTCCGGGCGGGAACTGCTCGCCTACAGCGGCCGGTTGCGGGGGCTGCCCGGCGAGGAGGTCGACAAGCGCGCCACGCAGCTGCTCGACGTGCTCGGGCTGGCCGGCGCCCAGCACAAGCTCGTCGTCGACTACTCCACCGGCATGCGCAAGAAGATCGGCCTGGCCGCCGCCCTGCTGCACAACCCGGAAGTGCTGTTCCTGGACGAGCCGTTCGAGGGCGTGGACCCGGTGTCCGCGCAGACCATCCGGGGCGTCCTGGAGCGCTACACGGCGTCCGGCGCCACGGTGGTGTTCTCCTCGCACGTGATGGAGCTCGTGGAGTCGCTGTGCGACTGGGTGGCGGTGATGGCCGCGGGCCGCATCCGTGCCCACGGCCCGCTCGCCGAGGTCCGCGGCGACGCCCCCACCCTCCAGCGGGCGTTCCTCGAACTGGTCGGCGCCGACAGCCGCGACGCCGGTTCCGACCTCGACTGGCTGGGCGGCGGGGCCCGGTGAGCGCGCCCGCGATCACCCCCGTCGTCGTACGGCTGAAGCTGTCGCTGCTGCGCAACGGCCTGCGCCAGTCCGGCGGCCGCCGCGCCGCGTACATCGCCTCCGCCGTCTTCGCCCTGCTGTTCGCCGCGCTCCAGGTGCTCGGACTCGTCGCGCTGCGCGGCTTCGGCCACGTCGAGTCGCTGGTCGTGCTGCTGGTGGCGGTGCTGGCCCTCGGCTGGGCGGTGATGCCGCTGTTCTTCCCCGGCGGCGACGAGACCCTCGACCCGACCCGCCTGGTGATGCTGCCGCTGCGCCCGCGATCCCTGGTCCGGGCCCTGCTGGCGGCCTCCCTGGTGGGCATCGGACCGCTCTTCTCGCTGTGCCTGCTGACCGGTTCGGTGATCGCCGTCGCGCACGGCGCGGCGGCCTTCGCGGTGGGCGTCTTCGCCGCCCCGCTGGCGCTGCTGGTGTGCGTGGCCCTCGCGCGGGCCGTGGCCGCGGCGAACGTACGGCTGCTCACCAGCCGCAAGGGCCGCGACCTCGCGGTGCTCAGCGGTCTGGTCATCGCGATCGGCGCGCAGGTGGTCAACTTCGGCGCGCAGCAGCTCGGTTCGTCCGGTCTGGAGCAGCTGGACCCGGTGGCGGACGTGCTGCGCTGGTTCCCGGCCGCGTCGGCGGTCGGCGCCGTGCACACGGCCGGCGAGGGGTCGTACGGCGTCGCGGCGGCGCAGCTGGCGGTGAGCGCGGCGGCGCTGGCGGCGCTGCTGGTGCTGTGGTCGCGCTCCCTGACCCGGCTGATGACCGCGCCGGACGGCTCCACGCTGCAGGCGGGGGACTCCGCGGTGCGCGACCGCCCCTCGCCCGGACTCGGACGCCTGCTGCCGCAGGGCAGGACCGGCACGGTGATGGAGCGCAGCCTGCGCTACATCTGGCGCGACCCGAAGACGAAGGCGGCGTGGGTGACGTCGCTGGCGATCGGCCTGATCGTGCCGGTGTTCAACGCCTGGCAGGGCACCGGCTCGGTGTACTTCGCCTGTTTCGCCGCCGGGATGCTCGGCATCCAGATGTACAACCAGTTCGGGCAGGACACCTCCGCCTTCTGGATGGTCGCGACGACCATCTCCTCCACCCGTGACGCCTACGTCGAACTGCGCGCCCGCGCCCTGGCGCTGCTGCTGATCACCCTGCCGTACGCCACGCTCGTCACCGTGCTGACGACGGCGATGCTGGACGACTGGACGCGGCTGCCGGAGGCGCTGGGCCTGTCCTTCGCGCTGCTCGGCGCGATGCTCGCGACCGGCGCGTGGACCTCGGCCCGCTTCCCGTACTCCGTGCCGCAGGAGGGCTACAAGAACGTCGCCCCCGGCCAGGTCGGGCTCGCCTGGATCTCGATCTTCGGCGGCATGATGGCCGCGGCCCTGCTGTGCCTCCCGGTGATCGCCGCCACCATCTGGCTGAACCTCGCCGAGGGCGGCCAGGACCTCCGGTGGCTCCTGCTCCCCGTGGGCACGGTCTACGGGGCGCTGCTGGCCCTGGGCGGTCTGCGTCTCGCCGCGCCCCGGACGGCCGGCCGGCTCCCGGAGATCATCGCGGCGGTCAGCAAGGGCTGACCGCGCCCGGCCGAGGCGTGGGAAAACCGGTTGGCGGCCGGGGTGGCCGGTGCTACGGTCCCGGAGGCCGTGCGAGAGAGCGAGGAGGTGGTACCCGTGAACGCCGTACTGACATGGGTGCTCCCCTCCGGGGTCACGGTCGGGCGATAGGCAGGTCGTCCGGGAGCGCCGTCTCCGCGCACTCCCGAAAGGCACCACCATGCGTGTCATCTCCGAGAAGCACCTCGACGACGGTCTCCTGGAACGCGAGTTCACCCTCGGCGAGATCCCCGGCCTGCTGTGGACGCCGCCGGCCGCGTCAGCCGCCGCGCCGGCGCCGCTGATCCTGCTCGGCCACCCCCCGCTGGGCCTGCGCGCGATGTATCCCCGGCTGGTGACCCGGGCCCGCCGGGCCGCGGCGGACGGTTTCGCGACGGCCACCGTCGAGCTCCCCGGCAGCGGCGACCGGCCCGCGTGGCCGGCCCTGGACGAGGCCCGCGCCGGTCTCCGGCGGGCGATGCGGGCGGGCGGTCCGGTCGGCGACGAGACCGTCGACGCGCTCGTCCTCCCGCTGGTCGAACGGGCGGTCCCGGAATGGCGGTCCGCCCTGGACGCGCTGCTGGCGCTGCCCGGCATCGGCGGTCCGGTCGGCTACTCGGGCGGGCTGATCTCCGTCGGCATCGGGCTGGCGGTGGCCGACCCGCGCATCGAGGCCGCCGTCCTGTTCGCGGGGAGCCTGGTGCCCCGGGTCATGTTCGAGGAGGCCCGGCGGGTGACCGTGCCGCTGCACGTCCTGCTGCAGTGGGACGACGAGGGGAACGAGCGGCAGGCGGCCCTGGACCTGTTCGACGCCTTCGGTTCCGGGGAGAAGTCGCTGCACGCCCATCTGGGCGGCCACACCGGCGTCCCCGAGCACGCGGGGGACGCCGCGGCGCGGTTCCTCGCGCGGCATCTGAAGGCCGCCTGACGCCGGCCTCGCGGGGGCTCGGGCCGCGGCTGGCGGCTCGGGCTCCCCGGAGCCCTCACGTCTCGTCGAGGGTTTCCGGAGCCCTCACGTCTCGTCGAGGGTCTCCAGGAACGGTTCGATGGCGGAGAACCAGGCGTCGGGCTGGTCGTAGTGGACCAGGTGGCCGGCGTCGGCGACCTCGGCGTACCGGCCGCGGGGCAGGACCCGGACCATCTCCTGGGCCTCCGCGCGGCCCAGTTCGCCGTCCAGGCCGCGCACCACCAGGGCGGGGCAGCGGACCTGGGCCAGTTCCTCCCAGTGCGCGTCGTACACCCAGGTCTCGCGGGAGCGGAGCATCTGGTCCAGTTCGAAGACCGGGCGCCAGCCGTCGGGGGACTCGGCCATCACCTCGGCGTAGAACTCGCCGCGGGCCGGGTTGGGCCGCTCCACCCAGGGGTCGTCCTCGCCGAACCACTTGCGCACGTCGGCGAGGGTCGCGAACGGCACGGGCCAGGAGGCGAACCACTCCGCCCACTCGCGCTGGGAGGCGCCCCCGAGGGCGGAGGCGCGCATGTCGCAGATGATCAGGCCGCGGACCAGGTCGGGGCGTTTGGCGGCCAGCTGCCAGGCGGTCAGCGCGCCCATCGCGTGGCCGATGAGGACGGCGGGTCCGAGGCCGAGCTGTTCGAGGGCGGCCTCCGCGTCGTCGACGTAGGCGCCGCGGGTGAAGGAGGCGTCCGAGGGTTTCTCGCTGCGGCCGTGGCCGCGCTGGTCGAGGGCGATCGCGCGGTGGCGCGCGGAGAGCCGGCGGGCGGTGGACGCCCAGTGCGAGGCGCGGCCCATCAGGCCGTGCAGTAACAGCACGCCGGGGGCGTCCGCGCCGGCGTCCGCCACCGGGCCGGGCCCGTTCTTGGCCGGGTCGCCGAACTCCCAGGCGGCCAGACGTACGCCGTCCGCCCCTGTCACGTCGATGCGTCGCGCCATGGTCTGGCACCCCCCAAGCTCGCTGCCTGCCCACTGCCTGCCGCCGGTCCACCGGACCCGTCGGTCCGCCGGCTCCTGCCTGTCACCACTGCCGCACGTTATCGAATGAGCATTCGAAAATACCCGTCTGCCCGGCAACACCCCTCGTTCGAGTGACCCCGTTCGGGGATTGACCGCCGTGGCCCGGGGGAGATTTTCAGCGGGAGGCGGACCGCTCGGGGAAAACGGTCCGAGGGGAATGACCCTGGGAGCTCGGGGCTCCGGGTCAGCACAGGGGAGGACAGGCCCCGGCGCCGCACGGCGCCGGGGCTCCTCACGTGGTCACGGCACATCGTCCCGCCCCTCCCCGGCCGGGCGTCCAGGTCGTCCGGCCAAGAACCCCTCAGGTCATATGCCTCACGCGACAGCCTCGCACGCCGGCCGGGGAGGCGCTGCGATTCGGCACAACGGATCCCGGATTCGGCGCGTTCGTCACCGCGAGCGTGAGGCCTTCGCCCCCGCGGGGCCGCGGGTCAGGGCTTGGCGACGAAGACGTGCGAGGCGACCTCCGACTCCAGCTCGGCCGCCTCGCCGCTGCTGCCCACCAGCACCCCGCCCGCCGACTCCGTCACGCTCACCACCGAGCCGGGCTGCACGCCCGCCCGGCGCAGCGAGTACATCAGCTGCGCGTCCGTCTGGATCGGCTCGCCGATCCGGCGCACGACGACCGTCTTGCCCTCGGCGCCCGGGTCCAGGTCGGCCAGCGACACCATGCCCTCGTCGAGGAAGGGGTCGGCGCCGTCCGTCTCGCCCAGCTCCTCCAGGCCCGGGATCGGGTTGCCGTACGGCGACTCGGTGGGGTGCCGCAGCAGCTCCAGGACGCGGCGCTCGACGGCCTCGCTCATCACGTGCTCCCAGCGGCACGCCTCGGCGTGCACCTGCTCCCACTCCAGGCCGATCACGTCGACCAGCAGACACTCGGCGAGACGGTGCTTGCGCATCACGCGGGTGGCCAGCCGGCGGCCCTCCTCCGTGAGCTCCAGATGGCGGTCCGGGGCGACGGACACCAGACCGTCGCGCTCCATCCGGGCCACCGTCTGGCTGACCGTCGGCCCGCTCTGGTCGAGCCGCTCGGCGATCCGGGCGCGCATGGGGACCACACCTTCCTCCTCCAGCTCGAGGATGGTGCGGAGATACATCTCCGTGGTGTCGATCAGTCCGGACATACGTGCCCCTCGATGAGATCTGCGGATTGGCTCTGCCGGAGGCTGGACTGCTCACCGGCGTGTGCGCTGGCCCGAGCTTCAATTCTTACGCATACGGCCGACAACCGGGCCGCGCCCCGGAAACGAGGGGGCTCAGCCCTGGGAAACCGGCCCGCGCCACCACCGTATTGACACGGCAGTGGTCCAGACCGCACGGTGATCGGCGACGTGTCCGCCCCGAAGGGAAGCCGCATGAGCGACCGCACGCCCGCCGGTCAGTTCCTCGACGCCGCGATCGGGCTGCTGCGGCGGCTGCGCGACGAGGAGGCCGAGCCGATCGCGGCCGCGGGCACCCTGCTCGCCGACGCGGTCGCCGACGGCGGACGGCTCTTCGCCTTCGGCGCGGGCCACTCCTCGCTCGCCGCGCAGGACCTCGTCTACCGGGCCGGCGGTCTCGCCCTGATGAACCTGCTCACCGTGCCGGGCATGGTGGGCGTCGACGTGATGCCGGCGACCCTGGGCTCCGCGCTGGAGCGGGTGGACGGGCTGGCGAGCGTGGTGCTGGAGTCCTCGCCGCTGCGGGAGGGCGACGTCCTGGTGATCATCTCCCTGTCCGGGCGCAACGCGCTGCCGGTGGAGATGGCGATGAAGGCCCGCACGATGGGCGTACGGGTGATCGGCGTGACGTCGGTGGCCTACGCGTCCGAGACCTCCTCGCGGCACTCCTCGGGGACGTTCCTCAAGGACCACTGCGATCTGGTGCTCGACTCGGGCATCGCGGTCGGCGACGCGGAGCTCACCTGGGACGGCGTGCCCGCGCCGTTCGCGCCGGCGTCCACGGTCGTCACCTCGGCGCTGCTGCAGGCGGTCATGGCCACCGCCGCGGCCGCCCTCGCCGACCGCGGGATCGAGCCGCCGCTGCTGCGCTCGGGCAACGTGGACGGCGGCCACGACTGGAACGCCCGCGTGATGACCGAGTACGGCGACCGCATCTTCTACCACCACTGACGCCCGTACGCCCCTGGCGCTCGTACGTGCCGCTCAGCGGTCCTCGGGGAGCAGGGCCGCCAGGTCCAGGGCCGTGGCGATGTGGGCGGCGACGTCCTCCGCGTACATGGCGTCGGAGCGTTCGAACGTCGTGCGGTTCGCGGTCCGCAGAAACGTCACGGCACCGAGCGTGCGTCCCCTGCTGCGCAGCACCGTGCACAGCGCGTGCACCGCGTCCTCGGGCCACTGCCGCGCCAGCGCCCACTTCCGGGCCGCCTCCGCCGGCAGCGAGCCCGCGCCGGCCCGCACCGACCCGGCCCGCTCCACGCACTGCAGCGCCGGATGCCCCTCGGCGTAGCGCGTCGGCAGCCCCGCCCGGCCGTCCAGCCTGCTGGGCCCCGGCACCCCGGAGGGCGTGGCCGCGATGCGTACGAGCCGCACCCGGTCGGTGTCCTCGCCGCCGCCCGCCACGCGGTCGATGAGGGCGTGATCGGCGAAACCGGCGAGCGCGAAGTCCAGGTGGACCGTCGCCGCCTCCGCCGGGTCCTCGCACTCGGCCGCCGCACGCGCCGCGCGGTGCAGCTGCTGCGCGCGGAACCGCAGCAGCGACGCCTCCTGCTCGCCCTGCCGGGAGTCGGTCACGTCCTGGAACAGCCAGCCGACGCCCAGCGGTACCGGTTCCTCGGCGAGCGGCGACGCCAGCCGCACGAACCCGCTGCGCCAGCACCGCCGGCGCTCCCCCTCCGGTGTGCGCACGCTCACCCACAGCTCGGCCGGCGCGGGCGGCGCGCCCTCGGCCAGCACATGCGTCAGGGCGCTCTCCAGCTCCTCCACGCCCTGGGTCAGCAGCTCGCCCAGCGGGCGCCCCAGCACGGACGTACGCCCGGCACCCAGCGCCCGCGCGGCGTGCGCGTTCACCACGGCGGGCCGCAGGTCGGCGTCGACCAGGACGACACCCCAGCTCGCGTCCTCCAGCAGCGCCTCGCTCAGCGCGATCGAGCGCTCCAGGTCGATCTGCGCGTGCACCTCGCTGAACGCGCAGTACACCCCGGCGGGCTTGCCGTCCGGGCCGCGTACGGCCGCGGACTGGGTGCGCACCAGCACCCGGCCGCCGTCCTTGGTCAGCAGCGCGAACTCGTTCACCTGGCGGCCCGGCGCGTCCATGGCCGACATCAGCCGCGCCTCGACCTCCTCGGCGTCCGCGCTGCGCACGGCCCACCCGGCGAACCCGGCCCGGCCCACGGCCTCGGCGGCGGTCCAGCCGAGGACGCGCTCGGCCTCGCGGTTCCAGTGCGTCACCACACCGTCCGCGTCGAAGGCGCACAGGGCCGCGTCCATGCCGTCGAGCAGCGCCGCGAGCAGATCGGAGCCGGACGGCCCCTCCCGCTCGGGCTCGGGCCCTTCCGGCCCGAGCTCGTCGGTGGCCCCACTACGCCGGGATGCACTCACCTGGACCCCCTGCAGGCTGTGTCCGCCCGTACGGCACGACGGTTCGCTCACTTGCAATCATTCAACTTGAACGTGACTCAGCGCACATCGAGTTCTCGACAAGATTGTGGGAATTGTTGCCCGCCGACCTCGTACCCACGCTTTCACGAGGGAAAAGTCCTCAACCGGAACGTCAGCCAGACATCGGTCTCCCCGGGCAGGACGTACCGCTCGGTCTCGTCCAATCCCCGCGCGCGGGCGAACCGGACGCCGTCCCCGTTCGCGGCGAGCACCACCGTCTCGACGGCCGCGGCGCCCGCCGCCCGCGCGTGCTCATGACCGGCCTCGTGGAGCGCGGACCCGAAGCCCTTACGCGCGGGCGCCCGGAGGACGGCTCCGCGGACGGTCCGGAAAAAAGTGGTTGATCCTGCGGCGAGCGGTTCTTACAGTGGCGGTACTTCGGAAAGGAGGTGGTTCGGCAGATGTATGACAACCGGACGGAAGAGGTGGCTGCGGGCTAGTGGCCCGCCGCCGTACTCGGTTCGGCGCCGGACCGGCGTGCGAGTGATGCACGCAACCGGCCCAATCCAACGCAGTCACCCGACCCGCGAGTCGCCGGTATCGTCCGGCCGGCTCCCCCGAGGGGGAACCAGACTCGCGGGTCGCCTGCGTTCTCCGGGATTTCTCCGGAGGGCTCCCGGAGGATGGTCCCGGCGCGCGGTCAGCGCGCGATGGACCCGTACCCCTCGATCTCCCGCGGGTCGCGCGAACCCGGGCCCACGTAGCGGGCCGACGGGCGGACCAGACGGCCCGTGCGCTTCTGCTCCAGGATGTGCGCCGACCAGCCGGCGGTCCGGGCGCAGGTGAACATCGACGTGAACATGTGCGCCGGCACCTCGGCGAAGTCCAGCACGATCGCGGCCCAGAACTCCACGTTCGTGGCCAGCACGCGGTCCGGGCGGCGGGAGTGCAGCTCGGCCAGCGCGGCCTTCTCCAGCGCCTCGGCGACCTCGAAGCGCGGGGCACCCAGCTCACGGGCGGTGCGGCGCAGCACGCGGGCCCGCGGGTCCTCCGCGCGGTAGACGCGGTGGCCGAATCCCATCAGGCGCTCGCCCTTGTCGAGGGCCTGCTTGACGTACGCCTCGGCGTCCCCGGTGCGCTCGATCTCCTCGATCATGCCCAGCACGCGCGAGGGCGCGCCGCCGTGCAGCGGGCCGGACATGGCACCGACGGCCCCGGAGAGGGCGGCCGCGACGTCCGCGCCGGTGGAGGCGATGACCCGGGCGGTGAACGTGGAGGCGTTCATCCCGTGCTCGGCGGCCGACGTCCAGTACGCGTCGACGGCGGCGACGTGCTTGGGGTCGGGCTCGCCGCGCCAGCGGATCATGAAGCGCTCGACGACCGACTCGGCCTTGTCGATCTCGCTCTGCGGCACCATCGGCAGCCCCTGGCCGCGCGCCGACTGGGCGACGTACGACAGGGCCATGACGGCGGCGCGTGCGAGGTCGTCGCGGGCCTGCGCGGCATCGATGTCGAGGAGCGGTTTCAGGCCCCAGACGGGGGCCAGCATGGCGAGCGCGGACTGCACGTCGACGCGGATGTCACCGGAGTGCACGGGGATGGGGAACGGCTCGGCCGGCGGCAGCCCGGGGGCGAACGCCCCGTCGACGAGCAGCCCCCAGACGTTGCCGAAGGAGACGTGACCGACCAGATCCTCGATGTCGACGCCCCGGTAGCGGAGGGCACCGCCCTCCTTGTCCGGTTCGGCGATCTCCGTCTCGAACGCGACGACTCCTTCGAGCCCGGGTACGAAGTCGGACATCAGGCGGCTCCTTCTGGTGGGTGACAGATGGTGTTGTGGGGTGGGACGACCATGTGTCGTGGCGCGGTCGGCGTGGGTCCGTGGGATCCGCGGTCGGCTCGGGAGGACTCGCGGTCGTGGACGTCACCCCTGTGATGCCCGGCTGGCGGTCACCCAACCGGATCAGTGCCAGCACGATATCCCTGAGTGCCAGTTTTGGGGAGGGTTCGCGGCACTGAGTGCCACCCGTGACGTTGGGCACCGCGCACCCGTGACCCAGGCCACGGTGGGCCCTCGGGGGTGACGCGGATACGGCAGGATGACCGCGTGACCGACCGAGACGCCGTTCCCCTCGATCTCGCCTCGATGCGCAAGCAGTACCGGAGCGAGGGGCTCTCCGAGACCGACCTCGCCGCCACCCCCGTCGAGCAGTTCGCGCGCTGGTTCGCGCAGGCCGCGCGGGAGGGCGGGCTGTTCGAGCCGAACGCCATGATCGTGTCGACCGCGGACGCGGCGGGCCGGCCCAGCTCGCGCACGGTGCTGCTGAAGCAGTTCGACGAGGCGGGGTTCGTCTTCTACACGAACTACGCCTCCCGCAAGGGCCGTGACCTGGCCGAGAACCCGCACGTCTCGCTGCTGTTCCCGTGGCACCCGGTGGCCCGGCAGGTCATCGTCACCGGCACGGCGCGGCGCACCGGCCGCGACGAGACGGCCGCGTACTTCCGCACCCGGCCGCACGGCTCACAGCTGGGCGCGTGGGCCAGCGGCCAGTCGACGGTGATCGCGTCCCGCGAGGTGCTCGACACCGCGTACGACGAGCTGGCGGCGCGCTACCCGGAGCCCGAGCGGGTGCCGGTGCCGCCGCACTGGGGCGGTTTCCGGGTCGTGCCCGAGACGGTGGAGTTCTGGCAGGGCCGCGAGAACCGCCTCCACGACCGCCTGCGGTACGTGGCCGTGCCCGGCGGCGGGTGGAGGGTGGAGCGGCTGGCGCCGTGAGCGGATCCCCCGCGGGACGCGCCGGACCGTCCGGGGGCCGCCCCGTCCGGGACGGAACACCGGACTGTCGCCGCGGACGCCCGCCGCCGGGGGACCCTGAGGCGGTGCCGCCGACCGTGACCTCAGCGCAGGGCGTCGTCCAGGAGGGCCGCCCACTGGGCGACGACGCGTTCGCGGCGGGCGGTGTCGTCGGTGAGGAGGTTCGCGAGGCCCAGGCCGCGGGCCATGTCCAGGAGCCCCTGCACGGTCTCCCGGGCACCGGGGCGGGACTCGTCCGCGCCGAGGAGTTCCACCGCGATGCGGTGCGACTCGCGCCCGACGCGCAGCTCCAGCTCGGTCACGCGGGGGCGCAGCTGCTCCTCGTCGGAGGCGGCCACCCACAGGTGCAGGGCGGCGCGGAACAGCGGGCCGGTGTAGAGGCCGACGAGGGCGGCGACCACCGCGCGGCGGTCGGAGGCGGCTGCCCCCTCCGGGAAGAGCGCGCGCAGGGCCGTGGAGCGTTCCTCGGCGACGTACTCCACGGCGGCCGTGAACAGGTCCTCGCGGGTCGGGAAGTGGTGCTGGGCGGCTCCCCGGGAGACACCGGCGCGTTCGGCGACGACGGAGACCGTGGAGCCCGCCCAGCCGTGTTCGGCGAGGCAGGCCACGGCGGCCTCCAGCAGCCGCTGCCGGGTGGCCCGGCTGCGGTCCTGCTTGGGGACGCGTGCCGCACGGTCGGCCGTGCTCACCTCGCCCATGCCGCGCTCACACCACCCATTCCGGATCCCGTCGTTCGAGGAACGCCGTCATGCCCTCGCGTGCGGACGCGGAGGCGAAGAGGCGGGCCGAGAGCGCGGTCAGGGTGTCCGCGTCCCGGTCGAAGGTCTCCAGCACCTTAGCCGTGAGCAGCCGTTTCGTCTCGGCGAGGGCCTCGGGGGCGGACCGGCGCAGCCCGTCCAGGACGGGGGCGAGGGTGTCGTCGACGTCCTCGCCGGCCGCGGTGAGCAGGCCGATACGGGCGGCCTCGTCGGCGTCGAAGCGTTCCCCGGTGAGGTAGTAGCGGGACAGGGCGCGGGGGTCGGTGCGGGGCAGCAGGGGCAGGGAGATCACCGCCGGGGCGACCCCGATGCGCACCTCGGTGAAGGCGAACGTCGCCGCGCGGGAGGCGACGCCGATGTCGCAGGCGGCGAGCAGTCCGAGACCGCCCGCGCGGACGTGCCCGGTGACCCGGGCGACGACCGGCTTCGGCAGCTCGACGATCTGCCGCACCAGCCCGACCAGTGCGGAAGGGTGGGGCGGGTCCTTGAGGTCGGCGCCCGCGCTGAACGTGTTGCCGGTGTGGGTGAGGACCACCGCGCGGACGCCGGGGTCCTTCCCGGCGTCGGTGAGCGCGGCGGCGAGGTCGCCGACGAGGGCGGCGGACAGGGCGTTGCGGCGCTCCGGGGCGTCGAGGGACAGGGTCTCGACGCCCCGGGTGCGACTGCGGCCGATCAGGGTCACGAGGGCTCCTTGTGCGCCGCCCGGAGTTCGCGGCGCAGGATCTTTCCGGAGGCGGCGCGGGGCACGCCGTCGATGAAGGTGACGTGCCGGACCCGCTTGTACGGGGAGACACGCTCGGCGACGAACATCATGACCTCGCCCTCGGTGAGTTCCGGGGCGGAGGCGTGGCGGACGACGAAGGCGTGCGGGACCTCGTTGCCGTCGTCGTCGTAGACGCCGATGACGGCGGCGTCGGCGACGCCGGGGTGGGTGAGCAGCAGCGCCTCCAGCTCGGCGGGCGCGACCTGGAAGCCCTTGTACTTGATGAGCTCCTTCATCCGGTCGACGACGAACAGCCAGCCCTCGTCATCGACATGGCCGACGTCCCCGGTGTGCAGCCACCCGTCCTCGTCGATCATCACGGCGGTGGCGTCGGGACGGCCGAGGTAGCCCTTCATCACCTGCGGGCCGCGGATGAGGATCTCCCCGGACTCGCCCGGCCCGAGGTCCTTGCCGGGGTCGTCGAGGGACACGATCCGCATCTCGGTGCCGGCGATGAGCTTGCCGACGGTGCCGGGCGGCGCCTGGTCCATGAGGTCCAGCGGGACGACGTGGGTGCCGGGTGACAGCTCCGTCATGCCGTACGCCTGGCCGACCGGGGGCAGGCCGAGCCGCTGCGCGCAGGCCGCGGCGAGGCTCGCGTCCAGGGGCGCGGCGGCGCTGATGACGTGCTTCAGCGAGCTGAGGTCGTACTGGGCGACGAGGGGGTGCTTGGCGAGGGCCAGCACGATCGGCGGGGCGACGTAGAGGGCAGTGATGCGGTGGTTCTGGACGGCCGCGAGGAACTGCTCCAGGTCGAAGCGCGGCAGCACGACGACGGTCGCGCCGTGCCGCAGCGGGGCGTTCATCAGGGCGGTCAGGCCGTAGATGTGGAAGAACGGCAGCACGGCGAGGATGCGGTCGCCGGGGCCCGCCGTGATCGCCGGCTGGAGCTGGGCAAGGTTGGTGGCGATCTGCCGGTGGGTGAGCATCACGCCCTTGGGGACGCCGGTCGTCCCGGACGAGTACGGAAGCGCGGCGACGTCCTCGGCCGGGTCGATGTCGACGACCGGCTCGGGGCCCGTGCAGGCCAGCATGTCGATCAGCGAGCGGTGTCCGGGCGCGCTGTCACAGACGAAGATCTCCTCGACCCCGCCCGCGAGTTCGGCGGCCCGGCGCGCGGAGTCCAGCAGCGGCGAGACGGTGACGATCCAGCGGGCCGCGCTGTCCTTCAGCTGTTTGGCGAACTCCTCGGGCGTGGCGAGAGGATGCACGGTGGTGACGGAGGCGCCCGCGCGGGTCGCCGCGTAGAAGGCGGTGGGGAAGGCGATCGTGTTGGGGCTGTGCAGGGCGAGCACGTCCCCCTTGCGCACGCCCGCCTCGGCGAGCCCGGCGGAGACCCGCCGGTGGAACCGGTCCAGCTGTTCGTAGGTGAGGGTGGTGCCGTCGGTGCCGTCGATCAGCGCCGGGACGCTCCCGAACTCGGCGGCGCGCCCGAGCACCGCCTCGTGGATGGGAAGGTCGACCGGCGTGACGTCTGCGTACGCGCTGCGGAACATGGTTCCTCCAAGACGGCCGGGGAGCCCGCCTGTCGCCTAGTACGACTTGGGCAGGCCCAGGGTCTGGTGGGAGACGTAGTTGAGAATCATCTCCCGGCTCACCGGGGCAATACGAGACACGCGCGCGGCCGTTATCAGCGAGGCGAGCCCGAACTCCCGGGTGAGGCCGTTGCCGCCGAGGGTGTGCACGGCCTGGTCGACGGCCTTCACGCAGGCCTCCGCCGCCGCGTACTTGGCCATGTTGGCGGCCTCCCCGGCGCCGATGTCGTCGCCGGCGTCGTAGAGGTGGGCGGCCTTCTGCATCATCAGGCGGGCCAGTTCGAGGTCGATGTGCGCCTGCGCGAGGGGGTGCGCGATCGCCTGGTGGGAGCCGATGGGCGCCTTCCAGACGGTGCGGTCGCGGGCGTACTCGACGGCGCGGGACAGCGCGAAGCGGCCCATGCCGATCGCGAAGGCGGCCGTCATGATGCGCTCGGGGTTCAGACCGGCGAACAGCTGGAGCAGGCCCGCGTCCTCGTCGCCGACGAGCGCGTCGGCGGGCAGCCGCACGTCGTCGAGGGTCAGCTCGAACTGCTTCTCCGACGCGTTGAGTTCCATGTCGATCTTCTGGCGCTGGAAGCCCGGGGTGTCGCGCGGGACGATGAACAGGCAGGGCTTCAGGCTCCCGGTGCGGGCGTCCTCGGTGCGGCCGACGATGAGCGTGGCGTCGGCGATGTCCACCCCGGAGACGAACACCTTGCGGCCGGTGAGCAGCCAGTCGCCGGTGTCGGGGTCGCGGCGGGCGGTCGTGGTGATGCGGTGGGAGTTGGAGCCTGCGTCGGGCTCGGTGATGCCGAAGGCCATGGTGCGGGTGCCGTCGGCGAGGGCGGGGAGCCAGGCGCGCTTCTGGTCTTCGGTACCGAAGCGGGCTATCACCGTGCCGCAGATCGCGGGGGAGACGACCATGAGGAGGAGGGGGCAGCCCGCGGCTCCCAGTTCCTCCAGGACGATGGAGAGTTCGGAGATGCCGCCGCCTCCGCCGCCGTGCTCCTCCGGGAGGTTGACACCGAGGTAGCCGAGTTTGGCGGCCTCCGCCCAGAGTTCGGTGGCGGGCCTGCCCTCTTCCACGGTGCGGGTGAAGTAGGCGCGGCCGTATTTGTGGCCCAAAGCGGATACCGCTGTGCGGAGGGCCTTGTGTTCTTCTGACTCGATCACCGGCATGTGGGCTCCTTGGGAGGAGGGGCTGTGAGTCGTGGGGCGGGTGCGGGTGCGTTTCGGCTGGGCGCGCAGTTCCCCGCGCCCCTTTGGGGTGGTCCGGTCGCGTGGTCGCTGCGGTGTCGTGGGGGTTGCTCGCGCAGTTCCCCGCGCCCCTAGAGGGCGTTTTTCTCCACGACCGCCAGCAAGGTGCCGAGTTCCACCTGTTGGCCCTCCGTCGCGTGGAGGGCGGTGAGGGTGCCTGTTGTGGGGGCCGTGATCTTGTGCTGCATCTTCATCGCCTCCAGCCAGAGCAGGGGCCGGCCCGCCTCCACCGACGCGCCCTCGGTGACGCCCTCCGCGATGCGGACGACCGTGCCGGGCATCGGGGCGAGGAGGGAGCCGGGGGCGTGGTCGGCCTCGGGGTCGGGGAAGCGGGGGAGGACGGTGAGGGCCGTGGAGCCGACGTACACGCGGTCGCCGTACCGGCTCACCTCGTAGCGGCGTCCTACGCCGTCGGCTTCGAGGATCACCAGGGCAGGGTCCGCGTGGACGACCGTCACACCGTCGGCCGCGAGGCCGGTGCGGGTGTGGCGGTAACGGACCTCGTGCTCCTCGCCGTTCATCGCGTACCGCTTGACCTGCGGCTGCGAGGGCACGTTGCGCCAGCCGCCGAAGCGGGAGCGGCCGTGCGCGTCGGCGAGGGCGGCGGCGAGCGGCGCGTACGGGTCGGCGGCCGGCGCGGTGAGGGTGGGCAGGTGGCGGTCGTAGAAGCCGGTGTCCATGCGGCCCTGGGTGAACTCCTCGTGGCGCAGGGAGCGGACGAGCAGGTCGCGGTTGGTGACGGGACCGTGGATCACCGCGCGTTCCAGGGCGGCGGCCAGCTTGCGGACCGCCTCCGCGCGGGTGGGGGCGTGGGCGACGACCTTGGCGAGCATCGGGTCGTAGTGGACGCCGATGGCGTCGCCGTCGGTGTAACCGGTGTCGAGGCGGACGGCGCCGGGGACGGCGAGGCGGTGGAGGCGGCCGGTCTGCGGGGCCCAGTCGTGGGCGGGGTCCTCGGCGTAGAGGCGGGCCTCGACGGCGTGGCCGCGCGGGGCCGGCGGCTCGGGGTCCAGCGCGTGTCCTTCGGCGACCCGGATCTGCTGGGCAACGAGGTCGATGCCGAACACCTCCTCGGTGACGGGGTGTTCCACCTGGAGCCGGGTGTTCATCTCCAGGAAGTGCGCCCGTTCGCCCGCGACCAGGAACTCCACGGTGCCGGCGCCGACGTAGCCGACCGCGCGGGCGGCGCGTACGGCGAGCGTGTGGAGTTCCTCGGTGAGCGGATCGGTGAGGCCGGGGGCCGGGGCCTCCTCGATCACCTTCTGGTGCCTGCGCTGGAGGGAGCAGTCGCGGGTGCCGAGCGCCCACACCGTGCCGTGGGTGTCGGCGAGGACCTGCACCTCGACATGGCGGCCGTTCTCCAGGTACGGCTCGACGAACACCTCCCCGTCACCGAAGGCGCTCGCCGCCTCCGCGCGGGCGGCGGCGAGTTCCGCGTCCAGGTCGGCAAGGGCGCGCACGACGCGCATGCCGCGTCCGCCGCCGCCCGCCGCGGCCTTCACCAGCACCGGCAGGTCGGCCTCGGTGACGTCCGTGAGCGGTGCGACGCCCATGAGCTGCTTGGCGCGCGTCTTGGACGCCATCGCCTCGATCGCCTCCGGCGGCGGCCCGATCCACACCAGGCCCGCGTCCTGGACGGCGCGCGCGAAGCCGGCGTTCTCGGAGAGGAAGCCGTAGCCGGGGTGCACGGCGTCCGCACCGGCCGCGAGGGCGGCCTTCACGATCAGGTCGCCGCGCAGGTACGTGTCGGCGGGCGCCGAGCCGGGGAGCCGTACGGCCGTGTCGGCGACGCGTGCGTGGAGGGCGCCCGCGTCGGCGTCGGAGTGCACGGCGACGGTCGCGATGCCGAGGTCGCGGCAGGTGCGGGCGATGCGGCAGGCGATCTCACCACGGTTCGCGACAAGGACGGAAGAAATCACGGGTTGCCTCACATCCGGAAGACGCCGAAGCCGCCACGCGCGCCCTCGTACGGCGCGTTGTGGACGGCGGACAGGCACAGGCCGAGGACGGTGCGGGTGTCGCGCGGGTCGATGACGCCGTCGTCGTACAGTCGCCCGGACAGGAACATCGGCAAGGACTCGGACTCGATCTGCTGCTCCACCATGGCGCGCAGCGCCGCGTCCGCCTCGTCGTCGTACGGCCGTCCCTTCGCCGCCGCGGACTGGCGGGCGACGATGGACAGCACGCCGGCGAGCTGCTGCGGGCCCATGACGGCGGACTTGGCGCTGGGCCAGGCGAAAAGGAAGCGCGGGTCGTAGGCGCGGCCGCACATGCCGTAGTGGCCGGCGCCGTAGGAGGCGCCCATGAGGACGGACAGGTGCGGGACACGGGAGTTGGAAACGGCGTTGATCATCATCGCGCCGTGCTTGATGATGCCGCCCTGCTCGTACTCCTTGCCGACCATGTAGCCGGTGGTGTTGTGCAGGAACAGCAGCGGGATGTCGCGCTGGTTGGCCAGCTGGATGAACTGGGCGGCCTTCTGCGACTCCTCGCTGAAGAGCACGCCTCGGGCATTGGCGAGGATGCCGACCGGGTAGCCGTGCAGGCTCGCCCAGCCGGTGACCAGGCTGGTGCCGTACAGCGGCTTGAACTCGTCGAAGTCGGAGGCGTCGACGATCCTCGCGATCACCTCGCGCGGGTCGAAGGGGATCTTCAGGTCGCCGGGGACGATGCCGAGCAGGTCCTCCGGGTCGTACTTGGGCGGCTCGGCGGGGCCCGGATCGGGGTGTGCCTTGCGGTGGTTGAGCCGTGCGACGACCCTGCGGGCCTGGCGCAGCGCGTCCGGCTCGTCGACGGCGAAGTGGTCGGCGAGGCCGGAGACACGGGCGTGCATCTCCGCGCCGCCCAGCGACTCGTCGTCGCTCTCCTCGCCGGTCGCCATCTTCACCAGCGGCGGGCCGCCGAGGAACACCTTGGCCCGCTCCTTGACCATGATCGCGTGGTCGGACATGCCGGGGATGTACGCGCCGCCCGCCGTGGAGTTGCCGAAGACGACGGCGATCGTGGGGATGCCGGCCGCCGACAGCCGGGTCAGGTCGCGGAAGATCGCGCCGCCCGGGATGAAGATCTCCTTCTGCGAGGGCAGGTCGGCGCCGCCGGACTCGACCAGGCTGATGACGGGGAGCCGGTTGGCGAGCGCGATGTCGTTGGCGCGCAGGGCCTTCTTCAACGACCAGGGGTTGCTGGCGCCGCCGCGCACGGTCGGGTCGTTGGCGGTGATCAGGCACTCCACGCCCTCGACGACCCCGATGCCGGTGACCATGGACGCGCCGACCGTCCAGTCGCTGCCCCAGCCGGCCAGCGGGGACAGCTCCAGAAACGGGGTGTCGGGGTCGAGCAGCAGCTCGATCCGCTCACGGGCGAGCAGCTTGCCGCGCTTCCGGTGCCGCTCGACGTACTTCTCGCCACCGCCCGCGAGGGCCTTGGCGTGCTCGGCGTCGAGTTCCGCCAGCTTGGCGAGCATCGCCTCCCGGTTCTCCCGGTGGTCCGGGTCGGACGGGTTCAGGGCGGACGCGAGGACCGTCACAGGAGCACCTCCGGGATGTCGGCGTGCCGGGAGCGCAGCCACTCCCCCAGCGCCTTGGCCTGCGGATCGAAACGGGCCTGCGCGGCGACGCCCTCGCCGAGGATCCCCTCGACGACGAAGTTCAGGGCGCGCAGGTTCGGCAGCGCGTGCCGGGTGACGGGCAGCTCGCGGGCCTCGGGGATCAGCTCCCGGAACCGCTCGACGGTCAGCTCGTGCGCGAGCCACCGCCAGGCCTCGTCCGTCCGCGCCCACACACCGACGTTGGCGTTCCCGCCCTTGTCGCCGCTGCGGGCCCCGACGACCCGGCCGAGGGGCGCACGGGCGGTCGGCCCCGGCGGCAGCGGCTCGGGGAGGGCGGGTGACGGTACGGCGTCGAGGGCGGCGGTGTCCTGGGGCGGGTCCACGGTGATCCGACGCCCGTCATGGAGGACAGCCACATGGTCGACGTCCCCATGGGGCACGTACACATCCTCGAAGACCCCATAGGGCGAGCCCTTCCCCGGTGGCGCCACCACATGGAACCCGGGGTAGCTGGCCAGCGCCAGCTCGATCGCGGCCCCGCTGAGCACCCGCCCCACCTTCTGCTGGTCCGCATCCCGTACGACGAGACGCAGCAGCGCGCTGGCGGTCTCCTCCGTGCCGGCGTCGGGCCGGTCGGTGCGGGCGAGCTCCCAGCGCACGTCGGCGGGCGGCGACGCGGCGAGGGCGTCGCGCATCTGCTCCTTGACCAGCGCGGCCTTGGCCTCGATGTCGAGTCCGGTGAGCACGAGGACGACCTCGTTCCGGAAACCGCCGAGCCGGTTGCGGCCGACCTTGAGCGTGGACGGCGGAGCCTCCCCGCGCACCCCCCCGATCCGCACCCGGTCCGGGCCGTCCTGGGTGAGCGTGACGGTGTCCAGCCGGGCGGTGACGTCCGGCCCGGCGTACCGGGCACCACCCGTCTCGTACAGCAGCTGCGCGGTGACCGTGCCGACGTCGACGAAGCCGCCGGTGCCGGGGTGCTTGGTGACGACGCCGGAGCCGTCGGGGTGGATCTCGGCGAGAGGGAAGCCGGGGCGCCGCAGGTCGCGGGGGTCGCGTTCGGCGAAGAAGGCGTAGTTGCCGCCGGTCGCCTGCGCCCCGCACTCCAGGACGTGCCCGGCGACGACCGCGCCGGCCAGCCGGTCGTGGTCGTCGGGCTTCCAGCCGAAGTGCGCGGCGGCGGGCCCGGTGACGAGGGCGGCGTCGGTGACCCGTCCGGTGACGACCACGTCGGCGCCGGCCCGCAGGCACTCCGCGATGCCGAAGCCGCCGAGGTAGGCGTGGGCGGCGAGGCTGCCGGGGTGGCGGGCGGTGAGGTCGTCGCCCTCGACGTGGGCGACCCGTACGGGGATGCCGAGCCGGCCGGCGAGGGCACGCACGGCGTCCGCGAGCCCGGCCGGGTTGAGCCCGCCCGCGTTGGTGACGATCCTGACGCCCCGCTCGTGCGCGAGGCCCAGGGTGTCCTCCAGTTGCCGCAGGAAGGTGCGGGCGTATCCGGCGGAGGGGTCCTTCAGCCGGTCGCGGGCGAGGATGAGCATGGTCAGCTCGGCGAGGTAGTCACCGGTGAGGACGTCGACCTCGCCGCCGGTGAGCATCTCGCGCAGGGCGGTTGAGCGGTCGCCGTAGAAGCCGGAGAAGTTGCCGATGCGCAGGGGCACCGCCGCCTCCGCCGTCTCTGCCCCTGCCGCCGTCGTCGCCGTCACCGCGCGGTGCCCCCCTCCGGCTCCCGTCCGGCGCCGGGCGGCCCGGCGAAGGCCTGGGCGATGTCCAGCCAGCGGTCGGCGTCGGGGCCGTCGGCGGTGAGGGCGAGGTCCGCGCGGTGGGCGCGCTGGGTGACGAGGCGGCAGAAGTCGAGCGCGGGCCCGGTGACCCGCTGGGGCGCGTCCTCGGGCCCGTACGCCCACACCTCTCCGCACGGCCCGGTGAGCTCGACGCGGAAGGGCTCGGCGGGCGGGGTGAGACCGTGCGCCCCGTAGGCGAAGTCCCGGGTCCGCACCCCGAGCCACGCCACATGCCTGAGCCGGACGGTGGGTGGCCGCGTCACACCGATCGTGTCGGCGATGTCGAGTCCGTGGGCCCAGGTCTCCATGAGGCGGGCGGTGGCCATGGAGGCGGCCGACATGGGCGGTCCGTACCAGGGGAACCGCGCCCCGGCCGGCGCTTCCCGCAGCGCCTTCTCCAACGCCGCGCGCCCCTCCCGCCACCGGGTGAGCAACTCGGCGGGCGCGGCCCGGGCGTACTCCTCGGCACCGTCGTCGACGAAGGTGTGCGGGGCCGCCAGGGCCTTCTCCACCAGCCCCCCGAACCGGTCCGCGTCGGTGACGGCGAGCAGCGAAGAGTGGTCGGTCCAGGCGAGGTGGGCGATCTGGTGGGCGACGGTCCAGCCAGGGGCGGGCGTCTGCCCCGCCCAGTGCTCCGTACCCAACTCGGCTACCAGCCGGTCCAGTTCATCACTCTCGGCACACAGGTCGTCGATGACACGCGTCGGGTCCGCCATGGGGGGAGCATGGCAGCGGCACATAAAACAATCAAGCACGCTTGCTGGATTGTCTCGGCCGGCTCCGGCACCGAGCCGGGATGCGCCGACCTGGATCAGGACGCCCGCCGAGGAGGTGGACCGCCGGCTTCTTCGACGGGCCGTTTCGACCGCCGGAGCGAGTGGTGGCCGGACCGGCCGCTTCCCGGGGCGGGACAGCACGAGCACCCCGCCCAAGTCCACAGTTCGCCGGTCAGCGGGCCGGACCACCGCTCGCCCCGGTCACTCCGGGAGGAGCCCGCCGGAGTGAAGTGAACACGGGAGCGGACGAGACGGGGCGCCACCGCCCCGCCCGCCCGGCGCGGCAACCCGGCGCACGCCTCGTCGGACAGCACGACTCCGACGGCACGAGACCCCCGGGACATGGAAACGGGCTGCGGACTTGAGCCCGCGATCCCAGACGCACCGCACCGGCAGCGACAGTTGCCGTTCCGGACGGTTTCGCCATTCTTCGCACGCACCCCCGCCCCGACCTTCCGAACAGGCATTCGCTTCGCGTTCCGGTGGTTACGTACGCTCAGGGCAGCCGAAAGACGGCTACTGGCAAGGCAGTTGGCCATATCAGGAAGGTTGCTCTTACTGTGAGACGCAGATTCCGGCGTGGTTCAGCAGGTTCCCACGCACCCCCCATGAGCAGGTCGGCGCGCTCGACTCAGCCGAGAACACCCGTCCTGCTCACTCTTCTCCTGTCGCTCCTCATCGGACTCATCAGCGGGACACCCGCCACTGCGGCCGGTTCCGAGGCGTCGCCGTCGTCCGCCGCGGTCGATGCGACCCCGAGCGACCGGGGCCGGATCGTCGACTACTGGAAGGAGGGCGGTCCCGGGGTCAGGGCGGCTGCCGAGGCGGCGCTGACCGGAAGTGACGCCGATGTGCAGGAGTTCCTCGCGGCGGTCAACGACCTGTCCTTTCAGGACGAGCGGGTAACCGCGGCGCAGATGGCCAGCGTCGGCGGTTCGGAGCTGCTGACCGCCGCACGGGCGGCACTGGCCGGTACCCAGGAAGAGCTGGAGGACTTCCTCAGCTGGGGCTGGACAGAGCCCATGGTGCAGGACGAGCGGGTCCGGGTGGCCCAGGTCATCGACGCGGGCGGGCCCGAGGTGCAGGCGGCGGGGCGTGCCGCGCTCAACGGCACACCGGACGACGTGCGGGAGTTCCTCAACGAGGGGCAGTACACCCTGCGCGAGCAGGACGAACGGGTACAGCTCGTCCAGATCATCAGCGTGGGTGGTGACAACGTCCGGGCAGCCGGCCGGCTGGCGCTGGGCGGCGGTGCCGAGGACATCCGGGAGTTCCTGGAGGTCGGCCAGTTCGTGGCCCGGGCCAAGGACCAGGAGCACGCCACGGTCGCGCAGCTGGCCGCGCAGGCCAAGGAAGCGGGCCGGCAGGCCGCGAAGGAGACGGCGGCGGCAAAGGCCGAGTCGGCCAGGGCGGTCAAGGCCGCGCAGCTCGCCAAGGAGGCGGCGCTGAAGGCCAGGGACGAAGCGGAAGCCGCCAAGGAGGACACGGCCAAGGCCGCGAGTGCCGCGGGCCGTGCCGCGGAGGCGGCCTCACAGGCGGCCGCCTCCGCCAAGGTCGCGATCGATGCGTCACGTGCGGCCAACAACTCGGCCCGTGTCGCCGCCAACGCTGCCTCCCAGGCGGCCGCGGCCGCGGCCGGTGCCTCCCGGGCGGCGGCTCGTGCCCGGGGCGCGGCCGCCGACGCGGCAGTGGACGCGAGTAACGCCAACGCCGCGCGTACGGCCGCGGACAACGCCAATGCCGCGGCCAAGGGCGCGGACGAGGCCGCCGACGCCGCCGACCAGGCCGCCCTGGCGGCCGACGCGGCAGGTGACGCGGCATCGTCGGCCGCGAGCGCGGGTGCCAATGCGGTGATCGCCGCCGACGCCGCCGTCGAGGCCGGAAACCACGCCGGTGCTTCCAGCGAGGCCGCTGCCCGGGCGCGTGCCGCCGCGGCAGCCACCAAGCGGCACGCCGCGGAGGCCAACCGTGCCGCGTCCGCTGCCGAGGCCCTGGCCCGCAAGGCCGCCACGGCAGCCCGTGACGCGCGTGACTCCGCCAGAGCAGCGGCAACACACGCCCGCAACGCGGCCAAGGCGGCCAAGGAAGCGGCCGAGCATGCCGGTGACGCCGCCCAGGCCGCGGCCAGGTCCAAAGACCACGCCGACGCGGCCACCACGGCCGCGAACGCGGCCAGTGCCGCGGTCGAGCAGGCCCAGAAGATCTACGCCCTCGCCCGTGAGGTGGAGGCCGAGGAACTCCTCGGCCGTACCAACGCGGGCATCGCACGCGCCAAGGACGAGAAGGCGGCGTATGACGAGTTCCTCGACGCGCAGGCGGAGGAGGAACGGGCGGCCGAGGACCGCGACGCCGAACGCGACCGGCTGGTGAGCGCCGCCGACGCGCCGGGGGCCGACCTCGCAGCCGTGGCCGCGCAGGGCCGCAAGCTGGCCGTGAAGGTGATGAAGAACGGCACTGCCTGGAAACGCGCCGCTGCCGAGGCCGCCCTGGCCGGACCGGACGAGGTCGTCGTCGACTACCTCCGCAACGGCTGGCTGACCGCCGCGCAACAGGACGACCGCTCGTACGTCGAGCGCCTCGCCGAGGAGAACGAGGACCCGGACATCCGCGCCGCCGCCGAGACGGCTCTGGACGGCGACGCGGCCACCGTCACCGAGTTCATCGACGACGGCCAGTACCAGGTCGCCGAACAGAACATGCGGGTGGAGATCGCTCGGGTGACCGACGCCGCCGGACCGGTCCTCGCCGAAGCCGGCCGCACGGCACTGGCGACCGGTGACCCCAAGGCGTACAGCACGTTCCTGATCACCACCCAGCCCATCGCGCGAACCCAGGACGAACGGGTCAAGGCCGCACAGCTGGTCGACAGCGGCGGCCCGGAGGTGAGGTCCGCGGCCCGGATCGCCCTCGAGGGCACCCCTCAGATGCTGCACGCCTTCATCGTCTCCGGCCAGTACAAGGCACAGCGCAAGGATGACCTCACAGCCACCCACGTCGCCCAGATCCAGAAGATGATCTCGGATGCGGCCCAGGTCGCGGCCACCGCGCAGAGGAACGCGGCCACCGCGCAGAAGGTCGCCGCCCTCGCCCGCGACGCCGCTGCCGAGGCCAACGACTGGGCGGCGAAGGCGGACGCGGCCGCCGCCGATGCCCAGGGCCACGCCGACCGGGCCGCCGCGCATGCCAGGGACGCCGAGGCGTCCGCGGCCGATGCCGCCGCGTCCGCCAAGAAGGCCCGCAGCGCCGCGAACAGCGCCAACACCGCCGCGAAGGACGCGGCCAGATCCGCGACCGACGCCACCCTCTCCGCGGAAATGGCCCAGGCCGATGCCTCCAGCGCCTGGTACTCCGCCGAACAGGCACGACGCTCGGCGGTCGCGGCAGGCAAGGACGCCGCAGCCGCGCTCAAGGCCGCCGAAGCCGCCTTCGAAACCGCCGTGGAAAAGCGGAAGGAGGAACTCGAAGCAGAGCGCGAGGCCGCCATCGCTGCCAAGCAGAAAGCCATGAACGACAACGGCGCCCGCGCCCGCGAAATGTACCGGTGCGGTAACGCCTACATTCCCTGCGAACCGGCCAAGTTCGCCCGTTGGTGTCAACACAACGAGATCTACTGCGACATCCTGTCCTACGGCGACGAGTTCAACGACGCCATGAAGCAACTATGGGACGGCACAGCGGAACTCACCGGCATCAGCAATCTGCTGACATGCGTACAGGAAACCAATTTCCAGAACTGCGGCGCGCTCGCGGCCGACGTCCTCATCGGAGCCAAGCTCAAGGCCCTTGAGAAGGCCTACGACAGACTGAGGCTGCTCAAGCGCGGCTGCACCCAGTGTTTCCCGGCCGGCACCAAGGTCCTCATGGGCGACCTCTCGCAGAAGAACATCGAGCACGTCCGCCCGGGCGACCGGGTGCTCGCCACCGACCCGCTCACTTCGAGGACAGCCGTCCGCACGGTGACCCACCAGATCGTCACGGACGATGACAAGCACTTCAACGAGCTGTCGATCGACACGGGCGCGGGCCTCCGGAAACTCACCGCGACATACGAGCACCCCTTCTGGAGCCCCTCCGAAAGGGCCTGGGTGGAGGCGAGCGCTCTCCGGCCGGGCATGACACTGCTGAGCAGCGACAGCTCCACGGTCCACGTGCGGCAGAACCGTCCCTTCACCGAGCGGCGGACCACCTACAACCTCACCGTCGCGGACATCCACACCTTCTACGTGCTCGCGGGCACCACCCCTGTCCTCGTCCACAATTCGAGCTGCAGCGTCGGGTTCACACCCGACACCGTGTCGGACGCCTTCACCGGTATGAACAGGGGTGGGGGTCACGCCGTTCGCCACTTGATCAAGGACGGACTGATCCCCAACTCGGGAAGCCTCGCGTCCCAGGTGAAGTACTTCCAGGACAACTTCTCAACGGTCCTCACGTCACCGACGAAGACCTTCGACTGGAAGATCGGAAACACCCAGGCCAAGGCCTTCGCCAAACGGGTCAACGGTAAGATGGTCGTGATCATGGTGGCCAAGGAGGGCGACTACCAGGGGAAGATCCTCAGCGCCATGGTGCCGAATGCCAGGAACATGACGAAGTGGGATCTGTGGTGAATTCCATCAGCGAAGGCCTGAAGTGGAGCGGGCCCACGGTTGTCATCCTCTTCACTCTCGGGAAGTCCGAAGCCGTCATGAGCGAGCGGTCTTTCGAGATCGCCGGAACGCGCCCGGATCGGGTGGACACCTTTCGGATGGTCGACGACCCCCACAAGCGGCCGGCGACCGTCTGGGAGTACGACCTCACCTTCGAGGACGACAGCCATGACCTCGTCCCTTACCTCGAGCAGTGCCTGCGGACGGCTTCTGCCGAGTCGAGGGGAATCGCATGGCTGATGTTCGAGGGGGTCTTCCACTTCGATGATCTGTTCCAGGACGACATCGCGGATCAGATCTACGGATACTGCGCACCCGGTGGCGAACCTGCCGTGACCTGGGATCACGACGTCATGAGAAGCGACGAGTGGAAGGAGGGTATCCAGACAGTGCGATCGGTACTGGACAGCCGCTTCCCTGCTGAGGGAAGCAGCTAGCCTCGAAGTTCCGTGACGAGCCGCCGACCATGTCGGCGGCTCGTCTTCGTTCCGTGGGACCCAGGCGGGGCGGGCCGGGCCCGGGTGCCGTCCCGGCCGGCCGCCGGGTGCCTCTCCTCACGCGCCGCGGGTGAAGGCCACGTCGGTGAGGTCGCGTTCCAGGACGACGCCCTGGAAGCCGTAGGTGCGGATCGAGGGCACCTTCAGGAGCAGGCAGAAACGGTCGGTGGAGGCCACCGTGTCCGATATCCGGCGGTAGGAGCGGCGGAGGAAGTAGGCAGCGGCATGATGGGTGAGCGCCGTCTGTCCACAGATGAGGATGACAGGACGCTCCCCACCCGGAACGGTGAACCTCGCGAGCAGCACGTACTCCTCGTTCCCGCTGTCCCATCGGTGGCACACCCCGCCCGCCTCGAAGGCCAGCGGGTGCTCGGGGTGGGGCCCTGGTACGAGGGCCCGTGAAGGCGCAGCACTTCAGGCCCGCACAGGTTCACCGGCCGTCTTCTCCACCGCGGCGAGGAAATCGGCCGGGGCGCCGTCCGCCACCGTCTCCCGGTCGGGCTCGTACTCCCAGCGCCACGTCACTCGGCGCGCACCGCCTCGGCGGCCGCGCGGCAGAGCGAACTGGCCGTCCTCAGGTGCTCGCGCGCCCCGTCCGCCGTGGTGGCGATCTGGGCGAGGTACTCCGCGCGGTGGTACTCCCGCGCCATGGCCGGGTGACGCTCGATCTCCAGGAGGGCGGCCCAGTGGCTGAGGTAGGCGTGGACCGGCTTGAGTGACCCGAGCTCCACCGCCTCCGCGAGCGCCTGGTCCTTGGCCTGGTCGTAGGCCGCGAGGAGGGCGGGTGCGACGACCGTGCAGGCGGCCCGCAGGGCGCCCGGTGTCCGCTCCGGACGGGGGATCAGAGGACGGTCACCGGCGGTCCCACTGTGCTGCACGCTCATGGCGCTGTTCCCTTCGTGCCTCCGGGACGGACCGGTCACGCGCGAGGACCGGCCGCTTGGAGAGACGAAAGCGACTCTGGTCCCGCGGCGGCTCGACGCGCCCGGCGATCGTCAGGAGACTCCTGCGGCCTTCTTCACCTTCCCCCGCCCCACCTGCGTCCGCACCGCGCCCATGCTCGCCGCGATGACCAGGGCGATGGCCGCGGCCTCCGTGGCGGCGAGGGCCTGGTCGAGGACGAGGAAGCCGGCGGTGGCCGCGAGGGCCGGTTCCAGGCTCATCAGGATCGCGAAGGTCGAAGCGGGCAGCCGCCGCAGCGCCAGCAGTTCGAGGGTGTACGGCAGGACGGACGACAGCACCGCGACCGCCGCGCCCAGCGCGAACGTCGTCGGGTCCAGCAGCTTCGTACCGGACTCCAGCACCCCCAGCGGCAGGAAGAGCACCGCCGCCACCGCCATGGCGAGGGCCAGCCCGTCGGCCTGCGGGAAGCGGCGGCCGGTGCGCGCGCTGAAGACGATGTACGCCGCCCACATGGCGCCCGCGGCCAGGGCGAACGCGACGCCCAGCGGGTCGAGGCCGCTGAAGCCTCCGCCGCCGAGGAGGAACACACCGGCGAGGGCCAGCGCGGCCCACACGAGGTTGACCGCGCGCCGGGAGGCCAGCACGGAGAGGGTGAGCGGGCCGAGGACCTCAAGGGTGACCGCGGGGCCGAGCGGGATGCGGGCGACGGACTGGTAGAAGAGGCCGTTCATCGCCGCCATGGCGATGCCGAAGACGACCACCGTGCCCCAGTCGGCGCGCGAGTGACCGCGCAGCCGCGGCCGGCACACCACCATCAGCACCACCGCCGCGACCAGCAGCCGCAGGGTCACCACCCCGAGCGCCCCGGCGCGCGGCATCAGCGTCACCGCGAGCGCCCCGCCGAACTGCACCGAGATCCCGCCGGCCAGCACCAGCCCGACCGGCCCGAGGGAGCCGCTTCGGCCGCCCGGGGCGCCGGCCTGCGCGGGAGCGGGGCCGTGGCCCTGCCCGGATGCGGTGGACGGGGTGGCGGCGCTGGGGGTGGTCACGGTGCCTTCCAGGGACGTAGGAGCCGTACGGGACGTAAGGAGCCGTACGGGACGGAGGCGGATGCACGACTGCACCGAGTGTGCACCCAGATGGACTCGCCAGTCCAGCGTATTGAACTACGTCAGGACCGTGCGGCGTTTACATACCTGACGATGCGGCCCGCGTCCCGTCCGGGTCAACTCCGTCCACGGGCCGGACGTCCTACCCGGTAGCGTTCCCCCTGGTGACGCCCGTGTCCGTTCCCCCAACAGCCGAGGCCCCGTGCGACGACTCCTGGTCCGTGTCTGGCGACTCCTCCGCCCCCTGCAGAGCCGCATCATGTGGCTGCTGCACGCCAAGTTCGTGGTCGGCGTCACGGGTGTGGTGCGCGACGACGAGGGGCGGGTGCTGCTGCTCCGTCACCGGATGTGGCCGCCCGGCCGCCAGTGGGGCCTGCCGAGCGGCTTCGCCCGCAAGGGCGAGGACTTCCGGGCGACCGTGGTGCGCGAGGTCAAGGAGGAGACCGGCCTCGACGTGGAGGTCGGCCGCCTGGCCATGCTGAACAGCGGCCTGCGCACCCGCATGGAGGTGGCCTTCGAGGCCCGCCTGCTGGGCGGCGAGATGCGCCTGGACCCCTTCGAGATCCTGGAGGCCCGCTGGTGCGAGCCGGACGCCCTGCCCGAGGGCGTCCAGCCGGTGTGCCATCCCCTGGTCCGGGGCGAGACGACGCCCTGAGACGCGGCGCAGGACGCCGAGGACGTCGAGTCGCCGATCCGCCCACCCCCGCACCGCGGGTCGACGCAGACGATCACGACGGTGACCTGCACCGGCGTACGCCACGACCGCCCGCCGCGTCGTCTACCGCACATCGATCCCGAAGTCCTGGACCAGCTCCTCGAGTCCGCCCCGGTAGCCCTTGCCGCCCAGGACGAAGTCCCAGTCGCCGTTGGGCCGGCGGCGGAACGAGCCGAGGACCAGGGCCGTCTCCCCCGCCCGGCCGTCGGAGACCTCCAGCTGTCCGAGTTCGTTCAGGCCCGGATCGAGGAGGCGGATGCGGGCGTCCGTGAAGCCCGCGAGGTCCGCGTCCGGGTTGACCTCCGGGTCGACGGCCGCGACCAGCACGAAGCGGTCGGCCTCCTCGGGCAGGCCGTCGAAGGCGACGCGGATCGCGGCCTTGTCGGGTGCGGTGGCCTCCAGGGCGCGGACGGCCCCGTCCGGGGTGCCCGGGTTGTTGAAGAAGACGAAATGGTCGTCGCTGAGCACACGGCTGCCGCGGCAGACCAGCGCGCAGACGTCCAGGGCGACGCTCCCGGTCCAGTTCATGCCCAGGACGTTGTAGTCGTCCGGCAGCCGGTCCTCGTCCGGGTCCGCCGGGCGGGCCGCTCCCGCCCGGCCGTCGTCGCCCAGCCGTCCCCGCAGACCGTGCCGGTGGAGGAGGTCGACGAGCTCGGGGCCGGAGATCAGCTCCAGCGGCTTGCCATTGGCGAAGGTGTGCGAGCCGGGCCCGAAGCCGGACGTCGTCACGAGGACGCCCTTGTTGGCTCCCGCGTCCTGCACGGTGCCGTAGAGGTCGCGCACGGCGGTGGGCGGCACCGTGTTCCGGTAGCGCTTCACCTGGACGACGATCTTGCCGCCCCGGATCGGCGTCGGGTCCAGCGCGTCCACGTCCACGCCGCCGTCGTTGGAACGCTGCGTCGTCACCGCCTGCATGCCCATGGCGCGGAAGAGATCGGCGACGAGGTCCTCGAAGGCGACCGGGTCCATGGCGAACAGGTCCGGATCCTCGTCGCCGCCGTGGACGACGACCCGGTTGCCCACGTCCTGCGGCCGCCGGGCCGGCCGTACGGCCGCGAGCTGGTCGGGCCGTGCCGACACCTGACCCCGCAGCGCGTCGGACAGGCAGCTCTCCGGGTCCACCTGGGCCAGGTGCAGCTGCTGGAAGGCGGACCGCTCGGCCATGACGGTGGCGAGCACGATCCGGTCCGGCCTGCCCGTCGTCGGGTCGTGCCCGTCGACGAAACCGTTCAGGGCCACCGACTCCAGGGCCCCCTGCTCGTCCGCGGCGAACAGTTCGCGCAGCACGAGCAGCACGCACTGGGCCAGGACCTCCCTGTACAGCGCACGCCGCTGACCGACCGGGCGGGGCGTCTCCTTGTCCCGGTCCACGCTCGGCATGTACCGGACCGCCTTGGCCTCCGGCACCACGTCGTAGAGGGGCAGCTCCCAGTCCAGGACGAGCTGCCCGGCCGCCGGGTCGTACGCCGCGGCCACCTGGCGCGGGAACCCTTCCGGCCACGCCGTCGAGGAGTACAGGGCGGCGGAGAAGTACTCGACCACGGCGTCCGGCTCCCGGCGCCGCACCGCCTCGACGGTCGCGGTGACACCGGTGTTGTGCCGGCGCACCTCGGCCAGCTGGGCGTCGGCCCACTCCTGGTACTGGCGCCGATATCCGGCGAGTTGCTGCTGCCGCCGCGCCTCGGCGGCCTGGGCGGCGTGCCAGTCCCGCTCGAAGCGCGCCCGCGCCTCCGCCTCCGCCTGGGCCCGGCGGTTCGCGGTCCAGCCGCCGCCCTGCGCCTGGTAGGCGCGCGGGTCCGGCATGGGCACCGGCTGTGCCAGCGGGCCCGGCGCGAAGGGCTGTACGGTCTCCGGCCGCAGCAGCGTGGCGGCCCGGAAGGGCGGCGCCTGACACCCCGAGGCGAGGAGCGCCCGCAACGACGCCACCCGCGCGTCGAGTTCCTCCGTGCGCCGGAGGGCCTCCGCCTTCCGGTACTCGCGGTGGTCGCGCTCCACGCGCCGCTGATGGGCACGCGCCTGCTGCCCTTCCTGCCGGCGCCGCCTGGCGTCCGCCTCCCGCTGACGCTGTTGCTGCCGCTGCATCTCGGCCCAGACGCCGACGAAGCCGGTGGAACGACGACTCATGTGCTGCGGGCCCTCCCCCCAAGGCACTCCGGTTGTCCCCACAACCAGGTGTGACGCAACGACTGTAGCCAGCGACAGCTGCCCCGCACATCGACTTGACAGAGGCCGTTCCGGGGGCTCGGCGCGACCCGCGGAAAATGCGGTGGCGGCCGACCGACCGCTTGTTAGGGTGCGCCCCGTGGCAGAGATCAGGCAGGTGCAAGTCACCTTCGACTGTGCGGAGCCCGAGCGGCTGGCGCGGTTCTGGTGCGAGGTGCTGGGGTACGTCGTCACGGCGCCCGAGGGGTTCGCGTCGTGGGACGACTTCAACCGGGTCCGGTTCCCCGAGGGGGACGGGGCGTGGTGCGCGTGCGCCGATCCCACCGGCGCCGGGCCGCGGTTGTTCTTCCAGCGGGTGCCCGAGGGGAAGGTCGTCAAGAACCGGGTGCACCTCGACGTGCGGGTCGGCACCGGGCTGACCGGTGAGGAGCGGCTCGCCTCGCTGGAGGCGGAGTGCGCCCGGCTGGTTCCGCTCGGCGCCACCCGGCAGCGGCTGCTCTACGACGGCACCGACTCGTGCATCGTCATGCAGGACATCGAGGGGAACGAGTTCTGCCTCGACTGAGGCAGAGACGTCACTCCTCCTCCAGCGCCTCCGCCAGGACCTCCGCGAGGTGGCGGCCCCGCACACCTCCCAGCTGCTCCAGCTGGGTACGGCAGGAGAAGCCGTCCGCCAGGACCACCGCGTCGTCCGGTGCCTCCCGTACCGACGGCAGCAGCTGTTCCTCCGCGCAGGCGCGGGAGACGTCGGCATGGCCCTTCTCGAAGCCGAAGTTGCCCGCCAGGCCGCAGCAGCCCCCGCTCAACTCCCCGGTGAGACCGGCCGCTTCCCGGAGTCTGCGGTCGGGGCCGTCGCCCAGGACCGCGTGCTGGTGGCAGTGGGTCTGGCCGGTGACCGGACGGTTCAGGATGGGCGGACGCCAGTCGGGGGCGTGCCGCTCCAGCACCTCCGCGAACGTCAGGACGCGGGAGGCGAGACGCGCCGCACGCGGATCGTCGTGGAGGAGTTCCGGGGCGTCCGTGCGCAGGGCGGCCGCGCAGCTCGGTTCCAGGACCACCAGCGGCGCGTCCGTGGCGAGGACCGGCTCCAGGAGGTCGAGCGTCCGCCGCAACACCGCGCGGGCGCGGTCCAGTTGGCCCGTGGAGATGTACGTCAGGCCGCAGCAGACCCGCCCGCGCCGTGCCGTCAGCAGGGACAGCGGAGAGCGTGACCGCGCGTCCCCCACCCGTCCGCCGGGCGCCGGGCGCAGCGTCGGCGGCAGCACCACCCGCATCCCCGCCGCCTCCAGCACCCGTACGGCCGCCCGGCCCACCGACGGCGACAGGTGCTCGGTGAAGGTGTCCGGCCAGAGCACCACCAGCGGACCGCCGGCCGCGGCAGGCGTCCGCCTCCTCCGCCACCAGCGGCTGAACGGCTCTGTCGCCAGAGACGGGATGTCCCGCTCCGGAGCGATACCGCCGAGCCGTTTCGCCAGCCCCGCGAGCGGCCGGACCGACGCGAGCGCGTTCGCCGCCCCCGCCGTCCGGGTGCGGGCGGCCCAGGACAGCCACACCGGCAGCCATCCCATCGCGTAGTGGGCGGCGGGACGGCGGCGGACCGCGTAGTGGTGGTGCAGGAACTCCGCCTTGTAGGTGGCCATGTCGACGCCGACCGGGCAGTCGGATCGGCAGCCCTTGCAGGACAGGCACAGGTCGAGCGCGTCCCGCACCTCGGTGGATCGCCAGCCGTCGGTCACCACCTCACCCGCGAGCATCTCGTGCAGCAGGCGGGCGCGCCCGCGCGTGGAGTGCTCCTCCTCGCCCGTCGCCCGGAACGACGGGCACATCACGGCGGACCCGGACACGGACGTCGTACGGCACTTGGCGACGCCCACGCAGCGCCGCACCGCGGCCGAGAAGTCGCCGGCGTCGGCGGGGTAGCCGAAGGCGACGTCGACCGGTCCGCGCGGCAGGACGGAGAAGCGGAGGTCCGCGTCGAGGGGCGCGGGGCGGACCAGCATGCCGGGGTTGAGCAGGCCGTCCGGGTCCCACACGCCCTTGACCCGTTCGAAGAGGGCGACCGTCTCCGCGCCGTACATGCGCGGCAGCAGCTCGGCGCGCGCCTGTCCGTCGCCGTGTTCGCCGGAGAGGGAGCCGCCGTGGGCGACGACGAGGTCCGCCAGCTCCTCCGAGAAGCGCCGGAAGCGGGCCACGCCCGGCCCGGTCAGCAGGTCGAAGTCGATGCGGACGTGGATGCAGCCGTCCCCGAAGTGCCCGTACGGCGTGCCGCGCAGGCCGTGCTCGGCGAGCAGCGCCCGGAAGTCCCGCAGATAGTCGCCGAGCCGGGCGGGCGGCACCGCGCAGTCCTCCCAGCCGGGCCAGGCCTCACTCCCGTCCGGCATGCGGGTCGCGGTCCCGCTCGCGTCCTCCCGGATGCGCCACAGGGTGCGCTGCCGGGCCGGGTCGGTGACCACCAGCGCGTCCACGACGTCCGCCGCCCGCACGACCGCCTCGGCGGCGGCGCGGGCCTCCGCCTCCGTGTCCCCGCCGGTCTCCACGAACAGCCACGCCGCCCCGCGCGGCAGGTCCGCGCCGGCCGGCACCAGGTCGGCAGCCATGCCCTCGACCGTCAGCGGCCGGTACGGCAGCAGCCCGGCCGCCGCCTGCGCGGCCCCGCTCTCGTCCGCGTACGCCAGCACGGCGAGCGCCCGCGCGCGGGGCGCCCGCACGAGGGTCAGCTCGGCCTCGGTGAGCACGGCGAGGGTGCCCTCGGAGCCGCAGAGGGAGCGGGCGACGTCGGCGCGGTTTTCGGGAAGCAGGGCGTCCACCGCGTACCCGGAGATACGGCGGGGCAGGTCGGGGAAGCCCGTGCGCAGGCGCGCCAGTTCGCCGTCCACGAGCTCGCGCAGGCCCGTCGGGGCGCCCGCCCAGCCGGGTCCGGGGCGCAGCCGTTCGCCGCGTGCGGTGATCACCGACAGGGTGCGCACGTTGTCGGCCGTGGTGCCCCAGGCCACCGAGTGGGAGCCGCAGGAGTTGTTGCCGATCATTCCGCCGAGCGTGCAGCGGCCGTGGGTGGACGGGTCGGGGCCGAAGCGGAGGCCGTGCGGTGCGGCGGCCTCCTGGAGACGGTCGAGGACCAGGCCGGGCTGGACCACGGCGGTGCCCGCGTCCGGATCGAGGGACAGCAGGCGGTTCATGTGGCGTGTGAAGTCGAGCACCACGCCGGTGCCGGTCGCCTGCCCCGCGATCGACGTCCCGCCCCCGCGCGGCACCACGGGCACACCGTGCTCCCGGCACACCGACAGCACGGCCGCCACGTCGTCGGCGTCCCGGGGCGCCACCACGCCGAGCGGAACCCTCCGGTAGTTGGAGGCGTCCATCGTGGTCAGCGCCCGCGCGGTGACCCCGAAGTCGACCTCTCCGCGCACTGCCGCCCGCAGCGCCGCCGGCAGTTCCCGGTGATCCGTCATGCCTTCAGGATGCCCCCGCCGGAGCGCGGCGCGGACGTCGGCACACCCGTCCCTGCGCATGTCCGGGACGCCCCGTCGTGACGGTTTAACCAAAAACGGAAGCAGAATCTTCCCAAGCCGATCACGAACTCCCATATAGTGACCGCGAGTTGCGCGCAGTTGTCGGACCTCGTTCGCAAAGCGACCCCTGCCTCAGGTCCGGCGTCGTCCCATGGAACCCGCCCGAGGGCCGCGCAGCCACGACGGCGCACGCCCGCGGACCGACCGAGGACCTGACCGAGGACCCTGATTGATGACCTCCCCCCTGCTCCCCGGCGACCGCCCCACCCCCCGCAGCCTGCTGCCCGTCCCCGTGCTCACCGCCGCGATCTGCGCGGTCGTGGTCGTGGCCTCCTGTTTCCTGGTGCCGGACACCGCTGTCTACGCCGTCCTGGTGACCGGCGTGGTCGCCTCCGTGCTGCTGTGCGCCGCCGTCACGGCCGCCGCGTACGCCACCCTGTCGGCGCGTGCCGCCCGGGCCCGGCTGGAGGCCGTCACCCAGGACGTCGGCCGGCTGCTCCAGGAACGCTCCCGGCTGACCGAGGAATCCCGCCGTCAGCACGAGCGGCTGACCGGCGAACTCAACCGTGAGCGCGCCCGGTTGTCCGGCGAACTGGACCAGGAACGGGCCCGCCTCGCCGAGACCCTGGCCGCCGAGCGTGAGCGCCTCGACGAACAGCACACGGCGGAACTGGCCCGGCTGGCGCACGAGCGGGCCGAGGAGCGGACCCGGCTCGACGACGCGCACACGGCGGAGCTGGCGCGGTCGGCCGAGCGGCACACCGCCGAACTGGACCGCGTCACCACCGAACACGAAGCCGTACTGGCCCAGTTCACCGAGGAGTCCACGCGGGAGCGTGACCTGCTGCGCGAGGAGCGCGACAGGCTGGCGCGCGAACGCGAACGGCTCGCCGGGGAGAACGCGCGGCTGACCACCCGGCTGCGGGAGGCCGAGGGCGGCCGCTCGGCCGCGCTGTCCGCCACCGCCAACGCGGCCGGCCGTATGCAGGCGCTGGCCACCGGCATGCTCGCCGACCTGCGCGCGATGGAGGAGAAGCACCACGACGAGGAGGTCCTCGCCGACCTGCTCCACCTCGACCACCGCACCGCCCAGGCGGGCCGCCTCGCCGACTCCGTCGCCGTCCTCACCGGCGCCCGCTCCGGCCGCCGCTGGGCCCGGCCCATCCCGATGGAGTCGATCCTGCGCGGCGCCATGGGCCGCATCGCCGGCTACCAGCGGGTCCGCGTCCACTCCGCCAGCGACACCTCCGTCGCCGGGCACGCCGCCGAGGGCGTCATGCACGCGCTCGCCGAACTCCTCGACAACGCCGCGAACTTCTCCCCGCCGACCGCCGAGGTCCACGTCTACGTCGAGGAGGTCCCGGCCGGCGTCATCGTGTCCGTCGAGGACAGCGGCCTGGTGATGGGCGAGGCACAGCTGCGCCGCGCCGAGGGCGCCGTCTCCGGCGAGTCCACCGGGCTGGGCGGCCTCACCGGCACCCGGCTGGGCCTCGCGGTGGTCGGCCGGCTGGCCCGGCGGTACGGGCTGCGGGTGTCGTACCGGCCGTCGGCGCGCGGCGGCACGGGGGTCCTGGTGCTGCTGCCCCAGGACATCCTCGTACCGGCGGACGCGGCGCCCGTGAAGCCGGGGGCGGCCCCGGTGCCGTCCGGCGCCTCCGCCCCGACGGCCCGCACGCCCACGGCCGCCGTGAACGGCACGAAGGTCACGAAGGGCACGAAGGACGAGCCCGGCCGCCCGGAGTCCGGGGCGGCGACCCCGGACTCCACGGAGCTGCCCCAGCGCCGCGGCGGGCGCCCCGGCGATGCCGGGTCCGCGACCGAGGCCGAGGCCGCGCCCCGGGCCGGGACCGTGACCCGGTCCGAAGCCGGTGGCGGGCCCACGACCCCGTCCGAAGCGGAGCTCGGAACCGGAACCCAGGGCAAACCCGGGACCGGACGCACGGCCGCAGCCGGCACCCAGGCCGGCCCCACGGACGGATCCAGGCCCGAAGCGGGCAACGGGACCGACGCCGGACCCGAGGCCAAGGCCGGGACCCAGGCCATGTCCGACACCGGACTCACGCTCCAGGCCGCCTCCGACACCGGGACCGGAACGCAGACCGGCCCCGACGCCGAAACCGGAGCACAGGCCGACACCGAGACCGGAACCGAGGCCGCCCGCGACGCCGAACCCGGACCGCAGGCCCGCCCCGACACCGAAACCGGACCGCAGACCGGCCCCGGAGCCCGCGTCGGGGGTGCCGTCGAGCCCGAGGCCGATCACGGTTCCGCCGCCGTCACCACCACCACGCCCGGCGTGACCGCCGGCCGCCCGGAAACGGAGCGCACGACGGCCCTCACGCCCGACCCCACCCGCCCCGCGCCCTCCTACGCGGCGGCCCGCTCCGGCGGCGACCTCGACACCGACCCGGTGCCCACCCACGCGTCCCCGTCCCCCGACGACGACGCATCGCCCCTGGTGCTGCCCCGCCGGCGCCGCGGACGCACCCTCGCCGAGGCGGAGCGCCGGGGCGGCGCCGCCGGCCGGGCCGCCGAGCCCCGGCCCGCCCCCACGGCCGAGGAGACCCGGGCCCGCACCGCCCGCTTCAGCAGCTTCCGCCAGGCCGTGCGCACCCCCACCCCGGACGACACGGCCGACCCGGACGCGGGCAGCACACCGGCCGCCCGTGACCTCGTCACCGCGTCGGACGCCACCACCCCCGACCCGACCCCCGTATCGCAACCCACCCCCGTGACTTCGGAAGGCGACACCACCTCATGACCGGCACGACCACCGCGGACGAGAAGCTCACCTGGCTCATCGAGGGCCTGCTGGAGCGCACGCCGGGCGCGCGGCACGCGCTCGTGCTGTCCCGTGACGGCCTGAAACTGTGCCGCACGCCCGAGCTCTCCGCCGACCAGGCCGACCAGCTCGCCGCGATCGCGGCCGGCATCCAGTCGCTGTCCCACGGCGCCTCCGTCGAGTTCGGCGACGGCACCGGCGGGGTGCGGTCGGCGATGACCGAGTTCTACGGCGGTGTGCTGTTCATCGTGGAGGCGGGCGAGGGCGCGCACCTGGCCGTCGTCACCACGGAGGACGCGGACGCCGGACTCATCGGTCACAACATGAGCGAACTGGTGGAGCAGCTCGGCGAGCACCTGACCGCGCTGCCGCGCAGCTCATGAGCCGGCCCGGCAGGGACGACGCCCCCGACCGGCTGTACACCCTCACCGGAGGGCGCAGCCGGTCCGGGCCCGACAACCCCTTCGACCTGGTGACCCTGGTCGTCGCCGAATGCGACCCGGTGCCCGGCATGCAGTCCGAGCACGCGGCGATCCTGCGTCTCACCGGACGGCCCACCGCGGTCGTGGAGATCGCGGCCGAGCTGAAGCTGCCGGTGAGCATCACCCGGATCCTGCTGTCCGACCTCCTCGCGGCGGGCCGGGTCAGCGCCCGGCACCCCCGAAGAGCCGCCGTACCCGACCCCGACATCCTGGAGCAGGTGCTCGTTGGACTCCGCAACCTCTGAGACGCCCGTGGCGTCCGAGACGCGCACCCCGCTGGGCGCGTCGGCCGACAACGGCCTGAAGATCGTGGTCGTGGGCGGCTTCGGCGCCGGCAAGACGACGATGGTCCGCTCCGTCAGCGAGATCCGTCCCCTCAACACCGAGGAGACGATGACGCAGGCCGGCGAGGGCGTCGACGACGTCAGCGGGGTGCGCGGCAAGACCGCGACCACCGTCGCCTTCGACTTCGGCCGCATCACGCTCGACGAGCGCAACGTGCTGTACCTGTTCGGCGCGCCGGGGCAGGAGCGCTTCTGGTTCCTGTGGGACCGGCTGTTCTCCGGCACGCTCGGCGCGGTCGTGCTGGTCGACACCCGGCGCATCGACGACTCCTGGTACGCCATCGACCGGCTGGAACGGCACGGCACGCCGTTCATCGTGGCCTGCAACGACTTCGGCGGTCCCACCTTCACCCCGCAGGCGATCCGCGAGGCCCTGGACCTGGACCCGCACGTCCCGCTGGTCAACTGCGACGCGCGGTCCCGTGAGTCCAGCAAGATCGTGCTGATCACGCTGGTGGAGCACATCCAGGCCCTGTACGCCGATCCGGCCCGAGCCCCCCGTCAGGAGCTGGTGTGAGTCCCGCCTCCGTCCCCGACGCCGTCCCCTTCAGCGGCCCCCTGCTGCAGGACGACCCGGCGCGCGTCTACCGCGAGCTGCGTCGGCAGCACGGCAGCGTGGTGCCGGTCGTGCTCGACGGCGACGCCCCGGCCTGGCTGGTCCTCGGCTACCGCGAACTGCACCAGATCACCGGCGACCCGGTGCTGTTCAGCCGCGACTCCGAGCTGTGGAACCAGTGGGAGAACATCCCGGACGACTGGCCGCTGCTGCCGATGATCGGCCGCCGCCAGCCGTCCATCCTCTACACCGTCGGCGAGCGGCACCGGGAGCGGGCCGCGATGATGGTGAACGCGCTGGAGGCGGTCGACCCGACCGAACTGCGCGGCCACGCCGAGCGGTTCGCGGACGAGCTGATCGACGCCATCTGCCCGCGCGGGTCGGCCGACATCATCGGCGAGTTCGCGATGCTGCTGCCGGTGCGTGTGCTGGCCCGGCTGTACGGGTTCCCCGACGACAGGGGTCCCGCGCTGGTCACCGCGCTCAACGACATGATCGACGGGCGGGAGCGGGCGCTCGCGGGCCAGACCCACCTGTTCACGTCGATGACGGAGCTGGTGGCGGAACGCCGCAAGGAGCCCGCGGAGGACGTCGCCTCCCGGATGCTCGCCGACACCTCGGGCTTCACGGACGAGGAGATCGTCCAGGACCTGATGGTGATGATGGCGGCCGGGCACCAGCCGAGCGCCGACTGGATCGGCAACTCGCTGCACCTGATGCTCACCGACAGCCGGTTCGCCGCCTCGCTGTTCGGCGGCCGCAACAGCATCGCCGAGGCGATGAACGAGGTGCTGTGGGAGGACACCCCCACGCAGAACGTGGCGGCGCGCTGGGCCTCGCGCGACACACAGCTCGGCGGGCGCCGCATCCGGGCCGGCGACATGGTGCTGCTGGGGCTCCAGGGCGCCAACTCCGACCCGCAGGTGCGCACCGACGGTTCGGCGCTCACCGGCAGCAACAGCGCGCACTTCTCCTTCGGTCACGGCGAGCACCGCTGTCCGTTCCCCGCGCAGGAGATCGCCGAGGTGATCGCCCGGACCGGTATCGAGGTCGTCCTGGACCGGCTGCCGGACATCGACCTGGCCGTGCCGGCCGGCGCCCTCTCCCGCCGCCCGTCGCCCTGGCTGCGCGGCCTGTCCGAGCTGCCGGTCACGTTCACACCCACTCCCGCCCTTGGAGGCTCGCTCGCATGACGGCTGGTACGGATCTCACCGCGACCGACACGGAACAGACCCGCATCCCCCTCGACCCGTTCGTCTCCGACCTGGACGCGGAGAGCGCCGCGCTGCGGGCCGCCGGTCCGCTGGCCGCCGTGACCCTTCCCGGTGACGTGCCCGTGTGGGCGGTGACCCACCACGCCGAGGCGAAGAAGTTGCTCACCGACCCGCGGCTGGTGAAGGACATCAACGTCTGGGGCGCCTGGCAGCGCGGGGAGATAGCCCCGGACTGGCCGCTGATCGGGCTGGCCAACCCGCCCCGCTCGATGCTCACCGTGGACGGCGCCGACCACCGGCGGCTGCGCACCCTGGTCGCCCAGGCGCTCACCCCGAGACGGGTGGAGCGGATGCGGGATCGGATCACCGAGCTGACCGATTCCCTGCTGGACCAGGTGGCCGCGCAGCCCGGCGACAGCGTGGACCTGAAGGCGGTCTTCGCCTACCCGCTGCCGATGTACGTGATCGCCGACCTGATGGGGCTGGCGGAGGAGCGGCTGCCGCGGCTGAAGGAGCTGTTCGAGAAGTTCTTCTCCACGCAGACCCCGCCGGAGGAGGTCCTCGCCACGCTCACCGAACTCGCCGGGATCATGGCCGAGACGGTGGCGTCCAAGCGGGAGAACCCGGGCGACGACCTGACGTCGGCGCTGATCCAGGCGTCGGAGGACGGGGACCGGCTCACCGACGAGGAGATCGTCGCCACGCTCCAGCTGATGGTGGCGGCCGGGCACGAGACGACGATCTCCCTCATCGTCAACGCGGTGGTCAACCTCTCCACCCACCCGGACCAGCGCGAGCTGGTGCTGTCGGGGAAGGCGGACTGGTCGGCGGTGGTCGAGGAGACGCTGCGCTGGTCCACGCCGACCTCGCACGTGCTGATCCGGTTCGCCACGGAGGACGTCCCCGTCGGGGACAAGGTGCTGCCCGCCGGGGACGCGCTGATCGTGTCGTACGCGGCGATCGGCCGGGACGAGCAGGAGCACGGCCCGACGGCCGGCGACTTCGACATCACCCGGGACAGCCCGCACCGGCACATCTCCTTCGGGCACGGCCCGCACGTCTGCCCCGGGGCCGCGCTGTCCCGCCTGGAGGCGGGGGTGGCCCTGCCGGCCCTGTACGCCCGCTTCCCGAAGCTGGACCTGGCGGTCACGGCGGGTGAGCTGCGCAACAAGCCGGTGGTGACCCAGAACGACCTGTACGAGCTGCCGGTGACGCTCGGCGGGTGAGTGACGCGGGTGGCGGACGGACCTCCCCCCGGTCCGCCCGCCACCCGTCCCGGTGACGTGTCCCGGTGATGCGTCCCGGTGAAGAGTGTCTCAGCGGCTCGTCTCAGCGGACGGACGATGTTGCGCCCGGGTTTCCTCCAGCCGCTAGGCTCCGGTCGTGGCTGAGATCCGGATTCCTGCTGACATCAAGCCCGCCGACGGTCGTTTCGGTGCGGGTCCCTCCAAGGTGCGGACGGAAGCGCTGGACGCGCTGGCCGCGACCGGTACGTCCCTGCTGGGCACCTCCCACCGCCAGGCGCCGGTGAAGAACCTGGTCGGCCAGGTGCGCGAGGGCGTCGGCGAGCTGTTCCAGCTCCCCGACGGGTACGAGGTGGTCCTCGGCAACGGCGGCTCCACCGCGTTCTGGGACATCGCGACCCACGGTCTGATCGAGAACAAGTCGCAGCACCTCAGCTTCGGCGAGTTCAGCTCCAAGTTCGCCAAGGCCGCCAAGCTGGCCCCGTGGCTCGCCGAGCCGGACGTCATCTCCGCCGACCCGGGCACGCACCCGGAGCCGGTCGCCGAGGCGGGCGTGGACGTGTACGCCTTCACGCACAACGAGACCTCCACCGGCGTCGCGATGCCGATCAAGCGCGTGGCCGGCGCGGACGAGGGCTCCCTCGTCCTGGTGGACGCCACCTCCGGTGCGGGTGGCCTGCCGGTCGACATCGCCGAGACGGACGTCTACTACTTCGCCCCGCAGAAGTCCTTCGCCTCCGACGGCGGCCTGTGGATCGGCGTGTTCTCCCCGGCCGCGATCGAGCGCGCCGAGCGGATCCACGCGAGCGGCCGGCACGTCCCGGAGTTCTTCTCCCTGCCGACGGCGATCGACAACTCCCGCAAGAACCAGACGTACAACACCCCCGCGCTGTCGACCCTCTTCCTGCTGAACCAGCAGCTGGAGTGGATCAACGGCCAGGGCGGCCTGGACTGGGCGGTCCGCCGCACCGCGACCTCCGCGCGCACCCTGTACGGCTGGGCCGAGGACGTGAAGTTCGCGAACCCGTTCGTCACCGACCCGGCGAAGCGGTCGGCGGTCATCGGCACGATCGACTTCACCGACGAGGTGGACGCCGCCGCCGTCGCCAAGGTGCTGCGGGCCAACGGCATCGTCGACACCGAGCCGTACCGCAAGCTGGGCCGCAACCAGCTCCGCGTCGCGATGTTCCCGGCGATCGACCCGTCGGACGTCGAGGCCCTGACGAAGTGCGTCGACTACGTGATCGAGCAGCTGTAGTCCCACTCACGTGAAGGGGCGCCCGGTGGTGATCCACCGGGCGCCCTTTCACGTCTCACCTGCTCAGACGCCGGAATCTCCGTACCGCCAACGGCAGGAAGAGCGCCGTCAGGATCACCGGCCACCCGCCCGCCATCAGCAGTGCGTGCTGTTCGACCCACGAGTCGCCGCCGCCGACCGGGGTGCCGAAGAGTTCGCGGGTCGCCGCGGCCGTGGAGGAGATCGGGTTCCAGGCGGCCACCCAGCCGAGCCAGTCGGGCATCAGCTGCGGGGCGACGAAGATGCTGGAGATCATCGTCAGGGGGAAGGCCACCGCGAAGAGGCCGCCCGCCGCCTCCGGGTTGGGGACGAGGAGTCCCAGCCAGACGCCCAGCCAGATCAGTGCGAACCGCAGCCACAGCAGCAGTCCGAACGCGGCGAGGAATCCCCAGCCGCCGTCCGGGCGCCAGCCCATGACCAGCGCCGTCAGCATCAGGATGGCCAGCTCCGCGCACGCGACGATCAGGTCGGTCACCCCGCGCCCGGCGACCACCGCCGACGACGCCATCGGCATCGAGCGGAAGCGGTCGATGACGCCCTTGGTGGAGTCGTACACCACGACCGTCGCGGTGTTGATGAAGCCGAAGGCCATGGTCATCACGAACATGCCCGGCATCAGGAAGTCCTTGTAGTCCCCGCCGCCCGGCACCCGCATCGCGCTGCCGAAGACATAGCCGTACAGCAGCACGGAGAGGATCGGAAAGCCCAGCTGCCAGGCGATGTTGACCGGCTGGCGCTGGTAGTGGGTCAGGCCGCGGCGGACGACGTTCCAGCAGTCCGCGAGCGCCCAGTACACGCGACCGCGCCCGGCCGGTCCGGTCAGGTCGAGCGCGCTCATGCCGCCGCCTCCTTCTCCGTCGTCTCCGTGCGGTGTCCGGTCAGGCGCAGGAACACGTCGTCGAGGCTGGGCCTGCGCAGCCCGATGTCCTCGACCCGGACGCCCTCGTCCTGGAGGGTGCGGGCGACGTCCGTCAGCGCGCCCACCCGGTCGGTCACGGGGGCGTGCACCCGCAACTCGGTCTCGTCCGACTCGGGTTCGCCGTCGGCGACCCGGGCGACCACCTTCACCACGCGCGGGATGTCGGACCGTTCGGCCACCACGACCTCGACGCGGTCGCCGCCGACGCGGTTCTTCAGCCCGTCCGGGGTGTCGTCGGCGATGGACCGGCCCCGGTCGATGACGGTGATCCGGGAGGCCAGCCGGTCGGCCTCCTCCAGATACTGCGTGGTCAGCAGCACGGTGGTGCCGCCCGCCACCAGCGCCCGTACCGAGTCCCAGACCTCGCCCCGGCTGCGCGGGTCGAGCCCCGTCGTCGGCTCGTCCAGGAACAGCACGGCCGGCGTCAGGATCATCGACGCCGCCAGGTCCAGCCGGCGCCGCATGCCGCCGCTGTAGTCGCCGACGCCCTTGTCGGCGGCGTCGGTCAAGTCGAACTGCTCCAGCAGCTCCGCCGCGCGCGCCCTGGCGCGCCGCCCGCCGAGGTGGAACAGCCTGCCGAACATCTCCAGGTTCTGCCGCCCGGTGAGCACCTCGTCCACCGCCGCGTACTGCCCGGTGAGCCCGATCCGCGCCCGCACCTCGCGGGCCTGCCGCTCCACGTCCAGCCCGGCCACGGCCGCCCGCCCGCCGTCGAGCCGGATCAGCGTCGACAGGATCCGCACGGCGGTGGTCTTGCCCGCGCCGTTCGGTCCCAGCAGTCCGTGCACCGTCCCCGCCCGCACGGTGAGGTCGAAGCCGTCCAGGGCGCGCTTCTCGCCGTACCGCTTCTCCAGCCCCTCGGCCCGCACCGCGTACCCGTCGTCCTTCATGGGTCCCCCTTCCAGAAACCGAGTACACCGTACCCGATTCCGCGTACGACGTACCCAGTTTTTTTCCCGCGGATCTAGACTGCTCGCATGAGCAGCGGCGGAAGCGGTACGGAGACCAGCGGCAGCGGCGACATCGCGCGCACCCTCGACCTGCTCTGGGGCACCGGGCAGCGGCCGAGCCGGGGCCCGAAGCCGGGGCTGACCCTGGAGCGGATCGTGGAGGCGGCGATCGAGGTCGCCGACCGGGACGGCCTCGGTGCGCTGTCGATGCGCCGGATCGCCACGGAGCTGGGCACCGGCACGATGTCCCTGTACCGCTACGTGCCCGGCAAGGCCGAGCTGCTCGACCTGATGCTGGACCGGGTGCAGCGCCCGTCGGAGAACCCCGCGGACCTCGGCGACGGCGGCTGGCGGTCCGCCCTGGAGGCGCTGGGCCGGGCCACCCTCGCCCTCTACCGGCGCCACCCCTGGCTGCTGGAGGTCAACCAGTCCCGCCCGATCCTCGGCCCGAGCGCCCTGGACGGCATGGAGAGGGTGTTCTCCCGGATCAAGCCGATGGGCCTGTCCGACCCCGAACTGCTGTCGGTGATCGTCATGATCGACGGGTACGTGGTCGGGGCGGCCCGGACGCAGCTGTACCAGGAGCAGGCCGAACACAGCTCCGGGCTGACGGACGCGGAGTTCTGGGAGGCCCAGCGGCCCGCCCTGGAGAAGGCGATGAACAGCGGCCGCTATCCGGTCATGGCCGCGCTCTCGGAGGACACCTTCGGCTCCGCCTTCGACCACTTCGAGTTCGGGCTCCAGCGCATCCTGGACGGCCTGGCGGAGTTCGTCACCCGGCGCGCGGCCGAACAGACGCCCTGACGCCCTGCGTTCAGCCCTTGCGCCGGCGCCTGGTCAGGCCGAACAGGGCCGCCACGACCACGGCGACCACCACCGCGCCGCCGACCTTGACAGAGTCGCCCGTCCCGTCGCCGGAGGCGCTGCCGTCGCCGTCCGCGCGGGAGCCGGAGCCTCTGCTGGACCCGCCCTCGTCCGCGCCCGGGGCCTCGCGGCTCACCACGCCGCTCTGCTCCCCCTCGCTGCCGAACAGCAGCCGGGACCCGTCGGCGGAGTAGGTCACCGACTCCCCCTGCCCCTGGAGCGGCACGCTCAGCCGCCCCTTGCGCTGCAACGTGCCGCCGTTCCAGGCGTAGTGGATGCCACCGAAGTAGCCGCGCACGGCGAAGTCCTGGCCGTCCGGGGAGAGCGCGGCGTCGGTGGTCCACAGCTCGACGGGCGCGATCGGCTTGAACACGTTGTCGCCTTCCGGCGACAGCTTCTCCGGTCCCTCGTAGAGGTGTCCGCCGTCCTCGTGCTTGTCGACGATGTACACCCGCCCCGTCTTCGGGTGCACGACCATCGCCTCGGCGTCCCGGGGCCCGTCGGAGTACTTCACCACGTACTGGGTGGCCTGCACGGTGGCGTCCTTGAGCTGCTCGGGCTCGGGGAGTTCGTAGATCCACACGTACGGCCAGGTGCCGCCGAGGTTGTCGCCGATGTCGCCGACGAAGAGACGGTTGCCCGGGCCGACGGAGATCGCCTCGACGTCCCGGGGTGTGCCGATGCCGGTGAGGGTGAGGCGGGCGACGGTGTCACCGGTGCTGCTGTCGACGGCGTACAGGTAGGGGCCGTCGTCGCTGTCGTTGTGGGTCCAGTAGATGCCGGGGTGCAGGCGGGAGGCGGCGAGTCCGCTGGACTCGGTGATGCGCGGGTCGTTGATGGTGAATCCCTCGTTCCCGTCGTCGTTGTCGGCGGCGGAGGCGGGCACGGCGAGCGAGGCCGTCAGGAGGGCCGCGGCGAGCAGGGCGAAGGGTCGGCGCATGACCCAAGACTGCCATCAGCCGGACCCCGCCGGTGCGGGTGTCCGGGCTCACATCGCGGCCGACGTGCTGATCCACCATGATGATCGGGTGCTCAGGTTCATGCCCGTAGGTGACTCGATGACGATCGGGAGCGCGGGTGAACACACCTGGCGCTACCGGCTGTGGCAGCACCTGTGCACCGCGTACGGCGAGCCCTTCACGCTGGTCGGCCCGCGCGAGACGCTGCACGACCCGTCCACGGACGCCCCCACCTCGTACGCGTACGCCGACCCGGCGTTCCCCCGGGCCCACCTGGCCGGCTGGGGCGAGGGCTGGTGCCACATGGCCCCGCTGATCGGTGACGCCGTGCGCTCCTGCCGGGCGGACGTGCTGCTGGTGTCACTGGGCCTGATCGACCTCGGCTTCTACACCAACGCCGAGCAGACCGCGGACAACGTGCGCGCGTTCGTCGCCGAGGCGCGGGCGGCCCGCCCGGGCGTGCGCATGGCGGTGATGCCGGTGGTCCGCAACATCCGGGTGGAGGCCGACGAGACGTTCGCCGGGCAGGTCGGGCGGTTCAACGCCCTGCTGGCGGAGACGGCCGCCGAGCTGGACGAGCCGGGCTCGCCGATCCTGCTCGTCCCGCCCCCGGCGACGTACGACTTCCACACGGACACCTACGACGGCACGCACCCCAACGAGAGCGGCGAGCACAGAATCGCGGGGGCGTTCGCCGAGGCGATGTGGCAGGAGTGGGGTCTGGGCGGCCCGTACAAGCCGTCCTGACGAGCCGCCCCGGCACCTGAAGCGCTTGCATGGAGCGCACTCCAAGACGTTGGCTTGACACTCATGAGGTACACGCAGCTCGGACGCACAGGACTCAAGGTCAGCCGACTCGTCCTCGGGACGATGAACTTCGGTCCGCAGACCGACGAACCCGACAGCCACGCCATCATGGACGCGGCCCTCGACGCCGGCATCAACTTCTTCGACACCGCCAACGTCTACGGCTGGGGCGAGAACAAGGGCCGTACCGAGGAGATCATCGGCAGCTGGTTCGCCAAGGGCGAGGGCCGCCGCGACAAGGTCGTCCTCGCGACCAAGGTGTACGGCAACATGGGCGCCGACGGCGAGCCGTGGCCCAACCACGACAAGCTGTCCGCGGTGAACATCCGGCGGGCGGTCGACGCCTCGCTGAAGCGGCTGGGGACCGACTACATCGACCTGTACCAGTTCCACCACGTCGACCGGTCGACGCCCTTCGAGGAGATCTGGCAGGCGATCGACGTCCTGATCCAGCAGGGCAAGATCCTCTACGTCGGCTCGTCCAACTTCCCCGGCTACAAGATCGCGCAGGCCAACGAGATCGCCGCCCGGCGCGGCGGAACCATCGGCCTGGTCAGCGAGCAGTGCCTGTACAACCTCGCCGAGCGGCGCGCCGAGATGGAGGTCCTCCCGGCCGCGCAGGAGTACGGGCTCGGGGTCATCCCGTGGTCGCCGCTGCACGGCGGTCTGCTGGGCGGGGTCATCAAGAAGGAGGCCCAGGGCGGCCGCCGCGCCTCCGGACGGGCCGCGGACACCCTGGCCGACCCCGTCGCCCGCAAGCAGATCCAGGCGTACGAGGACCTGCTGGAGAAGCACGGCGTCGAGCCGGGCGAGGCGGCGCTGGCCTGGCTGCTCACCCGTCCCGGGGTGACCGGTCCGATCGTCGGCCCCCGGACCCGCGAGCAGCTCGACTCGGCGCTGCGCGCGGTGGAGCTGGAGCTGAGCGAGGAGCTGCTGACCTCGCTGGACGAGATCTTCCCGGGCCCGGGGCCGTCCCCGGAGGCCTTCGCCTGGTAGCGGCGGGCACGCGGTGACGGCCGGCGGCGGCGCTACCTTCCGAGTGCCGCCGCCAGAGCCACCACGACGAACATCATCACGAGCGCACCGGCCATGATCCGGTTTCGGGTCTTCGGGTCCACGCCGTCGAGCCTAACCGGCCGCGCCCAGTGCCTGTCGGGCGACCGCCTCGTAGCGGGGCTGTTCGCCCGGGACGCCCGACCTGGGCAGGTGGCTGCGTACCAGCACCAGCTCCTCCACGGTCCAGCTCCGGCTGCGGAACTCCTCCAGCGCCGTGAGGTACGGCCGTACGTCGACGGCGTCCCGGCTGCGGGCCACGGTCAGGTGGGCCTTGTAGCGCCGGTGCTCGTCCATCGCCACGCCCGCCTTGCGCCCGGCCGCCTCGGACCGCTCGGCCAGCAGCCGCATGGTGTGCAGGTCGCCCGCCGCGCCGGTCCACAGCGCCCGTCCCCGGCCGAACTGGCCGCCGCCCGCCAGGGCGAGCCGGAACGGCTCGGTGCGGTCCGCGGCCCGTGCCAGCCGCGCGGTGAGTTCCGGCACGGTCTCCTCGTCCACCTCGCCGTAGAAGGCGAGCGTGAAGTGCCACCCGGCCCGCTCGGTCCACCGCAGGGCGCCGGCCCCGTCCAGCTTCCGCAGCCCGTCCACCTCGACGGCCAGCGCCTCGATCACGTCCTCGGGCGGCAGCACGGCGGCGAAGAGTCTCATGCCTCCAGTGTCCCGCGTGCCCCGGTCACCGTGCGTATCGTTGTACTGCGCGGCTGTACGCATCGAGCGTCGGCCGGGGAGGAGCGCCACGATGACCGTCCTCGAAGACAGGATCGAGATGGCCGAGAGCGGCGACGAACTCACGCTCGACACGATGTTCGAGTGGCTGGAGAAGATGCCCGTCCCCGAGGGTTACAAGGCAGAGATCGTCGGGGGGCACATCTTCATGACGCCGCAGCGGGACACCCACTGGGACATCATCGCGGACGTTTACGATCAACTGCGTACGAAATACCCGCGCAGGCGTTTGAAGTCCGACGTCCGCATCGACTACCCGGGGCACCTGAACGGCTTCGCCTCCGACGTGACCCTGCTGGCCGAGGGAGCGACCAAGAACAGCAAGGGGCGGTGGCGTCATGAAGATGTCGTCTTCATCGCCGAAGTGATCTCGCAGAAGACCTCGGACAACGACTACGGGCCGAAGAAGGACGCATACGCCGCCGCCGGTGTGCCGGTGTACCTGATCGTCGATCCGTACACCGGTGAGTGGCATGTGCACACGCTGCCGAAGGACGGGAAGTACCACGGCAGCGTGTGCTTCGGCTTCGGCATCGAGATCGACCTGACCAGGACGGTTGTCGGTCTCGTTCTCACAACCGACGACTTTCCACGCGGCTGACGGCGGGGGCGGCCCGCCCCGGCGGCTCACGCCGCCGGGGCCAGGGCCTTGGTGTGGTCGCGGGGGACGAAGCGGACGCGGGGGTGGCCGTGGTTCCAGCCGAAGGACAGGCGCAGGCCGCCGGCCCGGGCCAGGATCAGGCCGATGACGGCCGCTGCGGTCATCGCGATCGCGCCGCCGACCGCGAAGCCGGCGCGGGCGCCGTAGGTGTCGGTGACCCAGCCGACGATCGGGGCGCCGACGGGGGCGCCGCCGAGGAACACCATCATGTACAGGGCCATGACGCGGCCCCGCACCGACGGGTCGGTGGACATCTGCAGGCTGGTGTTGGTGGTGACGTTGACCGTCATCGAGACCAGCCCCAGCGGCACCATGATCAGCGCGAACATCCACAGCTGAGGCGACGCCGCGGCGAGGATCTCCAGCGCGCCGAAGGCCAGCGCGGCCATGATCAGCAGCCGCAGCCGGGCCGTGCCGCGCCGGGCGGCGAGCAGGGCGCCGGAGACGGAGCCGACCGCCATCAGCGTGTTGAACATGCTGTAGACGCCCGCGCCCCCGTGGAACACGTCGTCGGCGAAGGCCGACAGGTAGACGGGGAAGTTGAAGGCGAAGGTGCCCATGAAGCCGACCAGCACGATCGGCCAGAGCAGGTCGGGCCGTCCGGCCACGTAGCGCAGCCCCTCGCGCAGCTGCCCCTTGCCGCGCGGCGCGCGCTCGACGGGGTGCAGTTCACGGGCGCGCATCAGCATCAGGCCGGTCAGCGGCGCGACGAAGGACAGGCCGTTCAGCAGGAACGCCCAGCCGGTGCCGACGCCGGTGATCAGCAGGCCCGCTACGGCGGGGCCGACCAGCCGGGCGGACTGGAAGTTCGCGGAGTTCAGACTGACCGCGTTCTGCAGCTGGCCGGGGCCGACCAGCTCGGACACGAAGGACTGGCGGGCCGGGTTGTCGACGACGGTCGCGAAACCGAGGGCGAGGGCGGCGACGTAGATGTGCCAGACCTCGACCATGCCGGTCAGGGTGAGGACGGCGAGCGCGAGGGACGTGAGGGCCATCGCGGACTGGGTGACCATCAGGGTGGGCCGCTTGCGCAGCCGGTCGACGAGGACACCGCCGTACAGGCCGAACAGCAGCATCGGCAGGAACTGCAGGGCCGTGGTGATGCCGACGGCGGCCGAGGACCCGGTGAGGCTGAGCACCAGCCAGTCCTGGGCGATGCGCTGCATCCAGGTGCCGATGTTGGAGACGACCTGCCCGAGGAAGAACAGGCGGTAGTTCCTGATCCTCAGCGAGGAGAACATCGAGTTCTTGCGCGGGGCGTCGAGGGCGGTCTTCGTGTCGTAGGGGTCAGGTGCGGGGGCGGAAGCTGCTCCGGATCCCGTACTCAAAAGGTTCGCCTCCTGTTGCTGCGGGGGTCAGATGTGCGCCAGTTTCTCCAGCACGGGGGCGGCGGCGCGCAGGGTGGCCCACTCGTCCTCGTCCAGCTCCTCGACCAGCGTGGCGAGGAAGGCGTTCCGCTTGCGACGGCTCTCCTCGAGCATCGCCTCGGCCCGCTCGGTCTGCGTGACGACCTTCTGGCGGCGGTCGTCGGGGTGCGGCTCCAGCCGGACGAGTCCCTTGGCCTCCAGCAGCGCCACGATGCGGGTCATCGACGGCGGCTGGACGTGCTCCTTGCGGGCAAGCTCGCCCGGGGTGGCACTGCCGCAGCGGGCCAGGGTGCCGAGCACCGACATCTCGGTGGGGCTGAGCGACTCGTCGACGCGCTGATGCTTGAGCCGACGGGACAGGCGCATCACGGCGGATCGAAGGGCGTTCACGGCGGCTGCGTCGTCGCCATGGCTGAGGTCCGGCATGTTCTTTAGCGTAACTCATTACTCTCGCTAAGAACCACCCGGTACGGCGGCCCCTCGCCGTGAGTCCCGCCACTCCCGCTCCACCCGGCCCGCCCACCGGCGGCCGGGCTGCCGGGCTGCCGGCTGCCGGCTGCCGGGCTGCCGGGCTGCCGGGCTGCCGGGCTGCCGGGCTGCCGGGCTGCCGGGCTGCCGGGCTGCCGGGCTGCCGGGCTGCCGGGCTGCCGCAGGAACGTGCCCGCCGGAATCGAGACACCCGGGGAAATCAAGACACCCGGAGGGCGAGATCACCCATATGAGTGATCGAAGCGCGAAAGGCCACGCGTCGCACCCGGAGGGGCGGCGACGCTCAGGGCATGGGGACCGACGTGCTCAGCCTGCGGATAGACCATGAACTGCTCGAACGGCTCCGCGACCATGCCGCCAAACGCGGCATGAGCGTCCAGGACTATGTCGTCCGGACGCTCATGCGCGATGACTTCGACCAGCGGTTCCACACCGCCGTCGAGGAGACGGAAAGGTTCTACGGGGTCACCTGAGCCCGCGGCCCGGGCCCCTTCGCGGAGCCCGTTCTCCCCCGGCGTGGATCAGGTCAGGCCCAGCGCCGGCAGCAGGTAGTAGAAGGCGAAGACCGCCGCCACCACGTACATCGCCTTGGGGACCTCCCGGCCGCGGCCGGCCGCCAGACGCAGCGCCACGAAGGTGAGGAAGCCCATGCCGATGCCGTTGGTGATCGAGTAGGTGAACGGCATCATCACCATCGTCACGAAGGCCGGGATGGCGATCGTGTGGTCCGCCCAGTCGATCTCCTTGATGGAGCCGGCCAGGATCAGGAAGCCCACCGCGAGCAGCGCGGGGGTGGCCGCCTGGGACGGGACCATGGTGGCGACGGGCGTGAGGAACAGCGCCAGGGCGAACAGTCCGCCGGTCACGACGTTGGCGAAGCCGGTGCGCGCGCCCTCACCGACACCGGCCGTGGACTCCACGAACGCGGTGGTGGCCGAGGCGGAGCTGGCGCCGCCCGCGGCGACCGCGACACCGTCGATGAACAGCACCTTGTTGATGCCGGGCATCTGACCCTCGCCGTCGGTCAGCTTGGCCTCGTCCGAGACGCCCATGATCGTGCCCATCGCGTCGAAGAAGCACGACAGCAGCACGGTGAAGACGAACAGGACGCCCGTCAGCACGCCCACCTCGGAGAACCCGCCGAACAGGCTGACCTGGCCGATGAGGCCGAAGTCGGGGGTGGCCACCGGGTTGCCGGGCCAGTCGGGCGCGGTCAGGCCCCAGGAGGGCACGTCGGCGACGGCGTTGATCACGACCGCGACGACGGTCATCGTGACGATCGAGATGAGGATCGCGCCGGGCACCTTGCGCACGATGAGCGCCAGCGTGAGCAGCGCGCCGAGCACGAAGACGAGGACCGGCCAGCCGTTGAGGTGGCCGTCGGCGCCGAGCTGGAGCGGGACGGTGGTCTGGGCGGCGTCCGGGATGCGGGAGACGAAACCGGAGTCGACCAGGCCGATGAGCATGATGAACAGGCCGATACCGATGGCGATGGCCTTGCGCAGCCCGTAGGGCACGGCGTTCATCACGCGTTCCCGCAGGCCCGTGGCGACCAGGATCATCACCACGAAACCGGCCAGCACCACCATGCCCATGGCGTCCGGCCAGGACATGCGGGGCGCGAGCTGGAGGGCGACCACGGAGTTCACGCCGAGTCCGGCGGCCAGCGCGATCGGGACGTTGCCGATGACGCCCATGAGCAGCGTGGTGAACGCCGCGGTCAGGGCCGTCGCGGTGACCAGCTGGCCGTTGTCCAGCTGGTTGCCGAACGCGTCCTTCGCGCTGCCCAGGATGATCGGGTTCAGCACGATGATGTAGGCCATCGCGAAGAAGGTGGCGAAACCGCCACGGACCTCGCGCGACAGCGTGCTGCCGCGCTCGGAGATCCGGAAGTGGCGGTCGAGGGCGCCGGGCGCGGCACCGGACCCCGGCTGCTCGGGGACGGGCGCCTTGGCGGGGGCCGACGTGGACATGTGCAGAGACCTCATCACCGGCGGGCTCCCCCGGAGCCGGGCCTTTGGTGTTTTCTACGAATGAAAGCGGTCAGAGGCAAACGGATTCAGTATGAACATATAACGTCGTCCAGGCCATCTCCGCGCGTAGACCCGAGGCGTCGGATGTGATTCCCGCGCCATTGCCCCTCCCGCCCTCCTTCGGTCACCCCTCCCGCCCTCCTGACGTCACGTCTCCCGCCCCCTGCGGGCGACCGGGCGCCCGCCGCTCCTCGTAAGCTGTCCGCATGGCGAAGTGGACCCCCAAGCACGAGGCGCCGGAGCCCCTGGAGGGCCCCGTGGTCGCCACCATCACCGGCGGCACGATCGTCTGGTTCGTCCTCTTCCTGGCGCAGCTGCCGTTCTACGGCTGGTTCGACGACCACGGGCACACCTGGTGGCTGTGGACCTGCCTGGCCGGCGGCGGCCTCGGCTTCATCGGCATCTGGTACGTCCGCAGGCGCGACGCGGCGATCAAGCGGGCGCGGGCCGGGGCGTCCGACGCCGGCCCCGGGCACACCCCGGCCGCGCACGCCGACTGAGCCCGGGCCCGAGCCGGCCGAATCGCGCCAACTCACCTTGCAAGCACCGTGGTTGAGGCTGCCGCCACCGCGGTACGACCCCGGTACGACGGCCGTCCTCCCCTGGTCGGATCTTCCCCGCTCCGGTGGGTGAAGCGCAGACTCCGCACGTACTGTCGATGGCATGACGCATCTCGACGCGGGCGACCGTACCGATGCCGTCCGGCCCGTCACGGCCACGTCTCCGGTGACCGGGCTGACGTCGGCGGAAGTGGCCGAGCGGGTGGCGCGCGGACAGGTCAACGACGTACCCGTGCGCAGCAGCCGGTCCGTCGTCGAAATCGTCCGGGCGAACGTCTTCACCCGGTTCAACGCGATCATCGGCGTGCTCTGGGTGATCATGCTGATCGTCGCGCCCTTCCAGGACAGCCTGTTCGGCTACGTGATCCTCGCCAACACCGGAATCGGGATCATCCAGGAGTGGCGGGCGAAGAAGACGCTGGACTCCCTCGCGCTGATCGGCGAGGCGAAGCCCACGGTGCGCAGGGACGGGGTCGCCGCCGAGATCGGCACCTCGCGGATCGTGCTGGACGACCTCATCGAGATCGGGCCGGGGGACAAGGCCGTCGTCGACGGGGTGTGCGTCGAGGCGGACGGCCTGGAGATCGACGAGTCACTGCTCACCGGTGAGGCCGACCCCGTGGTGAAGCAGCCCGGGGACCAGATCATGTCCGGCAGCTTCGTCGTCGCGGGCGGCGGCTCCTTCCAGGCGACCCGGGTGGGCCGCGAGGCCTACGCCGCGCAGCTCGCCGAGGAGGCGTCCCGCTTCACCCTGGTCCATTCCGAGCTGCGCAGCGGCATCTCCACCATCCTGAAGTACGTCACGTGGATGATGGTGCCGACCGCGATCGGCCTGATCATCAGCCAGCTGGTGGTCAAGGACAACGAGCTGAAGGGCTCCATCGCCCGCACGGTCGGCGGGATCGTGCCGATGGTCCCCGAGGGGCTGGTGCTGCTCACCTCGGTCGCCTTCGCGATCGGGGTGATCCGGCTGGGCCGCAAGCAGTGCCTGGTCCAGGAGCTGCCCGCGATCGAGGGACTGGCCCGCGTGGACACGGTGTGCCTGGACAAGACCGGCACGCTCACCGAGGGCGGCATGGACGTCACCGAGCTGCGGGTGCTGGGCGACGCCGACGAGACGTACGTACGGAAGGTGCTGGGCGAGCTGGGCTCGGCGGACCCGCGGCCGAACGCGTCCCTGAAGGCGATCATCGAGGCGTATCCGGACACCACCGAGTGGCGGCTCACGGACACGCTGCCCTTCTCCTCGGCCCGCAAGTACAGCGGCGCGACCCTCGACGAGGGCGACGGGCGGCCCGTCAGCTGGCTGCTGGGCGCCCCGGACGTACTCCTCCCCCACGACGACCCGGCGCTGGCCGAGACCGAGCGGATGAACCGCGAGGGGATGCGGGTGCTGCTGCTGGCCCGCGCCCGCGACGGCGCGGATGTCGACGACCCGGCCGCCGTGGACGGCGTGCGGGCGGTGGCGCTGGTGGTGCTGGAGCAGCGGCTGCGCCCGGACGCCGCCGACACCCTGCGCTACTTCGACGAGCAGAACGTCCGCGCCAAGGTGATCTCCGGCGACAACGCGGTGTCGGTCGGGGCGGTCGCCGCCAAGCTGGGCCTGTCGGGGACGACGGTGGACGCGCGCAAGCTGCCCGCCGAGCCGGATGCCATGGCCGAGGCGCTGGACGAGGGCACGGTCTTCGGGCGGGTCACGCCCCAGCAGAAGCGGAACATGGTCGGCGCGCTGCAGTCGAAGGGCCACACGGTCGCGATGACCGGGGACGGCGTGAACGACGTGCTGGCGCTGAAGGACGCGGACATCGGTGTGGCGATGGGCTCAGGGTCGGAGGCCACCCGGGCGGTCGCGCAGATCGTGCTGCTGAACAACAGCTTCGCCACGCTGCCGTCGGTGGTCGCCGAGGGCCGGCGGGTGATCGGCAACATCACCCGGGTCGCCACGCTGTTCCTGGTGAAGACGGTGTACTCGGTGCTGCTGGCGGTGCTGGTGGTGGCGACGCAGGTGGAGTACCCGTTCCTGCCGCGCCATCTGACCCTGCTGTCCACGCTGACCATCGGCGTCCCCGCCTTCTTCCTGGCCCTCGCCCCCAACAAGGAGCGGGCGCGGCCGCACTTCGTGAAGCGGGTCATGCGGTACGCGATCCCGGGCGGGGTGCTGGCCGCGCTGGCCACCTTCGCCACCTATCTGCTGGCCCGGCACCACTACAGCGGGGCCGGCGCGCTGGGCGCGGAGACGAGCGCGGCGACGCTGACGCTGTTCCTGATCTCCATCTGGGTGCTGGCGATCATCGCCCGGCCCTACACCTGGTGGCGCGTCGCCCTGGTGGCGGCGATGGCCGGGGCCTTCCTGCTGGTCCTCGCGGTGCCCTGGCTCCAGGACTTCTTCGCCCTGCGCCTGGTCGGCATGACGATGCCATGGACGGCGGTCGCCATCGCGGCGGTCACGTCGGCGGTCCTCGAGGTCATCTGGCGCTGGGTGGACCGCCGCTTCCCCGTCTGACCGGCCCGCGGCGGACTCGTACCGCCCCTTCGGCGACCTACGCCACTTGCGTGAAGAGTGAGGCGAAGCGCGGGGATTTGCGCGGGGTGCGGCTTCGGCGACCGGGCGGTATGCCCGGTATGTGAGTGACGATGGAGACTGCCGCCGCAGGGATCGGAGACGGAAGACCTCATGAAGCTGCCCGGGAAGAAGTCCGAGGAGTCGCAGTCCCGGTCGAGCAGGGGTGAGCTCGCGGCCCAGCTGGCCGCGCCGGTGCGCAACTTCCTGGCGACCGAGGCCGGCAGTTCCGGACTGATGCTGTTCGCCGTGGCGGTGGCCCTCGTCTGGGCGAACTCCCCGTGGTCGGAGTCGTACTTCTCGCTGTGGCACACGGAGGCGTCCGTCTCGGTGGGGAACGCGCGGCTGTCGATGGACCTGGCGCACTGGGTCAACGACGGCCTGATGGCGCTGTTCTTCTTCGTCATCGGCCTGGAGGTCCGCTACGAGCTGTCCGTCGGCTCGCTGAACGACCGCCGCCGCATCATGATCCCGGGACTCGCCGGCATCGGCGGCATGCTCGTGCCGGTCGCCCTCTACCTGCTGATCGCGCCCGGCACGGACGCCGCGAACGGCTGGGGCATCGTCATCGGCACCGACACCGCGTTCATGCTGGGCGCGCTCGCCGTCGTGGGTCCCCGCTTCGTCACCCAGCTGCGGATCTTCCTGCTGGCCATCACGGTCATCGACGACATCGTCGCCGTCACGGTGATCGGTGTCGTGTACAGCGGGTCGATCCGGATCCCGGAGCTGGTCACCGCCCTGGTGCTCGGCGCGATCCTGTCGTCCTTGTCCCGCTTCGACGTCTGGCGGGCCGTCCCGTACGTGCTGATCGTGCTGGTGATGTGGTGGGCCACCCTGAACGCCGGACTGCACGCGTCCATCGCCGGCATGCTCGGCGGTCTGCTCATCCCCGCCCGCGAACCCTCCCGCGAGGGCGTGGCCCAGGCCGTGCGGCTGTTCCGCGCGTTCCGCCAGTCTCCCCGCGCCGACGTGGGCAGGACGGCACGCAAGGGGCTCCAGAAGGCCGTCTCGGTCAACGAGCGGCTGCAGATGTACCTCCACCCCTGGTCGAGCTACGTCGTCGTCCCCGTGTTCGCGCTGGCCAACGCCGGCGTCGACCTGCGCGACGGGGTCCTCACCGACGCGCTCGGCTCGGCCCTCACCTGGGCCGTGGTGGTGGGGCTCGTCGGCGGCAAGCTCATCGGCATCTGGGGCGGGGCCCGGCTCGGCACCCGGTTCGGGCTCGGCCGGCTGCCCGGCGGGGTGGGAGAGGGCCACGTGCTGGGCGGTGCGGCCCTGTCCGGCATCGGGTTCACCGTGTCCCTGCTGATCGCCGGGCTCGCCTTCGAGGACGACGCGGAGCTCCTGGCCCGGGCGACCGTCGGCGTGCTGCTCGCTGCGCTGTTCGCCACGCTGGCCGGCTGGCTGGTGTTCCGGCTCTCCACCGTCATGGGCGGGCAGACGGACGCGGACCTGCCCCGCTACCTGGACCGCCTGGTCGACCCGGAGACGGACCACATCCTCGGGCCCGTCGACGCGCCCCTGACCCTGGTGGAGTACGGCGACTTCGAGTGCCCCTTCTGCGCCCGCGCCACCGGCGTCACCAAGGAGCTGCGGAACCGCTTCGGCGACCGGTTCCGGTACGTGTTCCGGCACCTGCCGCTGCCGGACGTCCACCCGCACGCGGAGCTGGCCGCGCGGGCGGCCGTCGCCGCGGACGCGCAAGGCCACTTCTGGGACATGCACGACCTGCTCTACAAGCACCAGGACGAGCTGGAGTTCGAGGACACCGTCGTCTACGCCATCGACCTCGGACTCGACATGGAGAGGTTCCTGAAGGACCTCGAGTCCGACTGGGCGGCCGAGCGGGTGCGCCGGGACGCCGCCAGCGCGGAGGCCAGTGGCGTCCAGGGCGCGCCCACGTTCTTCATCGGCAACCGCCGGCACACGGGTCCGTACGACGCGGAGAGCCTGGCCCGCGAGCTGGAGCAGCTCGCATCCGAGGGCTCGGGGGCGACGCCGACCGAACCGTGAGGTCCGTCCCGCCGCGGGGCTGCGCCCCGGACCCCCTTGTCGGCCCTGGCGGGCCTCGTCCTCACACGCCGGACGGGCTGATGTCAGCCCCTCCGGCGTGTGCGGAGCGGGGTCCGGGGCGGGGCCCCGGGGGGTCAGTCGAACCAGCGGTCGCGGGCCAGTTCCTCCGTGCGGGACGGATCCTCCAGCAGCGCCCCCACCTCGAAGCGCCGCGGCCACTGCCCCGCCGCCCAGGCGAGCCCCGCGGCGACCCCCTCCAGCGTCGCCGCGTGCAGCACCCCGTCGTCGGTGAGCCGCCAGTCGATCTCCACTCCGTCCACGACGAGCTCCTCGTGCTCGACGTAGGACGCCGGGGTCCGCGGGCCCAGCAGGACCCGTACCGGCTCCGGCACCTCGTGCTCCGTGCCCTCCGAGTCCACCCGCCCGGTGACGGACTCGCTCAGCCGCCGCACCTGGAACAGCTCCGCCAGCTCCGCCGCCCGCGCCGGCCGGACCGGCAGCAGCGGCACGCCGGAGGTGAACGGCAGCAGGTCGGGCGAGTCGACGACCACCGCCTCGGAGGCGTCGACCACCTCCACCCGCCCGTCGACGACCGCGCGCAGCTCGTCCGGCAGGGTCACCTGCTCGGGGTCCAGCTCCGCCAGCGCCCCGTACAGGCCGTGCAGCTGGGCGGCCGTGACCGGCCGGTCCGGGTCGGCGAGCCGCTCCAGCAGCTCCGCCGCCCCGCCCGGCTCGTCCAGCAGCGCGGCGACCGACGTGCGCACGCCGAGCGCCCGCAGCACCTGCTCGTCGTCGAAGCCGGCCGCGTCGGCCTCGTCGTACAGGCCGCGCAGCAGCGGGTCGCCGCCGGCCGCGCGTAGTCCGGCGGGGCGGCGTCCGCCCAGCACGGGGTGACCGCGCAGCCACCACGCGGTGTACGGCCGTACGGTCTCGTGGGTGCCGTCGTGCAGCAGGATGCGCACCGGCTCGACCAGCGCGTCCCGCAGCGGCGGCCGGGACAGCAGGGCCAGCGCCTGCGGCCAGCGGTCGTCGTCCACCAGGTCCAGGTCGCGCACGGCGACGATCTCGGTGGCGACCGGCGGCACGGGGGCGTCGGGGAAGCGGTCGAGGACGTCCTCGCTCCACACGTCCACGGCGTCCAGCAGCCCCGGGTCGTCCGGCTCGGCGTAGTCGCTCTCGCGGGGCTCCAGCTCGTCCGGGTCGAGGACGACGTCGGTGGCCCGCACCAGCGCGAAGTCCACCAGGACCCCGCACGCGGCCAGCGGCTGCCCGCCCCACCGCTCGGCCAGCTCCGCGTCCACCGCGGCCAGTTCCCCCTCCCGCATGACCTGCGCGAACGGGCCGCCGGGGAAGACGAGTTCGCAGGCCGGGGACAGTTCGCCGTCCTCGTCGGGCAGGGCGAGCGCGCCCAGCCAGGGCTCGTCACCCGGTTCAAGACCGGCGTCCCGCACCAGGCCGAGCACGGTGTCGGCGAGTTCCTCCGCGTCCGGGACGTCCTCCTCCCAGTTCACCGCGCCCTCGTCGTCGAGGGACGCGGCGACGGCTGCCCGCACCTGCGGGGTGGTGAGGACGGCGCGCGGGGTGGCGGGCAGCGCTCCCAGCTTCTCCAGCAGCGGGTGCGCGGCGTCCGGGTGGGCGACCTTCAGGCCGAGCCGGGCCAGCAGTTCGGCGTCCAGAGCCGCGTCGGGGGTGGGCAGCAGCACCTGCCGGGGGCCGATGGTGGTGCGCCCTCCCCCAGAGCCGAAAGCCTGGGAGGTACCCCCGGCCAGCGGGACGGGAAGTCCGCTGAGCCGGTCGGGGTCGACCCCGGCGAGGCTGTCGTAGAGCCGCCGCCACCAGTCGGGGGACTTCTCCAGTCCGGCGAGCCGGTCGACCGCGTCGGTCAGCGGCACCCGCGCGACCCCGAGCGTGCGCAGTTCCACCCGACGTTCGAGCCCGGCGGGCAGCAGCGTGGGCAGCACCTCGGCCAGCACCCGTACGGTGTCGGCGCCAGCCCCCTCGACGACCTCGGCGTCCCTCGGGCGCAGCGCCTCGGGCAGTTCGGAGTCGTCGTCGGCCACGGGTACGGCGGCGGGCGGCAGGAAGGCGGTGCGCGGCAGCCGCTCCAGCACCGCCGCGCGCAGGGCACCGTCCAGCTCGCCCTTGCCGAGGGGCCCCGGCACCAGGCCGATGACGCCGGTGCTGACCGGACGCCAGTCGGCGAGGAGTCCGGCGTAGGCGTCGGCGGCGCGCTGTACGAGGAAGTCGGTGAGGGGGCCGGGGGCGGCGTGCCGGCGGGTGGAGTCCAGCGGCAGGGAGGCGATGAGCAGGGCGGGCACACCGAGCGGTTCGTCGCTGGGGGTGGGCGCGTGCACGACGGGGGCGGTGCGCGGGCGGGCCGGCGCGCCGTCGGTGTCGACGGGGACGGCCCAGGTGACCGACCAGTGCGGCCGCAGCCGTTCCTCGACGGGCCGGTCGGCGAGCAGTTCGGGGGCGAGGTCGCCGTGCGCGGTGGCGGTGCGCCAGCGGGTGGTGCCGTCGCGGGAGTCCGTCACCACGGTGAGTTCGCCGTCGGTGCCGCGCCGTACGGTGCGGGGCGTGTCGTCGCCGGTCTCGACGACGACCTCCTCCAGGCCGGGCAGGGCGAGCAGCAGGGCGTCGTCGACGGCGTGCAGCAGCCGCTCGGCCAGGTCGGCGGCGGCGGTGTCGCGCAGCGGCAGGATGACGGCCGTGTCGTACGGGTCGGGGGCGGTGCCCTCGGCGGCGAAGGGGAGCCGCAGCAGCGGTACGTGCCCGTCGCGGCGGCGGATCTCGTCGCCGAGGCCGGGGCTGTGCCCGGCGGTGTCCCGCGCCAGGTCCCGCGCCTCGGCCAGCGACCAGCGCACCCCGCCGTGCCGGCCGACGACGGCCGGTTCGTCGGTGACGGCGAGCACGGCCGCGAAGCCGACGCCGAACCGTCCGACGGCCCGGTCGGGCGCGTCCCGCTTGGCGGAGGCCCGCAGCGTGGACAGCGACTCGACTCCGGCCGCGTCCAGCGGGGCACCGGTGTTCGCGGCGACCAGCACCCCGTCGCGCAGGGTGAGCCGCAGCCGGCCGGGCACGCCGGCCCGGGCGGCGGCGTCGGCGGCGTTCTGCGCGAGCTCGACGACGAGCCGGTCCCGGTACCCGCCGAGGACGAGGTCCTCCTCGGCGTTGGCGTCCTCACGGAAACGGGCGGGACTGGTGGCCCAGGCGTCCAGGACCCCGCGCCGCAGACGCGCCGTACCGAACGGGTCGGCACCTTCGGCGGCGGGCCGCACGAACTTGCTCACGTTGACTCTCCTCATCGGGCCCTGATCTGCGTGAGGTCGAAGGTACCGCTCCGCGACATCCCGGGGACGCGGTGTCCGGGGGCACCGCATCGCGTGGATGATCAGCACTGTGCTGCTCGAATCGCTGTCCGTCGCCGCGCTGGCCGTGGTGCTGGTGTGTGCCGTCGTCCGTCCCTTCCGCTGGCCGGAGGCGGCGTTCGCGGTGCCCGCCGCCGGGATCGTGATCGCGACGGGCGCGATCACCCTGGACGCGGTGCGGGAGGAGGCCGAGCGGCTCGGTCCGGTGATCGGTTTCCTCGCCGCGATCCTGGTGCTCGCCAAGCTGTGCGACGAGGAAGGTCTCTTCCACGCCTGCGGGACCTGGATGGCCCGCTGGTCCCGCCACCGCCCGCGCCGGCTCCTCGGTGCCGTGTTCGCGCTGGCCTCGCTGATCACGGCGGTGCTCAGCCTGGACGCCACGGTGGTGCTGCTGACGCCGGTGGTGTTCGCGACGGCGACCCGCATGGGCGCCCGGCCCGCCCCGCACGTCTACGCGGGCGCGCACCTGTCGAACACGGCGTCCCTGCTGCTGCCGGTGTCGAACCTGACCAACCTGCTCGCCTTCACCGCCACCGGGCTGACCTTCACCCGCTTCGCGTTGCTGATGCTGCTGCCGTGGCTGGCGGCGATCGCCGTGGAGTACGTCGTCTTCCGCCGCTTCTTCGCGGTCGACCTCGCGGCGGAGCCGACCGCGCCCGACACGGCGGAGGAGCGGGTGGAGGTGCCGCTGTTCGCGCTGGTCACGGTGGCGGCCACGCTCGCCGGGTTCGCCGTGGCGTCCGCGGTGGGCGTCGATCCGGCGTGGGCGGCTGCGGCCGGCGCGGCCGTGATGGCGGTGCGCGCCCTGGCCCGTCGCCGTACCGGCCCCCTGCGGCTGCTGCGCGCCGCCGACCTGCCGTTCCTGGCGTTCGTGCTTGCCCTGGGGGTGGTGGTCCGGGCGGTCCTGGACCATGGGCTCGGTGACGCGCTCGACGCGGTCCTGCCCGACGGCACCGGTCTGCTCTCCCTGCTGGCCGTCGCCGGTCTCGCGGCCCTGCTGGCCAACCTGATCAACAACCTGCCCGCCGTCCTCGCCCTGGTCCCGCTGGCCGTGCCGTCCGGTCCCGGCGCGGTCCTCGCGGTCCTGCTCGGCGTGAACATCGGCCCGAACCTCACCTACGCGGGCTCGCTGGCCACCCTGCTGTGGCGCCGGATCGCCCACCGCCACGACCACGAGGTGAGCCTGCTGCGCTTCACCCTGCTGGGGCTGGCGACCGTCCCGGCCGCGCTCGCGGTGTCGACGGTGGCCCTCTGGGTGTCGCTGGAGCTGTTCGGCGGCTGAATCCGGGGGATTGCCGGAGACCCACGCCACATTCGTGGAGGGCGCCCGGTGACATGCTCCACAGGGCCCGCCGGGTGTACTACGCGGAATAGTGAAGAAATGCCCGATTTGAAATCGGACATATGCCGCACAAGGCTGATCGATCAGCTTGAAATGGGGGGTTTCGCCCCGTAGAGGGTGCTCCGTCAAGAGACGTGCATCTCATGCCGCATCTACGACGTTTCGTCGTAGGTCACACCTTTGCGGCTTTTGGGCGGTGCCGGTTACCAAGGAACAGCCAGCGCGGCACGGATCTGTTCCGCGGATGGCATTCCCCCGCCCCCTCCCCCATGAGGTTTCGATGTTCGAGCGCGTCATCTCCCGTTTCCCCCGCACGACCGCCACCCGCACCCGCGCCGCCGTCCTGGCCGCCGGTCTGGGCTCCACGGCCGTCCTGGGAGCCGGAGTCGCGGTCGCCGCCTCCGGCAACTCCGCGCCGACCGCCACCACGGTCCAGGCGCAGGCCGCCGCGCAGGCCGACGCCGCGAAGACGCAGGCCGTGAAGGCCTCGGCAGTGAAGAAGGCGACCCAGGCCGCCAAGAAGAGCACGCCGTCCTGGGTCTCCCCGGTCAAGAACTACACGCTGTCGGCGAGCTTCGCGGCGAACGGCGGCATGTGGGCCCACAAGCACTCCGGCCAGGACTACGCCGTCCCGACCGGCACCCCGGTGAAGGCCGCCCACGGCGGCACCGTCGTCAAGGCCGGCGGCAACGGCGCCGGTGACGGCCCCGCGTACGGCAACGCCATCGTGATCAAGCACGGCAACAAGACGTACTCCCAGTACGCCCACCTGTCGTCCGTGAACGTGAAGGTCGGCCAGGTCGTCAAGACCGGCCAGAAGATCGCCCTGTCCGGCAACACCGGCAACTCCAGCGGCCCCCACCTGCACTTCGAGATCCGCACCACCCCGAACTACGGCTCCGCCGTCAACCCCGTGACCTTCCTGCGCGGCCACGGCGTCTCCCTCTGACCCGCACCCCGCAGCGCACCCCGCACGCGCCCCCGAGGCCGGCCCCAGGCCGGCCTCGGGGGTTCGTCGTGCATTCAGCCCTGCTGCACGTAGGGAAGGAAACGCGCCCACGCGGTCGGGGCGAAGGCCAGTCGGGGGCCGGCGGTGTCCTTGGAGTCCCGGACGTGGACGGTGCGGGGGGTGAGGGCGAGTTCGACGCAGGAGTTGCCGTCGTTGCCGCTGCTGTAGCTGCTCTTGAACCAGTTGAGCTCGCTGCTCATGTTTCTCCCAGCAGTTGTCCGATGAAGGCCAGCGTTTCGCGCGGAGAGAGCGCCTGGGCCCGGATGGTTGCATACCGCAGCTCGAGAACACGCAGGTGTCTCAATTCAGTTGTCGGCCGCCCGCAGAACGCGCCGTCGGAGCGGCCTACCGCTGTCCCGTCCGCGAACTTCAGCAGCTCGATCCTGCCGTCCATGCCGGAGTGCGACTCGCAGTCCAACGGCATGACCTGAAGCATCACGTTGCGCAGTCCGCCCACCTCCACCAGACGCTCCAGCTGCCGTCGTTGCACCATTCTGCCGCCGATGGGACGCCTCAGCGCGGCCTCTTCCAGAACGAAACTGAGCGCGGGCGCGGGTGAGCGGTCAAAGACCGACGCCCGGGCGACCCGCGCCGCGACCATACGTTCGACCTCGTCCGACGAGTACGGCGGCTGCATGGCCTCGAACAAAGCCTTCGCGTGCTCAGGCGTCTGGAGCAGGCCGTGGATGCTGTGGCTCTCATAGATGCCGATCTCCACCGCCTGCGCCTCCAACTTCGCGAGCGCGCGGACCTTCTTGGGATAGCGGACCTTCTTCACGTCCTCCCACGCGGCCGACAGCAGACCCCCCGCCCCCAGCACCTCGTCCGCCCGGTCCAGGAACTCCTGGCGAGGGATCCGCTTCCCGCCCTCAATCTTGTAGATCATGTCCTCGCCGTAGCCGACGGCCCGCCCGAAATCGGGGACCCGGAGGCCCGCCGCCTCGCGGCGCAGCTTCAGCTGGCGTGCGACGGTCGTGATGACCGCCACGCCCCACTCGTCGTCCGGGTCGACCTCCCAGCCCGGCTCGTCCGCCTCGTCTTCGTGCCGACCCGGCCCCGCCTCCACCACCGTCATGCCGCATCTCTCCCTCGGATCCGTCCGTGACGCACCCCGGCGCCCTACCCCCACCAACGGCGGGTACGGCGCCGACGGCTACGGACACCATCCGGACAGTGACCGGACACACACGGTGCGTCAGCGGGTGAAGAAGTTGACGAGGTTGCCGTCAGGGTCGCGGAACAGCAGGGAGCGGTTGCCCCAGGGCATGGTGGCGGGGCCGTTGACGACGTCGGTGAGGACGTCACCGAGTTCCTTGTGGACGCGGTCCACGTCGTCGACGTGGAACTCGATGATCGCGCTGTCGTTGGCCGCCGGGCGGGCGGAGCCAGGGGCGAACAGAGGGACGGTGGCGGTGCCGGCGATCGCGAGGGTCGCGCCGTCGGCCCTCAGCTCGGCGAAGTGCTCCGTGGCCCAGGTGGCGGGCACGCCCAGGACGCGTTCGTAGAAGGCGACGAGGCGGGCCACGTCGGCGGTGATGATGCGAACGGAAGCGAACTGCATGGGGAGACTCCTCGGCCGTACGGATGGCGTGCACGGCCGACGGTAGGAGCAATAGCGGACAGAATCGGCCCGGTATTCGCAGTAGCTTTGGGCGCATGCCCCGACCCGCCGCCCGTGTGCTGACCCTGCTGGAGCTGCTGCAGTCCGGGGGCACCCGGACGGTGGCCGAGCTGGCCGGTCGGCTGGGCGTCGACGGGCGGACCGTGCGGCGGTACGTGGACCAGCTGATCGACCTGGACGTGCCGGTGGAGTCGGTGCGCGGACGCTACGGCGGGTACCGGCTCGGGCCCGGCTACCGGGTGCCACCGCTGATGTTCGGCGACGAGGAGGCGCTGGCCGTGCTGCTCGGCCTGGTGGCCGGGCGCAGGATGGGGCTGACGACGGCGCAGCGCACCGCGAACGAGACGGCGGCGGCGAAGGTCCGGCGCGTGCTGCCCCGGCACCTGGCCCGCCGGCTGGACGCCCTGCTGGAGACCCTGTCCTTCACGGACCAGGCCGGGGAGTTCGCGAGCCCGGACGCGGAGGTGCTGCTCACCCTGGCCGACGCGGTGCGCCACCGCCGGCCGGTCTCGGTGCGCTACACCGATCGCGAGGGGCGCCGCGGCGACCGCACCCTGCACGCGTACGGGATCGTGGCGCACGCGGGCCGGTGGTACGTCACCGGTAAGGACGCGGAACGCGACGAGGACCGCACGTTCCGGCTCGACCGCGTCGCGGACGCGCGCGTCCTCCCCGGCACGTTCGAGGCACCGGAGGGGGTGGACCCGGCGGAACGCGTGGTGACGGCTTTCGCCACGGCCGCGTACCGGTACGAGGTGAGCCTGCGCGTCCGGGCGACGCCCGAACACATCCGCGCCCATCTGCCCGCGACCGTCGCGATTCTGGAGGAGGACGGACCGGGATGGCAGCGGGTGGCGATCCGCGCGGAACGCCTGGACTGGCTGCCGCCCGTCCTGGCCGCCCTGGACCGCCCCTTCGTCATCGACGGCCCGGAAGAACTCCGCACCCTGGCGTCCGAGTTCGCTGCCCGCCTCACGGCCTGCACCCAGCAGACCGGCACAACCACCGCTACGGCACCGGAACCCGGGACTTGATGCTCCGGTGTCGTCGGCGCCTTACCGAGCAAGAACTCGGGGAGAAAGAACCCCACCAAACCCCGCCCCTCCCGCCCACGGGACGTGATCACTCGGGCGGGTGAACATCAGCCACTCAGCTGGATTTTCGAACCCCCGGCACCTCTACGCTCAGCGCAGCACACCCCGAAAATGACTTCGGCCCCCGCCAGGATTGCCGTCCCGGCGAGGACCTGACCACCAAGGAAGCAGCACCTTCCCGATGGATGCCCAAAACCCTAACGCGCCCTCGCGCGCCCAGTCAGCCGCCGACCGCAATCCGACCCGATCGCGTCACCACACCGGCGGCGTCATCCACGAACACCCGCCACACCACCCGCTTCACGGTGATCGGCAACCACCTCACCCAGCACCCGGAACTCTCCCTGCTGGCGATCGGGCTCGGTTGCCACATCCAGTCGCTGCCCACCGGCACCCCGGCCGACATCAAGTCGCTGGCCGCCCGCTTCAAGGAGGGCACCACCCGCATCGCCGCCGCCCTGCGGGAACTGGAGACATACGGCTACCTCCGCCACAAGCTCCGCACCTGCGACACCTGCGACCGCGCCTTCCGCGCCCCGGAGACGGAAACCCACTGCCGCGACTGCCGCCCCGCAACCACCACCCACCGCTGACACCACAAGGAAACCCATGGTCAGTCCGCCCCACGAGGCGATGCACCGCATCTTTCAGCACGACCCCGGACTCTTCAGCCGCGTCTCCCGCTTCCTCGGAGTCGACATCCCCACCCCGGTGAAGGCGACAGCGCTGCCCACCGACCTGACGGAGACCAACCCGGTCGAACGCCGGGTAGACACGCTCCTCCGCCTGGAAACCGCCGATCGAGGGCCGTTTCTCCTGGCCGTCGAGGCCCAGGGCAAGAAGCACCCGGACAAGCCGGCGAGCTGGGCGTACTACACGGCGTACCTGTGGACGAAGTACCGGCTGCCCACGGCTCTCCTGGTCGTCTGCCAGGACCACGCCACGGCCAGGTGGGCTCAGCAGCCGGTGACCTGCGGACCACCTCAACTGCCTACCCTCACCGTGCAGCCGTTGGTCGCCGGACCGCACAACATGCCCGTGATCACGGACCCGGAAGAAGCGCGCGCCGACCTGGTTCTGGCCAGCCTGGCGGCCATCACTCATGCTGCCGAACCGGACGTCGGTGCGATACTGAAGGCCCTGTCCACAGCGCTCCGGGACGCACCCGAAGACATCGCGAAGCCCCTCATCGAATTCACCGCACAGGGCCTGGCCAAGCGCCCGGCGAAGAACCTCTGGAGGAATCTGGTGGCCGTGGACCTCTCCTTCTACAAGTCCTATCTCGCGGAAGAAGTACGCCAAGAAGTACGCCAAGAAGTACGCAAAGAAGTCCGCGACGAAGTCCGCAAAGAGGTACAGGACGAAGCCCTCACCCAAGGTGAGGCTCGGCGTGCCGCTGCGGACGTCCTGGCCGTGCTCGCGGAACGCGGCCTCACCGTGTCCGAAGCCGTCCGCGAGCGCATCGACAGCTGCGACGACCCCGAGATCTTGAGTCGCTGGCTGCGTCGGGCCGTCACGGCCTCGACCGCCGAGGAAGTGGTGGCCGGCGCGTGAGGTGACAGGCGGGTGGCGACGTCGGTGAGCGGCGTCACCACCCGTCGCCCGCTACGAGTGCCCCAGTTCCGCCGACGACGCGTCCTCCGTGGCCGGGACCGAGCCGGAGTCCGGGGACGGGCGGAGGGGGAAGGGGTCGACGCGGGTCTCGTCGATGACCGGCGGGGCCGGCTGCGGGGGCTTCGGCATGACCGCGGCCTCCGAGTGGCCGCCGCAGCCGTAGGCCAGGGAGACCACGCGGCCGTCGGCCGGGGAGAACTCGTTGGCGCAGACGCCGAACGCCTGGCCCAGCGAGCCGCCGATCGGGGCGAGGAAGCCGCACGAGTCGCAGGAGGCGGGGGCCGCCTGCGCCATCGGGGTCTTGGCGCCGAACGCCTCCTCCCAGCGGTCGGCGGCGGCGTGCAGGCCGTAGCGGGACAGGACCCGGGCGCGGCGCATGCCCAGTTCCTCGGCGAGCGCCGCGATCGAGCCGCGGGACGGGGCGACGGCCTGCTCGGCCGGGGTGCCCCCGGTGACCTCCGCGTCCTCGGCCTCCGCCAGGTCCGCGAGGTCGCCGGTCAGCGCCGAGTTCGGCGGCGGCTCGTCCTCGCCGGTGTAGCCCGGCTCCAGCCGCAGGTCGTCCGCGTCGGTGGGCAGCAGGTCGCCCGGTCCCATGTCGCCGGGGCGCAGCCGCTCGCTCCACGGCACCCACTCGGGCGCGAGGACCGCGTCGGGCCCGGGCAGCAGCACGGCCTCGTCGACCGTGACGATCTTGGCGCGGGAGGCGCGGGCGACGGTGACGGCCCACCGCCAGCCGCGGTAGCCGAGCTCACGGCACCCGAAGAAGTGCGTGACGACGCGGTCGCCCTCGGAGACCAGCCCCTCGTGCTCCCCCACGACCCCGGGCGCGGCGGCCTCCTCGGCTGCGGCGCGGGCGAGGTCGACGGCCTCGGCGCACAGACGGTCGGGGGTGCGGCTTCGCGTTGTCGCTGCGCTCACAGGTATCGCTTCTCTCCTACGCCGTCTCACGAGTGCGCCACTCCCAGCGCGGGGGGCGGACGGAGCGGACCGGGGGACCGCGTCGACGTCCGCGCCGCAACGTGCTCGGGCGCGCCACCATCCATTCTGCGGGATGGCTGAGATAGGCACGCTACCTGCTCGCGTGCGCTGGGCCTACACCGACGGTTGTTACGGAACGGCGCGCGCCGGTCAATCCGGGCGGCGGGGGGCGTCCCGGGCGGCCTCCGCGCGCACCGGCGCGTTCGGCCGTACAGCGGCACGGCGGGCCACGTCCCCGGTGTTACTGCACTACGCACCGCCATCTCGGGGCACTATGACGTCGTGGCCACCGCGAGGACACCCCAGGGCGCCACCGGAACCGGTGGGCCCGAGAAGGGCAAGGGACGCGGCCGCCGCCTCGGTTCGGGCCGGGCGGGCGGCCGTCTCCGCGCGTTCGGCAGGGCGCTGCGGTTCCCGGTGACCAGAACCGCTCGCGGCATCCGCAAGGTGACCCACGCGCACGGCGCCGGCGAGTCGGGCCTCGGCAAGCTGATCGAACTGCACGGGGTGAACGGCGCGGGCGACGTGATGATCACCGTGGCGCTGGCGTCCACCGTGTTCTTCTCGGTCCCGACCGACGAGGCGCGCGGGCGCGTCGCCCTGTACCTGGCGATCACGATGGCGCCGTTCACGCTCCTCGCCCCCGTCGTCGGCCCGCTCCTCGACAAACTGCCGCACGGCCGCCGGGCGGCCATGGCGGGCGCGATGCTGGCCCGGGCGCTGCTCGCGCTGGTGCTGTCCGGTGCCGTGGTCAGCGGCGGTCTCGAGCTGTACCCGGCCGCGCTGGGCGTGCTGGTGGCCTCCAAGGCGTACGGGGTGGTCAGAAGCGCGGTCGTGCCCAGGCTGCTGCCCCCCGCCTTCTCCCTGGTGAAAGCGAACTCCCGGGTCACCCTGGGCGGGCTGCTGGCGACCGGGATCGCCGCCCCGATCGGCGCGGGGCTGCAGCAGGTCGGGCCCCGCTGGCCGCTGTACGGGGCGTTCGTGCTGTTCGTGACGGGGATGCTGCTGTCGTTCCGGCTGCCGCCGAAGGTGGACTCCGCCAAGGGCGAGAGCGTGGCGCTGCTGGCCGCCGACGACCAGCATCTGCACGGCCCGCACCGCAAGACGGAGAAACCGGGGCTGCGCACGGTCGGCCCGGCCGTCACCCACGCGCTGGCCGCCAACGCCTCGATCCGCTGCCTCACCGGCTTTCTGATCTTCTTCCTGGCGTTCCTGCTGCGCGAACACCCGATGACCGGTCAGAGCGCGGCGGTGTCGCTGGGCATCGTGGGCGTGGCGGCCGGCGCCGGCAACGCGCTGGGCACGGCGGTCGGGGCCGGGCTGCGGTCCCGCGCGCCGGAGATCATCATCGTGACGGTGGTGGCGGTGGTGCTGGGCGCGGCGATCACGGCGGCGGTGTTCTTCGGCGCGGTGCTGGTGGCGTGTCTCGCGGCGGTCGCCGGGTTCGCGCAGGCGCTGGCCAAGCTGTCGCTGGACGCGCTCATCCAGCGGGACGTGCCCGAACAGGTGCGGACGTCCGCCTTCGCCCGGTCGGAGACACTGCTCCAGATGGCGTGGGTGCTGGGCGGCGCGGTCGGCATCGCGATGCCGCTGATCGGCGGTCTGGGGCTGGCGGTGGGCGCGGCGATCGTCGCCACGGGCTGGCTGACCACCGTCCGCGGGCTGCTCCGTTCGGCGCGGCAGGGCCACGCCGGGCGGCCGCGTGTGGCGTAACCAGGGGCCACGCCGTACCCCACGTGGCGGGCGGGGCACACCTGCCCGATAGCCTTCGGCCATGACCACGTTGCAATCCGCTGTGCGACGCCGCCGCGCCGTCGCCGCCGCCGGCGCCGTATCCGCCGGACTGCTCGTCCTGGCCGCCTGCGACAAGCCGACGCCGATCTCCACCGTCACGGTGGGCAGCGACTCGGTGAGTTCCGAGGCGACCTGTGGTGGCGAGGGCAAGGCCCTGACCACCGAGACCCTGAACAAGTGCCTCCAGGACAAGGGCATCGACGAGATCAAGGTCGACCCCACGAAGACCGTCCGCTTCGGCGTCGACCCGGAGATCGCCAAGCACGGCTGGACGATCCTGCTGAACGGCCAGCCGCTCGTCGACCCCGTGAAGAAGAAGACTTACCAGTCCATCCCGGGCAGCGTGTTCTTCAACGCCCAGTACGGCGCCCAGGGCGACTCGACCCTGGTGTCGATCAAGGAGGGTGGCGAGAACGAGGCCACCGGTCTGTGGTCCTTCCGGCTGAAGAAGGACGAGGACTGATCACGTCTGTCGTACGCGTTCTCGTGGCCACCGCTGTCCCCGTCGAGCGGGACGCGGTGGCCGAGGCGTTCCCGGGGCCGGTGCGGGAGGCCGGTCTGCCCGGCGCGGTCCTGCACCGGACCGACGGCGGGCCCGACGTGCTCGCCGCCGGGGTCGGTCCGGCGCTCGCCGCCGCCTCCACGGCCACCGCGCTGACCGCCGCCGCCCTCGACGGCCGGCCCTACGGCCTCGTCGTCTCCGCGGGGATCGCCGGCGGCTTCGCGCCGCACGCGCCCCTCGGGTCCCTCGTCGTCGCCGACGAGATCACCGCGGGCGATCTGGGTGCCGAGACGGCCGACGGCTTCCTGCCGGTCACCGACCTCGGCTTCGGCACCGTCACCCACCGCCCGCCCGAGACCCTGGTCCGGGCCGCCGCCGCCGCGTCCGGCGCGCGCACCGGGACGGTGCTCACCGTGTCGACGGTGACCGGCACCGCCGCCCGCGCCGACGCGCTGCGCGCCCGCCATCCGCGTGCGCTCGCCGAGGCCATGGAGGGCTTCGGTGTCGCCGAGGCCGCCGCGGCGCACGGCGTGCCCGTGCTCGAGGTGCGGGCGGTGTCGAACCCCGTCGGCCCGCGCGACCGCGCCGCCTGGCGCATCGGCGACGCCCTGGCCGCCCTCACCGCGGGCTTCGGGAAGCTCGCGCCCGTATTGGAGAGTTGGAACCGGCATGACCACCGTTGAGCAGCAGCAGCTGCGGATCGCCTACTCGCCCTGCCCGAACGACACCTTCGTCTTCGACGCCCTCGCCCACGGCCGCGTCCCCGGCGCGCCCGCCCTCGACGTCACGTTCGCCGACATCGACATCACCAACGGCATGGCCGAGCGCGGCGAACTGGACGTGCTGAAGGTGTCGTACGCGGTGCTGCCGTACGTCCTCGACGAGTACGCGCTGCTGCCCTGCGGGGGCGCGCTGGGCCGGGGGTGCGGGCCGCTGGTGCTGACCCGCGAGGCCGGCGTGGACCTGACCGGGCGGACGGTCGCGGTGCCGAGCGAGAAGTCCACGGCGTACCTGCTGTTCCGGCTGTGGGCGGCGGACGTGGTGCCCGGCGGCGTCGGGGAAATCGTGGTGATGCCGTTCCACGAGATCATGCCGGCCGTGCGGGACGGGAAGGTCGACGCGGGCCTCGTCATCCACGAGGCGCGCTTCACGTACCAGAACTACGGGCTGCACAAGCTCGCGGACATGGGCGAGCACTGGGAGAACACCACGGGGCTGCCGATTCCGCTGGGCGCGATCCTCGCCCGGCGCTCGCTCGGTGCCCAGACGCTGACCTGGCTCGCGGACGCGATCCGCACGTCCGTGCGGACGGCCTGGGACGACCCGGAGGCCTCGCGGCCGTACGTCATGGAGCACGCCCAGGAGATGGACCCGGCCGTCGCCGACCAGCACATCGGGCTGTACGTCAACGAGTTCACCGCCGACCTCGGCGAGGACGGCTACGCGGCCGTACGCGGGCTGCTCACGCGCGCGGCGGCCGAGGGGCTGGTACCACCCCTCGGCCCGGACGCCCTGCGCTTTCCCTGACGCGGGGCTGCCTGACGGGGGTCTAGACGTCGAGCTGGTCGGCGACCGCGCGGAGCAGTCCGGCGATCTTCTTGCCGGCCGCGCGCTCGGGGTAGCGGCCCCGCTCCAGCGACGGAGTGATGTTCTCCAGCAGGGTCGTGAGGTCCTGCACGATGGACGCCAGTTCGTCGGGCTTCTTGCGCTGGGCGGCCGCGACCGACGGGGTCGGGTCCAGGATGGTCAGGGAGAGGGCCTGGTCGCCGCGCTGCCCGGCGACCACGCCGAACTCCACGCGCTGCCCCGGCTTCAGGGCCTCGACTCCGGCGGGGAGGACCGAGGAATGCACGAAGACGTCACCGCCGTCGTCACGGGAGAGAAAGCCGAAGCCCTTCTCACTGTTGAACCACTTGACCTTGCCGGTAGGCACGTCTGTCCTCGTCCTCGTACTCGTCGGGAAAACTGCATCGGAAAACGGCTCTTGATAGCACTCGGGCGGGCCCGATGACCCGCCGGTACCAAGGCTAATGGTCTTCAGGCCGGTGACAAGACGTCACCGGGTTGTTCCTTCGCGCAGGGAACTACCCTGGTCCGGTGCGTGACAAAACCCAAGCGAATTCCGCTGCGCCCGGTGACGGCCTGGTCCGTGCCGGCGCCATCGTCTTCTTCGTCGGCGCCGTGGCCACTCTGGTCACGGTGGCCCCGCTGTTCCTCGGCACGACGCCCTTTCCGACGTACATGTTCGGATTGAGCATGCTCATGGGCGTCGGATTCCTCATCGCCGGGGCCGGCGTGCTGCGTTCCGCCGCCGCGGGGCGGCGCCGGGCGCGGGCGAGTGCCGTTTCCGGTCAGTTGTCCGAGCAGTAGTCCGAAAACCAGCGGGGGAATTCCGTCAGGTCACCGAGAACGGTGTCCGCGCCGGCCTCCCGCAGTTCGGCGGGGTCGCACGGGCCGGTGGCGACGGCGACCGACAGCGCGCCCGCGGTGCGCGCGCCGCGCACGTCGCCCGTGTGGTCGCCGACGTACACGGACGCGCCGTGCTCGCGCAGCGCCAGCGCCTTCTGCTCGGCCCACAGGTCGCCGATCACGGCGTCCGGCTCGATGCCGAGGTGCGTGAGGTGCAGCTTGGCGTTGGGCTCGTACTTCGCAGTGACCACGATCGCCCGACCGCCCCGCGCCCGCACGGCGGCCATCGCCTCCCGGGCGCCGGGCATCGCGAGCGTGGGCGTGATCGCGTACTCCGGGTACATCGCCCGGTACAGGTCGGCGACCTCCTCGACCCGCTCGGCCGGGAACCAGTTCACCAGCTCCTCCACCAGCGGTGGTCCGAGCCGGCTGACCGCGAGATCGGCGTCGACGTACGTCCCGGTCCGCTCGGCGAGCGCCTGGTAACAGGCCCGGATCCCGGGCCGGGAGTCGATGAGCGTCATATCGAGATCGAACCCGACGGTGGGCGCGGCGGGGATGTTCGTGTTGACCATCCCGCCATTGTCCGCCACCGCCCGCCGGCCCCGGCGCTGGCTTGCGCAGTGGCCGTGACGGCCACGGGGGTGCCGGGAGCCGTCGCACGCCGGGTGCCCGCCGCCACCGGCCGGTCGCGCAGTTCCCCGCGCCCCTAGGGGGCGCTGCCCCACTCCCTGCGGACAACCACTGCCGCCCTTCGCGGGCAGTCGTGCCGCTGGGGCGATGGGGGTCCCCCGCTCGAGCGGAGCCGAGAGTGGGGGAGGGTGGGCGCGACGGCACCCCGCAAGCGCCGGGCTGCGCAGTGGCCCCGACGGGCACCGGGGTGCCGGGAGCCGTCGCACGCCGGGTGACCGCCGCCACCGGCCGGTCGCGCAGTTCCCCGCGCCCCTGAGGGGCGCAGCCCCCACCCTCCGCGGGCAGTCGTGCCGCTCGGGCGATGGGGGTCCCCCCGCTCGAGCGGAGCCGAGAGTGGGGGAGGGTGGGCGCGGCGGCACCCCGTGAGCGCCGGGCTGCGCGAACGCCTCCCGGCGCCGACAACACCCCTCACCGCTCGCGCTGGGACCGCCACAAGAGGAACAGTGCCGAGGTGATCGCCGCCGTGCGGATGACCCAGGGCCAGGTCTCCGTGAGGGCCGTGTTCATCTGGCCCTCGGGGATGGGCTCGCCCCAGCGCCCCACCGTCCGCCCCCAGATCCACACGATCCCGCCGACGAGGGACAGGCCGGGGAGGACCACCACCGCCGCCTTGACCTCCGCGCGGGTGAGGCGGCGGGAGGCGTAGGCGATGAGCCAGCCGAGGATCAGGGCGAACCAGTTGCCCAGCACCGCGCCCACGACCAGGGAGGCGGCGGCGACCAGCAGCAGGGGGTTGCTCCAGCGGCCGGACGGCAGCCGCAGCAGACGGCGGCGCCGGGCCACGGGGACCGCCTCGGCCCCGTCGGCGGCGGCGGCCGGGGCGCCCGGCTCGGCGGGCGCCGCCTCGGCGGGCTTCTCCCGCGCCGACGGCGGCGGCTTGAGCAGCTCGGGGATCTCCACGCCGCCCACAAAGCCCGGCACCTCGTCCCCGGCCCCGAACGGGCTGTTGTCCACCCGCCACCAGTCGGGCTGGGTCGCGCTGTCGCCGAGCTCGTGCGAACCGGCCCGGTGCGGCGGTGACGGCACGTCGGCGGGTGCGGGCGCGGCCGGCGGCGCGGACGGGCGGGGCCGGGGCACGACCCGGCGCAGCACGCCACCGCCCCGGCCCCCACCGCCCCGGCCCCCACCGGACTTCGCGCCACCCGACTTCGCGTCGCCGGACGTGGCACCACCCGCCGTCGCCCCCCGCCCCGGCTCACGCTGCACCGGCACGGCCGCGGACTGCTCCGACGCGCCCGGGACGGCACCGGGGGAATCCTCCGCCGCGGCGACCACCTCGGTCGGCGTGCCCATGCGGGCGATGATGCGGCGGACGGCGGCGGGCGAATCGACCACGGCCTTCGCACGGCGCCGGTCGATCTCGTCGCGCAGCTCCGCGACCAGCCGCATCCGCGCCGCCGACGGCAACTGCCGCTGCTGCGCGACGTCGCCGACGCGGCTCAGATACTCGTAGACGACCTGGTCACTCTCGATACCCACGAAGTCCCCTCCGGGACGGATGCGTCGGGACACCGTCGCCCGACGGTATCGCGACTGCGGCGGGCCGACCCAACTCCCGGCACGCCACGGACGTACCCACCCGCTAACGTGAGGCGGATGAGCACCGAGGAGAACCCCGCGGCGGCCCCCCGATCCCTCGCCGAGGCGCTCCGGGGGCGCGACGACGTCTCCCTGGCCGCGCTCCTGCGCAGCCGGCCGGATCTCATCACGCCCGTGCCCACGGACCTCACCCAGCTCGCCACCCGCGCGGGCACGCGCGCCTCGGTGGTCCGCGCGCTGGAGCGCCTGGACCGGTTCACGCTGCAGACCGCGCAGGCGCTCGCGGTGGCGCCGGACCCGGCGACGTACGACGAGCTGCTCGGGCTGCTGGCCGGCGACGACGGCGACCCGGCGGTGTCGGCCGCGTTGCCGCACTCCCTCGGCGCGCTGCGCGAACAGGCCCTGGTGTGGGGCCCCGACGAGCGGCTGCGGCTGGTCCGCACCGCCCGCGAGCTGCTGTCGCCGTCCCCGCAGCACCCGTCGCCCACCGGCCTGGGCCCCACCGTGCGGGAGGCGACCGCGGGGATGTCGCCGGGCCGGATCCAGGAGATCGTGGCGACGGCCGGGTTGCCGTCGACGCACGACCCGGTCTCCGCCGTGGCCGCGCTGACCGGCCTCTTCGACGACCCTCAGCGGATGTCCGCGCTGCTCGACCAGGCGCCGAGCGAGTCGGTGGAGGTGCTGGAGCGGCTGGTGTGGGGGCCCCCGTACGGGCAGGTCACCGCCGAGCCGGCGGCCCGACTGCGCTGGCTGCTCGACCGGGGGCTGCTGCTGCCGACGGCGCCCGGCACGGTGGTGCTGCCGCGCGAGGTGGCGCTGCGGCTGCGCGCCGGGCGGGCGCACCGCATGACGGAACCGGTGCCGCCGCCCGTGGAGGCGGCCACCGCGCACCCTCCCCAGGTGGTGGACGCGACGGCCGCCGGACAGGCGTACACGGCGCTGGCGACGGTCGAGGAACTGCTGAAGGACTGGCACGAGGGAGGCCCGGCGGTGCTGCGGGCCGGCGGGCTGAGCGTGCGGGACCTCAAGCGGACCGCCGTGGCCCTGGACGTGACCGAGCCGGTGGCCGCCTTCTGGGTCGAACTGGCCTACGCGGCCGGGCTGCTGGCGTCCGACGGGGAGGCCGACGAGCGGTACGCGGCGACCCCGGCGTACGACGAGTGGCTGGAGCGGCCCGCCGGGGAGCGGTGGGCGCGGCTGGCCACGGCGTGGCTCGCGGCGACCCGTACTCCGGGCCTGGTCGGGGAGCGGGACGCCAAGGACCGCACGCTGTCCGCGCTGGGCCCGGGCCTGGACCGCTCGGCCGCCCCGGAGGTACGGCACCGGGTGCTGACCCTGCTGGCGGCGCTCCCGGAGGGGGCCGCGCCCGCCGCCGAGTCGGTGCTGGCCCGCCTGCGCTGGGAGCGGCCCCCGCGGGTGGTGCGCACCGGCGGCGCGGTTCCCGCGGGCGTCCGCAGGGCGCAGGGGCAGCCCGCCGAGGGGGCACGGGGCACGGCGGTCCGCGCGGGCACGGGCGGTCACGACGCGCCGGGGTATCCGGGCGACGGCGGGCGCGGCACCGGCGGGGACGGCGACGACCTGCGGTCGCGGCTGGCCCGCTGGACGCTCGCCGAGGCCGAGATGCTGGGCGTCACCGGGCGCGGCGCCCTCGCCGCCCACGGACGCGCGCTGATCGGCGCGCCCGCGCCCCGCCGTCCGAAGGCGGAGCCCACGGGTCCGGGCGACAAGCTGCCCGTGCACCACCGGCCGGCCCCGCCGCCGCCCGCCCTCTCCCCCGCCGAGCAGGCCGGCGCCGCCGCGGCCGCCGCCCGGCTGCTGGAGCCCCTGCTGCCCGAGCCGCTGGACCATGTGCTGCTCCAGGCCGACCTGACGGCGGTCGCGCCGGGCCCGCTGGAGCGGCCGCTCGCCGACATGCTGGGGGTCCTCGCGGACGTGGAGTCGAAGGGTGGCGCGACCGTCTACCGGTTCACGCCCGGCTCGGTGCGGCGTGCCCTGGACGCCGGGCAGTCGGCCGCCGAGCTGCACGCCTTCCTCGCCGCGCGGTCCCGCACCCCGGTGCCGCAGCCGCTTGCCTACCTGATCGACGACGTGGCCCGCCGGCACGGTCATCTGCGGGTGGGCGCCGCCTCGGCGTACGTGCGCTGCGACGACGACGCGGTGCTCAACGAGATCATGGCCGACAAGCGGGCCGCCGGGCTGGGCCTGCGCCGGCTCGCCCCGACCGTGCTGGCCGCGCGGACCGACCCGGCGGGGCTGCTGGAGGGGCTGCGCGCGATGGGTTTCGCGCCGGCCGCCGAGTCCGCCGAGGGCGACGTGCTGATCGCCCGCGCCGACGCCCACCGCACGCCGCCGCGCACTCCCCCGGAGCCGGTGCCGGACGGGCCGCCCGTCCCGGACGACACGTTGCTCGCTGCCGCGATCCGGGCGGTTCGGGCGGGTGATCTCGCCGCCACGGCGCCGCGGAAGCCGGTCGGCGGGGATGCGGGGGGCGTGGGCCCGGGCGAGTTGCCGCGTACGTCGGCGGCGGACACGTTGGCGACGCTACAGGCTGCGGTTCTGACCAACGACACGTTGTGGATCGGGTACGTGAACGCGGAGGGGGCCGCCAGTCAGCGGGTCATCGCCCCGATCCGGGTCGAGGGCGGGTTCGTCACTGCGTATGACCACACGGCCGACGAGGTGCGGACGTATCCCCTCCACCGGATCACGGGTGTCGCGGAACTGGCGGAGTGATACGGCGGGCGGGTACGTGCGGGTACGTCGTGGCTGGTCGCGCCCACGCGGCGGCAGCCGCACATCGATACAGCCCCGCGCCCCTGAGGGGCGCTTCGGGGGACGGTGTGGAATGCGATCAGGCAAACTGGACGTTTGGCCGTGCAGTGCCCGTGCCGAGCCCGTCGCAGAAAGGCAGCCGCGCGTGAATGGTCCGCTCATCGTCCAGTCCGACAAAACCCTGCTCCTCGAGGTCGACCACGAGCAGGCCGACGACTGCCGTCGCGTCATCGCGCCGTTCGCCGAACTGGAACGGGCCCCCGAACACATCCACACCTACCGCGTGACCCCACTCGGCCTGTGGAACGCGCGCGCCGCAGGCCACGACGCCGAGCAGGTCGTCGACGCGCTGGTGCAGTACAGCCGCTACCCGGTGCCGCACGCGCTGCTCGTCGACATCGCCGAGACCATGGACCGCTACGGCCGGCTCAGCCTGGTCAAGCACCCCGCACACGGACTCGTCCTCACCACCACCGACCGCCCGGTGCTGGAGGAGGTGCTGCGCTCCAAGCGCGTCGCCCCGCTCGTCGGCGCCCGGATCGACCCGGACACGGTCCAGGTGCACCCCTCCGAGCGCGGGCAGATCAAGCAGACCCTGCTGAAGCTGGGCTGGCCGGCCGAGGACCTCGCCGGGTACGTGGACGGCGAGGCGCACCCGATCGAGCTGGCCGAGGACGGCTGGGCGCTGCGCCCGTACCAGAAGCAGGCCGTGGAGAACTTCTGGCACGGCGGCTCCGGCGTGGTCGTCCTGCCCTGCGGCGCCGGCAAGACGCTGGTCGGCGCGGGCGCGATGGCGCAGGCGAAGTCGACCACGCTGATCCTCGTCACCAACACCGTCTCGGCCCGGCAGTGGAAGCACGAGCTGGTGAAGCGGACGTCGCTCACCGAGGACGAGATCGGCGAGTACAGCGGCACGAAGAAGGAGATCCGCCCCGTCACCATCGCCACCTACCAGGTGCTGACGACGAAGCGGAAGGGCATCTACCCCCACCTGGAACTGTTCGACTCCCGGGACTGGGGCCTGATCGTCTACGACGAGGTGCACCTGCTGCCCGCGCCCGTCTTCAAGTTCACCGCCGACCTCCAGGCCCGGCGCCGGCTCGGCCTGACGGCCACCCTGGTCCGTGAGGACGGCCGTGAGTCGGACGTCTTCTCGCTGATCGGCCCCAAGCGTTTCGACGCGCCGTGGAAGGAGATCGAGGCGCAGGGTTACATCGCCCCGGCCGACTGCGTCGAGGTCCGGGTGAACCTCACCGACTCCGAGCGGCTGGCGTACGCGACGGCCGAGCAGGAGGAGAAGTACCGCTTCTGCTCGACGACCGCCACCAAGCAGAAGGTGACGGAGGCGATCGTCCGCCGGTTCGCCGGGCAGCAGATCCTGGTCATCGGGCAGTACATCGACCAGCTCGACGAGCTGGGCGAGCACCTGGACGCGCCGGTCATCAAGGGCGAGACGTCCAACGCCCAGCGGGAGAAGCTGTTCGAGGCGTTCCGGCAGGGCGAGCTGAGCGTGCTGGTGGTGTCGAAGGTCGCGAACTTCTCGATCGACCTGCCGGAGGCGACGGTCGCCATCCAGGTGTCCGGCACCTTCGGCTCCCGCCAGGAGGAGGCACAGCGGCTCGGCCGGGTGCTGCGGCCGAAGGCGGACGGGCACCAGGCGCACTTCTACTCCGTGGTCGCCCGCGACACCATCGACCAGGACTTCGCGGCGCACCGCCAGCGGTTCCTGGCCGAGCAGGGGTACGCCTACCGGATCATGGACGCGGACGAGCTCCTCGCGGAGAGCTGAGGGTCTGCCGGGGGTCACGTCACCCCTCGGGCAGGTTGAACACCAGCGCGATCACGGCCAGCCAGGGCAGCAGCGACAGCCCGGCCAGCCAGACGCGCGGCACCGCCCAGCGCCGCGTGCGGGGCAGCAGCCACGCGGCGACGCAGGCGGCCACCCCGAGCAGCCCGCCGAGGAACAGGGTGCCGTACACCACGTCCAGGGCGGTCGTCAGCGCCGCCGAGCAGTCGTCGGGGCCGCAGCTGTCCGTCGCCATGACGGACAGCGCCCCGAACAGCAGGGCGAGCGGGGCGAGCATCACACCGAGCGCGGTGGCGACCGCCGGCGCCACGGACGCGCGGGGGTCCCGCTCGTCCCCGTACCGCCGGTCCGGCGAGCTGTCGCTGTTCATACGGCCAGTGAAGCGGCCCCGGTGCGGCGGCCGCACCGGGGCCGCTACTCAACTGGGCGCGTGTACACGTACTCACCTCGGGCGGCGGGCGGGACGAAGGCGCGTGACCGCTCGTGCAGCCGGCGGACGGCGCGGAGGCGCGCGTGGCCGGCACCGAAGCGGACGGCGCGGGCGGCGTAGGAAGGCGGGAGTAGGGGCGGGCGGGGGACGGAGGCGAGGGTGTCTACCGGCGGCGGACGCCCGCCTCCTGGCCGTACTCGCCGAGAAGGATCACGTCGAAGGCCGCACCGAGGAACACCTTCACGGCGCGCAGGGCGTCACCGACGCGGTGCGGGTGACTGCCCTCGACCGGGGTGGCGCCCCTCGGGCGGACCGGCGGACTGGTGGGGTGGACGGTGGCTGCGCTCATGTGTCCATGGTTGCTCGCGGGCCCCCGTACCGGCATCGGCCCAGGGGACCGATCCTCCGGGCCGCCGCGTACACCTGCGGAACGAGCCGTCCCTCTCAGGCAGGACGGGGTCACCCCTAGGGGTGTTTCCCTCGGGCCCGGGGGTGTTCCCCCCGGACCCAGAGGTTGCTCCCCGCCCTCGGGGGCCCGGGGGCGGGTTCAGCGGCCGATCGTGTCGAGGGCGGCCAGGTCCTCCTCGGTCAGGTCCAGGCTCGCACCGGCGATGTTCTCCCGCAGGTGCGCCACCGACGAGGTGCCCGGGATCAGCAGGATGTTCGGCGAGCGCCGCAGCAGCCAGGCCAGGGCGACCGCCGTCGGGCGGACCCCGCGCCGCCCGGCCACGGCCGAGAGCGTCGCCGACTGCAGCGGGGTGAACCCGCCGAGCGGGAAGAACGGCACGTAGGCGACGCCCTGTTCGGCGAGCCGGTCGACGAGGTCGTCGTCCTGCCGGTGGGCGAGGTTGTAGAGGTTCTGCACGCAGACGAACGGGGCGATGGTCTCCGCCTCGGCGATCTGCTCGGCGGTCGCGTTGCTCAGACCGAGGTGCCGGATCAGGCCCTGCCGCTGGAGCTCGACGAGGGTCCCGTACGCCGTGGCGAGCGAGCCGGGACGTGGTCCCGTGGCGTCACCGAGCCGCAGGTTCACCAGGTCCAGCGTGTCGACGCCGAGGGTCTCCAGGTTGGCGTCCACGGCCCGGCGCAGGTCGTCGGGCTCGCGGGCCGGGGGCCAGCCGCCGTCGGCGTCGCGGTGCGCGCCGACCTTGGTGACGACGTGCAGCGGGCCGGGGTAGGGGTGCAGGGCCTCACGGATCAGCCGGTTGGTGACGTGCGGGCCGTAGGCGTCGGCGGTGTCGATGTGGGTGATGCCGAGGCGTACGGCCTCGCGCAGTACGGCGAGGGCGCCGTCGTGATCGGCGGGCGGGCCCGTCACGCCCGGCCCCGCGAGCTGCATGGCGCCGTACCCGAAGCGGGTGACGGTCAGGTCGCCCATCGTCCAGGTGCCGCCGGGGAGGGTGGGCGTCGGAGTGCTGTCGGAAGTGGTCGCGGTGGTCATGCCCCCACCGTCCGCCCCGGCCGGCGCCCCGCCCAGTTCCCCGGCGATCCTGGGAGTGACAGGACCAGGGACGGAACGCCCCGCGCGCCTACGATGGAACGCATGTCTGAGGAGAACCGGCTCGGTGACTATCTCCGGGCGCGCCGGGAGCTGGTGACACCGGCCGACATGGGCCTGCCGGTTCACGGGATCCGCCGGGTGCCGGGGCTGCGCCGTGAAGAGGTCGCCCTGCTCGCCGGCATCAGCTCCGACTACTACCTGCGGCTGGAGCAGGGCCGCGACCGCAATCCCTCGGCGCAGGTCCTCGACGCGCTCGCCCGGGTGCTGCTGCTCGACGACACCGCCACGGCGTACCTCCACCAGCTCGCCGCGCCCCGGCCCAAGGCCCGCCGCCGCCCGTCCCGGCGCCCGGCCGTCCCGCCGGCGACGGCGCAGCTGCTGCGGTCGGTCGGGCTGCCGGCGTTCGTGACGGACCGGACCCTCGACGTGATCGCGGTCAACCCGCTCGCGTCCGCGCTGGTGCCGTCCGTGCGGGTGGGCGAGAACCGGCTGCGGTCGTTCTTCCTCGACCCCGCCGAGCGGGACCTGCACGCGGACTGGTCGCACACGGCGGCCCAGTGCGTGGCCGTCTTCCGGCGGCGGCTCGGGTCCGACGTCGACGACCCGCGCGTGGTGCGGCTCGTCGGGGAGCTGTCGCTGGCGAGCGCCGAGTTCCGCGAGGTGTGGGCCCGCCACGACGTGCGGCCGGTCGTCGACAAGCCGATCCGGATGAACCACCCGCAGGTCGGGGAGCTGAGCCTGACCCTGTCCAAACTGGACGTCGACGGCCCGGACGGGCTGATGCTCGCGGCCTACCACGCGGCACCGGGCAGCGAGGACGCCGAGCGGCTGGCACTGCTGGCGTCCCTGACGACGGAGCCGGCACGGCGCGCGTCGGGGCCGGCGCGGCCCGGGGCGCCCGGCGGCGCGGACCGTCGCCCGGGGCACGCGGAACGTCTCCCGGGCCGGGCGGACAGCCGTCCGAAGCACACGGAAAACCGTTTGGACGGCCGTCGCCCCACGATCTAGAATCGCCGCTTCCCCCGCCTCCCCCGATGGAGCGCCGCCGCCCGGACGGAAACCGGCCGGCATCGTCGCAGCCCACCCGCAGCACGTTCCCCGGAGGCACCCTCTTGTCCGCGTCCACGCCCGTAGACGAGCCCTTGGACGGCCCCGCCGGCCCCCCTGCCGACGACCCCCTGGCCCGCGAACGCTCCCACCTCGCCGCGTCCCGCTCCGCCCTGCGCGCCATGCGGGAGGACGTCGAGGCGCTCGACATCCGCGACGTCACGGCCAACTGGGTGAACGCGGCGGTGCTGGAGCAGCAGATCGGGGAGCGGATCAAGGCCCTGGCCGACCTCAGCGACACCCCGCTGTTCTTCGGCCGCCTCGACTACCTGCACGCCCCCGGCGCGGAAGCGGCCGAGGGCGCGGAGGGGGAGCTGTTCTACATCGGGCGCCGCCATGTGCACGACGCGGACGGCGACCCGATGGTGATCGACTGGCGTGCGCCGGTGTCGCAGCCGTTCTACCGGGCATCCAGGAAGGACCCGATGGACGTCGCGCTGCGCCGCCGCTTCGGCTACACCGGCGGCGACCTCACCGCGTACGAGGACGAGCACCTCTCCGACCCCGCCGAGGCGGCCACCACCAGCAAGCTGCTCCAGCGGGAGATCGAGCGTCCGCGCGTCGGCCCGATGCGGGACATCGTCGCGACGATCCAGCCGGAGCAGGACGAGATCGTACGGTCCGGGCTGTCGGGCAGCGTGTGCGTGCAGGGCGGCCCCGGCACCGGGAAGACGGCCGTCGGCCTGCACCGCGTCGCGTACCTGCTGTACGCCCACCGCGAGCGCCTGGCGCGCACCGGCACGCTGGTCGTCGGGCCGAACCGGTCGTTCCTGCACTACATCGAGCAGGTGCTGCCCGCGCTGGGCGAACTCACCGTCGCCCACGCCACGGTGGACGACCTGGTGGCGCACGTCGAGGTGCGCGGGACGGACGACGCGACGGCGGCGGTGGTCAAGGGCGACGCCCGCATGGCGGAGGTGCTGCGCCGGGCGCTGTACTCCCACGTGACCATGCCCGCCGAGCCGGTCGTGGTCGTCCGCGGATCACGCCGCTGGCGGGTTCCGGCGTACGAACTCGAGGAAATCGTGCGGCAGTTGCTGGACCGGGAGATCCGCTACGGCGCCGCCCGTGAGGCGCTGCCGCAGCGGATCGCGCACGCGGTGCTGGTGCAGATGGAGCGGGCGGGCGAGGCGCCGGACGACCGGGTGCAGGACGCGGTGGCGCGCAACGCGGCCGTGAAGGCGGCCGTCAAGGCGGTCTGGCCGGCCGTGGACCCGGCGAAGCTGGTGCTGCGGCTGCTGGGCGACGCGGAGTTCCTGGCGGAGCACGCGGAGGGGCTGCTCGACGAGCGGGAGCAGAAGGCGGTCCTCCGGGCGAAGCCGGCCCGTTCGGTGAAGTCGGCGAAGTGGTCGGCCGCGGACGCGGTGCTGATCGACGAGGCGGCGGACCTGATCCAGCGCACCCCCTCCCTCGGCCATGTCGTCCTCGACGAGGCGCAGGACCTGTCCCCCATGCAGTACCGGGCGGTGGGGCGGCGCTGCACGACCGGTTCGGCGACCGTGCTGGGTGACCTGGCGCAGGGCACCACCCCCTGGGCGACACGCAGCTGGGAGGAGGCGCTGTCCCACCTGGGCAAGCGGGACGCGGTCGTCGAGGAGCTGACGGCCGGTTTCCGTGTCCCGACGGACGTCATCACGTACGCGTCCCGGTTGCTCCCGTACATCGCCCCGGGCCTCACCCCGGTCGCGTCGATCCGCGAGAACCCGGGTTTCTTCGAGGTACGCCCCTCCGAGGGCCCGGACGACGTCGTCGCCGCGTGCCGGGAACTGCTGTCCCGTGAGGGGTCGGTGGGTCTGATCGCGGCGGACCCCCGCGTACCGGAACTGGCCGAGGCCCTCAAGGCTGCGGGTCTGACCCACGTGTCCCCCGGCGAGGAGACGACGGAGGCCACCCGTCTCACCCTGGTCCCCGCGTCCCTGGCGAAGGGCCTGGAGTACGACTACGTCCTCCTCGACGAACCCCAGGCGGTGGTGGACGCCGAACCCGACGAACGCACCGGCCTCCGCCGCCTCTACGTCACCCTGACCCGAGCGGTCTCCGGCCTGACCATCACCCACACGACCCCCCTCCCGGCCCAGCTGGCGTAAGCGACAACGCGACCGGAACACCCCACCCCGAACGGCGGTCCGGCTCCCGCTGCCCGCTTTCCGCGGGCAGTCGTGCCTCCTCCAGTGCCTCAAGGGCCTGGGAGGTACCCCAGCGGGACGGGTGGGCGCGGACGGCGCCCCGCAAACGCCGGGCTGCGGACACCTCCCCCGCCCGGCGTCAGAGGGGCCTCACTCCCCCAGAACCCCCCGCCACCGGGCCACCGCCTCCGCCGAGACCGGGCCGGTCCAGCCGTCCGGGCGGGCCGCGCCGCCGATGTGGAAGGCGTCCACTCCCGCGTCCCGCAGGCCCGGTACGTGGTCCAGGCGGAGGCCGCCGCCCACCAGCAGCTGCTGCCCGTAGCCGGGCTCACCGCACCGGTCCGCCTCCGCGAGGAGGACCGGGAGGCCCGCGTCCACGCCCGCCGCCGAGCCGGCGGTCAGGTACGTGTCCAGGCCGGGGAAGTCCGCGAGCTGCTTGCGCAGGGCGTCCCGGTCGGCCGCGTGGTCGATGGCGCGGTGGAACGTCCACCGGCACCCCTCCAGCTCGCCCGCGACCCGCTCCACCGCCGCCAGGTCCACCTCGCCCTCGGGGTCGAGGAAACCGAGGACGAACTCCTCCGCCCCCGCCTCCCGCATCTCGCACGCCGCCGCGACCAGCCGTTCGTGGGCCCCCGCCGCGAACCCGTCCGCAAGCCGCAGCATGACCCGTACCGGGATGTCCACGGCCGCGCGGATCCCCGCCACCGTCGCCGCCGCCGGCGTCAGCCCGTCCGCCGCCATGTCGGTGACCAGCTCCAGACGGTCCGCACCTCCGGCCTGGGCGGCGACGGCGTCCTCGACGTCGAGGGCGATCACCTCCAGGACTGCACGCTTGCTCATGGGGCCCCATTCGTCGGCTCGGGTCGGCTCCTACAGGTCTAGTCCAATCCAAGCCTACGCCCGGTCCCCGGCCCACGGCCCCCCACCCGCCGGTCAGCCGAAGATGTTCAGCTCCGCCGCCTCGGCCCCGGCGAGCTCGTACGACACCCCGTCCACCGGGCGTCCGGCATACAGCCGTACCAGCGTGGGGGCGTCACCGATGAAGCGCGCCGGGGGCCGCTCCCCGAAGACGTCGCCCAGCCGCAGCGGTTCGTCGGCGTCGTCGAGGTCGGCGTGCAGCGGCAGATGCCCCCGCGCACTGGTGACCTGGGCCAGCAGGGCGAGCGCGAACGGCAGCCCCGCGCCCGCGTACGCGCCCGGCTCCCCGAACGCGACCCGTACGTCCCCGGCGTGCACCCACTCGCCGAGCGCGAGCCCGTCGAGCAGCCCGCCCGCCTCGGCGATGACCGGCCCCGCCTGGGTCATCCCGCGCTCCAGTTCGTCGAGGACCTCCGCGTTGCTCCAGCCGGCCCGCTCGGCGATGTCCCGTTCGTTGCACTCGGGCGAGAACACGTCCTTGTCGTACCGGCTCTCCACCACCCGGGACAGCGCCGCCGAGCAGTGCGCCAGCACGTCCCGGACCGTCCAGCCCGGACACGCCGCCACCGGCAGCGCGAAGTCGCCCTCGTCCCTCCCCCGCAACAGCGGGAGCAGCGCGTCCCGTTCGACGCCCAGCAGCCGTCCCGGCAGTTCGGGGTCCCGTACCTCGTGCACATCCGCAGGAGTCGTCATGCCGTCCACGCTAGGGCCTGCGCCGCCGCCGGGACGGGAATCGCTCCGGCACGGCCGCGGGAGTCACCCCCGGCCGAGAACCGTCACGGCCGGGCGGACGGCGCGGTGAGGTCCGCGAGTTCGCCGAGGAGGCGGGCCGCCGGTGCCGGGTCGACCAGCCACTTCAGGTGGCTGCCCGGGAGGGTGCGGACGTCGTAGGGATTGTCCGGCGTCAGCTCGTCGCCCTCGCGGATCAGCCGGTCCTGCAGGGCGAGCGGCATGCTCGCGTCGTCCGCCAGGCGGACGTACGTCTTCGGGATCGTGCCCCAGGTCGCGGCCCGCGCCCGGTCGGCGGAGGTGCCGACGTCCAGGTTCTCGTCGGGCTGGAAGGTGTTCAGGAAGGTCAGGAACTCCTCGTCGGTGCCGTCGGCGAGAAAGGCCGACTTGAAGGCCGCGAGGGCGGCCGGGTCCGCGGTGCGGAAGTTCACGCGGAGCAGGCCGAGTTCGGCGGGGTTCCCAGCCGCGGCCAGGGCCAGCGAGGCGGCGTCGACCTCCGCCATCTCGGGCTCGGCGTAGTAGTCGCCCACGTCGAGCGCGACCGGGCACCAGGCGGAGACGTAGACGACGCGGTCGATCAGGTCGGGCCGCGCGTTGGCCGCGGCGGTGACGGTGACGCCGCCCCGGCTGTGCGCGACGAGGATCACCGGGCCGTTCCGCTTCGCCCGCTCCAGGACGCCGATCAGGTGCGCGGCGTTGTCGGCGAGCGTGACGCCCTTGATGGCGCCGGGCGCGGTGGCGAGCCCTTCGGGGTCCTGCGGTGCCTGGTAGGCGCGGGTGTAGGTGGCCCCGAAGCCGTGGCCGGGCAGGTCGACGGCGACCGAACGGTGCCCGAGCAGACCGAGTTCGGCCTGGAGCGGCGCGAAGGAGAAGGAGTTGGCGAAGGCCCCGTGGACCAGGACGAACGTCGGCTGGCTGCTCACTGCTTCCGGTCTCCTTCGGGTCGGGGGCCTGCCAGGTGCGTACGCACGGCAGTTCGCGCTCCGACGGCCACACTACTCAGCGGAAGATCACCGGCACCAGCCGTTATCGGCCCCTCCGTTCGTGTGCATGCCCGCCGGCCGCCGTCCGCGGCGCGCCGGGGGACGAAACGCGGTTGCGCCGGGCGTCCCGCCCGGCCAGGGTGCCGGGGATGACCGTCCCACCGGGAGTTGATGTGCCGTCCCCTCGTACCCCCTCCGTCAGCGCGTTCCGCATCACGGACGGGAAGGCCGGGCCCTACGGCATCACGGCCGGCCCCGACGACGCCCTCTGGATCACCCTGGTGCACCGTGGAAGCGTCGCCCGCCTCACCCTCGACGGCGCGTTCACGGAGTACGCCCTGGACGCGCCCGACTGCCGTCCCACCGTCATCACGCCCGGACCGGACGGCGCGCTGTGGTTCACCCGCCTCCAGGACCACCGGATCGGCCGCGTCACGGTCGACGGCCAGGTGACGTCCTTCCCCCTGCCGACGCCCGGCGGCGGACCGTACGGCATCACGGCGGGGCCGGACGGCGCGCTGTGGTTCACGGAGACGGCCGGCAACCGGATCGGCCGGATCACCGTCGACGGGGAGGTCACCGGGTTCCCCCTCCCGGTCGAGGGCGGCTTCCCCTCCGCGATCACGACGGGGCCGGACGGCGCGCTGTGGTTCACCCTGAACGGCGCGAACGCGATCGGGCGCCTCACGCCCGACGGCGACACCGCCGTGCACCCGCTGCCCACCGTCTCCGCCGGGCCGGTGGGCATCGCCGCGGACGGCAGGGGACTCTGGTTCGCCGAGATCCTGGCGGGCCGGATCGGCAGGATGTCGGCGGACGGCCGGATCACGGAGTTCCCCCTCCCCGACCCGGCGGCCAGGCCGCACGCCGTCGTCGCGGCGGCCGACGGGGAGTGCTGGTTCACGGAGTGGGCTACGGGCCGCGTCGGCCGGGTCACGGAGGACGGCCGGATCACCGAACACGCCCTCCCCGACCCGGCGTCCGAGCCGCACGGCATCGCCGTGGGCCCCGACGGCGCCCTGTGGGCCGCCCTGGAGACGGGCGGTGCGGCCCGCGTGGAACGGCTGCCGTGACGGCGGCCCGGAACACGTCGGCGCATCCGGCGCGCGTGCGGGACGAACACCGGCCACGCGGCCGGCGGGCCCGGGGAGGACGGTGCGGCGGAGCCGCTGTTGTGACACCCGGGCCGGGTACGGGAAACAATGGCTCCATGGCCGACACCGACACCCTGCGTGCCCGTTTCGCCCGTGCGCTGGAGGGGGCCCGCGGGTCCGCGGACGGGCCGGACCCGCTGCCGTACGCCGACAACCTGATCGGGCGCTGGCAGGAGCCGCAGCGGCGCTACCACACGCTCGACCACCTCGCCGCCGTGCTCGACCGGGTCGACGAACTGGCGGAGTACGCCGACGACCCCGACGTCGTACGGCTCGCCGCGTGGTTCCACGACGCCGTGTACATGCCGGACCGGTCGGAGAACGAGGAGCGGTCCGCCCGCCTCGCCGAACGGGCGCTGCCCGAGGCCGGGGTGTCGGAGGAGAAGGCCGAGGAGGTGGCCCGCCTGGTGCGGCTCACCGTGTCGCACGACCCCACCGACGACGACCGCGACGGCCAGGTGCTGTGCGACGCCGACCTCGCGGTCCTCGGGTCGCCGCCGTCGGCGTACGCCGCCTACACCGCCGCCGTCCGCGAGGAGTACCACTTCGTGCCCGGCGACGCCTTCCGTGAGGGCCGCGCCGACGTCCTGCGTCAACTCCTCGGCCTGCGCCGCCTGTTCCGCACCCCGTACGGCCAGGAGCACTGGGAGGCCACCGCCCGCTACAACCTGCGCGGCGAGCTGGAAATGCTGTCGACCCCGCCCCCGCCCTCCGCCTAGCCTCCCCGTCATGCATGGATCGGGAGCGGAACAGGTGGAGGAAGCCGTCGCGCACTGCGTGGCGGCGCTGGGGGCGGTCGCCGGCCGTGACTGGACGGCGGTGCGGGCGGGCCGGCTGGACTGGAGCTGCCGGGACACGGCGGTGCACGTCGCGGGTGATCTGATCTCGTACGCGGGCCAGCTGGCGGGCCGGGCGCAGGACGCGTACGTGCCCTTCGACATCACCCTGGACGGCGGCGACGACGGCCTGGACCCGGCCGACAACGGCGGGGTGCTCCAGGTGATCGCCACCACCGGCGCGCTCCTCGCCGCCGCCGTCCGCACCACCCCCCGCGCCGTGCGCGCCTTCCACCCGTATCCCTTCCGGCACGCGAACCGCGAGGGCTTCGCCGCGATGGGCGTGGCCGAGGTGCTGCTGCACACCCACGACATGGCCGAGGGGCTGGGCGTGGTGTACGAACCGCCCGCAGCGCTCTGCGAGTTCGTGCTGACCCGGATCTTCCCGCAGGTGCGGCCGGGCCCCGCTCCCTGGCCGACGCTGCTGTGGGCGACGGGCCGGGGCGAGCTGCCCGGGCGGGAGCCGGTCACCGCGTGGCGCTGGAGCAACAACCCGGTGCTCCGCTCGGAGCGGCTCACCCTGGAGGGCGTCACCCCGGCCGTCGCGGCGGATCTGTCCGTGGCGGGCGACGGCGGCTTCACCTGGGCGGGCGGGGCGCCCGCCGACGGCACCCGCGTGGGCGCCGGGATCACGGTCAAGCAGTACGAGGACGGCGCGTTCGCCCCGGAGTGGGGCATGTACGTGCTGGTGCGGCGGGAGGACGACCGGGCGGTGGGCGCGATGGGCTTCCACGGTGTCCCCGACGCCGGCGGCCGGGTGGAGATCGGCTACGACCTCGTCGTGGACGCGCGCGGGAACGGCTACGCCACCGAGGCGCTGCGCACCCTGTCGGCGTGGGCGCTCGGCCAGGACGCGGCGGACACCGTGGTGGCCGTCGTCGAGGAGGGGAACGTGCCCTCGCAGAAGGTCGTCACCCGCGCCGGGTTCACCGAGGTCTCCCGGCAGGAGGACCGCATCACCTACGAACTGCGCGCCTGACCCAGGGCCTCTCGTTCGGATCAGGCCGGGCTCGCGGGCCCTCGCACCGCGCCTCGCCGCGTTGTCGTCGGTTGTCAGGGCTCCGCCCTGCCGCCCTCCTCCGCCTTGCGACGCACAGCCCCAGACCCCGCTCCCTGATCCGACCTGATCCGAACGAAAGACCCTAGCCGGAAAGGCCCGTCCGCCCGGCGCCCTTGCGGCGCCGCAGACCCGCCCCGTGCAGCAGCCGCACCACCTCGCGGCTGCTGACCTCGACCGCGCCCGCGCGCACCACGTCGGCGTACCGGTGCGCGGGGATGTCGTAATGGTCACGTTCGAAGGCGCGGCGCGGCACGCCCAGGCCGTCGGCGAAGAGGTGCAGCTCGGCGTAGGAGACGTCGCTCACCAGGTGCGACCAGAGGCGGCCCTTCCCCGGCCAGGTGGGCGGGTCGATGTACAGGGTCACGAGGGGTCCGCCTCACCCAGTCCGCCGACCGCCGCGACCTTGACGCCCGCCTTGTGGCACACCCAGTGCGGGTCAGGGCCCAGCTCCGGTTCGATCTCCAGCGCGTGCGGGTCGCCGCTGCCGCACACCGGGCACAGCGGCCAGCGTCCGTACCGCTCCAGCAGGGCGTCCTGCACGTCCTGGGCGACCAGGCCGGCCAGGAAACCGGCGCCGTCCGGCCACTGTTCGACCCACCAGCGGCGGTGCGAGACGGAGTCCTCGACCAGGGACACCACGTCCGCCTCGGCGACCCCGCGGGCGACCAGATCGGCCAGCACGAGGGCCCGTGCCGCGTGCAACGCTTGTTCCAGGGGGCCGACCGGAGGGGTGCCGGGTTCACGCTCGGGGTGCATGTCCTCCATTGTGCGCACTCTTGACCCGGACCCCGGGGCGAAAATATCTTTCATTTCGTGACCAATGACGTGAAGGAAATTTTCGGGAGCGGTTCGGCCGGTGCTCCGCCCGCCCCGCCCGCGCCCGCCGCCCTCGCGGCCAAGGTGCGCACGCTGGCCCCGTCGATGACCCGCTCCATGCAGCGCGTCGCCGAGGCCGTCGCCGACGACCCGGCCGGCTGCGCGGCGCTCACGGTCACCGGCCTCGCCGAGCTGACCGGCACCAGCGAGGCCACCGTCGTCCGCACCGCCCGCCTGCTCGGCTACCCGGGCTACCGCGACCTGCGGCTCGCCCTGGCCGGCCTCGCCGCCCAGCAGCAGTCCGGGCGCGCCCCCGCCATCACCACCGACATCGCGGTGGACGACCCCATCGCCGACGTCGTGGCCAAGCTCGCCTACGACGAGCAGCAGACCCTCGCCGACACCGCCGCCGGGCTGGACACCGTCCAGCTCGCCGCCGCCGTGACCGCCCTCGCGGGCGCCCGCCGCACCGATGTGTACGGCGTCGGCGCGTCGGGGCTGGTGGCCCAGGATCTCACCCAGAAGCTGCTGCGCATAGGTCTGATGGCGCACGCCCACAGCGACCCGCACCTCGCCGTCACCAACGCGGTGCAGCTGCGCTCCGGCGACGTGGCGATCGCGATCACCCACTCCGGTTCGACGGGGGACGTCATCGAGCCGCTCCGGGTGGCCTTCGAGCGCGGCGCCACCACGGTCGCGGTCACCGGCCGCCCCGACAGCCCCGTCACGCAGTACGCCGACCACGTCCTGACCACGTCCACGGCCCGGGAGAGCGAGCTGCGCCCGGCCGCGATGTCCTCCCGGACGAGCCAACTGCTGGTCGTGGATTGCCTGTTCGTGGGTGTCGCCCAGCGGACCTACGATGCGGCCGCACCGGCCCTGTCGGCCTCGTACGAGGCGCTGGCACACCGGCACCGGGCGGGCCGCAGGAGTCCGTGAGGACACCCGCGCGCGGACGCGGCCGCGGGTGTCCGTGGCCGGCCGCGCGCCCCCGCCCCACCCGTCCGTGTGCCGCCAGGACCCAGACCGAAAGACACCGCCCATGACCTCCACCTCCCGTGACCGTGATCTGCGCTCCCAGCTGGAGACCCTGACCACCGAGGCGTTCCGGCCGGAGCTGGCGGACGTCGACCGGCTGCCCACGCTCGAGATCGCGCGGCTGATGAACGCCGAGGACGCCACGGTCGCGGCCGCCGTGGCCGAGCAGGTGCCGGCGATCGCCGCCGCCATCGACGCCGTGGCGGAGCGTATGGCCCGCGGCGGGCGGCTGGTGCACGCCGGCGCGGGCACCGCGGGACGGCTGGGCGTGCTGGACGCCTCCGAGTGCCCGCCCACCTTCAACACCGACCCGGCGCGGGTCGTCGGCCTGATCGCGGGCGGCCCGGACGCCATGGTCACCTCGGTCGAGGGCGCCGAGGACTCCCCCGAGCTCGCCGAGGCCGACCTGGACGCGCTGCGTCTCACCGCCGACGACACGGTGGTCGGCATCTCCGCCTCCGGCCGCACCCCCTACGCGATCGGCGCCGTCACCTACGCCCGCGAGCGGGGCGCGCTCACCGTGGGGCTGTCCTGCAACCGGGGCAGCGCGCTCGCGGCGGCGGCCGAGCACGGCATCGAGGTCGTCGTCGGCCCGGAGTTCCTCACCGGCTCCACCCGCCTCAAGGCCGGCACGGCGCAGAAGCTCGTACTGAACATGATCTCGACGATCACGATGATCCGCCTCGGCAAGACCTACGGGAACCTGATGGTCGACGTGCGCGCCTCCAACGAGAAGCTGCGCGCCCGCTCCCGCCGCATCGTCGCCCAGGTCACGGGCGCCGACGACGACGCCGTCGAGCATGCCCTCGCCGCCACGGACGGCGAGGTCAAGCACGCGATCCTGGTGCTGCTGGCCGGGGTGGACGGGCCGACGGCCGCCCGCCTGCTCGACGAGTCCGACGGCCATCTGCGGGCGGCGCTGGCCGCCACGGGGAGCTGACCGCCCGGCGCTGGGATACTGGAGCAGTCCCCTCACCCGGAGAAGCCACCATGAACCACGCACAGCTCACCGCCCTGGGCCGGGCCCTGCGCGTGCTCGGTGAGCACGGCGAGGCCCTGTCCGCCGACACCACGGACGGCCGGCTGCACGAGGTGCGGGCCGATCTGCGGCGCGCGCTGGACCTGCTGGAGGACAGCGTCACCACGGCCGCGCCCAGCACCCGCTGCGCCGAGCACCCCACGGGACCGGTCGACGAGAGCGCCCCGGACCTGTGCCTGCTCTGTGAGACCCGGCGCCGCGCCGCCCGCCGTGCCGAGTTCAACGGCCCGGCCCCGCAGGCCCGCCCCGCCGACCCTGCGCCCTCCCGCTACGGGGTGCGCGGCGACCGCCCGCAGCCGCAGCAGCGCTGGCTGCCGGAGCTGTGGAACGGCCAGACCTGGCAGCTGTGCGGGACCCCGCGCCGGGACCGGCACGAGGCGGAACTCTTCGTCGCGGCCCAGCGGCGCGGACCCCACGCGGCGATGGCGTACCGGATCGTGCACGAGTTCACCGACTACGAGGTGCTGCGCGTCTGGGGCACCCCGGTCCGCGTCGACATCGAACCGATGGGCAACCTCTGAGCCCACCGGCCCCCACGGCCCGGTGAGCCGGGGCGACGGCATGCGGCGGCCGCCGTCCCGGACTCCGGGACGGCGGCCGCCGTTCGCTCACCCCGCCCGGCGCTACGCCTTGGCGGGCTGCGGGGTTTCCGGCGCGCCGCCCTCGGCGACCAGCGCCTCCGCCTCGGCGGCACCCCGCTGCTTCGGGATGAACGCGGCGACGACGAAGCCCAGCAACGCCGCGCCGGCACCGAGCGCGAGGACCGTACGGAACGCGTCCTCCGACGGCAGCGCGTACGGACCGAACCGCGTGGTCATCTGGGCCAGGACGACACCGGCGACAGCGCTCGCCACGGAGGTGCCGATGGAGCGCATCAGGGTGTTGAGGCTGTTGGCGGCACCCGTCTCGGAGGCGGGCACGGCACCCATGATCAGCGTGGGCATGGCGCCGTAGCAGAAGCCGATGCCGGCGCCGATGACGCACGACGCCAGCACGAAGTGCCAGACCTCACTCATCAGCGCGACGTTCAGCCCGTAGCCGGCGGCCACGATCAGCGCGCCGATCATCAGCGTCACCTTCGGCCCCCGGGCGCGGGAGACCAGCGCCGAGACCGGGGCCAGCGCCATCATCACCAGGCCGGACGGGGCCATGACCAGACCGGCGCTCAGCAGGGACTGGCCGAGACCGTAGCCGGTCTGCTCGGGCAGCTGCAGCACCTGCGGGATGACCAGCGACATGGAGAACATCGCGAAGCCGATCGCCACGGACGCGAGGTTGGTGACCAGCACCTGCGGACGGGCGGTGGTGCGCAGGTCCACCAGCGGGCGCTCGGTGCGCAGCTCGAAGAAGCCCCAGGCGACCAGGACGACGACGGACGCGGCGAACAGGCCGAGCGTGGTGCCGCTGGACCAGCCCCAGTCACCGCCCTTGGAGATCGCCAGCAGCAGGCAGATCAGTCCGGCGGCCATACCGGCCGCGCCCACCAGGTCGAAGCGTCCGCCGGTCCGCACCTTCGACTCGGGCACCAGCGCGAGGACCAGGACGAGCGCGACCACGCCGAGCGCGGCGGACGTCCAGAACAGCGCGTGCCAGTCGAAGTTGTCGGCGATCAGCGCGGCGATGGGCAGGCCGAGCGCGCCGCCGACGCCGAGCGAGGCGCTGATCATCGCGGTGGCCGAGCCGAGCCGCTCCGCCGGAAGCTCGTCACGCAGGATGCTGATGCCCAGCGGGATGACACCGGAGGACAGGCCCTGGAGGGCACGGCCGACGATCATCGGGGTCAGGGTGTCGCTGAATCCGGCGACGACGGAGCCGACGACCAGCATGGCCATGCTGACCAGCAGCATGCGGCGCTTGCCGTACATGTCGCCGAGCCGGCCCGTCATCGGGGTGGCGACGGCGGCGGCCAGCAGCGTGGCGGTGATGGCCCAGGCGGTGTCCGACGCCGAGGCGTTCAGATACCGCGGCAGCTGTCCCACGATCGGGATGACCAGGGTCTGCATCAGCGAGACCACGATGCCGCTGAGTGCCAGCACGGGGACCACGGCACCCGTCCTGGGCGGCTCGGCGGTGCCGGTCGTGACGGATCTTTCGGGTGCGTCGGACATGAGGGAGTTCTCCGGATGAGTCAGCTCTGCTTGACTCAGGCAACTTTAAGTCCCTTGATTGACGCAAGCAAATGAAAACGATGTGACAGTCGCATGACATGCACCACGCACGAGAGGGCGCGGCGCCCCGTCGCGAGGGGGCGCCGCGCCCAAGGACCGGCCGAACCCGGTTCAGGACGTTTCCGGCCGGCGGCTCGGTTCAGCTCAGCGACGTGAGTGACGCCGCGTCGTACGCCTTCAGTTCGCCGAAGCGTCCGCCCAGGACCTTCGCCGCCCACTCGGGGTCCTGGAGGACCGCGCGGCCCACCGCGACCATGTCGAACTCGTCGCGCTCCAGACGGTCGAGCAGGTCGTCGATGCCGCGCAGCTCGGCCCCCTCGCCCAGGAAGGCACGCCCGAACTCGCCGTCCAGACCGACCGAGCCGACGGTGACGGTGGGCCGGCCGGTCAGCTTGCGCGCCCAGCCGGCCAGGTTGAGGTCGGAGCCGTCGAACTCGGGGAGCCAGTAGCGGCGCGTGGACGCGTGGAAGGCGTCGACACCGGCCGTCGCCAGCGGGGCGAGGACCGCCTCCAGCTCCTGCGGGGTCTCGGCGAGCCGGGCGCCGTAGTGGTCCGACTTCCACTGCGAGAAGCGGAAGACGACCGGAAAGCCGGGCGACACGGCCGAACGCACCGCCTGCACGACCTCGACGGCGAACCTGGTGCGGGCCACCGGGTCACCGCCGTAGGCATCGGTGCGGCGGTTGGTGCCGGCCCACAGGAACTGGTCGATGAGGTAGCCGTGGGCGCCGTGCAGCTCCACTCCGTCGAAGCCGATGCGCTCCGCGGCGGCGGCCGCCTCGGCGAACGCGGCGACGACGGCCTCGATGTCGGCCTGGGTCATGGCCTTGCCGCCCTCGGTGCCGTCCAGGCGCAGGCCCGACGGACCGACCGCCGGCGCCTCGGGGAACGGCGGCTGCCCGTGCTCGCGCACCATGCCGACGTGCCACAGCTGCGGCATGATCCGGCCCCCGGCCGCGTGCACGGCCTCGGCGACCTTCGCCCAGCCCGCGAGCTGCTCCTCACCGTGGAACCGGGGGATCCGGTCGCTGATTCCGGCGGACGGGTGGTCGACGTAGGTGCCCTCGGTGACGATCAGACCGATCCCGGCGGCGGCCCGGCGGGCGTAGTACGACACGACGTCCGCCCCCGGCACACCACCCGGCGAGAACTGACGGGTCATGGGCGCCATGACGAGACGGTTCGGCACGGTCAGCCCGTTGAGGGCGACCGGGCGGGCCAGGACGTCGGCGGCACGGCCGGTGGCTTCGGAGGCGGCGACGGTCATCGGTGGGGGCTCCTCGCGATACTGGACGGTATGTGTACGTGCATGCAATGCACTCACTGTGCCCGAACCGCCACGCGCGCTCCGCCATTCCCGCCCCGCGCACCCCCATGACACAGGTCACTCCGGCGGCATCCGGACACGCCGAAGGGCGGCACCCCCGCGTACGGGAGCGCCGCCCTTCGAACCGTCGGACGGGTCCGAACCTGACGGATCAGGCTCAGAAGTCCATGTCACCGCCCGGCATGCCGCCGCCGGCCGGGGCCGCGGCCTTCTCCGGCTTGTCGGCGATGACGGCCTCGGTGGTGAGGAACAGCGCGGCGATCGACGCGGCGTTCTGCAGCGCGGAGCGCGTCACCTTGGCCGGGTCGATGATGCCTTCGGCGATCATGTCGACGTACTCGCCGGTCGCGGCGTTCAGACCGTGGCCGACCGTGAGGTTGCGGACCTTCTCCACGACGACGCCGCCCTCGAGACCACCGTTGACGGCGATCTGCTTCAGCGGGGCCTCCAGGGCGAGCTTCACGGCGTTGGCGCCGGTCGCCTCGTCACCCTCGAGCTCCAGCTTCTCGAACACCTGGGAGGCCTGCAGCAGGGCCACACCACCACCGGCGACGATGCCCTCCTCGACGGCCGCCTTGGCGTTGCGCACGGCGTCCTCGATGCGGTGCTTGCGCTCCTTGAGCTCCACCTCGGTGGCGGCACCGGCCTTGATGACCGCGACACCGCCGGCGAGCTTCGCCAGGCGCTCCTGCAGCTTCTCGCGGTCGTAGTCCGAGTCGCTGTTCTCGATCTCGGCGCGGATCTGGTTCACGCGACCCTGGACCTGGTCGGCGGAACCGGCACCGTCGACGATGGTGGTCTCGTCCTTGGTGATGACCACCTTGCGGGCCTTGCCCAGCAGGTCGACGGTGGCGTTCTCCAGCTTGAGGCCGACCTCCTCGGAGATGACCTCGCCGCCCGTGAGGATGGCGATGTCGCCGAGCATGGCCTTGCGGCGGTCGCCGAAGCCCGGGGCCTTGACGGCGACGGACTTGAAGGTGCCGCGGATCTTGTTGACCACCAGGGTCGACAGGGCCTCGCCCTCGACGTCCTCGGCGATGATCAGCAGCGGCTTGCCCGACTGCATGACCTTCTCCAGGAGCGGGAGCAGGTCCTTGACGTTGGAGATCTTGGAGTTGGCGATCAGGATGTACGGGTCGTCGAGGACGGCCTCCATACGCTCCATGTCGGTGGCGAAGTACGCCGAGATGTAGCCCTTGTCGAAGCGCATACCCTCGGTGAGCTCCAGCTCCAGACCGAAGGTCTGGGACTCCTCGACGGTGATGACGCCTTCCTTGCCGACCTTGTCCATGGCCTCGGCGATGAGCTCGCCGATCTGGACGTCGGCGGCGGAGATGGAGGCCGTGGAAGCGATCTGCTCCTTGGTCTCGACATCCTTCGCCTGCTCCAGCAGGGCGGCGGAGACGGCCTCGACGGCCTTCTCGATACCGCGCTTCAGGGCCATCGGGTTGGCGCCGGCGGCGACGTTGCGCAGGCCCTCCTTGACCAGGGCCTGGGCGAGAACGGTCGCGGTGGTCGTACCGTCACCGGCGACGTCGTCCGTCTTCTTGGCGACTTCCTTGACCAGCTCGGCGCCGATCTTCTCGTACGGGTCCTCGAGCTCGATCTCCTTGGCGATGGAGACACCATCGTTGGTGATCGTGGGGGCGCCCCACTTCTTCTCGAGGACGACGTTGCGGCCCTTGGGGCCGAGCGTCACCTTCACGGCGTCCGCGAGCTGGTTCATGCCGCGCTCGAGGCCGCGCCGCGCCTCCTCGTCGAACGCGATGATCTTGGCCATGTGAAGTGGTCCCTCCAGGACTGGGGGTGATTCCTTCGGACCGCGCCCGCGCCCGCGACGGACGGCTCGCCGGCCGTGTGGTTCCTTGCCCCACGTGACCTGGCGGGCCTCACCGACCCGGTCCTTCGTTGTCACTCTCACCTTCAGAGTGCTAACGCCAATGATTAGCACTCGACCCCCGAGAGTGCAAGGCGCGCTCGCGGAGCGGCGGCAAGTTCGAGAGGCTCCCCAGAGGCCTACGAGCCAGTGGCGCCAAGGGCTCACGTCCGCGCTCAGCCTCGGGCGAACACGGCGCGCGCGGCGCGTGCGCCTAGGGCATGACGAAGGGCCCGCACCCCGAGAGGTGCGGGCCCTTCGCCGGCAGAAGATGTGCGTGCGGCTGGTAGCGCGTTCAGGCGGTGACGCGAACCATGTCGGCCTGCGGGCCCTTCTGACCCTGCGAGATCTCGAACTCGACCCGCTGGCCCTCTTCAAGGGTGCGGTAGCCGTCCATCTGGATGGCGCTGTAGTGGACGAAAACATCCGCACCACCGTCGACCGCGATGAAGCCGTACCCCTTCTCCGCGTTGAACCACTTGACGGTGCCCTGAGCCATGCCTAACTCCCCTATTACTGGCCCTTGCACAGATCCACACTTCGCGGACCCGGGTCAGACCTCACCCCCCAACGGTTGGGGGCGTGCGCCGGAACGCGTCGACCGCGGCTGAATGTATCTGTCCAACTGCCGTCTGCAACAGGTCAATCGGACGAGAAATCTGGACGCCACCGGTCCGGAATGTGACAAGAATTCGCCAGAATTCAGGGCAAGTCGGGCCGGGCGAAGGAGACAAAAGCCGCGAAAGGAGCCCGCACTTTGGCTACATCCAGTCGGGTCAGCGGCAGGAATTCAGGGTTCTCGATCAATGGATCGGGAGCGCGTTCCCCAACTCTACCGCGCTCAATCCCATGGAATTGCCCCCTCCGCATCTCTCACGGAAGGGGCAATGCCACAAACGCTCGGTAACCGTCATTACCGAAGGTAATGATCAACCTCCGGCGACCGCCGGGATGATCGAGACGCCGGCCCCGTCCGGGGTGGCCGTTTCGAGGCCCTGCTCGAACCGCACGTCGTCGTCGTTCACGTAGACGTTGACGAACCGGCGCAGCTTGCCCTGGTCGTCCAGGACCCGGGCGGCGATGCCGGTGTGGTTCTTCTCGAGGTCCTGGATGACCTCGCCGAGGGTCCCGCCCTCGGCGGCGACCTCGGCCTTGCCACCGGTGTAGGTACGCAGAATGGTAGGGATACGGACGGTAACGCTCACTTTGAACCTCCGGTCAGGTGACAACCCCAGGGGCGCGGGGCTGTGTTCGACGTGCGGCTGCCGCCGCGCGGGCGCGACCGGCCCCCACCGGCCCGCGGACGATGACGAAACGGCTCTCAGACGAGCCCGGCCTCACGGAACGACTCCAGGCTGGGCCGAATCGTCGCCGTCAGCCCGGTCCCGGCCACCGCGTCCAGCGTCTTGAGCCCGTCCCCGGTGTTCAGCACCACCGTGGTGAGGGACGGATCCAGCGCCCCGCTCTCGATCAGCTTCTTCGTCACGCCGACCGTGACCCCGCCCGCGGTCTCCGCGAAGATCCCCTCGGTGCGCGCCAGCAGCTTGATCGCGTCGACGACCTGCTCGTCGGTGACGTCCTCCACCGCGCCGCCGGTGCGCCGGGCGATGTCGAGCACGTACGGGCCGTCCGCCGGGTTGCCGATGGCCAGCGACTTGGCGATGGTGTCCGGCTTCTGCGGCCGGACCACGTCGTGCCCCGCCTTGTACGCCGTGGACACCGGCGAGCAGCCCTCGGCCTGGGCACCGAAGATCTTGTACGGCCGGTCCTCGACGAGCCCGAGCCTGATCAGCTCCTGCAGCCCCTTGTCGATCTTCGTGAGCTGCGAGCCGGAGGCGATCGGCACCACGATCTGGTCCGGGAGCCGCCACCCGAGCTGCTCACAGACCTCGTACGCGAGGGTCTTGGAGCCCTCGGCGTAGTACGGCCGCAGGTTGACGTTGACGAAGCCCCAGCCCTCGCCGGCCGGGTCGCCGATCAGCTCGGAGCAGAAACGGTTCACGTCGTCGTAGTTGCCCTCGATGCCGACGAGCTCGCCGCCGTAGACGGCGGCCATGACGATCTTGCCCTGCTCCAGGTCGTGCGGGATGAACACGCAGGAGCGGAAGCCCGCCCGGGCGGCGGCGGCGCCGACCGCGCCGGCCAGGTTGCCGGTGGAGGAGCAGGAGAGCGTGGTGAAGCCGAAGGCGCGCGCGGCCTCCAGGGCCTGGGCGACGACGCGGTCCTTGAAGGAGTGCGTGGGGTTGCCGGAGTCGTCCTTGACGTGGAGACCGCCGGTGACGCCCAGCTCGCGGGCCAGGTTGTCGGCCCGGACCAGCTTGGTCCAGCCCGGGTTCAGGTTGGGCTTGGTCGCCACGTCCGCGGGGACGGGCAGCAGCGGCGCGTAGCGCCAGATGTTCGCGGGACCCGCCTCGATGCGCTTGCGGAGCTCTTCGGTGTCGTAACCCGAGAAGTCGTAGGCGATCTCCAGCGGGCCGAAACACTCCTCGCAGGCGAAGACCGGACCGAGGGGCACGCGGTGGCCGCACTCGCGACAGGACAGCGCGGCGGCGGGGCCGAGGTCGACGGTGTTCGCGGAGTCGGTGGTGCTTGCAAAAGTCTGCACAGCCATGGAGGCGAGGCCCTTTCTCCTCATCTTCCTCACGACGCACTTCGCCGTGAGACGGATTTGGCACCTTCCCTAGCCGGGAGCCTCGCCACGTCCGCGTGACAGGAACCGACTGGAGGGTTGCCGGGGCTTCATCGGGCCGTGTCCCTCTGCCCCTCTGGATGAGCGGTGTTCAGTTGTGCGCCGTGCACCCCGGGATGCGGGGCCCTTCGGCGTTGTTCAAGACTGTAACCGAAGGCCCGGACGGCGGCGGGAGCCGTCCGAACCCCGAGATGGATCACCGGCCAGTGAGGAGCCCGGACCGTGCTGGAAGAAGTCGAGCGCTGGCTGATCGAGCGCTCCTGGTCGGTGGCCGACCGTCCCCTGCACCGGATCCTGGCGGCGAAACGGGCCTCGGGGCAGACGGTGAGCGTGGTGCTGCCCGCGCTCGACGAGGAGGCCACGGTCGGCGAGATCGTCTCCGTCATCCGGCACGACCTGGTGCTCCAGGTGCCGCTGGTCGACGAGGTGGTGGTGATCGACTCCGGCTCCACCGACCGCACCGCCGAGGAGGCCGCGGCGGCCGGCGCGCGGGTGGTGCACCGGGACGCGATCCTGCCCCGCATACCGGCCGTGCCCGGCAAGGGCGAGGTGCTGTGGCGGTCGCTGCTGGTCACCCGCGGCGACATCGTGTGCTTCGTCGACGCCGACCTGAGGGACTTCTCCTCCGACTTCGTCACCGGCATCGTCGGCCCGCTTCTCACCGACCCCGGCGTCCAGCTGGTCAAGGCCATGTACGACCGGCCGATGACGACGGCCGACGGGAGCACCACCGGCGCGGGCGCCGGGCAGGGCGGCCGGGTCACGGAGCTGATGGCCCGCCCGCTGCTCAACATGCACTGGCCGCAGCTCGCCGGGTTCGTGCAGCCGCTGGGCGGCGAGTACGCGGCCCGCCGCGGCCTTCTGGAACAGCTCCCGTTCCCCGTCGGGTACGGCGTGGAGCTGGGCATGCTCGTCGACGCCCTGCACCTGGTCGGCCTGGACGCACTGGCCCAGGTCGACGTGGGCGTGCGCAAGCACCGGCACCAGGACGGGCAGGCGCTCGGCCGGATGGCCGCCGCGATCTACCGCACCGCTCAGCTGCGGCTGGCCCGCGCGCATCTGCTGCGGCCGTCGCTGACCCAGTTCGAGCGGGCCGGGGACGCCTTCGAGCCCCGCACGTACTCGGTGGACACGGAGGAACGGCCGCCGATGACGGAGATCGAGGAGTACCAGGCGCGCCGGGTGGCCTGACCCGGCCGCCGCCGGCCGGTGTGACGCACCGGCACGTTTGAGGCCCGGGGGGCCGGGCTAGGTTGAGGCGTATGGCTTCAAGCTTCGGTGCAGCTCAGGTGCTGGTCGCCTCCAACCGGGGGCCGGTGTCGTACGAGGTGGCGGACGACGGTTCGCTGCGGGCCAAGCGGGGTGGCGGCGGACTGGTGTCCGGCCTCTCCGCGATCGGTCCTGAGGCGGGTGCGCTGTGGGTGTGCTCGGCGCTGTCCGACGGCGACCGCGAGGCCGTGCGGCGCGGGGTGGGCGAGGACGGCGTGCGGATGCTGGACGTCCCGGCGGACGTGCACGCTGACGCGTACAACGGCATCGCGAACTCGGTGCTGTGGTTCGTGCACCACATGCTGTACCAGACCCCGCTGGAGCCCGTGTTCGACGCGGAGTTCCGCCGGCAGTGGGCCTCCTACGAGACCTACAACCGGGCGTTCGCCGAGGCGCTGGCGCAGGAGGCGGCCGAGGGCGCGGCGGTGCTGGTGCAGGACTACCACCTCACGCTGGTCCCCGGGATGCTCCGCGAACTCCGCCCCGACCTGCGCATCAGCCACTTCTCGCACACCCCGTGGGCGCCGCCCGAGTATTTCGCGTTGCTGCCCGGTGACATCGCGCGCCAGGTGCTGCGCGGGATGCTCGGCGCCGACCGGCTCGGCTTCCTCACCCGCCGCTGGGCGGACGCGTTCACCGCGTGCTGCGAGCGCTTCGCGGACGGGCTCGGCGACACCCGGATCGGGGTGCACGGCCTGGGCGCCGACGCGGACTTCCTGCGCGCCCGCTCCCACGAGGCGGACGTGGCCGAGCGGATGGCCGCGCTGAAGGAGGAGATCGGCGAGGGGCGCCGGACGATCGTCCGGGTGGACCGCACCGAGCTGTCCAAGAACATCGTGCGCGGCCTGCTGGCGTACCGGCAGCTGCTGGACGGCCGCCCCGAGTGGCGCGAGCGCGTCGTGCACGTCGCCTTCGCCTACCCCTCCCGGCAGGACCTCGCCGTCTACCGCGACTACACCGCCGAGGTGCAGCGGCTCGCCGACGAGATCAACGAGCGGTACGGCACCCCGGGCTGGCGTCCGGTCGTGCTGCACGTCAAGGACGACTTCGCGCGCTCGCTGGCCGCCTACCGGCTGGCCGACGTCGCCCTGGTCAACCCCATCCGCGACGGCATGAACCTGGTCGCCAAGGAGGTCCCGGTGGTCTCCGACACGGGCTGCGCGCTGGTGCTGTCCCGGGAGGCGGGCGCCCACGAGGAGCTGGGCGACGACGCGATCACCGTCAACCCGTACGACGTCGTGGAGACCGCCGAGGCGCTGCACGAGGCCCTGTCGATGCGCCCGGAGGACCGCACCGAGCGCGGCAAGCGCCTGGCCGCGGCGGCGACCGCGCTGCCCCCGGCCCGCTGGTTCCTGGACCAGCTGGAGGCGCTGCGCGAGGCGTGACACGGGGCATGCGTGGATAGGTTGGGGCACATGGCCAGTCACACGGATTCCACCGACCCCGGAGCCCTGCCGACGCCCGCCGCACAGGCCGGGCGGGATGGGCTGGACGCGCTGCTCGCCCGTCCCGGCAAGGCACTGATCGGGCTCGACTTCGACGGGACCCTCGCACCGATCGTCGCCGATCCGGAGCAGGCCCGCGCGCACCCGGACGCGGTGCCCGCGCTCGCAGCGCTCGCCCCGAAGGTCGCGGCGGTCGCGGTCGTCACCGGCCGCCCGCCGGGCGTCGCCGTGCGCCACGGAGGCTTCGCGGGCGTGTCCGGTCTGGAGCACCTGGTGGTGCTCGGTCACTACGGCGCCGAGCGCTGGGACGCCGCCACCGGCACGGTCACCGCGCCCGCCCCGCACCCGGGCGTCGCCGCCGCCCGCGCGGAGCTGCCGGGGCTGCTGGACCGGGCGGGTGCCTGGCAGGGCACCTGGATCGAGGAGAAAGGGCGGGCGGTGGCCGTCCACACCCGCAGGGCCGCCGATCCGCAGGCCGCGTTCGAGGCGTTGCGCGAGCCGCTGGCCGACCTGGCGACCCGGCACGGGCTCGTCGTCGAGCCGGGTCGGATGGTCCTGGAGCTGCGGCCGCCGGGCATGGACAAGGGGGTCGCGCTGCTGGAGTACGCGCGGGAGATCAGGGCGGAGGCGGTGCTCTACGCCGGTGACGACCTGGGTGACCTGGCGGCCTTCACCGCCGTCGACAAGCTGCGGGCGTCCGGGACGCCGGGGGTGCTGGTGTGCAGCGGCAGCGAGGAGGTCACGGAGCTCCGCGAACGGGCCGACCTGGTGGTCGACGGCCCGTCGGGGGTGGTCAGGCTGCTGCGGTCACTGGCTGACCGGCTCGCCTGAGCGGTTTCGCCCCCGCCGCCCCTTCCCGTCCCGTCCCCGGGGCTCCGCCCCGGGACGGTCACCGCTCGGCGCGTCGGGCGTCCCGGATGCGCCGCAGGCGGTTCACCGTCACGGGGTCGTGGGCCAGGGCCCGCGGATCGTCCAGCAGGGCGTTCAGCAGCTGGTAGTACCGCACCGGCGCCAACCCCAGCTCCTCCCGGATCACCCGCTCCTTCGCCCCCGGCGACACGGCCCCCCGCCGCTCCAGCGCGAGCACATCCCGCTCGAGGCGCCCCAGCTCCTCACCGTCACCCATGGCGGCAGGCTACCCCGCGTTCTCCGTCCGCACGGCCGTCGCCTGAAGCCCGCCCAGCACGCCCGCCGGGCTGCCGTTCGGCTCCACGGCCTTGCCGATCTGCTTCTTGACCCCGGCGTTCACGGCCGCCCAGGACGTCTTGCCCACCGGGTACAGCTCCGAGAGCGGCAACTGGTCGATGAACGGCTTGAGTTCCTTGTCCTGCCCGGACGAGGACATCGCCCGCGACGCGGAGTTGGTGACCGGCATCAGGTCGTACTCACGGGAGAAGGCGACCACGTTCCGCTCGCTGTAGACGTAGTCGAGGAAGTCCCCGATCTCGTCGCGGTGCCCGTTCTTCTCGAACGCCGTCATCCAGTCGGTGACACCGAGCGTGGAGGACGTCACGCCGTCGGCCCCCGGCGTCGGCACCATGCCGTACTTCACGCCCTTCTTCTCGGCCATCTCCATCAGTGAGGGATGCCCGTTGAGCATGCCGACGTCACCGGCGGCGAACGCCTCGAACGCCTTGGCCCGGTTCAGCTTGCCCGGCGCGACGGGCCCGGTGAGGCCCTTGCCGACCAGTTCGTCCCGCAGCCAGCTGAAGGTCTCGACGTTCTCGGTGGAGTCGATGCCGTAGGTGCCGCCGACGTCGGTGTAGCCGCCGTCGTTGCTGAGCATCCACTGCATGGTCTCGGCCTGCGCCTCCTCCGGGCCGAGCGGCAGCGCGTAGGGGTACGTCACCCCGCGCGCCTTGAGTGCCTCGGCGCACTCGGCCAGCTCGTCCCAGGTCGTCGGCGGGGTGAGCCCGGCCTCCTGGAACAGCTCCTTGTTGTAGAACAGCAGCCGCGTGGACGCGGCGAACGGCATGCCGTACTGCACGCTGTTCACCTCGCCCGCGGTGGAGAGCTGCGGGAGGAAGTCCGCCTGGACGGGGATGGAGAGCAGGTCACCGGCCTGGTAGAGCAGGCCCTGGGAGGCGTAGTCGGCGTACGCGCCGATCTGGGCCATGTCCGGCGGGTCGCCGGCGTCGACCATCTCCTTGACCTTGCGGTCGACGTCGTTCCACGAGTAGACGCTGACGTCGACGGTCACGCCCGGGTGGTCGGACTCGTAGCGGTCGACCAGGCCGGCCCAGTACTTCTTGGAGCTGTCCGCCGCGCCGTTGCCGTAGTCGGCGGCGACCAGGGTGAGGGTCACGTCGGAGGATTCGCCGCCGACCCCGCATCCGCCGAGGACCGCTGCCAGTCCCAGCGCGGACACCGCCGCGATCGTCCTTGTCCTGACCCGCCGCTGCACGTGCTCTCCCCTGCCCGGCGCCGAGCGCCGTCCGTCGTTCCGATAATCGGAATAAGGTCTACACCACGTGAGTGGACTAGACCTCTTGCGGGTCGGCGGGCCACACTGTTCCCCGTGAAACATGTCATCGCCCTCGACGTGGGCGGCACCGGGATGAAGGCCGCCCTGGTCGGGGCGGACGGCGAGCTGCTGTACCAGGCCCGCCGCCCCACCGGCCGTGAGCGCGGCCCGGACGCCGTCGTCGAGGGCATCCTCGGCTTCGCGGCGGACCTCCGCGCCCACGGCATCCGCGAACTCGGCGAACCGGCGTCGGCCGCCGGGGTCGCCGTCCCCGGCATCGTCGACGAGGCGGAGGGCATCGCCGCGTTCGCGGCGAACCTCGGCTGGCGGGACGTCCCGCTGCGCGCCCTGCTCACCGAACGGCTCGGCGGCATCCCCGTGGCGCTCGGCCACGACGTGCGCACCGGCGGCCTGGCCGAAGGCCGGATCGGGGCCGGGCGCGGCGCCGACCGTTTCCTGTTCGTCCCGCTCGGCACCGGCATCGCGGGCGCCATCGGCATCGACGGCCGGGTCGAGGCGGGGGCGCACGGCTTCGCGGGCGAGATCGGCCACATCGTCGTACGGCCCGGCGGCACCGCGTGTCCCTGCGGTCAGCGCGGCTGTCTGGAGCGGTTCGCGTCCGCGTCGGCCGTGAGCCAGGCGTGGGCGGCGGCCTGCGGCGACCCGGACGCGGACGCGGCGGACTGCGCCAAGGCCGTGGAGTCGGGGGACGCCCGGGCGGTGCGGGTGTGGCAGGACGCGGTGGACGCCCTCGCCGACGGGCTGGTCACCGCGCTCACCCTGCTGGACCCCCGCACGCTGATCATCGGTGGCGGGCTGGCCGAGGCGGGGGAAACCTTGTTCACACCGCTGCGGGAGGCCGTCCGACGGCGGGTCACCTTCCAGAAGCTCCCGTCCCTGGTCCCCGCGGCTCTCGGGGACACCGCCGGATGCCTGGGCGCGGGGCTTCTCGCCTGGGACCTGATCGAGACCACCGATCCCTCGATCGAGACCACTGATCCCTCGGAGGTAACCACCTGATGGCCCCCACCAAGGTTCTCACCGGTGCCCGGGTGGTCCTGCCCACCGGGACCGTGGACGGCGCAAGCGTGACCGTCGAGGGCACGCGCATCGCGGCCACGGCCCCCGGCCCGACACCGGCGGGAGGCACGGCCGAGACGGTCGACCTGAGCGGTCACTGGCTGGTCCCCGGCTTCGTCGACCTCCACAACCACGGCGGCGGCGGGGCGTCCTTCGCCGGCGGCGACGCCGAGGACGTCCTCCAGGGCGTGCGCACCCACCGCCTGCACGGCACCACCACCCTGGTCGCCTCCGCCGTCACCGGCGACCTGGACTTCCTCGCCCGGCACGCCGGGATGCTGGCGGAGCTGGCCCAGCAGGGCGACATCGCCGGCATCCACTTCGAGGGGCCGTTCATCTCCCCGTGCCGCAAGGGCGCGCACGACGAGAGCCTGCTGCGCGCCCCCGACCCGGCCGAGGTCCGCAAGCTGATCGACGCGGCCCACGGCCACGCCCGGATGATGACCCTGGCCACCGAGCTCCCGGGCGGCCTGGACTCCGTACGGCTGCTCGTCGAGCACGGAGTGATCGCGGCCGTGGGCCACACCGACGCCACCTACGAGCAGACCCTGGCGGCCGTCGACGCGGGCGCGAGCGTCGCCACCCACCTGTTCAACGCGATGCCGCCGCTCGGCCACCGCGCCCCCGGCCCGATCACCGCGCTGCTGGAGGACGAGCGGGTCACCGTCGAGCTGATCAACGACGGCACCCACCTGCACCCGGCCGCGCTGCAGCTGGCCTTCCACCACGCGGGCCGCGAGCGGGTCGCCTTCATCACCGACGCGATGGACGCGGCCGGCTTCGGCGACGGCCGCTACATGCTCGGCCCGCTGGAGGTCGAGGTCGCGGACGGAGTGGCGCGCCTGGTCGAGGGCAACTCGATCGCCGGCTCCACGCTCACCCTGGACCGCGCCTTCAAGCGGGCGGTGACGGTGGACAAGCTGCCCGTGGAGGACGTCGTCGCGGCGATCTCCGCCAACCCGGCGCGGCTGCTGGAACTGGACGACCGCATCGGCTCGCTGGAGCCCGGCAAGGACGCCGACCTGGTCGTCCTGGACGACGCCTTCGACCTGGTGGGCGTGATGCGCCGGGGAGAATGGGTGGTCGCTCCCCAACTGGCCTGATCCGTCCCCAGGATCGGCACAGGGTGGCCGGTCCTGGGGGTGGGCCGACCGCCTTCCTTTTGGCATGATCGTGTCGCCAGGGGCCCACGGAAGGCAGGCAAGAGGGGGAGGTCGGCCCGGTGATTCTCACGGTCACGCTGAACACCGCTCTCGACGTCACCTATCGCGTCCCGTCCCTGCGGGCGGGCGCCTCGCACCGGGTGTCCGAGGTGCTGGAACGCCCCGGCGGCAAGGGCGTCAACGTGGCGCGGGTGCTGGCCGCGCTCGGCCACGAGGTGACCGTCACCGGCTTCTCCGGCGGCCTGACGGGACGTGTCCTGCGGGACCGGCTCACCGAGGTCCCGCACCTGACGGACGCCCTGGTCCCGGTCGCCGGCACCACCCGGCGCACGGTGACCCTGGTCGACCAGCGCACGGGCGCCACCACCCACGTCAACGAGCCCGGCCCGGACATCACCCACGCCGAGTGGTCCGCCTTCCAGGAGGTCTACGAGGACCTGCTGGCGTCCGCCTCCGCGGTGGCCCTGTGCGGCAGCCTGCCCCCGGGCGTCCCGGTGGGCGCGTACGCGGGGCTGGTCCGCAGGGCCCGCGCGGCCCGGGTCCCGGTGCTGCTCGACACCAGCGGTGCGGCGCTGCGCCGCGGCGTGGCCGGCCGGCCCGACATCATCAAACCGAACGCCGAGGAACTCGCCGAACTGACCGGGTTCCACGAGCCGTTGCGCGCCACCCAGGACGCCCGCCGGCGCGGGGCCCGCGCGGTCGTCGCCTCACTGGGCGCGGAGGGCCTGCTCGCGGTGACCCCGGAGGGCCACTGGCGCGCGACCCCTCCGGCCCGCCTGGCCGGCAACCCGACCGGCGCGGGCGACTCGGCCGTCGCGGGCCTGCTGTCGGCACTGACGGACCACCGCCCCTGGCCCGACCGCCTGACCCACGCCACGGCCCTCTCGGCGGCCACGGTCCTCTCCCCGGTCGCCGGGGAGTTCGACACTGCGGTCTACGAACAGTTCCTGACCACGGTCACCGTCACGGGCGTGGCCACGGCGGCCTGAGGGGCGTACTCCCTCTACTCCGGCTCCGCGAGCCAGAACTGGTCGAGGACGGCGTTGCACTTGTTGCCGTCGTTGCAGGCCAGTTCGATGGTGTTGGTGCCCTCGTTGAGGTTCACGCTGGCCCAGGTGTTCTGCCAGCCCTTGTCCCACTCACCCTTGGGACTCTTGGCGAAGTTCTTCATGTTCAGCGGGCGGCTCTCGGCCTTGCCGTTGACCACGACGGTCGCGTCGGCGTCCTCACCGGGGATGCCGTACTGCACGTAGAAGCGGTAGCTGCCGGCCTTGACGCCGCTGACGGTCCATGTGACCTTCGCACCGACCTTGTTGAAGCCGGTGACGTAGACGCCGCCGTCGGCCTTCGCGCCCTCGAACTCCGACGCGACGGTCGCCCCGCCGTCGAGGCGCAGGGCCTTGGCGTCGATGGTGGGCAGCTTCACCTCGTCCTCGCCCTTGTCGTCCTCCGAGGACGAAGGGCTCGGGTTGCCGGTGTCCTGGGTCGCGGTCGGGGTGGGGCCCGCCTCGTTGCCGCCCTTGTCGTCGTCGTCACCGCTGATCATGGCCACGCCGATGCCGATCACGACCGCGGCGACCACGGCGATCGCGCCGATCAGCAGCCCCTTGGTGTTCGGGCCGCGGCCCCGGCCGCCCCCGCCGTGCGACGGCTGCGGGGAGTGCGCGGTGGTCGCGCCGCCCGGCAGCGTCTCCGGGGCGGCGTAGTGGGTGTTCGGCTGGCCGTAGGCGCCCTGCTGGGGCGGTGCCTGCGGGGCGGGGCCCGGCTGGCCGTACTGGCGGGTCCCGACCGGCCGCACCCGGTTGACCGAGTTCGGGTAGCCGTAGCCCCCGGACGGCGGCTGGGCTCCGTTGGCCTGCCCGTCGGCGTACAGGTAGCCGAACGGGTCGTCGTCCTCGGGCGTGCTCGCGCCGTTGTTGCCGGGCGTCATCCCCTGTGCTCCTAGCTGCGGATCGGGTGCGTACGTGTGCGGAGAAGGCGAGCCTACCCGGTCTCCCTGACCCGAAAGGGTGATGCGGACCGCATCAATCGGCCGACCTGCACGTCAGCCGGCGCGCCGGTGCTGTTTGGGACGAGATCGTTTCTCGACGTACATCCGTTCGTCGGCCGATTTCAACACTTCGTCGGCCGTCATCCCGCAGTGGGCCCATCCGATGCCGAAGCTGGCCCCGACCCGGACGGCCCGCCCCTCGGCCCGGATGGGCTGGATGATCTCGTTGCGCAGCCGGACCGCGAGGTCCTGTGCGTCGGCCCGGCCGAGGCCGTCGGCGAGGATGACGAATTCGTCACCTCCGAGCCGGGCCACGGTGTCGCCGTCCCGCACGCCGTTGCTGAGCCGGCGGGCGACCTCGATGAGCACCGCGTCGCCCGCGTTGTGCCCGAAGCGGTCGTTGATCGACTTGAAGCCGTCGAGGTCGCAGAAGAGCACCGCGAGCCCCTTGGTGCCGTCGTCGGCGTCCGAAGCGGGCGCGACGGTGTGCACATGGTGGTCGTAGCCGTCGTAGTCGTCGCTGCCGGGCGGGAAGTCGAAGTCGTGCCCCCGGTCGAAGGCGGGCGGGCCGTAGGCGTCGTGGGAGTCGAAGGACTCGTAGGGCTCCATGGAGTCCACGGCGGCGGGCAGCGTCTGCGGCTGCTGCCGGCACAGCCGGGAGGAGAGCCGGGCGCGCAGTTCAGCGGAGTTCGGCAGTCCGGTGAGCGAGTCGTGGGAGGCGCGGTGGGCGAGCTGGAGCTCGCGACGCTTGCGCTCCTCGATGTCCTCGACGTGGGTGAGCAGGAAGCGCGGTCCGTCGGCGGCGTCGGCGACCACGGAGTTGCGCAGGGAGACCCAGACGTAGCTGCCGTCGCGGCGGCACAGCCGCAGCTCCGCCCGGCCGCCCTCGGCGGAGGTGCGCAGCAGGGTGCCTATGTCCTCGGGGTGGACCAGGTCGGAGAAGGAGTAGCGGCGCATCGCGGAGGCGGGCCGGCCCAGCAGACGGCACAGGGCGTCGTTGGTGCGCAGGATGCGGCCGTGCTGGTCGCCGCCCATCTCGGCGATGGCCATGCCGGAGGGGGCGTACTCGAAGGCCTGCCGGAAGCTCTCCTCGCTGGCCCGCAGCGCCTGCTGCTCACGCTCCAGGCGGACCAGGGCGCGCTGCATGTTGGAGCGCAGCCGGGCGTTGCTGATGGCGATGGCGGCCTGGAAGGCGTACATCGTCAGGGCCTCGCGGCCCCAGGCGCCGGGCCTGCGGCCGTTGCGCGGGCGGTCGACGGAGAGCACGCCGATCAGCTCGCCGGAGGTGCCGCCGCCCTGCGGCCCGGGCGCGTACATGGGGGCGAAGAGGCGGTCGGCGGGGTGCCACTCGTCCTCGAAGCGCGGAGCGGGGCCGTCGGTGTACCACTGCGGGACGTCGTCGTCGTCGAGGACCCAGCCCTCGGTGTGCGGTATGAAGATCAGGTCGCCCCAGCGCTCGCCCATGGTGAGCCGGCGCTCCCAGGAGTCCCGCGAGCCGACGCGGCCGGTGATGAGGGCCTCGGCGGCCGCGTTCCCGGCGAGGGCGGCGACCACGAGATCGCCGTCGGGACGTACGAGATTGACGCAGGCCAGCTCGTACCCGAGGGCGCCCACGACGCCGTCGGCGACCGTCTGCAACGTGTCCGCCAGGCTGCGGGCCGTGTTCATGTCGGCCATGGCGCGGTGGAGTTGTCGCAGGGATGCCAGACGGACGTAGGGTTCCGACTCGGTCTCCATCCTCGCCCTCCCCCCGAGACCTCGCAGCGCATCAAGGGTCATCTTCGGCGTATCGTCGCAGCAGCTTCCCCGCCACTGAATCACAGCGCGCTGCTCACCCGGTACACAGGGTCAACAATTATCGCCCCTTGTGACTCAAGTCACAGCTAAACGTGAACAATTGCGTGGTCTACGCGCGGTATCCCGACCCATATCCGCGACGCGGATTGTGTGGTGATTGTGCATGATTCGTGCCCGGATCGGCCGCTGGTCCTAGGTCCCGGTTCGGGCCAGGGTCCGATGCGGTGCCCGTGAAGCGGAGATTAGCGTTCCCGGTGTGCTGAACACTCCCGCCGCCTCCGTCCCGATCACCGTTCCGTCCACCGCCCTGCATGCTGAAGGGGTGAGCAACGACGAGTTCCGTGCCGCCATGTCCCGTCTGGCCGCCGGAGTGGTCCTGGTGACCGCCGTGGAGCCGCCGCTGGACCCGGACGACCCCGGGGCACCGGCCGGCGAGGACGTCGGCATGACCGCAACCGCCTTCCTGTCGGTCTCCCTGGACCCGCCGCTGGTGCTGGTCAGCCTGCGCGAGGGCTCCCGCATGGACGAGCTGCTCGAGGAGCAGCCGCTGTGGGCGGTGTCCGTGCTGTCCGAGAGCCAGCGCCACATCGCGGGGCGTTTCTCGATGAAGGGCCGGGTCAGCGACCGTCTGCTGTTCGCGGACATCCCCTACCGGCGCGGCGAGTACACCGGGGCCCCCCTGGTGGGCGGCGCGCTGGCGACGCTGGAGTGCCGTACCGAACAGCGGGTGCGGGCCGGTGACCACACGCTGGTGATCGGCCGCGTGATGACGGCCGCCGTGCCGAGCGCGGAGGGCGGCCCGCTCGCCTACTTCCGGGGCCGTTACCGCCAGTTGGGCTGAGCGTTCCCGAAATCCCTTTTACCGCCGCCGTTGTCCCCGCCTACCCTCCCCGCATGACGACCACCAGGGCCCCGCGCCTCGAAGAGCTCACACCGGCGAACCTCGAGGCCGCCCTCGCCCTGCGGGTCCGCCCGGAGCAGGAGTTCGCCGTCGACCCGGTGGCCCACTCCCTCGCCGAGGCGTACGTCCGTCCCGACCGGGCGTGGCCCCGCCTGATCGTCGACGACGGCCGCGTGGTGGGCTTCGTGATGGCGTTCCTCGACATCGACTGGCGCGACGACGGCACCGACATCCGCTCCGGCCTGTGGCGCCTGAACATCGCGGCGGACGAACAGGGCAAGGGCTACGGCCGCTTCGCGGTGGACGCGGTGGCCGAGGAACTACGCCGCCGCGGCACGAAGACCCTTCACGTCACCTGGCACCCCGGCGAGCACGGCCCGGAGAACTTCTACCTCACCCTGGGCTTCGAGAAGACGACCGAGACGGTCAACGAGGAGCACGTAGGAGTCCTACGTCTGTAAGAACACCCAACCCCCGCCCACCCGCAGAAACCCACGGGCGGACACCACCCCAGGGGGCGCGGGGAACTGCGCGCCAAGCCCCCACCGGCCCGCGGGTGAAGAACAACGGTATGGCCCGCCCCCCCTTTCACCAGTCCCGCGCGGAGCGCCCCCGCTTGGTCTCCGACCGCCGCTTCTTCTCCCTGAGCCGCCGCTCGTTGATCCCCCGCGGCACCCGCGTGGCCCTCCGCGGCCGGGGCGGCGGCGCCGTGGCCTCCGCCAGCAACGCGGCCAGCCGCACCGCCGCCGCCTCCCGGTTCCGCCACTGCGACCGGTGCTCCGACGCCCGTACGGTGACCACCCCGTCGTGCAGCCGCCCCGCCAGCCGTTCCAGCGCCCGCTGCTTCCACACCTCGGGCAGCGCCTCGGTCCGGGCGAGGTCGAACCGCAGTTCGACCTGCGTGTCGCTGGTGTTGACGTGCTGCCCGCCCGGCCCTGACGACCTGGAGAAACGCCACATGAGCTCGGCCTCGGGCAGGGAGACGGAGCCGCGTACGACATAGGGACCGGACATGACATACAGGTTCCCGCGCCCGCACCGGCCACGTCACCCGAATATCCGCAGTCGGGTAAAGAAAGTAAAGAGACCCGGAACCTCGCGCACCCCCTCCGGCGTTCAAGGTGGTAGCTGTAGCTTCATAGCCGTACGTACACGAGGGAAGGGACTCCCAACAATGGCTGTAAGCCTGTCCAAGGGTGGCAACGTCTCGCTCACCAAGGAGGCTCCGGGCCTGACCGCCGTCACCGTGGGCCTCGGCTGGGACGTCCGCACCACCACGGGAACGGACTTCGACCTCGACGCGTCGGCGATCGCGGTCAACACGCAGGGCAAGGTCTACTCCGACGCCCACTTCGTCTTCTTCAACAACAAGCAGACGCCGGACAACACCATCGTCCACACCGGTGACAACCGCACCGGTGAGGGCGAGGGCGACGACGAGGCGATCAACGTCAACCTGGCGGCCCTCCCGGCCGACGTCGACAAGATCGTCTTCCCGGTCTCGATCTACGACGCCGAGAACCGCAGCCAGAACTTCGGCCAGGTGCGCAACGCGTACATCCGTATCGTCAACCAGGCCGGCGGCGCCGAGATCGCGCGCTACGACCTGTCGGAGGACGCCGCCACCGAGACCGCCATGGTCTTCGGCGAGCTCTACCGCAACGGCGCGGAGTGGAAGTTCCGTGCCGTCGGCCAGGGCTACGCCTCGGGCCTCGTGGGCATCGCCCAGGACTTCGGCGTGAACGTCTGACGGTCGCCCCGCGACCGGCCCGACGGAGCCCCCGCCCGCGTTCGCCGGGCGGGGGCTCCGCCGTGCCCGCCCCGCCACGCGCTACGTTGCCCCCGTGTTCCTCGACCCCCTGCGCCCGTCCCCGGACGGTGACCTCCCCGGCCCCGTGCTGACGGAGATCACCGCCCTGTACGCCTCCAACCACGCGTTCCACGCCCTCAGCGGCGACTTCCCCGACCCGTACGACATCCGGCCCGAGCAGGTGGCGGCCGAGCTCGCCCGGGAACTGGCCGACCCGCACACGGAAGTCCTGTTGGCCCGCGGCGAGGGACTCCTCGTCGGGATCGCCGTCACCCTCGCGGTCCACCCCGACCCCGCCGACCCCGATCCGTGGATCGGTCTGCTGATGGTGGATGCGAGCCTGCACGGCCGGGGCCACGGCCGCCGCCTCGCGGAGCTCGTCGAGGACCGCCTGCGCGCGGCCGGCCGTACCGCCGTACGCCTCGCCGTGCTGGACGACAACACCACGGGCCTCGCCTTCTGGACCGCCCTCGGCTACACGGCGGTCGACCACCGCCGGGACCACCGCCTCGGCCGCCCGTGCACGGTCCTGCGCAAACCGCTCACCGCCCCCGCCACGGCACCGGACCCCGCCTCCGCCCCGGGCCCGGCCTAGGACGCGTCCGCCGGCCGCCCGCTCCCGTACAGCCACTCCTCCCAGACCCGGGAGAAGTCCTTGTCCGGCACCGACTCCTCGACGTACCGCGTGAAGTCGCCGGTGTCCGCGTTGCCGTGCCGGTGCTCCGCCGCCCAGCCGCGCAGCAGCCGGCCGAAGGCGTCGTCACCGGCGGTCCTGCGGACCATGTGCAGGACCATCGCGCCCCGCCAGTAGACGGGGGTGGCGGAGACGTGTGCCGCGTCCGGCGGGTCGGCGGGCGGGAAGGACCACAGCGCCGCGTTGGTCCCCGCGTCCGGGAAGTACGAGCCGGCGTACAGGCGGTCGAAGGTGCGCTGCGCGCTGTCGCCGCCGTGGTCCTCCTCCCACAGCCACTGCGCGTACGTCGCGAAGCCCTCGTTGAGCCACATGTCCCGCCAGGTCGCCGGGGTGACGGAGTCGCCGTACCACTGGTGGGCGATCTCGTGGACCAGCAGGGCCGTGTCGGGGGCGCCGGGGAAGACGGGACGGTTCTGCGTCTCCAGCGCGTACCCGGCGTCCCCGGGGCGTTCGACGACGGCACCCGTGGAGGAGAACGGGTACGGCCCGAACCGCCGCTGCCCCCACTCCACGACCTCCGGGAGCAGGTCCACGGCCGCGCGGCCCGCCTCCGCCTGACGGGGGTCGACGGCCGTGAACACCGGCAGCCCGCCGGGCGTCTCGCCGCGGTGGACGTCGTACCGGCCGATCGCCACCATCGCCAGGTAGCTCGCCATCGGTTCGGCGGTGCGCCAGCGGAACGTCGTGCGGCCGTCCTTCGTCTCCTCACCGGCCGGCTCCCCGTTGGACACCGCCCGCAGTCCCTCGGGGACGGTGACGGCGAGGGCGTAGGTGGCCTTGTCGGAGGGGTGGTGGTTGCCCGGGAACCAGGCCATCGAGCCCACCGGCTGGCCCAGCGCCAGCGCCCCGTCGGCGGTGGGCAGCCAGCCCTCCTCGGAGCCGTCGGGGTCGGTGACGGTCTCGGGCGTGCCGGAGTAGTGGACGACGACCCGGAAGCGGGCGTCCCGGTCGAGTGCGTCACGCGGCCGGACGGTCAGTTCCTGGCCCTCGCGGCTCCAGCGGGCGGCGGTGCCGTCGACGGTGACGGTGTCGACGTCGAGGCCCTGGAGGTCGAGGTTCAGCGCGGTGAGGTCCTCGGTGGCCCGGGCGTCGATCGCGGCGGTTCCGGTGAGGCGGCGGCCGCCGGGGGCGTAGGCGACGTCGAGGTCGTAGTGGGTGACGTCGTAGCCGCCGTTGCCCGCCTCGGGGAAGTACGGGTCGCCGGCACCGGAGCCACCGGCCCCCTCGGGCTCGGAGCCGCTCCCGCACGCGGTCAGGGCCACCGCGAGCAGGGCGGCGGCGACGCTGCGGCGGGGGTGGGCGGTGCGCACGTCGGGATCCTATGGCGGGCGGGGCGCCGGACCGTGACACCATCACCCACGTGCTCGACATCGGTTACGCCCTCTCCAACCGCTTCCCCGACCCGCCGCAGACCGACTACCGCCGCGTGGACGTCCACGCCCTGCGGCACGACCTGTTCTGCGGCGACGTCTACCTCGCCGACACCGAGTCGGACCGCGAGATCTCCACAGCCTGGGGATGGGTGCCGGTGCTCGACTTCGCGTGGGCGCTGTGCGACATCGTGGAGCACGTCGACCGGGACCCGGCGGGCTCGCGCGCCTCACGGCCGCAGCACGCCGAACTGGACTTCACCGAGTCCACCGACCGGCTGCTGTTCGAGCGCCGCTTCGGCTGGGTGGACATCGAGGCGGAATGGCTGCCGGCGTCCGAGCCCCCGCTGACCTTCTCCCACGCCGAACTGCGCCGCGAGGCCCGCGACTTCCTGCACGACCTGCTGGCCGACCTGACCGACCTGCACGACGACCTCGGCGAGAACCCGGCGATCTGGACCCTCCAGTCCCGCTTCCCCCGCGTGAGCTGACCGCCCCGGCACGACCCCGGCCACCGGTGCCCTCGGGGCCCCCGGTTGCCTCCCTCACCCGTCCACGGTGATCCCCAGCTCCCCCGCCAGCACCGGCGCCAGGTCCAGCAGCTGAGACGTGCTGATCACCGCCCCGGACAGACGGTCCACCCCGCGGGCGATCTCCAGCGAGGCCGCCCCGCGGAGGTCCACGTCCTTGAGTGTGGCGCCCGACAGATCCACGCCCTTCAGCGTGCAGTCGACGAACTCCACGCGCTCCAGCCGGGCCCCGCCGAAGTCCGGCTCCACCAGCACGCAGCCCTCGAAGACCACGTCCTTCAGCGCGGCAGCCCGCAGATTCAGGAAGTCGATCTTCCCGCCCCGGACCACGACCCGCTCCAGCGACGCCCCGTGCAGCTGGCTGCCGCCGAGCCGCGCGTCGGTCAGCTCGACGTCCCGCAGGGTCGCCCCGGAAAGGTCGGTCCCCACCCCCCGGACCCCGCCGAGCACCGAGTCCAGCACCCGCGCCCGGGACAGCCGCGCCTCGTCCAGCGCGCACCCCCGCAGCGCGCAGTCCATGAAGCGGGCCCCTCCCCCGTCCTGCCCGGCGAAGTCCTCGCCGTCGAACTCCAGCCCGTCGTAGTCGCCGTCCGGCTCAAGGCCGCCCCCGTCGTACCGCTCCAGCGCGGGCAGCCTCAGCTCCGGCCGCCGCGCCGCCCGCACCTTCCCGCCGCCCGCCGCTCCACGCACCATGCGGCCCATGCTGCACCCCACCACTGACAACCGGCCCGACCTGCGAGAACGGCCCGCGTGTCACATCCGGCGGCCGTCCGGCGTCCTGGATACGCATGCCGGAGCAGGCCCGCCCCGGCACCTGACCGAGCCCGACCGAGGGAGAACCCAGCCATGCAGCGCATCACCGTCATCGGCGGCGGCTTCGCCGGTCTCACCGCGGCCGTCTCCGCCGCCGAGGCGGGCTCCAAGGTCACCCTGTACGAGGCCCACGACACCCTGGGCGGCCGCGCCCGCACCGCCGACGGCCCCTACCGCACCAACGAGGGCCCGCACGCCCTCTACAACGGCGGACCGCACTGGACCTGGCTGCGCCGGCGCGGTCTCCTCGGCCCGCTCGCCCCGCTGCCGCCCCGGGAGGCGGCCCGGCTGCGGCTGCGCCACCGGGGCGCCCTGCGCCGCACCCCGCCGCTCGCGATGCTGAGGCTGCTGCGGCCGGGCCTGCGGGCGCCCGTCGACACCGGCTTCCTCACCTGGGCCACCGGGATCGCCGGTGAGGAGGGCGCGCGGGCCGCCGCGCACTACTCGGCGGTCGCGCTGTTCCACCACGACCCGGGCTCCCTGTCCGCCGCGTTCGTGCACGAGCGGCTGCGCCGGGCCGCCAAGCTGCCGCCGGAGGCGCACTACCCGCGCGGCGGCTGGGGCGCACTGATCGACCGGATGGCCGCCCGCGCGTGGAACCTGGGGGTGCGGATCGAGACGCTGTCCCGCGTCGACACCCTGCCCACCGGCGCCCCGGTGGTCGTCGCCACCTCCCTGGAGGCCGCCCGCCGCCTCCTCGGCGACCCCTCGCTGACCTGGCCGAGCGGCCGTACCGTCCTCGTCGACCTGGCGCTGCGCACCCGGCGCGGCGACGCGTTCGCCGTGTCCGACCTCGACGCGCCCGGCTGGCTGGAGCGGTTCACCGCGCAGGACCGCACCCTCGCCCCCGCCGGCGAACAGCTGATCCAGGGTCAGGTCCCGGTCGCCCCGGGCGCGCCGAAGGCCGACGGCACCGCCCGCGCGGAGGAGCTGCTGGACCTGGCGTTCCCGGGCTGGCGGGAGCGGGTCACCTGGCGGCGCGAGGCGCTGGCGGACGGCCGTACCGGAGCCGTCGACCCGCCGGGCACCACCTGGCGCGACCGGCCCGCCGTCGACCGCGGCGACGGTGTCTTCCTCGCCGGTGACCGGGTCGCCGCGCCCGGCGTGCTCTCCGAGGTGTCCTTCTCGAGCGCCCTGACGGCCGTCTCCCTCGCCCTCGGCCGGACGACGCTTGACCTCAAGCGCGCTTGAGGTCACACCGTGGAGGCCACGGCGGCGCACCGGGCGCCCCGCGACCGCCCCTGGGGGATCACCATGCACGCCGTACGACTGCACGCCTTCGGCCCCGCCGAGAACCTCACGTACGAGCGGGTCGAGGACCCGGTGCCGGGCCCGGGCCAGGTCCGCGTCGCCGTCCGGGCGGCCGGGGTGCACCTCCTCGACACGGCCCTGCGTGAGGGCGGGCGGGGCCCCGGCCCCGCGCCGGCCGCGCTGCCGACGATCCCCGGCCGTGAGATCGCCGGAGTGGTCGAGGCGCTCGGCCCGGACGCCCCCGCCGACTGGCTCGGCAAGCGGGTCGTCACCCACCTCGGTTTCGCCCCCGGAGGCTACGCCGAGCTGACGGTCGCCGACGCCGGGCGGCTGCACGAGGTCCCGGAACGCCTGGACTTCGCCGAGGCCGTCGCCATGATCGGCACGGGCCGCACGGCGATGGGGATCGTGCGGTTCGCCGAGCCGGGCCCCGGCGACGTGGTCGCCGTACCGGCCGCCGCGGGGGGTCTCGGCACCCTCCTCGTGCAGTACGCCCGGAACGCGGGCGCCACCGTGATCGGTCTCGCCGGGGGGCCGGAGAAGACGGCCCTGGCCGAGAAGGCCGGCGCCTCCCCCGCCGTCGACTACACCGCACCGGACTGGCCCGAGCGGCTGGAGGAGTACCGGGGCGCACTCACCGTCGTGTACGACGGCGTGGGCGGGGACGTCGCCCGCACCCTGGTCGGCATGCTGGCACCGGGAGGGCGGCACCTCGTCTTCGGCTGGTCGTCGCAGGGCATCCGCAGCGACAGCCCGTACCTCGTGGAGGGCGTCTCGGTGAACGTCCTCGGCCCCGAGATGATGCGCCGGGCCGGCGGCCCCGACCCGATGCGCACGCTGGAGTCCCGCGCCCTCGCCGAGGCGGCCGAGGGCCGGCTCACCCCCGCCGTGCACCGCTTCCCGCTTTCCCGCGCCGCCGACGCCCACCGCGCCCTGGAGAACCGGGGCACGGCCGGCAAGGTCGTCCTGGAGCCGTAGCGGTCATGGGGCGCCCGGGAAACCGGGCGCGCCGGGCCCCCGTACGGCACTACCGTGCCAGGTGTGATCGACATTCCCGCGGAACTCGCCGAGTCGCAGGCCAAGTTCAACAAGGAGGCCGGCCGGGCCTTCATCGCCGCCCTGCCGGACCTCGCCGCCGGCTTCCTGGACCGCTGGGAACTGCGCCTGGCCGGGGCTCCCATGCACGGCGTGAGCGCCCTCGTCCTCCCCGTCGACCGCGCCGACGGCACACCGGCGGTGCTGAAGCTCCAGATCCGCGACCACGAGAGCGAGGGCGAGCCGGTCGCCCTGCGCCTGTGGAACGGCGACGGGGCGGTCCGTCTGCTCGACCACGACGAGCCGACCGGCACCATGCTGCTGGAACGCCTGGACTCCTCCCACATGCTCGCCCACCGGCCGGACGTCCACGAGGGCGTCCTGGTGATCGCACGCCTCCTGGCCCACCTGCACACCACCCCGGCCCCCGCGGGCATGCGCCGCCTCGGCGACATCGCCGCGTCCATGCTGCGGCGCACGCCCGCCGTGCTGGAGCGCGTCCCGGATCCCGAGGCCCGCCGCCTCGTCGCCGACTGCGCCGCCGCCGTGCGCGAGGTCGCGGACGAACCGGGCGACCGCCTGCTCCACTGGGACCTGCACGACGAGAACGTCCTCGCCGCCGACCGGGCGCCCTGGCTCGCCATCGACCCCAAGCCGCTGGCCGGCGACCCCGGCTTCGACCTGTGGCCCGCCCTGGCCAACAACTTCGACCCCGGCGACGTCCTGTGGCGCTTCGACGCGATGACCGAGGTGCTGGGCCTGGACCGCGCGCGGGCAAGGGCGTGGACGTACGGGCGGGTGCTGCAGAACTGCCTCTGGGAGACCGAGGAAGGCCGCCCCCTCGGCGAAGCGGACCTGGAGATCGCCCGCCGCCTGCGCGGCCGTACGGCGTGACGGCGTGACGGCGTGACGGCGTGACGGCGTGACGGCGTGACGGCGGGCATGAAAAACCCGGGCCGGGGACAGACCGGCCCGGGGCGTTGCTGGAGCCCCCTGTCGGATTCGAACCGACGACCTGCTGTTTACAAGACAGCTGCTCTGACCATCTGAGCTAAGGAGGCGACGCGCGGCGCGCGCGAAGCGCGGTCCACTGTACACAGTGCCGGTTTCGCCGAGCCACGCACTTGATTCAGGCGCGCGTCACCTCGTAGGCGAAGGTGTACGGCACCTTCGCCTCGCCGTGCCGGTAGCTGAAGCCGCCCGTGCCGCGCAGCCCCGTCAGCTCCCCGGTGCCGGAGCCCTCGACCACTTCGAGGGTGCAGTGCACGGTGCCGTCGCTGTCGAAGCGGCCCCGCTCCTCCAGCACGAAGGTGCCGGCCCGCCCGTCGAGGCGGCCGGTGACGAGTTCCATCCCGGCGAAGGTGCCGGTGGTACCGGACCCGTAGGCGATCGCGTAGTCGCAGACGGTGGCCTCGGCCTCGATGCCGCCGGTGAAGGCATTGGTCACCGTGGCGTGGGCGAGCCGGGGGAAGGCGTCCTCCGGGGAGACCGGGCTCTCCTTCCAGTCGGCGAAGGTGAAGTGGCCGGTGGTCTCGGTGACGGGCATGGGTGTTCCCTTCCGCGTTCGGTCGACGTTGCGCTCCCACCTTTCCGGCCGTACCTGACACCTTCTGTCAGGTAAGGCCGGACAATGGGCCGCATGCGCGCCGACCGCCTCCTCACCCTGCTCCTGCTGCTGCAGAACCGCGGGCGGATGACAGCGCCCGAACTCGCCGCCGAACTGGAGGTGTCGGTGCGCACCGTCTACCGGGACGTCGAGGCGCTCGGTGCCTCCGGGGTGCCGGTGCGTACCGAACGCGGTCCGCGGGGCGGCTTCCGTCTGGTGGAGGGCTACCGGACGCGGCTCACCGGGCTGACCGACGCGGAGGCCGGTTCCCTGGTGCTCGCGGGACTGCCCGGACCGGCCGGGGAGCTGGGACTCGGGGCGGTCCTGGCGAGCGCCCAGCTGAAGGTGGAGGCGGCGCTGCCGGGCGAGTTGGCGGAGCAGGCCCGGCGGGTGCGCGAGCGGTTCCACCTGGACGCGCCGGCCTGGTTCCGGGACGCCGACCCGGTGCCGTACCTGGAGGTGGTCGCGCGGGCGGTGTGGGAGCGGCGGGTGCTGCGGACCCGCTACGAACGCTGGCGCGGGGAGGTGCGGCGCGAGGTGCGCCCGCTGGGGCTCGTGCTGAAGGGCGGCATCTGGTACCTGATCGCGGTCGCGGACGACGCGCTGCGCAGTTACCGGGTGTCGCGGTTCCGGGAGGTGGCGGAGACCGGCGAGGAGTTCACCCGGCCCGCCGGGTTCGACCTGGCCGGGTACTGGGCGGAGACGTCCGGGAGGCTGGAGGCGGCGCTGCGGCAGGACACGGCGCGGCTGCGGCTCTCCCCGCGCGGGCGGAAGCTGCTGCCGATGCAGTTCGGGGCGGCGGGGACGCGGGCGCTCGCGGAAGCGGGGCCGCCGGACGCGGACGGCTGGGTCGAGGTGGAGCTGCCGGTCGAGTCGGAGGCGGTGGCCACAGGTGATCTGCTGCGGCTCGGCGTGGAGGCGGAGGTGCTGGGCCCGCCGGGACTGCGTCGGGCGGTCGCCGCGGCGGTGGCGGTCCTGGCCGGCCGGTACGAAGCCGACCGATACGGAGCCGACCGATACGAACAGGATCGAAAGTTTCCGCGAAATTCACAGCCCGGAATCTGCTGACAAGCAGGTGAACACCAGGTACCGTCCTGAGCCAGTTCACTCGTGTGGACCACACCACAACGGAACACCCGTCGTGGCATCACCTTCCTACTCGGATCGTCCGGCACGTTCCTGCCGGTAGAAGGGGACCATTCACATGGCCACTGTCACGTTCGACAAGGCGACCCGGATCTACCCGGGTTCCACCAAGCCCGCCGTCGACGCCCTGGACATCGAGATCGCGGACGGCGAGTTCCTCGTCCTGGTCGGCCCGTCCGGTTGCGGCAAGTCCACCTCGCTCCGCATGCTCGCGGGGCTCGAGGACGTCAACGGCGGCGCCATCCGCATCGGCGACCGCGACGTCACGCACCTGCCGCCGAAGGACCGGGACATCGCCATGGTGTTCCAGAACTACGCGCTCTACCCGCACATGACGGTCGCCGACAACATGGGCTTCGCGCTCAAGATCGCCGGCGTCAACAAGGCGGAGATCCGGCAGAAGGTCGAGGAGGCCGCGAAGATCCTCGACCTGACCGAGTACCTGGACCGCAAGCCCAAGGCGCTCTCCGGTGGTCAGCGCCAGCGTGTGGCGATGGGCCGCGCCATCGTGCGTGAGCCGCAGGTGTTCCTCATGGACGAGCCGCTGTCGAACCTGGACGCCAAGCTCCGTGTGTCCACCCGTACGCAGATCGCGTCGCTCCAGCGCCGCCTGGGCATCACCACCGTCTACGTCACCCACGACCAGGTCGAGGCCCTCACCATGGGCGACCGCGTCGCGGTGCTGAAGGACGGTCTGCTCCAGCAGGTCGACACCCCGCGCAACATGTACGACAAGCCCGCGAACCTCTTCGTCGCCGGCTTCATCGGCTCCCCGGCCATGAACCTGGTCGAGGTCCCGGTCGCCGACGGCGGTGTGAAGTTCGGCAACTCGGTGGTGCCGGTGCAGCGTGACGCGCTCTCCGCGACCAGCGACAAGACCGTCACCGTGGGCGTCCGCCCCGAGCACTTCGACGTCGCCGGCGCCGACTCCGACCAGGGCGTCGCGGTCACCGTGAACGTCGTGGAGGAGCTGGGCTCCGACGCCTTCGTCTACGGCACCGCGCAGATCGGTGGCGAGTCGAAGGACCTCGTGGTCCGCGTCGGCGGCCGTGAGGTGCCGGAGAAGGGCAGCACGCTGCACGTCGTGCCGCGGTCCGGCGAGACCCACGTGTTCTCCACCTCGACGGGTGCGCGCCTGTCCGACTGAGCAGGTCACCGAGCAGGTTGACGCCGAGGGGCCCCGCAGCGTGCTGTGGAGCCCCTCGCGTTGTCGACAAATACCCCGGCAATTCCGGCAATTCGACCTTGTTCGTCAACACGTTGTGCGGAACTTCGCGTTCCCTGTCCCCCGTAACGGTGACGGAATGTTTCACCTCGGCTACCGGACGCTACCCTCACACGCGTGACGCACTCCATGAACCCTCAGACGCGACGCGGCCGGGGCCCCGCCCGCCGGATCGGCCGCTCCCTCGCCCTCGTCCTGCCCGTCGTCCTGGTGCTGTCCGGGACCCTCGCGGTCGCGCGGGTCAACTGGTCGGGGAATCCCGCGACCAGTCCGGTGCTCACCGCCGCGGACTCGTCCGCCGCCGGCGCCTCGTCGCGGGCGGCCGCCCGCGCGCCCCAGGACGTGCTGCGGGACCAGCTTCTGATGGAGCTGCAGAAGGAGAACCCGGGCGCCGCCCTGACCCAGCTCCAGCAGGCGGTGAACGACCGCCCGTCCCTGGCCAAGCACTGCGCCTCCATCGCGCGTTCGCTGGGCAAGGCCGCGGTCCGCGTCTACGGCCCCACCAAGGCGCAGTCCTACTCCCGCCCGGTCTGCGACACGTCCTTCGCCGCGGGAGTGGTGGCGGCCAACGACTGACCCGCTCCCACTCCACGAACACCAAGCGCCCCACCCGCCGGCGCCGGACGCCCCCGCCCACCGCCTGCCTCACGCCCACACCCACCCGGCCGCGACCAGCCCCACGGCGGGGGACACCCACCCGGGCACACGGCACGGCAGCCCCGGCACCCGCTCCCGCCCCGCCCCACCCCACCGCAGGCGACCCACCCCAGTCGGGGCCCGTACGGGCGGCGGGGTGCCCGCCCCGCGGCGCCCGGGGGCGGGAGCCCGCGACACCGCCGTCGGCGGGCTCCGGGACCGCCCATGGTCCGCGGCCCCCGGCCGCGTAAAGTGCGGGCATGACCGATCCCCGTGCCGTGTCCCGCCCCACGCAAGCCGTAGTCCTGGCAGGCGGCCAGGGCTCCCGGCTCCGTCCGTACACCGACGACCGGCCCAAGCCGATGGTCGAGATCCCCGGCACGGGAACCCCGATCATCGGCCACCAGCTCACCTGGCTCGCCGAGGAGGGCGTCACCGACGTCGTCGTCTCCTGCGGCCACCTCGCCGAGGTGCTGGAGAAGTGGCTGGAGAGCACCGACCTGCCCGTCTCCGTCACCACCGTCGTCGAGACGGAACCCCTCGGCCGCGGCGGCGGCCTGAAGTACGCCGCCGCACGCCTCCCGCACCCGGACCGCCCCTGGTTCGCCACCAACGGCGACATCTGGACGCGTTTCTCGCTGCGCGACATGGCCGACTTCCACACCGAGCGGGACGCCGTCGCCACCGTCGCCCTGGCCCGCCCGCGCCTGCCCTGGGGCGCCGTACGCACCGACGGCTTCGGCCTGATCACGGACTTCATCGAGGCCCCGCCGTCGACGTTCGAGATCAACGCGGGCGTGTACGTCTTCTCCCCCGGGTTCGCCGGCCTGCTCCCCGAGCGCGGGGACCACGAGCGCACCACGTTCCCGCACCTCGCGCGCGAGCGCAGGCTCGCCGGCTTCACCATCCCGCAGGGCTCCTACTGGCGCGCCATCGACACCGCCAAGGACCTCACCGAGGCCGCCAAGGAGCTCGCCTCACACGGTCGTTGAGCCACCGAAGCCCGTGAACCGTGGGCCGGTGATCCGGTGCGCCCACAAGCCGGCGACCCGGTGAGCCGACCCCCTGACATGCCAAGGGGCCCGTACGTCACGACGTACGGGCCCCTTCGTCCTGCTGCCGGGCGGCCGCCTACCCCAGCAGGCCGCCGACCAGCCCCGGCCTGCCGGAGGAGCCGTCGCCGTCCCCGCCCGAGCCGTCGCCACCGCTCCCGCCGGAGCCGTCGCCGCCGCCCGAGGTCGGGCCGGTGGTGGTGGACGGTGCGTCGCCCTCCGGGGAGGACTGCTGCGGCGGGGCCTGCCCGCTGCTGCCCTGGGTCTGGGCGGGCGCCCCCGTCGTGGCGTCCGCGCCCTGGGTGGCGCCGGGCGTGCTGCTGGTCCCGGCCGACGGGCTCGCCGATCCGGACGTGGCGCCCTGCGTGGGCGAGGTCGACGCGGACGGCGTCCGCTTCTCGTCCTTCTGCCGCTCACCGGACTCCTGCGGCAGCGGCGAGCCGGGCAGTTCGTTGCGCGGCGCCTCGCCGGGCCCCGGCACGACGACCCGGTCGGCGTCCCGGACGGCACCGCCGAGCAGCGCGCCGACCAGCATGCTGAAGCCGCAGACCACGAACGTGACGAGCGCCCCGCGCCGCAGCACGTAGCGCCGCAGGTCCCAGATGTCCGCGCGGGGCCCGAGCCGCCGCCAGGCCCGGCCCGCGAGGCTGCCGTCGACGGAGTAGACGGGGGCGCCCGCGATGATCAGCGGTGACCAGGCGGCGAGGAAGATGATGTCGGGCGTCTCGTAGGCGGGGACGCTCTTCCAGCTGACGGTGACCAGCAGCGCGGCCGACAGCAGGGCCCCCGCACCGGCGGCCAGGCGCTGCCAGCAGCCCAGGACGGTGAGGACACCGACGACGACCTGCGCGAAGGCGATGGCCAGCCCGGTGCCGACGGGATGCGCGAGCGCGAACTGGCGCAGCGGCTCGGCGACGTCCCACGGGTGCAGGCTGTGCAGCCACTTCACCATGGACCCGCGCGGGCCGCCCTCGAAGTAGAGCGGGTCGCAGAGCTTGCTCATCCCGGCGTAGACGGAGATGCCGCCGAGGAAGACGCGCAGCGGGAGCAGGACGACGCCCAGGTTCATCCGGCGCCCGGGGTAGTACGCGTGCCGCGCCGGGTCGTCGCCGTGGCGCCGCGCGCGCCGGCCGGTGCCCTCGTGCCGCTCCTCGGCCCCGGGCTCGTCGAAGGCCGCGCCGTCGTCCTCGTCGTAGGCGCTGCCGACCGTGCGCATCGGCGGCAGCAGCGGCCCGTCCGGGTGGCGGCGCTGGGCGCCGACGAACGGGCTCTCCAGCGGCTGGGTGTCGTCGCCGTACGGGCCGTACCCGTCGTGTCCGACGCCCGGCTGGGGGATGACCCGGGTGCCGCCGGAGTCGGTGAGCGGCTCGTCGGCGTGGCGGACGCCTCCGTGCCGTACGGCCTGGAGCAGCCGGTGGGCGCCGGTGTCGTCGGGGGCGGACCTGCCGCTCCACACGACGGGACGGCGGCGCGGCGCGGCCGGTCCCGCGCCCACGGTGGTGACGACGGGGATTCGGGCGGTGTCCTCGGCGGCACTCAGGTGCCGTGCGATCCGCGGCGATTGGGCGTGCCGCGCCGAGACGCCCAGCTGCACGCGGAAGCTGGCGTGATTGACGATGACCTGCGCCGGATCGCTCGGCACCTTCACCATGCTCAGCGCGGGAGCGTCGTCGATTCCCGACGAGCGGTCCCCCGTGGGTGTGCGGGGTGTTCTGGTGTCCACACTCATCTAACCGAGTGACAAGGCGTTAGGACACTGCCTTGACCGGCCAGATGTGTCCGGACCGCGTCAAGCCGGTCCGGACCGCCCGCAATCCTCCATGTGGGTGACGAAGCCGCACAGGTGTTCAGCTCCGGCGGCGCGCCGCCTCGTACAGCACGATGCCCGCAGCGACACCGGCGTTGAGGGACTCCGCACCACCCGGCATCGGGATCCGCACCCGCACGTCACAGGTCTCGCCGACCAGCCGGGACAGTCCCTTGCCCTCGCTGCCGACCACGACGACGACGGGCCCGTCCAGCACCTCCAGGGCGCTCAGCTCGGCCTCCCCGTCGGCGGCCAGACCGACGACGGTGATCCCGGCCTTCTTGTACGCCTCCAGTGCCCGGGTGAGGTTGGTGGCGCGGGCGACGGGCGTGCGCGCGGCCGCCCCCGCCGACGTCTTCCAGGCACCGGCGGTCATGCCGGCCGCCCGCCGCTCCGGCACGAGCACGCCGTGCCCGCCGAAGGCGGAGACGGAGCGGACGACCGCGCCGAGGTTGCGCGGGTCGGTGACCCCGTCGAGGGCGACGATCAGCGGGTCCTCGCCGTCGTCGTGGGCGTTCGCGACGAGGTCCTCGGGGTGCGCGTACTCGTACGGCGGGACCTGGAGCACCAGGCCCTGATGGTTCAGGCCGTTGGTCATGCGGTCCAGCTCGGGGCGCGGCGCCTCCATGAGGTTGATGCCGCCGCGCTCGGCCGCGAGCTGCAGCGCCTCGCGCACCCGCTCGTCGTTGTCGATGAACTGCTGGACGTACAGCGTGGAGGCGGGCACGCCCTCGCGCAGCGCCTCCACGACCGGGTTGCGGCCGACGACCAGCTCGGACGTGGAGCGGCCGCCGCCGCGCCGCTGCTGGGTGCGGCCCGTGGTCCGCCGGGCCTTCGCCTGGGCGGCACGCTGCTTGGCGTGCCCCTTGCGCATCTCGGCGGGCGGGGTCGGGCCCTTGCCTTCCAGGCCCCGGCGTCGCTGGCCGCCACTGCCGACCTGCGCGCCCTTCTTGCCGGACATGCGGCGGTTGTTCGCGGCCATGAGGTATCCGTCTCCGTGAAGTCGTGTGCGGTGCGTCCCGTCTGTGGGCGCGCCTGCGTGTGTGTCTGTGGGTGTGCCTGTGCAGTGTGCCGTCCGAAGGCCCGGACGGCACACTCGATCTTGCGGGCGCCGGGTCCCCGGTGGGGCCGTCAGCGGGGGCCAAGGGTCCAGCGCGGACCCTGCGGGCCGTCCTCGATGACGAGCCCGGACTGGTTGAGCTGGTCGCGGATGGCGTCCGCGGTGGGCCAGTCCTTGCGGGCCCGGGCGGCCTCGCGCTGGTCGAGGACCATGCGGACCAGGGTGTCGACGACGCCGTGCAGGTCGTCCCCGCGGTCGCCGTCACCGGCCCAGTGCGGGTCCAGCGGGTCGAGGCCGAGCACGCCGAGCATGGCGCGGACCTCGGCGAGCCGGGCGACCGCCTCCTCCTTGTCGTCGGCGGCCAGCGCGCTGTTGCCCTGCCGGACGGCGGTGTGCACGACGGCCAGCGCCTGCGGGACGCCCAGGTCGTCGTCCATCGCCTCGGCGAACGCGGGCGGCACCTCGGCGGCCGGTTCGACGACGCCGCCGGCCTTCTCCACCACCCGCTGCACGAAGCCCTCGATCCGCGCGAACGCGGACTCGGCCTCGCGCAGGGCCTCCTCGCTGTACTCGATCATCGAGCGGTAGTGCGGGGTGCCCAGGTAGTAGCGCAGCACGATGGGCCGCCAGCGCTTGACCATCTCGCTGACCAGCACCGAGTTGCCGAGCGACTTCGACATCTTCTCGCCGCTCATGGTGACCCAGGCGTTGTGCACCCAGTACCGGGCGAACTCGTCGCCGTAGGCCTGGGCCTGGGCGATCTCGTTCTCGTGGTGCGGGAAGATCAGGTCGAGGCCGCCGCCGTGGATGTCGAAGGCGGTGCCCAGGTACTTGTGCGCCATGGCCGAGCACTCCAGGTGCCAGCCCGGGCGCCCGCGGCCCCACGGCGTCTCCCAGCTCGGCTCGCCGGGCTTGGCCGCCTTCCACATGGCGAAGTCGCGCGGGTCCCGCTTGCCGGTCTCGCCGTCGGCCGAGGGCTGGAGCAGGTTGTCGAGCTCCTGGTTGGACAGCTTCAGGTAGTCCGGGAACGAGGTGACGGCGAAGTACACGTTGCCGTCGGCCTCGTAGGCGTGCCCGCGCTCGATCAGGCCGCGCATCATCTCGACCATCTCGGTGATGTGGCCGGTGGCGCGCGGCTCGTAGGTCGGCGGCAGGCAACCGAGGGCGCGGTAGCCGTCGCTGAAGGCGCGCTCGTTCTCGTAGCCGATGGACCACCAGGGGCGGCCCTGCTCGGCGGACTTGGTGATGATCTTGTCGTCGATGTCGGTGACGTTCCTGACGAACGTCACGTCCAGGCCGCGGTAGGCGAACCAGCGGCGCATGATGTCGAAGTTCAGCCCCGAGCGGATGTGCCCGATGTGGGGTGCCGCCTGCACGGTGGCACCACACAGGTAGATCGAGACGCAACCCGGCCGGAGCGGGGTGAAGTCACGAATCTGCCGGGCGCTGGTGTCGTACAGGCGAATAGTCACGACACCAGGGTAGTAGGCGCGGGGGTGTGCGCGGTGCGCGCCGCATTCTTTACGGTCGAATGTCACCTGCGGCCCGGTGGGGGCTTGTCGCGCAGTTCCCCGCGCCCCTTTGGGGCGTGGACGCTCACCCTGTTCTGACCACCAGCGCTGTTGCCACCGCCATCAGGCCCTCGTCGCGGCCGGGGAAGCCCAGGCCGTCCGTGGTGGCGCCCGAGACCGAGACCGGGGCGCCCGCCGCCTCCGAGAGGATCTTCTGGGCCTCCTCCCGGCGCTTGCCGATCTTCGGGCGGGGGCCGACGACCTGGACGGCGATGTTGCCGATGCGGAAGCCGGCCTCGCGGACGATGCGCGCGGCCTCGGCGAGGAGGGTGACGCCCGAGGCGCCGGACCACTCGGGGCGGCTCGTGCCGAAGTGCTGTCCCAGGTCGCCGAGGCCGGCGGCGGAGAACAGGGCGTTGCAGGCGGCGTGCGCGACGACGTCCGCGTCGGAGTGCCCGGCGAGCCCGGGCCCCTCCCCCTCCCACTTCAGTCCGGCGCACCACAGCTCACGGCCGTCCTCGAAGGCGTGGATGTCGGTGCCGATGCCGACCTGCGGCAGCGGGTACGGCTCAGAAGCCATCGTTGAGCCTCCTGCGGGCCAGGACCGCCTCGGCGAGGACCAGGTCGAGGGGGCGGGTGACCTTGAAGGCCTCCTCGTGCCCGGGGACGGTGACGACGGTGAGGCCGAGCTGCTCGACCATGCTCGCGTCGTCGGTGACGTCGTCCGTCACGGTCTCGTGGGCGCGGACCAGGGTGGCCCGGTCGAAGCCCTGCGGGGTCTGCACCGCCCGCAGCAGGGACCGGTCGGGGGTGGCGACCACGGGTTCCGGGTCGCCGGGGGCGGCGGCCGGTTCGACCTGCTTGACGGTGTCGGCGAGCGGCAGCGCCGGCACCACGGCGGGCGCGCCGTCCCGTACGGCCTCGACGACCGCGTCGACGGTGTCCACCGGGACCAGCGGGCGCGCCGCGTCGTGCACCAGGACGATGTCGTAGCCCTCGGGCAGTGCGTCCAGGCCGAGCTTCACCGACTCCTGGCGGCTCCCGCCGCCGGGGACGACGACGACATCGGTGCGCTCGGGCAGCGGGTGCGCGTCCAGCAGCGACCTGACCTCGGCGGCGCCGTCGGGCGGCGCCACCACGACGACCAGGGAGACGGCGCGGGAGTCGGCCATCGCGCGCACCGCGTGGACGAGCATGGGCGTGCCGCCGAGGGCGCGCAGCGCCTTGGGGGCACCGGGTCCGAGCCGCACACCCCGGCCCGCGGCCGGGATGACGGCCGCCGTCCGGGCGGTCGGACGGCCGGATGCGGGGTGCGGCGAGGGCGGCTGGAGCGGATCGTCAGACATGGTTCCTGTCAGGTTTGTGGGCTCGGCCTACGTGGGTATGGCCTGGGCGTACCCCGCTCCCGGAGCGGGGAAAGTGCCGGGCGTGACGCCTTGACCAGCCCCTTCCGTGACTCTGGTCGAGTCCGACCGCCCGGGCCCGGCACGCCGGGGTGGGGACGTGAGTGATGACACATTCCCCGTCACGGCGCAAGTGCAGCCTATGTACGGTGTCCGGGTACGAACATGCCGCAGCGCCCGGCAACGTCAGGGACGTCATCGGGCACCGCGGCATTTCGATGTGCTGAGTGCTCTGAGTGCTGCTCCGACAGCCGGCGCGACGGCACGCGGCGGGCGGAGCCTCGACTCGGAGGACTCAGGAGGCGAGAACCTCGTCGAGGAGGGCCTCGGCCTTGTCCTCGTTGGTGTTCTCGGCGAGCGCCAGCTCGCTGACCAGGATCTGACGCGCCTTCGCGAGCATGCGCTTCTCACCGGCGGAGAGTCCGCGCTCCCGCTCACGGCGCCACAGGTCACGCACGACTTCCGCGACCTTGATGACATCGCCCGAGGCGAGCTTCTCGAGATTTGCCTTGTAACGACGGGACCAGTTCGTGGGCTCCTCGGCGTACGGCGCGCGCAGCACCTCGAAGACCCGGTCCAGCCCGTCCTGACCGACCACATCACGCACGCCGACGAACTCCGCATTGTCCGCTGGCACACGTACCGTCAGGTCACCCTGGGCGACCTTCAGCACCAAGTAGGTCTTGTCCACGCCTTTGATCTGGCGAGTTTCGATTGCCTCGATCAGCGCGGCCCCATGATGGGGATAGACCACGGTGTCGCCAACCTTGAACGTCATGTGACAGGTACCCCTTCCGTGGCTATCCAGGGTAACACGGATACGGCGTCTTCTGAATGGCGTTTTCGCAGGTCAGGGCCATTCTCGGGGCTTGACAACAGCAACAGGAACGTGCTGGGACCGGCTAGCGGAAGCGGGTATTCGCAGGTCGGAGCGGCTTCCCGGGGCAAGTGAAACGCGCACGTTACACCCATCCGGAGCCCCACACGAGCGGTCGAACTTCCCCATATGTCCGGTTCCAGATGCGCGACTTCCGCTACTCCGTTCGGTGAGCCGAGCCGCTTCCGGCCGATTCCGGAATTGATCACACGGTGTGAGGATCAACGGCCGGTGATCAATTACCGGGGTCCTCCCCATTCCTTCACCGAAATGCGCGGTCGCGTGAATCAAGCGCCGGTCCGGACGGAAGTGGCCCGTGTTTACCCGGGGTCGGCCGAGGCTTGCGTGACCGGAGAGGCGGGCACCCCGGCGAAGGCCCGACCCGCGGGGCGACCGAGACCCGCGGGGCGGCCGGAGGGGCGACGCGTGATCGACGAGCATCACCCGGGTGATCGGGTGACATCGTGCGCGCGGGCAGGCCGGGCGGCCCCGACCCGGGTAGGCGTGGGGAGGGTCGGGTGCAGCCGCCTGCGGGCGGCTCGGTAATCTGAGGCCGCTGACAGACACTTAGGGCGGCTTCACCCGGTCGCCACCGCACGCTCGAGTCAAGGAGTTGCCGCCGCCGTGAGCAGCAGCCTTCGACGCGGCGCCCTCGCCGCCGCCGCCATCGCGTTCTCGATCACCGCGCTCTCCGCGTGCGCGGCCGGCAACAACGCCCAGACACTGCAGATCCAGCCGGACAACGCGGCGACGACGGTCGGCGACATCCAGGTGCAGAACGCCACCGTCATCACCCAGCCCGACCTGGAGTCGACCGGCCCCGCCGTCGTCTCCGCCACGCTCTTCAACTCGGGCGACAAGGACCAGACCCTCGAGTCGGTCACCGTCCCCGGCACCGGCAAGACCGCCGAGCTGACCCCCGCCGAGGGCGGCGACCTCGTCGTCCCCGCCGGCGGCCGGCTGATCCTCGGCGGCGAGGGCAACGCCTCCGCGGTCCTGCCCAGCAGCCGCGAGGCCGTCCGCGACGGCAACGCGCAGAAGATCACCTTCACCTTCAGCGAGACCGGCGAGGTCAGCCTGCAGGCGCTCGTCTTCCCGGCCGAGCACTTCTTCGAGAGCTGGGGTCCGAGCCAGGCCCCCGCCGCGGGCGCCTCCCCGTCGGCGGAGAACTCCGGTGAGCCGGCCGACGGCGCCACCGGCGAGGCCGAGGGCGACACCGATGGCGGCGAGACCTCCGGCGACGGGTCCACGGAGTCCGGTGCCCCGGCCGGCACCCCCTCCGACGCCGCCTCCGCGAGCCAGGAGACCTCCGGCCACTGAGCGGCCGTACACGCGCACGACACGCCGAAGGGCGGGACCCGGCCGGGTCCCGCCCTTCGGCGTGTCACACGGACGCCATGGCGGCCTACGGCTCGAACTTGTAGCCCAGCCCCCGCACGGTCACCAGGTAGCGGGGCGCCCCCGGGTCCGGCTCTATCTTGGCGCGCAGGCGCTTGACGTGGACGTCGAGGGTCTTGGTGTCACCCACGTAGTCCGCGCCCCACACCCGGTCGATGAGCTGCATCCGGGTCAGCACCCGCCCGGCGTTGCGCAGCAGCATCTCCAGCAGGTCGAACTCCTTCAGCGGCAGGTCGACCTTGGTGCCGCCGACGGTCACCACGTGCCGGTCGACGTCCATCCGCACGGGGCCGGCCTCCAGGGCCGCCGGGGCGGTCTCCTCCGGCTCGCCGCGGCGGCGCAGCACCGCGCGGATGCGGGCGACCAGCTCGCGCGAGGAGAACGGCTTGGTGACGTAGTCGTCGGCGCCTATCTCCAGGCCGACCACCTTGTCGATCTCGCTGTCCTTGGCGGTCACCATGATCACGGGAACGTTGGAGCGGCCGCGCAGCTGGCGGCACACCTCGGTGCCCGGCAGGCCGGGCAGCATCAGGTCGAGGAGGACCAGGTCGGCGCCGTTTCGGTCGAACTCGTCGAGTCCGTCGGGCCCGGTGGTCGCCACGGCGACCTCGAAACCCTCCTTGCGGAGCATGTACGACAGGGCGTCGGAGAAGGACTCCTCGTCCTCGACGACGAGCACTCGGGTCACGGAAGGACCTCCGGGGAGGGAAGCGTTTCGTACGCGGATGGATCGGACGCGTGGGGGGAGGGGTGGGACGTCCTCGCGGCCTCGCCGTCGAGGGCCTCGGTGTCGTCCTGCTCGGACGGCCGCCGGCCGCGGGGCGCACGCGCCTCGGGCAGCCGCAGGGTGAAGGTGGAGCCCTGGCCCTCGGCGCTCCACACCGTGACTTCCCCGCCGTGCGAGGCGGCCACGTGCTTCACGATCGCGAGGCCCAGCCCCGTGCCGCCGGTGGCACGGGAGCGGGCGGGGTCGACGCGGTAGAAGCGCTCGAAGACGCGCTCCTTGTCCTTGTCGGAGATGCCTATGCCCTGGTCGGTCACGGCTATCTCGATCAGGTCCCCGCCGGGCTGCGCGACCGAACGGACCGCGATGCCCACGCGGGTGCGGGCGGGTGAGTAGTTGACCGCGTTCTCGACGAGGTTGCCGAGCGCGGCGGCGAGCTGCCCCCGGTTGCCCCAGACCCGCAGGTCGGCGGCGCCGGCGGCGGCCATGGTGATCTCCTTGGTGCCCGCCGCGTGCCGGCAGCGGTCGATGGCCTCGGCGACCAGTACGTCGACCCGGACCGGTTCGGCGTCCTCCAGCGGGTCGTCGTTCTGCACCCGGGAGAGGTCGATGAGCTCCTGCACCAGGTTGGTCAGCCGGGTCGCCTCGATCTGCATGCGCCCGGCGAACCGCTGCACGGCCTCCGGGTCGTCGGAGGCGTCCATCACGGCCTCGGACAGCAGCGACAGCGCGCCGACCGGGGTCTTGAGCTCATGGCTGACGTTGGCGACGAAGTCCCGCCGGACCGCCTCGATACGGCGGGCCTCGGTGAGGTCCTCCACCAGCAGCAGCACCAGCCGGGAGCCGAGCGGCGCCACCCGCGCGGACACCGCGAGGGCCTCGCCGCGTCCGGTGCCCCGGCGCGGCAGGTCCAGCTCGACCTGCCGTATCTCGCCGTCCCGCCGGGTGTCCCGGGCCATCTTCAGCATCGGCTCCACGGCGAGCTTGCCGCCCCGGACCAGTCCGAGGGCGTACGCGGCGGAGCTGGCCTTCACCACGCCGTCGGCCTCGTCGAGGACCACGGCGGACGAGCGCAGTACGGACAGCACGGTGTCGACCCCGGGCGGAAGCACCGCGTCCGTGTGCAGGGAGGTGCGTGTGGGGCGGCGCTGTTCGCGTTCGCTGACGCGGAACGCCAGCATGGCGATGACACCGGTGAGCAGCCCGGCGATCGCTGCCGCTGCGGCGACCGCCGCGTTCACGTCCATGCGTCCAGGTTAGGCATGGCGCGAGCGGTACCCACAGCGGTCGGCGGGCGACCTCGGACACTCGTCGCCCAGAGTTCACCTACAGGCCAGGACCGGTTCACGCGAGGTGACGGAACCGGACGCGTGGCGGACGGAACGTGGGAGCGTGGGTGGGACCCCAGGCCCCGTAGAGCCCGGACCCGGACAGCCCGGACACAGACGCACGAGAGGAATTCCGATGCGGGACGCGTACCACGAGGAACTGGATTCGATCGGCGACGGTCTGGTGGAGATGGCCCGGCTGGTCGGATCGGCGATCGGACGCGCCACGACCGCCATCCTCGACGCCGACCTGAAACTGGCGGAGAGCGTGATCGAGGCCGACCAGAAGGTCGACGAGCTGCAGCACGACCTGGAGGCGCGGGCCATCGCCCTGCTGGCCCGTCAGCAGCCGGTGGCGACCGACCTGCGGATCGTGGTCACCTCGCTGCGGATGTCGGCGGACCTGGAGCGCTCGGGTGACCTCGCCCAGCACGTGGCGAAGCTGGCCCGGCTGCGCTACCCGGAGCGCGGGGTGCCGCGGGACCTGCACGCCACGATCCTGGAGATGGGCCAGCTCGCCCAGCGTCTGATGGCGAAGGCGGCCGAGGTGATCATCACCAAGGACGTCGACCTGGCGCTCCAGCTGGAGCAGGACGACGACGCGATGGACCTGCTGCACCGCACCCTCTTCCAGCACCTGATGGACGACCGCTGGAAGCACGGCATCGAGACGGCGGTCGACGTCACGCTGCTCGGCCGCTACTACGAGCGGTTCGCGGACCACGCGGTGTCGGTGGCGAAGCGGGTGGTGTACCTGGTGACCGGCGAGCACGCGGACGAGATCCAGGCGGACCTGCAGCCGGAGATCGCGCCGGTGCCTCCGGTGCCGGGGGTGGAGGCCGGCTGAGGTCCCGCCGCGGGTTGGTCCGCGGGCGGGGGGGTGGCCCGGAGACCTGAGCGGTGGGGGGCGTGAGCGGTGGGGGGCGTGGGGGCGGGGTCGGGGGCGCGAGGGCGGGCCGGGGGCGCGAGGGCCGACCGGGGGCGCGGGTGAGCTTCCGCCGCCCCCGATGCGCCGTTGATGCGCCCGGCGGGCGGGGCGTGCAATGGGGAGAGGTGTGCGCAGGCCCCAGCCCCGAGGAGGGACCCATGGCCGAATCCCCCGGCACGACGCCCGACCCCACGCAGGAGCGCGAGACCGAGCAACCCGCCGAGGTCAGGAACCTCACCCTGATCGCCGCCTGCGGCTGCGGTTCGGGGTGCGGCTGCGGGTGCCAGTCGGGCAGCCCGTGCCAGTGCGGCTGAGTCGGTCCGTACGAGGGCCCCGGCGCCGGTGACGGCTGCCGGGGCCTTCGGCATGCGGGGGAAGAGTAAGGGGAGGGGTCAGGAGGCGCTGCTCTCCGGGACCGTACGGGCGGCCGCGTCGGCGGACCGCTTCACGGTGTCCGCCGGCTGCCGCACCCGTTCGGCACGTTCGGTGCGTTCTTCGCGTCCGGTGCCCGTCTCGTTCGGCAGCCCGCGCATCAGCAGTCCGTACCCGAGGCCGGCCACCGTCCCGACCACGGCGCACGTGCCCCACAGCCACGCGGCGCCCCAGCGGTCGATGACGAACCCGGACATCAGCGGGGCGACGAGCGAGGCCACCGCCCAGGACATGGTGTACATGCCCTGGTAGCGCCCGCGTCCGTGCACCGGGGAGAGCCGTACGACGAGCCCGGTCTGGGTGGGGGCGTTGACGATCTCGGCCAGCGTCCACACGCAGACGGTGAGGGCGAAGACGCCGACCGACCCGGCGAAGGCGGTGAGCCCGAAGCCGTACCCGGCCAGCAGCGAGGAGGCGATCAGCAGCCGGCGCGGGTCGCGGTGCTCGATGAACCGTGTGACGGGGAGCTGCAGGACGACGATCAGCACACCGTTGACGGCGATGGCCATGCCGAAGTCGGCAGGGGTGAACCCGGCCTCGCCCATGGCGACCGGCAGTCCCAGGTATCCCTGCTGGAAGACGAGGGCGATGAGGAAGGACAGCCCGACGACGCCCATGTACCGGCCGTCGCGCAGCACCGTCCCCAAGGAGACGGCGTCCTCCGCGCCGTCGGGGCCGGCGGGCTGCTTCTCGGGCCGGGACTCCGGCAGCTTCATGAAGACGAGCACGGCGCAGACCAGCGTCATCCCCGCCTCGATCAGGAACCCGGCGAGGTAGCTGACCTCGGCGATGAACCCGGCTCCGACGGAGGAGATCGCGAAGCCGAGGTTGATGGCCCAGTAGTTGAGGGAGAAGGCCCGGATACGGTCCTCCGGCCGCACGATGTCCGCCATCATCGCCTGCACCGCGGGCCGGGAGGCGTTGGCCGCCATACCGACGAGGAAGGCGACGGCCGCGATGGCGACGGGGTGGTGCACGAAGCCGAGCAGGGCGACGGACAGGGCGGTCGCGGTCTGGGCGACGAGCAGGGTGGGCCGGCGTCCGAGCCGGTCGGTCATGACGCCCGCGACGAGGGACGAGATGACGCCGCCGAGGCCGTGGAGCGCGACGACGAGACCGGCGTAGGAGGCGGAGTAGCCGCGGTCGAGGGTGAGGTAGAGCGCCATGAAGGTGGCGACGAAGGCACCGAGCCGGTTGACCAGGGTGCTGGTCCACAACCACCAGAACGCGCTGGGAAGCCCCGAGACGGACTCGCGTACGGCCCGTCTGACTCCGGTGACTGACATGTGTGGCCCCCCAAGGCGCCCGGGCCGGCCCGGGATGACGTGTGAGCGGTGTGAGCGATGCTGGCGATGTAAGCGGCTGAAGCAGCAAGCACAACTTACGAAGAGGGGGCCCGCGGGGGCCAGTCAATTAACAGATCCCGTCAACCGTCCGCCAGGCGGGCAGGGCGCGCGGGGCGTGTGGGGCGTCGATTACGCTCGGACACATGGCCGACGCACCGTACAAGCTGATCCTCCTCCGCCACGGCGAGAGCGAGTGGAACGAGAAGAACCTGTTCACCGGCTGGGTGGACGTCAACCTCACCCCGAAGGGCGAGAAGGAGGCGACGCGCGGCGGCGAGCTGCTCAAGGACGCCGGCCTGCTGCCCGACGTGCTCCACACCTCCCTCCAGAAGCGCGCGATCCGCACGGCGCAGCTCGCACTGGAGGCCGCCGACCGCCTGTGGATTCCGGTCAGCCGCAGCTGGCGCCTGAACGAGCGTCACTACGGCGCCCTTCAGGGCAAGGACAAGGCGCAGACGCTCGCGGAGTTCGGCGAGGAGCAGTTCATGCTCTGGCGCCGTTCCTACGACACCCCGCCGCCCGCGCTGGACAACGACGCCGAGTACTCCCAGTTCTCGGACCCGCGCTACGCGACCCTCCCGCCGGAGCTGCGTCCGCAGACGGAGTGCCTGAAGGACGTCGTCGTCCGGATGCTGCCGTACTGGTTCGACTCGATCGTCCCGGACCTGCTCACCGGCCGCACGGTCCTGGTCGCCGCCCACGGCAACAGCCTGCGCGCGCTGGTCAAGCACCTGGACGGCGTCTCGGACGCCGACATCGCGGGCCTGAACATCCCGACGGGCATCCCCCTGTCCTACGAACTCGACGCCGACTTCAAGCCGGTCACCCCGGGCGGCACGTACCTCGACCCGGAGGCGGCGGCTGCGGCGATCGAGGCGGTCAAGAACCAGGGCAAGAAGAAGTAAGCGCCCACGAGTGAGCCCCCTTCCGTCCGGGAGGGGGCTCTTCTCATACCCTGGGCCGTCTCCGGGCCGGGGCGAGTTCTACTCGTACAACCAGCTGTCGTAAGGCGCGGCGTCCACGAGGTGGTACAGCCCGAAGGCAGCAGCCCCGAGAACGAGGAGACACAGCCCCGAGCGCAGGAATGTCGGCCCTATGATCGTGACCGAGGCGGCCTGCGTGGTGATGGTGCTCCAGTCCCGCAGGCGTCGGATGTCCTCCTTGCTGAGCCACCAGAAGCCGGCGCCGACCACCAGGAAGAACGCACCGAAGATTGCCAGGGCACTGAAGACAGCCAGGAACTCTTCTCGATCGCTGTGGTCACTGATGCTCATGGTCACCAGCACGAGCGGCACCACGCCCAACAGGCCGAAGACAACCCCTCGCCGCGCGACGTCGGCAGGCCGTAGTCGGGGCACCCTCACGCCTTCTCGGTCCACAGCCATGGCCAGCACCCTAGTCCACCCGGCCCGGGCCGCCACCACGCTGGTCCAGGAATGGCAACGTCTGCCGAATCGCGGTGAGTTCAAGCTCTGACCGGAGTCCTCAGGTGTGTCCACCTTCCGTGCGCGCGTCTGGAGGCATCTTGAAACTCTTGCTCACCTCGGGCGGTGTCACGAACCCGAGCATTCGCTCGGCTCTCGTGGAGCTCCTCGGCAAGCCGATCGACGAGTGCCGTGCCCTGTGCATCCCGACGGCACAGTGGGGTCACCCCATGTGCGGTCCGGCATCGGTGCGGGGCCTCGCGGCCGCGGAGCCGTTGCGGCAGCACCTGACCGGTCTGGGCTGGGGGACGCTCGGTGTCCTCGAACTCACCGCGCTGCCTAGCATCGGCGCGGAGCGATGGGTGCCCTGGGTCCGGGACGCCGACGTACTCCTGGCCGACGGCGGCGACGCGACCTATCTGTGCCACTGGATGCGGGAGTCCGGGCTGGCAGACCTGTTGCCGTCGCTGTCCGACACGGTCTGGGTAGGAGTGAGCGCCGGCAGCATGGTGATGACACCCCGGATCGGCGCGTACTTCGTCGAGTGGCCGTCCGCCCCGGACGACCGCACCCTGGGAGTCGTCGACTTCTCGCTCTTCCCCCACCTGGACGCGTTCCCGGAGAACACCATGGCCGACGCGGAGCGCTGGGCCTCGGACATCGGCGTCCCGTCCTACGCCATCGACGAGCAGACGGCCGTCAAGGTGGTGGACGGTGACGTCGAGGTGATTTCCGAGGGGCGATGGAAGAGGTTCGGTGCGTAGCCGACCCAGCAAGGCCCTGACCGGCGGGCGGAACGCCGACGCCTCCCACCCGCGAGTACAGCGCGGGTGAGAGGCGCCCTCATGGCGTCCGGGTCACCGGGTGAACGTGAAGTACTTCCAGGCGCCGTGGGTCGTCGAGTTGACGGAGTCGCCCGAGGAGCCGTTGATGTACGACGACCGGATGCGGGCGCGGATGCCGGACTCGCCCGGGGCCTCCAGGCGTACGACCGACTTGCCCTTGCTGTTCAGGGCGAAGTACTCGGCCGCCGTGCTGCGCCAGGCGCCCGCGTACCAGACCTGGACCTGGAGGCGCTGGGCGCGGCCCTTGTAGTAGCTCATGGTCGTGGTGAACACGGGGTCGGTGTTCTTGCGGAAGTAGTGGTACTTGGTCGAGCCGATCTTGCCTGTCCTGTAGTGCTTGGAGACGCCGGTGGAGACGCTCACCTTGGCGTAGCCCGTGGACTTCACCGTCTTCGAGGCGTAGCGGGCGTCGCCCGCGAAGACCGCGCTGACGGTGGTGTCACGGCCCATGGTGACGGTCGCCGACAGGTTGCCCTTGGAGTTGACCTTGCCGGTCCTCAGCAGCCTCTTCGGCTTGTCGGCGCCGAAGGGGTCCGCGTAGATCGAGACGGTGCGGTTCTTGTACGTCGTGCCGAGGTGCGCGGTGAAGGTGACCTTCTTGCCGTACGCGTACAGCTTGCCGTTGTTGTTCAGGGTCAGCGAGGTCGCCTTGCGCGAGACCTCCACGGCGGCCGCGCCGGAGGCCGGGGCGTGCGTGGCGTCGCCGGCCCAGGCGACCTTGTAGGTGACCTTGCCGCCGGCCGGCGGGGTGTCCGTGAAGGAGAAGGTGCCGTCCGCCTTCGTCCTCGCGGCGGCCAGCGCCTTGCCCTTGGGCGACTCGACGTCGGTGCGCGTCACCGTCAGGACGGTCCCGGCGGGCGGGAGCGTCTTGGAGGTGAGCTTGCCGGTGACGGTGAGCTTCTTGGCCCGCTCCGACTTGGCCGGGGCCGACACCTTGAGGGCGGGGACCTCCTTGGTCGGGTCGGTCAGGGCGCGCAGGGTGTGGGTGCCGTAGGTGTTGACCGACACGGCGAAGACCCGGCTGGCGTCCGGCGCCCAGGCCAGGGCCCCGTCCACGAGGGTGTCGGCGCCGCTGCTGTTGCCGGTGTTGGGGAAGTCGTACTCCCGCACCGGCACCGGGTCGCCCGGGCGGTGGATGTGCACGTCGGGGTCGTACCAGGAGAAGCTGCCGCCCGCGATGCTGCCGTCGGGCGCGATCCGCACGGCGTTCGGGTAGGCCTCGATGGGATAGCCCGGCTGCTCGGTGAGGTCGGTGGCCGAGTAGGCGCCGAGGCTGTAGCCGTAGCCCTCGCCCCAGGAGGTGAGGACCTGCTTTCCGTCCGGCGTCAGGTCCAGCTGCTTCACGCCACTGCCCACGAACGTCGCGGCGCGCAGGGCGGCTCCGTCGGCGGAGACGTCGTAGACGGCGACGTAGCTGCTGTCACCGGCCACCAGGGTGCCCGGGACGGCGGGGTCGGACGCCAGGGTGGTGCTCGCGCCGTAGAAGCCGGCGTCACCCTTCTGGCCGAGGTGTACGACGGGCTCGGGACCGGAGACGTCCAGCGAGCCGAAGTCCGCGCCGTGGGCGAACCAGACGCGGCCGTCCACCAGCTCCAGGTCGCCGGGCGCCGCGCCCAGCGGGTAACTCGCCGTCTGCGTGTACGTGGTGGTGTCGACCGAGACGATCCGGTCGTCCTTCGTCACGGCGGCGTACACCTGGCCGCCGTCGTCGGACACGGCCAGGCCGGACACCCCGGCCAGACCCGTGAGTGTGGCCCTGACGGTGCCGTTGTAGTCGGTGACGACGATCTTTCCGCCGGTCGGATCGGAGACGTAGACCCGCTGGTGTGCCCCGTCGACGACCATGTCGCCGACCGACGTCACCGGAAGAACTTTCGCGGAGTCGGCCGCCGCCGGTGCCGCCGTGCCCCCCACCAGAGCCGCGGAACCGAGGACGACCGCGAGTGCCGTCGCGGTCGCGATGCTGCGCCTGCGCACAGTGATGTGCCCCCAAGGATGAAGTCCGGTGGTCGCCGGACATGAGGATGAAAGAGGCCGCGCGTCCCCCCTCACCCGAACGGGTGTTGGACGCTGCCTCGGCGCAGCGTATGGCATGTGACGGACAATCGAGGAACGGAATACCGCGCGCAACGCGAGCGGGCGTCGTGGACCTCAGGTGGGGACACCGGCCAACCATGTCGCCGACAGGTTCCGGGTGTTGGGGTCTCGGGGTGGCCGAGGAGCCGCAGAAGGGGACTGAGGTGATGCCGAGCCGCGGGGTTGGCCGAACGCCGGGGCCGCCGCTCAGGCGCGGTCGCGCCGGGCGCGGACGTGGCGGATACCGAGGGCGGTGAGGGCGGCGAGGGTGAGGAGGCCGGTGGCCAGGTTCACCACGAGGGGGGCCTGGGCGACGGACGCGACGAGGTTCGCCACACCGCTGACGGCCACGACGGCCCAGAGGGCCGTGTGGGTGGCGGAGGTGTCGGTCGCCTTGGACTGGACGGTCGTCATGTCGGATGCTCCCGGGTCGAGTTCGCGGATCCGTTCCGCGTTCACCACGCTAGGGAGCGGGGAGTCCGGCGTCGCGCCGGGAAGCACCCCTGTCCGCGGTACAGCAGGCTGTACCGGAGGCGCGTGACGTGGGGGTGCGGCACTGGCGTTCCGGCGACGACCGGCGTGCCTGAGCACCCGCCCGCCGACGCGCACGCGCGTGCCCCCTGCTCACGGAGACCGTGGACAGGGGGCACGTACGCGACAGGGGGTCGGCTCTCCGTACTCGGTGGGCCGGCGCTCAGCCTCGCGCCAGCAGCTCCAGGGTGTCGATCACCCGGTTCGAGAAGCCCCACTCGTTGTCGTACCAGGCGACCACCTTGACGTGGCGGCCGTCCACGCGGGTGAGGGCCGAGTCGAAGATGGAGGAGGCGGGGTTGCCGGTGATGTCCGACGACACCAGCGGGTCCTCCGAGTACTCCAGGACGCCGGCCAGCGGGCCCTCAGCGGCGGTGCGGTACGCGGCCAGCACCTCGTCGCGGGTGACGTCACGGGAGACCGTCGTGTTGAGTTCGACGATCGACCCCACCGGCACCGGTACGCGGATCGAGTCGCCCGACAGCTTGCCGTCGAGGTTCGGCAGCACCAGGCCGATCGCCTTCGCGGCACCGGTCGTGGTGGGCACGATGTTCACGCCGGCGGCCCGGGCGCGGCGCGGGTCGCGGTGCGGGCCGTCCTGGAGGTTCTGCTCCTGCGTGTAGGCGTGCACGGTCGTCATGAACCCGTGCTCGATGCCGGCGAGGTCGTCGAGGACCGCGGCCAGCGGCGCGAGCGCGTTGGTGGTGCAGGAGGCGTTCGAGACGATCGTGTGCACGTCCGGGTCGTACGCGTCGGTGTTCACGCCGTACGCGAGCGTGACGTCGGCGCCGTCCGAGGGCGCGCTGACCAGGACCTTCCGCGCGCCGGCGTCCAGGTGGGCGCGGGCGGCCTTGGCCGAGGTGAAGCGGCCGGTGGCCTCCAGGACGAGGTCGACGTCCAGGTCGGCCCACGGCAGCTGCGCCGGCTCGCGCTCGGCCAGCACCTTGATCCGGTGGCCGTCGACGACGAGGGTGTCGCCGTCCACGGTCACCGGGCGCCCGAGGCGGCCGGCGGTGCTGTCGAAGGCGAGCAGCCGGGCGAGGGCGGCCGGCTCGGTCAGGTCGTTGACGGCGACGACCTCCAGGCCGCTGTCGCGCTCCAGCAGTGCGCGCAGCACATTGCGTCCGATGCGGCCGAATCCGTTGATGGCGATGCGAGTCATGAGTGGTGTCCCTTCCTCTCACCACCCAGGCTCGCGCGCCGCCGCCGCCGCTGACAGTGGCGGGATCGCCATGGTTCACAAGTATCCCGCCAGGCCCGGCGGGGGCCCCGCTACTCCCCCCGTGTGAACGTGCGCCGGTACTCGCTCGGGGTGGTGCCGAGGATGCGCTGGAAGTGCAGCCGCAGGTTGGCGCCGGTGCCGAGCCCGGTGTCGGCGGCGATCTGCTCGACGCTGCGCTGCGAGCGCTCCAGCAGTTCGCGGGCCAGGTCGACGCGGGCGCGCATCACCCACTGCATCGGTGTGTAGCCGGTCTCCTCGACGAACCGCCGGGAGAAGGTGCGCGGCGAGACGCCCGCCTGCCGGGCCAGCACGTCCAGGGTGAGCGGGTCGCCGAGCCGGTGCAGTGCCCACTCCCGGGTGGCGGCGAACCGCTCGCCCAGCGGCTCGGGCACGCTGCGCGGCACGTACTGGGCCTGGCCGCCGCTGCGGTAGGGCGCCGCCACCAGCCGACGGGCCGCGTGGTTGGAGGCGGCCACGCCGAGGTCGCCGCGCAGGATGTGCAGGCACAGGTCGATGCCGGAGGCGGCGCCCGCCGAGGTGAGCACGCTGCCCTCGTCGACGAACAGCACGTTCTCGTCGACCCGGACGCGCGGGTGCCGGGCCTTGAGGGCACGGGTGTAGTGCCAGTGCGTGGTGGCGCGCCGCCCGTCGAGCAGGCCGGTGGCGGCGAGCGCGAAGGCGCCGGTGGAGATGGCGGCGAGCCGCGCGCCCCGTTCGTGGGCGGCGATCAGCGCCTCGACGACGGCGCGCGGCGGGTCCTCCCGGTCCGGGAACCGGTACCCGGGCACGAAGACGACGTCGGCCCATTCCAGCGCGTCCAGGCCGTGGGAGACGGCGTACGCGAGGCCGTCGCCGCCGGCCACCAGGCCGGGCGCCGCCCCGCACACCCGCACCTCGTACGGCATGCTCGCGCGGGTCGTGAAGACCTGCGCGGGAATCCCGACGTCGAGCGGCTTCGCGCCCTCGAGCACCAGGACGGCGACGCGATGCAGACGGGGGGCGGGCACGGGGAAAGCCTACGCGGACGCAGCCGGCTCAGTCCTCGTCCGGCACCGCCACCGCACCGTCCCGCCCGTGCATGCGGACGAAGACCGGATTGGTCGCCGAAACCTCCCGTTCCATGGCGCCGGCTTCCTCGTCACGGCCCTCCGCTCTGAGGGCGCGGATCACGTCATGGGCGACAGCGGCCGCATTCCACTGGTACGCGCCGGACCGGTACACCTCCAGAGCGGCGTCGAAGTCGGCGTGCGCCTGCTCGTACCGGCCGAGTTCGCGGTGGGCCACGCCTCGCAGGTGGTGAGCCATGGAGCCGGCGTAGGCGTCGCCCGCGGCCTCGCAGGCGTCCACGGCGTGCGTGAGCGGCACCACGGCCTCCTCCGGGCGTCCGGCGCGCAGACGCAGCCACCCGACGTCCCGCTGGGTGTGGGCCACCCACATCGTGGCTCCGACCTGCTCGAACAACGTGAGGGCGGCGCGGACGGCGGCTTCCGCGTCCTCGAGCCGCCCCATCCCGGCCAGCACCCGGATCCGTGCGTTGTGCACCCGGCCGAGCCAAGGCCGCTCGCCCATGGGGCCGAAGATTCCCTCGGCCCGGCTGTAGCACTCGAGTGCCTTCTCCCGCTCACCGAGCAACCGGTAAATCTTGCCCAGGGCGTACTCGGCCTTCGCTTCCCAGAGGCGGTCACCGAGAAGGCGGAAGTCGTCGCGGGACGCCTCGAGCAGTGGGGCCGCCTCCTCCGGACGGCGCAGGTAGCCGAGCGTCTCCGCGAGAGTTCGGCGCAACCGGGCCTTCACCCTGAGGTCACCCGCTTCCTCCGCGATGCGCAGCGCCTCCCGCTGGCTCTGCTCGGCCAGCTCCGGCGTACCGGTCCAGCGTTGCAGTTCGCCCAGCAGTTCCAGTGATTCGAGGGTGTGCCAGGAGTCACCCGTGTCACGGAGCGGTGCGACCGCGGCCGCCATGCGGTCGAGCGCCGTGCGGTAGTCGCCCTTCACCGAGTAGACCCGCGCCACGACCATCGCGTCACGCGCCCGCACCGACCGGTTCGCGACGGCCTCCGTCGGGTCGTCGTCCTCCGACGACAGCAGGGTGAGCGCGCGGTCGGGGTCGCCCTCCGCCAGGGCGGCCCTGGCGCGGGCCCGGCGCAGTCCGGCCTGCACCCGTGACCGGGAGTCTCCCGGCACGGTGAACAGCCAGTCCGCGGAGTTGGGCGGCAGGGTGATGTCGTCGAGGAAGTAGGACAGGGCCTCTCCGATCTCCGCCGCGACAGTGTCGAGTCCCAGATTCCGAGCACGGTCGATGGCCCACTGGAGCCGCTCCTGCTCGGAGGCGACCCACTCGGCCGCCGCGGACGGCTCGTCCCCCAGCTCCGCCGCTTTTGCCGGGTCGACCTCCGCTCGCAGCTCGGGGGCCCGGTAGGCCGCCCAGTGAACCACCGCGTCCCGGTACGCCCCGACGAGCCGCTCCTCCAGCTCGTTGCGCTCCTCCGGGGGGAGTTCCTCGAATCGGCGAGCGGCGAAGACACGGATCAGGTCATGCATGCGGTAGGCGCCCTCGGTTTCCTCGCTGCCGTCGTCGAGTGCCTCCATCATCGCAACCTCCACCAGTTCGTCGCAGGCCGAGATCCCTGCCCCCCGGGTGGCCGCGAACCGGGTGAAGTGCCAGTCCGTCAAGCGACCCGGAGGCAGTGCGGCGAGGAGCGCGAGGGACGTCCGTGCGGCGGGTGTGAGGCTCTGGAAGCTGAACGTGAGACACGCGGCAAGGCTGCGGTTCCCATACCTCAGGTGGTCCAGGCGTTCGCGTTCGTTCTGCAGCAGGTCCCGCATGCGCGCCAGTCCCGTTCCGGAACGCTGCCTCACTTTGCAACCCACCAGCCGTAACGCCAGTGGGAGGTTGCCGCAGAAGCGGACGATGTCCATGGCTGCTGCCAACTCGGCCGCGACGCGCTCCTGGCCTGCGTAATGGGCGAGTACGGCGAGGGCGTTCCGGTCGTCGGGCAGGTGCACCGGAACGGGATCCCGTTGCGTGACGTTGTTGAGAGAGAGTGCCCGTCGCGAGGTGATCAGTACGGAGCAGCCCGTGCCGGTGGGCAACAGGGGCTCGACCTGGTCCGTGCTGTGCGCGTTGTCCAGCAGGAGCAGCAGCCGCTGCCCGGCGGTCAGTGTCCGGAACAGCGCCGAGCGGGACTCGCCGGTATCCGGCATGTCCTCCCGCGCCACATGGAGACTGCGCAGCATGTGTCCGAGAGCATCGCGGCTGCTGAGCGGCGTCGCCCTGTCGCCACGCAGGTCGAGGTAGATCTGGCCGTCCGGGTAGGCGTCCTTCACCTGGTGCGCTGCGTTCAGGGCGAGCGCTGTCTTGCCCACGCCGGGCTGGCCATGGACGACGACGAGCTTGGCCTGGCTCTCACCGGCGGTGGAGGCTGCGGTGCGGTTGCCCGGCGTCGGTACGTCACTGAGATGAACGCGTAACCCTTCCAGCGCGGTGGTGTCGCCGGCCAGCGCCTCTCTGGGCGGGAGTTCCCGGGGTGGCAGAGCCCGGGATGCCGCCGCCGCGTTCGTCGGGGCGGGTTCCGCAGTTCGATGGGCTTTGAGCGTCCCGTACGTCCCCAGAGCGGCCGCTGCGACAGCCGCCCCGCCGCAGACCGCCCACGCCGTCCGCCCCTCGAAGACGTCGAAGATGATGTCGCCGGTGAGGCCCAGACCTGCGACCACCCCGGTCGCCGTGGCCACCAGCAAGGTGTTGCGCCGTGCAGCGATCTCTCCCGACACGCGGCTGCCTCCCCCGATTCCGCCGGTCGCCGATGGTACCGATTCGACAGCGGCGCACGACAGGTGCGCGCGGAGCACGTACCCCGTCACATCCCCCCTCTCCTACGGATGCATCCGCGCCCCCTTCAGCGCCTTGTCCACCGCGTTGCGCGGGCCGTGGACGGCGAGGCCGGCCAGGTCCAGGTCGGTGGTGCGGACGGCGCGGACGGCCGCGCGGTTGGCCTCGTCGTGGCCGGTGGCGAAGAGGTCGGAGGTGAACACCGCGCGGGGCAGGGCCCGCGCGAGGGCGCGCTCGTGGGCGGCCTTCAGGACCTCCTTGGTGCCCTGGAAGACCAGCACGGGCTGGCGGAACATCGGCAGGTAGCCGACGCCGTCCGCGTCCTCGTACGGCTCGCCGATCAGCTCGGGGATCCGGGTGCCCAGGCCGCTGACCAGGAACGCGGTGACGTTGAGGCGCTGCCAGGGCTCCAGGTCCTCGCGCAGCAGGACGGCGATCTTCGTGTCGAAACGGGTGCTCGTGCTCATGCCGTGAGACTGCCGCCCGGGTCCGTCCCCGGTCTTGTACGTTGTTTGCATGCCTGCCCCGGCATCCCCGCCCCCGGAACCGGCGCCCACGAGCGTCTCCGCCTGGCGGCCCCGCCTCCCCGGTGTCGTCGAGGTGTTCCACGCCCGGTTCACCGAGTACGCCTACCCGATGCACGTCCACGATGCCTGGACGCTGCTCATCGTCGACGACGGCGCCGTGCGGTACGACCTGGACCGGCACGAGCACGGCACCCCGGACGACACCGTGACCCTGCTGCCGCCGCACGTCCCGCACAACGGTGAGCCGGCCACGGCCGAGGGCTTCCGCAAGCGGGTGCTGTACCTGGACTCCAGCCGGCTCGGCGACGACCTCATCGGGGCCGCCGTGGACCGGCCCGACCTGCGCGATCCGTTGTTGCGCCGGCGCGTCGGGCAGGTGCACTCCGCGCTGGTGCGGCCGGGGGACGAACTGGAGGCGGAGAGCCGGCTGACGCTGGTCGGGGAGCGGCTGCGGGAGCATCTGGAGTCGCGGGAGCCGGCCGCGCCCCGCCGCCCCGACCCCGTACTGGCGCGGCGGCTGCGGGAGTTGCTCGACGCGCGGGTGCCCGACGGGCTCACCCTGGCGGAGGCGGGCGCCGAGCTGTCGGCCCATCCCGCCCATCTGGTACGGGCGTTCAGCAGCGCGTACGGCATCCCGCCGCACCAGTACCTGATGTCCAGGCGGGTCGGGCGGGCGCGGCGGCTGCTGCTGGAGGGGTGGCCGCCGGGCGACGTCGCGTCCGCCGCCGGGTTCTACGACCAGGCCCACCTGACCCGGCACTTCCGCCGGCTGGTGGGGGTCACGCCGGGGCGGTACAGGAGCGCGGAACGCCCATGAGAAAGCGCGCCGTCGGGGGTCCGCACGCACGGACCCCCGACGGCGTACGCGTCACCTCACGTCGACGTGGTCCGCCGCCGACGTCGCCCCGCCGGTCGTGGTCGTCTGGCCGAACATCCAGCGCCAGTAGCCGTCCGCAGTCGCCTTCACCGTGGTCTTCAGGGACCCGGTGGAGTTCGCCCGCACCGTCTTGACCGCCTTCCAGGTGGTGGTGCCCGCCTTGCGGAACTCGAGCCGGGCCGCCTTGCCTCCGTAGGCGGAGTAGGCGCGCTTCGCCCAGTCGGCGCGCGTCAGCTTGCCCGTGACGGTGAGCGTCCTGTTCTTGACCACCGGCTCGGGCGAGGCGTTGACCGTGGCCCGGGCGGCCCGCTTGACCTGGAGGGTGGCCGAGCTGTTCAGGTACCCGTGCTTGGTCTTGCCCTTCACGTCCAGGAGGGCGACGAACGCCAGCTTCCACGTCGTGGCGTCCGCGGCCGAGTCGAGGTTCTCGCGGGGCCGGATGCGCAGCGTCCCCTCGCAGTTCGCGGCGCGCGAGCCGTCCTCGTGGCACGTGATCATGTCGTGGAGGAGGACCTGGTTGCCCGGGCCCTCGTAGGCTTTGACCGCCGTCGTGCCGTGGTACATGAACGGCATGGCCGACGCGGTGCTGATGGTGTGCCCGGCGGGCCAGGTCACCCGGAAGCTGATCGTCGGGTACTTCGTCTCGGTGGTGCCCACCACGATGGGCTTGCCCTTGTTCACGACCACCTTCGACACCTTGATGCCGGTGTCGGCGGCCTGGGCGGGCTGAGCGGTCAGCGCCCCGAGGGCGATCGTTCCGCCGAGCACCGCCGCCAGGGCGGATCTGCCAGTGCGCATGCACGTCCTCTTCATGCATGGGACCCCCGTGTCCGGGGCCCGGATCGCGGCAGGCTAGCAGCCCGCTTCCGCACGCCAGTTCGGACCCCGCCGTCATACGGTCACACAACGCGCGGAGTCAGCCCTCCGAGGGCCGCTCCAGCAGATGCGTGAACGCGTCCAGATTGCGGGTCGGCTCGCCGCGTGACACCCGCCACTCGTACTCCTTGCGGATGGCGGAGGCGAAGCCCAGTTCCAGCAGGGTGTTGAAGCTGCCGTCGGCGGCCTCGAGCACCTGGCCGAGCAGCCGGTCGACCTCCTCCGGGGTGACCGCGGGCAGCGGCAGCCGGCCGCTGACGTAGATGTCGCCGAGCGGGTCGACGGCGTAACTCACGCCGAACAGCTTGAGGTTGCGCTCCAGGAGCCAGCGGTGGACGCCGGACTCGTTCTCGTCGGGGTGGCGGATGACGAAGGCGTTGAGGGACAGCGTGTGCCGGCCGACGATCAGGGAGACCGTCGTGGACAGTTTGCGGGTGCCGGGGAGTTTCACCACGTAGGTGCCGGAGGCGGGGCTCTCCCACTCCAGCTCGGCGTCCTTCAGCACGCCCTCGATGACCTGTGCCGCCCGCTGCTCTGCTTCCGCCGCCTTGTCAGCCATGGTGGGAGCGTACGTGACGGCGGTGGGCCTGGGTCGCGGCCGTGTAGACGTCGGCCGTGGCGGCGGCCGCCGCGTCCCAGCCGAAGGACCGGGCGTGCCGGGCGGCGGCCTCTCCCATCCGGGCGGCGAGCTCCGGCCGGTCGGCGAAGTCCTCCAGCACGCGCGCGTACGCGGCCGGGTCGTGGCCCCGGACGAGGAAGCCGGTGTCTCCGTCCCGCACGGCGACCGGGAGGCCGCCCACCGCGGCGGCGAGCACCGGGGTGCCGGACGCCTGGGCCTCTATGGCGACCAGACCGAACGACTCGCTGTACGACGGCATGACCAGCACGGACGCCGCACGGAACCAGTCCGCGAGCTGCTCCTGCCCGACCGGCGGGTGGAAGTGGACCACGTCGGCGACGCCGAGCCGCGCGGCGAGTTTCTGCAGCCCCTCCGGCTTGGCGAGGCCGCTGCCGCTGGGGCCGCCGACCACGGGCACGCAGAGGCGGGAGCGCAGCTCGGGCCGCTCGGCGAGCAGCACGGCCACCGCCCGCAGCAGCACGTCGGGGGCCTTGAGGGGCTGGATACGGCCGGCGAAGAGCGGGATCAGCGCGTCCGGGGGCAGGCCCAGGCGGGCGCGCGCGGCGGCGCGGCCGTCGGCGGGGCGGAAGCGGCCGAGGTTCACGCCGGGGTGGACGACGGCGACCTTGCCGGGGTCGGCTGCGTAGTGCCGGACGAGTTCGTCGGCCTCCTCGGCGGTGTTGGCGATCAGCCGGTCGGCGGCGGCGACGATCTGGGTCTCGCCGATGACGCGGGCGGCGGGCTCGGGGGTGTCACCGTCGGCGAGGTTGGCGTTCTTGACCTTGGCCATGGTGTGCATGGCGTGCACGAGGGGGACGCCCCAGCGCTGGGCGGCCAGCCAGCCGACGTGGCCGGAGAGCCAGTAGTGCGAGTGGACCAGGTCGTAGTGGCCGGGGCGGTGGCCGGCCCACGCCTGCATCACGCCGTGGGTGAAGGCGCACAGCTGGGCGGGCAGGTCCTCCTTGGCGAGGCCCTCGTAGGGGCCGGCGTCGACGTGCCGGACGAGGACGCCGGGGGCGAGGTCGACGACGGGCGGCAGGGCGGCCGTGGTCGCCCGGGTGAAGATCTCCACCTCGATGTTGATCGCGGCCAGGCGCTGGGCGAGCTCCACGATGTAGACGTTCATGCCGCCGGCGTCGCCGGTGCCCGGCTGGTGCAGCGGCGAGGTGTGCACGGAGAGCATCGCCACGCGGCGTGGCCTGCGGTGCAGGCGCAGCCGCGACGGGGTGGCGGGGGAGCGCCGCCCGAGCCTCGCGATGTACTGGCTCACGTGGCGTTCCTCCTCGCTGCGTGCACGGCTGGGAGAGGGCGTAGTTCCCTCGGCGACGTCAACATCGGAACGTTGCGTTCCCATTTCCGCGCGGCGCCGTCGAGGGCGTTCTTTACCGAATCATTGCCATGAGTAGCTCAACCGTTCGACTGTGCGATGCGTGGCCGTGCGGTGCACGCGCCGCGAACCGGGTGCGGGTACCCCCGTACCCTCGTCCTCATGACACCGCGCCCCGCCTCCGCCCCCGTGGGCACGGTGACGCGCGGCACGACCAACCCGAACCGGCTGCGCCGCATGGACCGCTGGATCGCCGCCGCGCACGGCGCCGAACTGCGCCGGGCGGCCGACCCGCTAGCCGTCGACCTCGGCTACGGCGCCGCACCCTGGACCGCGCTCGAACTGCTGCACCGGTTGCGCACCGCTGCGCCCCGCACCCGGGTGGCGGGCGTCGAGATCGACCCGGCCCGGGTCGCCTCCGCCCGGCCCTACGAACGGGAGGGGCTGGTGTTCCTGCGCGGCGGCTTCGAGATCCCGGTGCCGGGCAACCCGCTGCTGGTCCGCGCGGCGAACGTGCTGCGCCAGTACGACGAGGGGGAGGTCGCCGGCGTGTGGCGGCGGCTGTGCGCGCGGCTCGCCCCGGCCGACCCGGCGACCGGATCGCGCGGGGGGCTGCTGGTCGAGGGGACCTGCGACGAGATCGGGCGCCGGCACGTGTGGGTCGCGCTCGGCCCGCAGGGGCCGCGCACGGTCACCTTCGCGACCCGGCTGGGCTCCCTGGACCGCCCTTCCGACCTGGCGGAACGCCTGCCCAAGGCGCTCATCCACCGCAACGTCCCGGGCGAGCCGGTGCACGCCTTCCTGCGCGACTTCGACCGCGCCTGGGCGGCCGCCGCGCCCTACGCCTCCTACGGCGCGCGGCAGCGCTGGATCCGCACCGTGCGGGACCTCACGGCCGACTGGCCTGTGACGGACGGGCCGGCGCGGTGGCGTCAGGGCGAAGTCACCGTGCGATGGGAGGCGTTGGCGCCCAAGGGCTGGTGACGGCCCCGGCAGCCGCGCCCAAGGGCTGGTGACGGCCCCGGCAGCCCCGCCCGCACCCCTTCCGACCGGGAACGATCTCCCACGGCCGTACGTCACACGGGCGGGATGACCGTCGTACGGGGACCACCGTGACGGAAAGGGTGTTATCCACACCCTCTGTCGCTTCGGGCGCCGACATGGCAGCATCCACCCGGCAGCGAAAAGTTACTGACGATTAACCAGGCGGGGGTGGCACGCATGGGGGCGGGCAAACGCGGGGTGCTGACGACGGCCGTGACCGTGGTCTGCGCGGTGACCGTACTGGCCGCGCCCGGTACGGCGTTCGCGGCTCCCACTCCCCCACCGGACCCGGGCGCCACCGCGAGCGTCACCGTGGTCACCAGCGACCAGGAACTCGAGGCGGTCCGCAAGAAGCTCGAGAAGCTGTACCGCGCGGCCGCCAAGGCCACCGACGAGTACAACGCCGCCGAGGAGAAGGCCAAGCTGCAGACCGCCCAGGTCGTCCGGCTGGCGAAGAGAATCGTCGAGGGCCGGGAGAAGCTCGCCGGCCTCAAGGACCGCGCGGGTGCCGCGGCCGCCGCCCAGTACCGGGGCGGCGGGCTGCCGCCCGAGGCACACCTGGTGCTGAGCGACGACCCTCAGGACTTCCTCGACGGCGCGGGACGGGTCCGCCAGGGCGAGCACGCCACCAGGGGCCTGATCGGGGAAATGACCCGCACCCAGCAGGACTTGGAGCAGTACGCCGAGGACGCCCGGGTGCAGATGCGGAAGCTGGAGGCGGGCCGCAAGGCCAAGGCCGCGGCGCAGAAGCGCATCGAGAAGCAGATCGAGGCGGCCGAGAAGCTGGAGGCCGAGCTCGAGCAGGAGGAGAAGGAGCGCCTGGCCCGGCTGGAGCTGCGCGCCGCCGCCCGGGCCCAGGCCGGCTGGCTGAGCTCCGGCGTCCTCGACGACATCACGGCCAGGGCGACCGAGCAGGGCCGCAAGGCCGTGGCGTACGCCACCGCGCAGATCGGCAAGCCGTACCAGTGGGGCGCGGAGGGCCCGAACACCTTCGACTGCTCCGGACTCACCTCGCAGGCCTGGCTGTCGGCGGGCAGGGCCATCCCGCGCACGTCGCAGCAGCAGTGGCAGCAGCTGACGCGCGTCGGCATCAAGGACATGCGCCCCGGCGACCTCATCATCTACTGGGACGACGCGAGCCACGTCGGCATGTACGTGGGCGACGGGACGATGGTGCACGCGCCCCGTCCGGGGCGGACGGTGACGCTCGCCGGGGCCGGTTCGATGCCGATCCTGGGCGTCGTACGGCCCGATCCGGCCACCGGCCCGGACGAGGGACCGCGGGCCCCAACGGCCCGGTGACACCGGCCACGTGACCCATCGCACGTGGATCATGCGGCCGAACCCCCGCAGACGTGACGTTCGTCATTCCCGCGGCGTCTTCGGCCTGTCCAACTGCGGTAGCAAACGCGGCATATGACAGCGGCCGTTGGCCGGGCGGCGTGGTTCACACCATTCCGCTGCGGCGCGGTCACCCGCTATGGTCCCCGTTCGAAGGGGCATCCCCTGCCCGTGCACGAACGTGAACGCGGGGAACAGGACCGAGATCCGTCGCCCCCGCCATGCCCTCGGGGGGAGGGAAGGAACCCGGAACCATGCCCGCACCCGTACCGCGGCAGAGAGCGATCCCGGCCGCGGAAGGTGGTCAGGCGCCGGCCGCCGCACAGAACGAGTCCGCACTGGAGTTGCCCGAGAACCGGACGGCGGCCCCCCGTGCGGCCACCCCGTCCGACGACGCCCCGGCCCGGACCGGCACCACGCCGGACAAGGCCGAGACGACCACCCACACCCACCTGACGCTGCTGCTCATCGAGAACGACCCGGGCGGCTCGCCCGTCGTGCCCGACCTGGTCGACCAGTCCGGCCGGCCGATGCGCGTCCGCACCGCCCGCAACCTCACCGAGGCCGAGCGGCTGCTGACCGACGACGTCCACTGCATCCTGCTGGACCTGGCGCTGCCCGCGCCCGGCCGCGGCGCCGACGACGAGCTCGCCGTGCTCCGGCACGTCCTGGAGCTGGCGCCCCGGCACGCCGTCCTCGCCCTCACCGGCGCGGACGACACCGAGCGCGGCGCGGAGGCGGTGCGCGTCGGCGCCCAGGACTACCTGGTCCGCGACGAGCTGGACGGCCGGCTGCTGAGCCGCGCCATCCGCTACGCGGTGGAGCGCAAGCGGTCCGACTCCGCCGAGCGGCGGCTCGCCGAGGGCCGGCTGCGCGCCCAGGAGAACCGCCGGCTGGAGCGCGGCCTGCTCCCCACACCGCTGCTGGACGGCTCCCCGCTGCGCTTCGCCGCCCGCTACCGCCCCGGCCGCTCGCGCGCCCTGCTCGGCGGTGACTTCTACGACGTGGTCCGCACGCCCGACGGCACGGTGCACGCGATGATCGGTGACGTCTGCGGGCACGGCCCGGACGAGGCCGCCCTCGGCGTGGAGCTGCGCATCGCCTGGCGGGCGCTGACTCTGGCCGGGCTGTGCGGGGACCAGCTGCTGAGCACGCTGCAGCAGGTGCTGGAGCACGAACGCCCGGACGACGAGATCTTCGCGACGCTGTGCACGGTGGACATCGCGCCGGACGGCCGTAGGGCGGGCCTGTGCCTGGCCGGGCACCCGTCCCCGCTGCTGGCCAGGCCGGGCATGCCCGCGCGGCTGCTGCCGTACGACAACAACGGCCCGGCGCTCGGGCTGCTGCCGGGCGCCCGCTGGCCGCGGATGCAGGTGGAGCTGGGCGCCGAGTGGAGCCTGATGCTCTACACCGACGGCCTGATCGAGGGCCGCGTCGGCGACACGGGCGAGCGGCTCGGCCAGGACGGCATGGTGGAGATGATCCGCCGCCGGCTGGCCGAGGGCCTGAGCGGCGAGGAGCTGCTGCGGACCGCCGTGAACGAGGTCCGCGACCTCAACGGCGGGGAGCTGACGGACGACGTGGCGGTGCTGCTGCTGGACCGGACGCGCTGAGCGGCGCCGGAGGCCGCCTCGGACGCCGGCACGGTCTCGCGCCCGCGCGGCTGGGGTTCCGGAGCGGCCGCGGGCCGTCCTGGGCCGTTCGCGCGGTTCCCCGCGCCCCTGAAGGCGCCACGACGACCGCGCCCCGCGGGGACGCTGGGGCGTGGGGAACCGCCTGAGAAACCACGACGCACCCGCGGATACGACTCGGGGGCGCCCACCCGTGAACCCGGCGTGCCGGGTCCGGTCAGCGGCCGCCGTTGTACGGGCCGTAGGGGCCGTCGCTGCTGGAGCCACGGCGGGAGCGTCCGCCGCCGGGCAGACCGCGCAGCGCCGGGCGCACGTCGACCATGTACACGATCGTCGCGATCAGGCCGATGATCGGCAGGAACGACAGGATGTTGAAGATCAGATTCACCACGAAGGCGATGCCCAGGATGATCAGCCAGAACGGCTTGGTCTTCTTGTCCGCCGCGCGGTAGGCGTCCTCACGGCGGATGGCGGCGTCGATCAGCGCGAAGCCGCTGAACACGATCAGAGCCATGCTCAACAGCCACATGAAATTGGCGAAGCCCTGCATCAGCACTACGTCCACCACCCGTACTCGGCTCGTCCACCACGCCGTCGTCACGCACCGCGCCGGTCACGCCTGCGCCGTCTTCCGCCGTCACCGTACCCGCATCCGCCGGTCGGCTACCCGGAGAAACGGACCGGGCACCGCGTAAGTGCCCGGCCCGTGCGCCTTCGTCCCGCTCATGACGTCCGCGCGCGGCTCACTTCGCGGGCGGGGTCGTCTTCTTCGCCGTGGGCTTGCGGGACGCCGGAGCCTTCTTGGCCGCGGGCTTCCCGGGGGCCGGGGCCTCCGCGGCGGCGGGCACGTCCTTCTTGGCCTCCGCCGGGGCGGGGGCGGTCGCGGGCTTGGCCGGGGCCGGGGCCGGACGGGTCGCGGGCTTGGGCTCGACCGGCGGCTCGACGGCCACGGCGATGTCCTCGATGCCCTCGGCGGCCTCGCCGCGCCAGGTCTTCACGGCCTGCTCGCCCTGCTCGGCGAGCTTCTCGTAGGCCTCACGGGCCTTGACCGCGTACTCGGCGGCGACGCCCACGCTGCGCAGCGCGAGGTCCTGGGCGCTCTCGCCGAGCTTCTTCAGGTCGGTGTCCAGCGAGCCGAACAGCTCGTTGGCCTTCGTCTGCAGGGTCTCCTGCGTCTCGCGCACCCGGACGGTCACCCGCTCCTGGACGGCCTTGGGGTCGGTGCTGCGGACGGCCTCGATGCGGGCCGGGGCCTCGGTGCGCAGCTGCTCCACCAGAGCCGGCACCTTCCTGGCCTGCTGCAGCGCCAGGTCGGCGGTGCCGGCGGCGAAGTAGAGCGGCTTCGGGTCGCTGAAGGTCTTGCGCAGGTCGTCGGTGATGGCCATGGTGATGGTTCTCCCGGATGTCGTTTCGGCTGAGGGTCTGTGTGGTCCGCGGCGGGTGGCCGGTGCCCTGGTCCGGCTCAGCCGGCCGTCCGCCGCGGGTCACTGTCGTCGCCGACGGCTGCCTCGCCGCCGTGGCGCACGGCGGCTTCGCCGCCCTTGCTGGTGGAGGCCTCCGCACCCGGCCGGGGCCCGGCGGGAACCGCCTCCCCGTCCTCTTCGGTGCCCCCGAATCCGTTCTCCTTGCGGAAGGACTCGTAGATCTGCAGGAGCACCTGCTTCTGGCGCTCGTTCAGCGTCGGGTCGGCGAGGATGACGGCACGCGTCTCGACCTCGTCCCGGTCGCGCTCGGCGTCGAGGATGCCGGCGCGCACGTACAGGGTCTCGGCGGAGATGCGCAGCGCCTTGGCGACCTGCTGGAGCACCTCCGCGCTGGGTTTGCGCAGCCCGCGCTCGATCTGGCTCAGGTACGGATTGGACACCCCGGCGGCGTCGGCGAGCTGCCGCAGCGACAGCTGCGCGTTGCGCCGCTGCTCGCGCAGGTACTCACCGAGACCGCCGACGTTCAGGGATGCCATGCCTCCCACCATGACGCACCCCGCTAACAATTGCAAGCACCCTGCTTGCAAGAGTGCGCTATCGCCGGCGCGGGGGGCCTGGCCGCAGGTGCCCCGTGCCCCATGCCCCATGCCCCGTGCCCCGGTGGTTCCGGTGGGGCCGGTTCGTCCGGGAGGATGCGGCATGCGACCCGACGACTGGCACTTCACCGACGACGTCGAGGACTTCCTCACCCGGACCGGAGGCTTCCTACGCGCGCGGCCCGCCCTCCACAACACCGTGCTCACGGACATCGAGACGCTGCGGGCACCCGGCGCCGGGGCCTCGCTCCTCGGCCGGCTGGAGGCGGACGGCGAGGTCCGCGCGGTCTGCTACCTCACCCCGCGCGGCCGGCTGGGCCTCACCCCGCTCTCCGCCGAACGGACCGACGCGCTCGCCGCCCGTCTGGCCGGCCTCGGTCACTCCCCCGCCCAGGTCGTCGCGGACCACGACACCGCCGGTGCCTTCGCCGCGTCCTGGCAGTGGCACAGCGGCGCCGCCCCGACGCCGTTCTGGCGGACGCACCTGTACCGTCTCGGCACGCTCACCCCGCCGCGGCCACTCCCGCAGGGGCGCGGTCGCCGCGCGGGGGCGGGCGACCACGAGCGCGTGGTGCGGTGGTGCCGCGAGTTCTGCGTCGAGGTCGGTGAACGGCCCTCCCTCGAACTGATCGACGCCGGCAGGTGGGGCGCGTCGCGCTTCGCGGACCGGCACTTCACGTTCTGGGAGACCCCGGACGGCACGCCCGTGTCCCTGGCCGCCGTGACCCCGGTCGTCGGCGGCATGGTCCGGGTGGACCCCGTCCACACCCCGGCCCGCCACCGGAGGCGCGGCTACGCGGGTGCCGTGACGGTCGAGGTGAGCCGGGCGGCGCTGAGCGCGGGCGCCACGGACGTCGTCCTGTTCGCCGACCCGGCCAACCGCACCAGCAACGCCCTCTACCGGCGCGTCGGCTACGTCCATCTCGCCGACTTCGCCGGACACCGGTTCGCGTACGGCGGGCCGGCCGCCGGGCGGGGGCGGACCCCCTAGGGGCGGGGAAAAGCGCTGGCTTCCGGCTCGGTACGGCGTCGAGACTTCCCGGGTGACGCTCCACGAGAACGAGATTCCCGTCGACGAGGCGCTCGTCCGGTCACTGCTGCGGGAGCAGCGGCCGGAGTGGGCGGACCTGCCCCTGGCTCCCGCGGGCGCCGGCACGGACAACACCATGTACCGGCTGGGCGAGGACCTGCTGGTGCGCCTGCCGCGGACGGCGGACGGGGCGCCGTCCCTGCGGAAGGAGCAGGAGTGGCTGCCCCGGCTGGCGCCGCACCTGCCGTGCCCGATCCCCGATCCCGTCCACGCCGGGACACCGACCGACGCCTACCCGGTGCCCTGGTCGGTCCACCGCTGGATCGACGGTGAGGAGCCCGGTCCGGGCGCCGTCCGGGACTGGGCGGCGTTCGGCGCCGACCTCGCGGCGGTCGTACGGGACCTGCACCGCGTGGACCTGATGGGCGCGACGCGGGCGGACGGTCTCTCCTGGTACCGGGGCGGGAGTCTGGTCCCGTGCGACGAGTGGGTCGGCGCGAGCCTCGACGCCTGCCGGACCCTCCCGGGGCCGGTCCTCGACATCGACACGCTGGAGCGGCTGTGGCTGGCGGCGCTCGACCTGCCCGAGCCCTCGGGGCCCCACGTGTGGCTGCACGGTGACCTCAGGCCGGCCAACCTCCTGGCCCGGGACGGCGCGCTCCACGCGGTGATCGACTTCGGCGCCCTGTCGGTCGGCCACCCCGACGCCGAGCACGCCCCCGTCTGGGACCTCCCGCCCGAGGCCCGCCGGGCCTACTGGGACACCCTGTCCCTCGACGACCTCACCTGGCTCCGCGCCCGCGCCTGGGCCATCGCGGTGGGCGTCGCCGGCATCCCCTACTACTGGCACACGTTCCCGTCCTTCGCCGTCGAGTGCCGCAGCCGCCTGCGGGCGATCCTCACGGACGCGGCAACCCGCTGACCGGACGCTTCGGCGTGCTGCGCGACGCAACCGACCCGTTTTCGGCGGTGGTGGCCCTCGGTGACGGCAGACTGGCGCCATGACACTCGCCGACGCAGCCAAGGCCGACCTGCACCGTTATCTCCAGGAGGCCCGGGACGCGCTGGTGTGGAAGCTGGACGGGCTGACGGAGTACGACGCGCGGCGGCCGATGACGCCGACCGGGACCAATCTGCTCGGGCTGGTGAAGCACGCGGCCGGTGTGGAACTCGGGTACCTCGGTGACACCTTCGGGCGGCCGTCGGGCGAGCCGCTCCCCTGGCTCGCGGAGGGGGCGGAGCCCAACGACGACATGTGGGCCACCGCCGACGAGACGCGCGCCGACGTCGTCGGGATGTACCGCCGGGCCTGGGCGCACGCGGACGCCACGATCGGCGCCCTGCCGCTGGACACGACCGGCCGGGTGCCGTGGTGGCCGGACGACAGGGCCGAACTGACCCTGCACCACGCGGTGGTGCGCGTGATCGCCGACACCCAGCGGCACGCCGGCCACGCCGACATCCTGCGCGAGCTCATGGACGGCGCGGCGGGCGAGCGGGCCGGGAGCAACAGCCTGCCGTCGTCGGACCCGGCCTGGTGGAAGGCCTACCGCGACCGTGTGGAGCGGGCCGCCCGGGACGCCGCCGGGCCCGGGGGCGGGCACGACGGCACCCCGTGAGCCGGCGCCCGGCTCACCCCTTCACCGCGCCCGCCGTGAGCCCCTGCACGATGTGACGGCTGGCGAAGGCGAACAGCACCATCGTCGGCAGGATCGTCAGCACCGCCGCCGCGGACATCGAACCCCAGTCGATGTTGAAGCTGGAGATGAAGCCGTTCAGCGCGGTCGGCACCGTCTTGTTCTCGTCGCTGTTCATCAGCGTCACCGACAGGAACAGCTCGTTCCAGCAGTTGACGAAGTTGAAGATGAACGCGGCGACGATCCCCGGGCGCATCACCGGCAGCAGCACCCGGACCAGCGCCCCGAGCCGGGACAGGCCGTCGATCATCGCGGCCTCCTCCAGCGCGTCCGGGATGTTCTCGAAGAAGCCGCGCAGCATCACCGTGCAGAAGGGGATGCACACCGCGATGTAGACGAGCATCAGCCCGAGGCGGTTGTCGACCAGTCGGAGGTCGGTCATCAGCAGGTACAGCGGACCCAGCGCGATGAACGACGGGATCATCTGCGTGACCAGGGCCGCCATCAGCAGCGCCGACTTGCTGCGGAACTCGAAGCGGGCGAGGACGTACGCCGAGAGCGTCGAGATGGCGGTGGCCACCGCGCCCGCGACGGTCGCCACGACCAGGCTGTTCACCAGGTACGTGCCGAAGTCCGCCTTGCCGAAGAGACCCTGGTAGTTCTCCAGGGAGAACCGCTCGGGCCAGTAGGCGATCGGGAAGGAGAAGATGTCGCCCGGGCCCTTGAGGGACGTGACGACGATCCAGTAGAGCGGGAAGAGGGAGAAGACGAGCCAGAGGCCGAGGAACGTGAACTTGGTGGCCCGGCCGGCCGTGGTTTCCTTGCCGATCACGCCCGCACCCCTCGCTTCCCGAACTTCCCGGACCTTCCGGACCCCGCGCCGCCCCGGCGTCCCGCCCCGCGCTCCCGGGTCGCCAGCAGGAAGAAGACGGCGAACACCAGCAGGACCGCCACGACGATCAGGCCGAGCGCGGACGCCTTGCCGTAGTCGCCCTGCTGGGTGATCTTGATCATCCAGGTGGTCACGATGTGCGTCTCGTCGTTCGGCCCGCCCCCGGTCATACCGAAGATCAGGTCGGGGAAGTTGAAGATCCAGATGACCCGCAGCAGCACCGTGAGGGCCAGCGTCACCCGGATGTAGGGAATGGTGATCCGGAACAGCGTCCGGGCCTTGCCCGCGCCGTCCAGCGCCGCCGCCTCGTACAGCTCGTCGGGGATCGACTGCAGCGCGGCCAGGATCATGATCGCGAAGAAGGTGACCCCGTACCAGATGTTGGCGACCAGCACGGCGGTCATCGCGGTGTCCGGGTCGGCGAGCCAGGCGATCGGCTCGTCGATCAGCCCGGCCCGCTGCAGCAGGTCGTTGACGACACCGAACTCGCTGTTGAACATCCAGCGGAACAGGATGCCGATGAGGAAACCTGAGATCGCCCACGGGAAGAAGATCAGCGCCTGGTAAAGCCCGCGGAAGCGGAACCGGCGGCGCAGCCACAGCGCGATCGCGAACCCGATCACCAGCTGCGGCACGATCGAACCGACCACCCACAGCGCCGTGTTGCTCAGCACCGTCCCCCACACGGGGTCGGTGAAAACCTCCCGGAAGTTCTTGACCCCCACCCACGAGGTGTCCGTGAGGTCGGTCAGGTTCCAGTTCCGAAAGGCCATCTGGCTGCCGGCGATCATCGGGTAGTACGTGAACAGCGCCACGAAGACCGCCGCCGGCGCCATGAAGGCGGCGATGACCAGGCCGCGCCGGGTGGTGAACTCCCGCCGGCGGCGGCCTCCCGCGCCCCCTCGCCGGGGCGCGGCGCCCTCCTTGCGGACGGAGGGCGCCACCGGCGCGCCGGACGCCGGCGCGGACGTGCCGGACGGACCGGACGTGGACGTACCGGACATCGTCACTTCTTCCACTTCTCGGTCCAGTACGCGTCCCAGCCGGCCAGCAGGTCCTTCGGTGTCAGCTTGCCGAGGACCATCTTCTGCACGTCCGTGTCGGCGCGCTGCTGCCACTCCGTCCACCACGCGACGCCGCGCGGCTGGGTGACGACCAGGTACTTGTCGGGGTTCTCCGTCATGGTGACGTAGCTGGCCCACGGGCCGCTGCGGTAGAACGCGTCGTCGGCCGCCGACTTGAGGATCGGCACCAGGCTGTTCTCCTTGCTGAAGCGCGTGGACGCCTCTCCCTCGGAGAGGAACCGCACCAGCTTCACGGCCTCGGCCTTGTGCTTGCTGCCCTCCGCGACGCCCCACCCGGCGGTCGCCAGCGGCTGCACGGTCTTCCCGCTGGGCCCCGCCATCAGCGGCGCGGTGCTCCACTGCTTCTCGTCGATCGACTTCGACTCCGAGACGGTGGCGATGACCTCGGGGTCCTGGAGCAGGAACGCGGTCGAGCCGTTGGTGAAGCCCTCCACCATCTCCGGATAGCCCCAGGCCACGGACGACTTCGGCGACGCCTTCCGGAACAGCTCCAGGTACGTCTCCATCGCGTCCAGCGCCTCGGGCGCCGAGAAGATCGTCTTACCGTTCTTCAGCAGGTAGCCGTTGGCGGGGTCGATGTCGTCGGCGACGTACGCCTCGATGGCGGCGGTCGCGTTGCTGTGCGCGTTGGCCGCGCCGCGGAAGGCGTATCCGTAGCGGCGCGACGACGGGTCGTGGATCTTGGACGCCTGCTCCAGCAGTTCGTCCCAGGTGGCCGGGGGCTTGTCGAAGCCGGCCTCCTCGATCAGGTCGGTGCGGTGGAAGAGGCTCAGCCCGTAGAAGCCGTACGGGACGAAGTACGTGCGGTGCTCGGCGTCCTCGGCGGCCGCGACAGCGTTGTCGGTGAGCGCGTCCCAGCCCTTCCAGCCGGTCAGGTCCTTCTTCATGTCGTACAGCCAGCCGTTGTTCGACCAGGGTCCGACGGTGATGTCGCGCACCTCGAGGACGTCCACGCCGCTGCCCGACTGCAGCATCTGCTGGAGCTTCTGGTCGGCCTGCTCGGTGGGCGGCGAGACCAGGTTGACCTTGACCTTCGGGTTCTGCTTCTGGAAGTCGGCTATCAGGTCCTCGAGCAGGTCGGTGCGGGCGGGGTTGGTCAGGCTCTCCACCATGTTGAGGGTGACCGTTCCGCTCTCACCGGGGCTCATCGTGGAGCAGCCGGTCAGGGCCATCGCGGCGGCGGTGCCGAGCGCGAGAGCTGCCGTCCTTCTTCTCATCGTGCTGACCTCTTCCTTGGGTGAACGGGGGGGGACGGGGCGGGGGACCTTGCGGGAGGGAAGGGGCGTGGGGAGGGGTACGGGGAGGGATGTGCGGGGCCCGGTCAGGTGCGCGCGGCGCGAGCCCACTCGCCGAGCACGGGAACGCACCGCTCGGCGAAGTACTCGTAGTCCTCGGCGGTGTTGTAGACGTGCGCGGACAGCCGCACGTAGCCCACGCCGTCGAAGGCGGTGAACGCGGCCTCGACGCCCAGCTCGGCGGCCACCCGGTCGCGCAGGGCGTCCGCGGCGACCCGGCTGTCGGCGAGACCGTCCGGCAGCCGCACCAGCCGCATGCCGGGCACCGGCATGCCGACGTCCACGAGGGCGTCCTCACCGGTCAGCTCGGCGACGGCGGCGCCCACGACGCGCTCCGCGTAACCCGCCATCCCGTCCATGTGGCGGCGGGCGGCGTCCCAGCCCCAGGTGCGGTCGACGAAGTCCAACGCGGCCTGCGCAGCCAGGTAGTTGGTCGCGTCGACCGTCCCCTGCTGGTCGAAGCGGTCCGGGTACGGGTCGGGCGCGCCCCAGGAGTCGATCAGCGGGTGCAGGCCGTCCCGCAGCGGGCCGCGGGCCACCAGTCCCGCGGTGCCGCGCGGGGCGCAGGCCCACTTGTGCAGGTTGCCCGCCCAGAAGTCGCAGGTCAGTCCGGAGAGGGGGGCGGCGAGCAGTCCGGGTGCGTGGGCGCCGTCGACCAGCAGCGGGACTCCGCGCCGTGCCGCCTCCGCGCCGATCAGCTCCACCGGCAGCCGGCGGGCGGTGGCCGAGGTGATCTGGTCGACGACCAGGAGGTCGGTGGCGTCGCCCACCTCGGCCATGACGGCCTCGTACGCCTGCTGTTCGTCCGCGCCCAGCGGTACGTGCGCGGTGCGCACCCGGCCACCCCAGCGGCGGGCGAGGCGTTCGGCGCCCATCGTCACGGCGCCGTAGCCGTGGTCGGTGACGACGATCTCGCCGCCGGCCCGGCGCTCCAGGGAGGCGTACACGACGCTCACCCCGGCGCTGGCGTTGGGCACCAGGGCGAGGTCGCCCGCGTCCACCCCGAGGAAGGCCGCGAGGCCGGTGCGGGCCGCCGCGAGCCGCCCCGGCAGCTCGGGGAACCACACCACAGGCGCCCGCTCCATCTCCGCCCGCAGCTCGTTCTGCCGCTCCTGCGCGACCAGCGGAACGGCGCCGAAGGAACCGTGGTTGAGATGGCGCAGGGCCGGATCCAGCGACCACGCGTCCGCCGCCGGCCGGCCGTCGGACAGCAGCAGGGGGCGCGGGGCGGTGCTGACGTCGGTCTCGCTCACATGACTCCCATCCGCGGGGGACATCAGACCCTCGGGGAACCCGAAGGCCAAGACGTATGATGACTCGGGATGTTGGCATGGTGTTTTCAGCCATGACAAGACCTGTGACCGCCCAGAAATCAGATGACTCAGAAATGTTTCACCGAAGACATCTGATCTCTCGGCCCGCTACAGTGCACTCGGGCGGGGGCGCGCCGAAAGCGGTCCGCCAAGGGGAGGCATCGGATGTCGGCAGTCGACAAGGCGTTCCACGGTCTGCGGCACATGATCGCCACGGGGCGGCTCGGCGCCGGGGAGCGGATACCGCCCGAAGCGGACCTCTGCGAGGAACTGGGCGTCTCCCGCGGCTCGTTGCGTGAGGCGGTGCGCATGCTCGCGGCGCTCGGCGTGATCGAGCCGCGTCACGGCTCCGGCACCTACGTCTCGCAACTGCGCCCCGAGGACCTCATCGGCAGCCTCTCCCTGACCCTGCAACTGCTGCCGCTGCCCGGACTGCTGGAGGTCTACGAGATCCGCCGGGTGCTGGAGGCGCACGTCGCGGCGAAGGCCGCCGCCCGCGCCACCCCCGAGACGGTCGAGAGGCTGTTCTCCCTCATCGAGGCGATGGAGGCCACGGAGGATCCCGCCGAGGCGTCCGACCTCGACCACCGCTTCCACGCGGAGATCGCCCGCGCGGGCGGCAACCCCACGCTGGCCTCCCTGCTCGCGGTGTTCCGCGCCCGCTCCCGCAAGTACCAGGTCTTCACCCTCCCCGAGGGCCCCGAACTGCGCCGCAGGAGCGACGCCGACCACCGCGTCCTGGCCACCGCGATCGCCGACCGCGACCCGGGCCAGGCCGCCGGCGCGGCGGAGGCGCACGTCGCCCAGACGGAACGCTGGCTGCGGGCGCTGATGCCGCCGGTGGAGGACGACGAGGTCTGACCGCCCGCCGGGCCTCAGATCAGGGCGCGCAGCAGGTACGGGTTCGCCGTGGCGCGGACCGGGAGGCCGAGGGCGCCGTTGGCCACCGCCAGGGTGACCGCGTACGAGGCCACCGCGCGGCGGACGTTGGGGGCGTCGAGGCTCGCTCCCGTGACGATCCGGTCGAGGTCGATGTACGCGGAGCGGACGTTCTCCAGCCGGCGGTAGACCGGCCAGTCCTTGCGCCAGTCACGCGTGTACGCGTACGGCAGCACGCGTTCCCAGCGGCGGAACATGCGGGCGCGGATCTCCGGGCGGGTCGGCGTGAGGTGCATGTGCCGGACCAGGTCGTACAGGGGGTCGCCGATCAGGGCCATCTCCCAGTCGATGATGGTCAGCCATCCCGAGCCGTCCCGGCGCACCAGGTTCCACGGGTTGAGGTCGCCGTGCAGCAGGGAGGGCTCCCGGTGGCTGACCTCCTGCCGGGACAGGATCTGGTTCAGCCGCACGGCGTCCGGGAGGCCCAGCTGCCGGGCGAGCTGCTGCGTCTCCCTGGGCAGCTCGCCGACCAGGCGGACCAGCTCGTCCTTGAGCCAGCGGTGGAATCCGGGTTCGCCCGCCGTCGGGTCGAGGTGCGTGTAGTCCACCCGGGTCAGCGCGCACAGCTGGTCCACCAGCCTGTCCGCCTCGTGGGGCAGCAGGCCGTTCACGGGGTGGTCCGGGGGGCCGTCCACGTCCTGCGGGCCCACGTAGGTGTGGATGGCGAAGGTGTCGTCCGGATAGGTCTCGCCCAGCGCCAGGGCCCGGGGCGCGTGCACGGCGACCCGGGCCTCCTCGATGCCGCGCAGCACGGCGTGCTCGCTGAGGAAGTGCGGCTCGCGCCGGGTGACGTCCGGCAGCCTGCGCCGTACGACGACGGGGTGGTCCACGCCCGGGACGCGCACCACGGTGTTGAGGTGGGCGGTGCCCTTGAACACCAGGCGGGCGGGGGCCGCGCCCTCCACGGACAGCGCGGCCAGCACGGCCGCCTCGCCGAAGTCCTCCGGCAACGGCAGGCGCGGGTCGGGCTTCCAGCCGAACGTCTGCCCGCCGTGCCCGCCGTGCCCTCCCCGGCGCGAGGTCAGCCAGCGGAACAGGGCGCGCTCGATCTCCCGGGGCCCGGGCACGTTCCGCAGGTGGAGCGGGCCCGCGGCCGCCTGAAGCGCCCGGTTCACCTCCGCCGTCGCCTCGTCCAGGGTCTTCTGGGAGAACGCCTGCTCCAGGGACTGCGCGGCCCGCATCACGTCCGGGAACACCGACTGCGCGCGCTCGAAGTCGAGGTAGTGCTGCAGGTCCTTCGCCAGCCCGTTCACCGCGGCGGGCCGGATCCCGCGCATGGCGCCCTCCCAGGCGGCGATCACCTCCGGCCACTGGTGCTCCGGGTACCGCATGCGCACCAGATGGGTCGCCAGGTCGTGGAGGGGGTCGCCGTAGGTCGCCAGCTCCCAGTCGACGCAGATCAGCGGGAGCGAGCCGCCGTAGGAGACGATCACGTTGTCCCGGTGCAGGTCGGCGTGGAGCAGGCTGAACGGCCGCCGGGCCATGACGGGCGTCCGCCCGGCGAGCCGGACCAGGGCGTCCTCCGGGATGCCCAGCGCCGCGAACAGCCCACCGAACACGGTCCAATTGGGCCGGCGGATCTGCCGGTCCGCCAGGTCCGCGAGCGTGCGCAGGAACCCCTGGCTGTCGGTGTCGTTGCGGGGCCAGCAGGCCGGCAGGGGCGGCAGACTGCTGCGCCGCACCTGGGCCATCTGGGCGAGCAGCCAGGTGAGCGCCTTGATGATCAGGGTGTCGAGTGGTTTGTCGTTGCCGCAGACGCTGGAGAGGGGCACGCCCTCCACATAGCTGTGGACGGCGAACCCCGGCCCCTTGGCCAAGCACTGCGGCACGTGCGGCAGGACGCCCTTGACCGCCCCGAGGATCTCGTCCTCGTTCTCCCAGGTCCTGATCACCACCGGCAGCGCCTCGGCCCGGCGGACGCGTACCGTCACCGACGTCCCGGGCTCCCGGCCCAGCAGGCGCGCCTCCGTCTCACGCAGCTCCAGCACGAAGTTCTGGTTGTGGTGGCCGCTGCTGATCGCCCCGCACCGGGTGGCGTGCTCCACGAAACCCCGGAGCCGGTCGTCCGGAGTGGTGGGCACCCCGAGGACCGGTCGGGGAAGGGGTGGTGCGCCCACTGGCCGCTCCGTGAGGTACGAGGGAGTCCACAACTGACGGTAGGCATGCGGCCTCCGCTTCCGCATGCCGGAAAGGCATGCGCCGGACAGGGTGTCACCCATGTGCCCGAATCGCGGAAGCCCGTCCCAGTGGCGGATGTGCTCCCTGGTACGAACGGGGGGAGAGCGATGCTCGATCGGTGGCCGGAATGCTACAGCACGGCGGTCACTCCGAGAGGAGGTTCCAGACCGAGTCGAACCACTGCTGCATGCTGTCCACGAACACGGCTCCCGGAGCGGCGGAATCCCCCGGATCCTTCACGTGATGGGTGAGCGTGGCGCCCAGTCCCAGCACGTCCAGCGCGGTCACCACCTCGCCGCGCTCCAGCTCCAGCGGCCGCTCGATGATCTCGTACATGCCGTGCAGCACCTCGACCGCGTTGAACAGGTACAGCTTGAACGTCGGGGTGAGCGGGGTGTGCCGGATCCGTACGTCGACGGACGGGACCAGCTGCTCGGTCTGCAGGTCCCTGAGCGCCCCCACCAGGGAGGTGGTGTGCGACTCGGTGATGGTCCGCAGCCGCTCCCGCAGCCGGGGGTCGTCCCGGTCGTCCTTGACCCTCGGATACGGCAGCGGCAGCGACGGGTCCGGCAGGAGCATACGGAGAGTGATGCGCTGGGGCGAGATGAAGCCACCGCGGATGCGCTCCGACTGGAGCCGGATGTGCGCGTCCAGCGATTCCGAGGTCAGCGTGTAGACGTCGAGCGTGACCTCGGGCTGTTCGAAGGCCTCGCTGATGAAGGGGGCCAGCGTCACCGGGCCGTGCAGCCGGGTCGCCTTGGGCGCCGAGGACTGGATGCGCTGCGTCTTGACCACCCGCGAGCCGCTGCCCCGACGGGACTCGATCCAGCCCTCGCTCACCAGGTCCCGCAGCGCCCGCTGCACCGTGTCACGGGAGACGCCCAGCTCCACGGCGAGGGCCCGCTGCGCCGGCAGGAACGAGCCGAGGGCATAGACGTGGCCTATCCGCGCGCGCAGCTCGTCGGCGACCCGCTGGGCCTCCCGCCCGCCGCCGCCTGCCTCGCCCTGCCGTCCCGCCACGCCCGGAACGTACCGCCTTCGGTCCACCGGCAAACCAACCGTCCACAACTCCCTTGTCTCACATGACCGTTGGTTAAGGGATCAACCGGTCCGGGCAGACACCCTTCAGGCCAACCAGTCCAATTGGACGGAGAGTTGAGCGCTGACGGAAAGTGGAAGGGAGATGGTCGGATGATGGCCCGGCTCGAACTGCTGGCGGCGCTCGGCGAGCTGTCGCTGAGTCTGCTGACCGAGGACCGCCTGGGCCTGGCCGGCCTGGTCCTGCTGTTCCTCGTCGGTGTGGGCGTGCGCGCCCGCCGTGAAGGGCTCGCCGTCGGGGCGGCCGTACTGCTCACCGTGCTGATGATTCAGGCCTGACGCGGCTCCCGCACCGCCTTCAGCACCGGCTCCAGTGAGTCGACGACCGTCCTGGCCCCCGCGTCCTGCAGCAGCTTGCCCTTGCGCTCGTTGCGGGCGTAGCCGAGGAACGGGACACCGGCCGCCCGGGCGGCCTGGAAGTCGGAGGGTGTGTCGCCGATCATCAGGGCGGTCGACGGGGCGGCGCCCATCGCGTTGAGGGCGCGGTTGATGCAGTGCGGATGCGGCTTGAGGTACCGCAGTTCCTGGGTCCGGCCGTAGATGTGGGGGGCGAAGCAGGACAGCAGGCCGCGCGTGCCGAGGTACTCACGCGCCACCTGCGGGGAGTTGTTGGTGGCGACGGCCAGCCGGGCGCCCACCGCTGTCCAGGTGCGGACCAGCGGATCGGCGTACGGCGTGGGCATCGCGGAGACGGTGGCCTTCAGCTCCTCCTTGGTGAGCCGCTCCTCGAGCTCCTCGACCAGGTCGCTGCCGGGGTGCCGGCCGTCCACGGCACGCAGGACGGCGTGCGGGTCGAGGGACTCACGTTCGGCCTCGTTGAGCAGGCCGTGCAGCCCCTGCCCCTCCAGCCACTCCACCAGGTCCCGCGCCACGCGTTCCGCGGAATGGCCCGCGAACAGGCGGCAGACGGGGCCGTCGAAGTCCCACAGCACGACCCGGGCCCCTTCGATCAGGTCCCGCAGGCCGTCCGGCTCCGTCCCGGTCTCGGCTGTCACCGCTTCAGTCTGCTGCGTCTCAGAAGTCACTAGGAGAGTGTCAGGTCCGTCGTGATGGTTTCCCAGAGGGCGTCGAACCACTTCTGGGATTCCTCCACGAACGCCTGGTCCCGCCGGCCGGCCCGCTTGGCGAAGGAGAAGAGGAGGGAGGCGGAGCCCAGGGCGTCGTACATCTCCAGGGTCTGGCTCTCCCACTCCTCCTCGCGCCGGGTCAGCATGTAGTAGCCGATCAGCGCCTCCTCGCCGTTGAGCAGGTACAGCTTCACCGGCGGGGTGAAGGGCAGCGCGCGGAACGACACCCGCACGTCGATGCCGTGCGTGGCGCGCAGCGCCTGAAGGTTGTGCTGGAGCACGCGGGCCTGGGAGTTGCGCTGGGCCAGCCAGCGTTCGTGCACCGGGTCCTCGTCGCCCGCGTCACGGCCGTCGACCGGCACCGGGAAGGCGAGGTTGATCCGGCGGGACGGCAGCATGATGCGGACGTCGATCGCCTCGGGGCGGATGCGGCCCTCGTGGATCTGCCTGACCGGCTCGCCGACCGCCAGCATGAAGCTCTCGGCGGTCAGGCACACCGCGTCGACCCGCACCCGGGCCGTGGAGAAGGCGTCCGTCAGCCGGGGCGCGAGGCCCACCATGGTCGGCTGCGGCTCCTCCCGCGCGGGGGCCGGGGCGGCGATCCGTGGCGGGCTTCCCTTGCTGACGTTGCTCAGCAGGCCGTCGTCCTGCAGGGCTCGCAGGGCCTGGCGGACGGTGCCGCGCTCCACGCCGAACTCCTCGGCCAGTTCGGCCTGCGTGGGCAGGCGGTCGCCGGCCTTGAGCTCACCCCCGCGGATGCGTTCCCGCAGGATGTCGGCGATCTCCTGGGCCGAAAGCCTGCTGCTGCCGTTCACTGACACGTTCTCCTGGGCCACGACCAAACGCTACAACTTTGATCCATCTAGGGGGAGTTGTTTGGAAGTTGTTTTGGAGTAGGAACCAAGTGGGGACAACATAGTTGGAGTTGGTTGCCAACTCGGTGAAGTTGGCGGAGGTTTCGGTTCCGCTCGTCTCACCGCCCAGGGCCGCCACACCGCCACCGCACCTCCGCCCCGTCCCACCGTTGGCCCGAAGGGGGAACACCATGCCCGTCATCGCCCTGATCTGCGCCGTGGTCGTCGTCACCGTCGAGCAGCTCGCGCAGTGGAGGTACGGCGCCGCCGGCCTCCTCGGGCTGCTGCTGGTCACCGTCGGCATCCACGCCAGGCGGCCCGGCGTCAGCTCGGCCGGAGCGGTGCTGCTCGCGCTGCTCGTGGCCCGCCCCGCCCTGTGACCGGACCATCCGGCACCGTGCCCTGCCGGCCCGCCCCGAACCCCGTGGGAGACGTCAGTCCGTGAGCTCCAGCTCCGAACTGATCGTCTCCCACAGTGCGTTGAACCACAGGTGGGACTGCTCCACGAAGCTCGTGTCCCGCAGGCCGGTCCCCTGCTCGAAGGCGAACAGCATCGACCGTATGCCCTGCGCGTCGTACGTCTCCAGGCTCTCCTGGCCGATCTGCGCCTCGCTGCGGGTCACCGTGTAGTAGGCGAACAGCGCCTCCTCGCCGTTGAGCAGGTACAGCTTCACGGGCGGCGTGAAGGGCAGCGCGCGGAAGGACACCCGCACGTCGATGCCGTGGGTGGCGCGCAGGCCCAGCAGGTTGTGGCGGAGCACCTGCCCCTGGGCGTTGCGCTGGGCCAGCCAGCGCTCGTGCACCGGGTCGTCGTTCCCGCGGCGGCCCGCGACCGGGACCGGGAAGGCGAGGTCGATGCTCCGGCTGGGCAGCAGGACGCGGACGTCGACCTTGGCCGGTTTCAGTCGCCCCGCGTGGATCTGCCGCAGCGGTTCACCGATGGCGAGCGTGAGGGAGACGGCGGTCAGGCAGACGGCGTCTATCTCCACGTGGTCCGCCTCGAAGGCGGCGGCGATCCGGGGCGCGAGGGCCACCGTGGTGGGCAGCGGAGGCGCGGCGGGGCCGGTCGGAGGGCGCTCGGACCGGTCGGCGACGGTCGCCGGCGCCCCTTTGGAGACGTTGGTCAGCAGCTGTTCGGACTGCAGGATGCGCAACGCGCCGCGCACGGCCTGGCGTTCGACACCGAACTCGGCGGCCAACTGGGCCTGCGTGGGCATGCGCTGGCCCGGCCGCAGCACTCCGGACCGGATCCGGGCGCGCAGCTCGTCGGCCACCTCACGATGCGTCCTCTGGGGCCGCTGAGGCTTCTTCCGTCCATTGACGGAGGCGTGTTCCGTCTCCACGGCCGCACACTACAACTTCTCGCCATCTTCGGGCAGTTCAACGAAGGGTGGTTATAGGACTCTTCCAAGCGGAGATAACTAAGAACAAGTTGGTCACCAACTCGCCCAACCTGGTCAACCCAAACAGGGGTTGGCTCACCAGGAGGGCGGTGGGGGAGGCCACCGGAGACAGGGGGACCGTCATGCCGCTCATCGCCATCGTCATCGCCGCCCTGGCCATCGGGTTCGAGCAACTCGTCCAGTGGAAGTACGGCCCGATGGGGATCATCGCCTTCGTCGCCCTCACCGTGGGCATCAAGGCGCGGAGCACCATGATCAGCGGCATCGGCGCCGTCATCCTCGTGATGCTGTTCGCCCAGTCCGGCTGACGGCACTCCGCACAGGCCGCCGGCCGGGCTCCCTTCCGGAGGGGAGCCGGGAGCCCGTCGACGGCAGGCACCACCCGCACCACCACAACCACAACCACAACTGAACAGCACGCTACGGATGCAGATCACCCGTCGTCGGCGGAAGGAGCAGGCAGCAGGGGCGCGCGCGTGGCCGCGCCCTGGGCGTGACAGCGCTCAGAACACGTCCGGACACCACGGTCGTCCGGACGTACGCAGCAGGGCGTCGGCCGTACGGGCGGCGCCCGCTCGTTCTTCCCGGACCCGGCCCAGCGCCGCGAGCCGCACCGCCGACTCGTCCCCGAGGTACAGCGCCCCCAGGTCGGACACGTCCAGGGCGATGTCGGCGCTCTCCCTGGTCGGCGCGCAGGTCCCGGTGCCGTCCGCCGACACCTCCAGCCGGTAGCGTCCGCCGGCCAGTCCGCCGGCGTCGGCCACCTCCAGCACCAGCGACCCGGCCCCCTCGTACGTCCGCGCCTCCAGCGCCCGTACGACGTCGAGGACGCGCACCCACAGGAAGTCGGCGTGTGTGGTCACGGCGGCGGCGCGCGGGTCGGGCAGGAGCAGCGGGAGCAGGTCGTCGGGGGCCCGGTGACCGCTCCTGACCCGGACCACCCAGTCGACCGAGCACAGGTAGTGCCACAGCGCCCGCTCGGCGGCCGGGGTCACCCCGGTCAGCCACTTCACCCGCGCCGTGTTCAACGGCTGCTTGCCGTCACCCCACTTGTCGTCCGTGGTGTACGCGGCCATGCCCTCGACCTCGCCGGCGGCCGAGCGGTACACCACGTAGAAGGGCTCGTGGAACGTCGCGTGGAAGCGCACGGCGCCGGTGGTGGTCCGCCACCACAGCTCGTCACGGCTCACCACGCCCGGCCGGACCCGGCGCAGCCGCTCATGCAGCTCGGGGCCGAGCTTGCGGACGTCCTCGGCGTCCACCAGGTCGACCCGGCCGCCGTCCTCCGGCCCGGCCCAGCGCGGGTCGAGACCGGTGCGCGGCACGTCGACCGTCCACTCGGTGGTCCAGGTGGCCGGGCCGAAGCCGTACCGCCCGTAGATCGGATACTCGGCGGCGATCAGCGTGGCGACGACGTCCCCGCGCTCCTTCGCGGCGGCGAGGTCCTCGGTCATCATCCGGGTCAGCAGCCCGCGCCGGCGGTGGGTCGGGGAAACGGTGACGTTGGTGACCGCGTCGGCCTGCACGACCGCCCCGCCGACCACGGTCAGCTCCTGCGCGAAGGAACGGAACGTCGCGACGCACCGCCCCGCGTCGAAGGCGCCCACCGAGCGGCCGGGCGTGAACTGCGCCCGGCGCGCGTCGACGATCTCGTCGGTCATGGTCGGCTCCCGCAGGAAGCCGATGTTCATGGCCCGGTTCCAGTCGGGGAACTCGGACTCGGTGATGGGACGTACGTCCATGGCGGCACGGGAGGTCATGGACGTCACGTTAGGTCGGCCCCCCGGCGGATGTCGACGCGGTTTCCCCCCGGCCCCGCCTCACACCAGCAGGTCGTCGACCTGCGCCTCCCCCTCCCGGTACCGGCGGGTGATCTCCGCGCCGCACGCGTCGGCCGTGCGCTGCAGCCGCTGCCGCCGCCGCGACACCTGCTGCTCGTACCCCACCAGCCGGCCCATGGCGGTGTGCAGCTCGCCGTCCGTGCGCGCCACCAGGTCGGAGAGCTCCACCTCGGCGAGCATCTCGGCGGCCAGCCGCCGGTACTCCTCGCTCTGCGGTGTCCCCAGCGTCAGGTGGCGGGCCGAGGACCGCTGCCGGGCCGGGGTGTCCCGGAGGATCTCCGGCAGCCGGTCGACGACGGAGCTCTCCCCCGGCGCGAAGGCAGCGGGCGCCCCCTGCGGCAGGTCCCGCCGCGCCAGCTCCGCACGCAGGATGTCGATCCGCCCCTGGAGGAGCCGGCGTACGTAGCTGAGGTCGGCCTCGTCGCGCTGCGCGTCCCGCCGCGTCGCGCGCAGATCGTCCAGGCTCAGCCCGGTCAGTTCGTCCTCCGCCCGCTCCTCCGGCAGCACGGGGCTGTCCGTACGTTGCGTGGGCGGCCGGCGGAACTCCCGTTCCCCGGCGCCCCCGTGGGTCAACGCGACAGCCGCAGACGACTGCCCGATCCCCGGTGTGCTCATGTGCCTCAACCGTCCCCTCGACCGGCATGTGCCAGCATCGTGCCACCCCGAGCGGCCGCAATGTGAGCGAGTGGCCCCGATCCGCCCCAGATGGGCGCTAAGGAGTAAAAATAGCCCGACCGGGGTGTTCCGTGGGCCGCCGTCGGCCACCTGTTCGCGGACCGGCATCATGGGCGTATGCGTGCGGTGGTGCAGAGGGTCGACGGCGCGAGCGTCGTGGTGGACGGCGAGACGGTGGGGGCGATCGAGGGCGAGGGCCTGTGCGTCCTGGTCGGCGTCACCCACGAGGACACCAGGGAGAAGGCGGCGCAGCTCGCCCGCAAGCTCTGGTCGATCCGGATGCTGCAGGACGAGAAGTCCTGCAGCGACGTCGGCGCCCCGCTCCTGGTGATCAGCCAGTTCACCCTCTACGGCGACGCCCGCAAGGGCCGCCGCCCCACCTGGAACGCGGCGGCCCCCGGCGACCTCGCCGAGCCGCTGGTCGACGAGGTCGTGGCCCAGCTCCGCGCGCTGGGCGCGACGGTGGCGACGGGCCGCTTCGGCGCACAAATGCGGGTGTCGCTCACCAACGACGGCCCGTTCACCGTGCTGCTGGAGATGTGAGCCCCGCGGGCCGTACGGCTCAGGGCTCGACGACGGTCTCCTGGGCGGCGGCCGTGTCACCGGCGAGCAGCGGGGCGTCCACCGGGACGTTCCGCTTCACCAGTGCCAGGGCGACCGGGCCCAGCTCGTGGTGGCGGGCGGACGTGGTGATGAACCCGATCTTCCGCCCGTCCTCCCCGTCGACCGCGAGCCGCAGCTCGGTGCCCGGCACGGGCAGGTGCACCTCGCTGCCGTCCAGGTGGAGGAAGACCAGCCGGCGCGGCGGCTTGCCCAGGTTCTGCACCCGGGCGACCGTCTCCTGGCCCCGGTAGCAGCCCTTCTGCAGGTGCACTGCGCTGCCGATCCAGCCCAGCTCGTGCGGGATGGTGCGGTGGTCGGTCTCGAAACCGAGGCGCGGCCGGTGGTGCTCGACGCGCAGCGCCTCGTGGGCGAGGAGCCCGGCGGCGGGGCCCGCCTTGTCCGCGTACGCCTCCAGGTCGCCGCGCGGCAGGAACAGGTCCCTGCCGTACGGCGTCTCGCGCACCGCGACGCCCTCCGGCACCTCGGTGATGGACCCGGCCGGCAGGTGGACCACCGCGATGTCGGCGGTGCGGTCGGCGACCTCGACCCGGTAGAAGAACTTCATCGACTCCAGGTACGCGATCAGCGCCTCCTGGGTGCCGGGCTCGACGTGCGCCCAGACCGTCTCGCCGTCGTCGACCAGGTAGAGCGCGTGCTCGATGTGGCCGTTGGCGGAGAGGACCAGCGCCTCGGTCGCGCGGTGCGGCGGCAGGTCCTGGACGTGCTGGGTGAGCAGCAGGTGCAGCCAGGTGAGCCGCTCCGGTCCGGAGACGGTGACGACCCCGCGGTGGGACAGGTCGACGAAGCCGGTGCCGTCGGCGAGGGCGCGCTGCTCACGGAACAGGTCGCCGTAGTGTGCGGCCACGCCTTCGTCCACGCCCTCGGCGGGGACGGCGCCGGGCAGGGTCAGCAGGGGGCTTTTCATACGCCTAGCCTACGACTCGGCAGCTGAAGCCTTGAGGGAACAGTCCTCGCACCGGCCGAAGATCGCGAAGTGCTTCATGTCGGTGTCGAAGCCGAAGGTGTCCCGCAGCTTGGCCGTGAACTCGGCGGCCACCTCCACGTCCGCCTCGATGACGTTGGTGCAGTCGCGGCAGACCAGATGCAGATGGTGGTGCCGGTCGGCGAGGTGGTAGGTCGGGGCGCCGTGACCGAGGTGGGCGTGGCTGACCAGGCCCAGCTCCTCCAGCAGCTCCAGCGTGCGGTAGACGGTGGAGATGTTGACCCCCGACGCCGTCTTCCTCACTTCCACGAGGATGTCGTCGGGGGTCGCGTGCTCAAGGGTGTCGACGGCTTCGAGCACGAGCTGGCGCTGGGGCGTCAGCCGGTACCCGCGCTGCCTGAGGTCGCTCTTCCAGTCGGTGCTCACCACAGCGTCCAGTCTAGGGCGGTGCGGGGCGGATCATTCCCTTGCTGACAGGGAACCGCTTGTCAGAGCGTCGGCGAGCACGCTGCGGTAGGCGCGGGTCGCGCGGGCGAGTTCGGTGTGCGCCTGGATCTTGTCGTCAAGGGCGGCGAGCGTGGCACCGATGGCCTTCTGTTCGGCGGCAGGAGGTAGGAGGACCGGCAGCTCGCCCAGCGTGCGGATACTCAGCGACGGGATGACCGCGCCGGCCGCCCGTGCCCTGATCCAGTCCAATGCTCCCGTAGCACTCAGATACGCAACCAGATACGCGGCCCCGGTCCTCCTCTCCTCGACCAGCCTGAGTCGCACCAGGTTGGGGTGGCACAGCCAACCCGCGTGCTCCTGGGTGACCAGTGCGCAGCGCCCCATGGTTCCGGTCCTGGTGAGGAGGATGTCCCCTTCGGCCAGTTCATGCTTCGCCAGTGCCCGCGCCCGCGCCCAAGGGATCGTGGGCACGGCCGCGACGTCATCGGTGACGATCCGCTGACCGCGTAGGTCTCGCGGCAATACGACGGGGGCACCGCGGTCCGCGGGCTTTCGACCCTTGTCCTCGGCCCGTTGGCCCGGTCCGGCCTGGATGGACTCGCACAGGTCCCTGAGCAGGTGTCGCGTCCAGCCGACCGGTGGTGTGGGTTCGTCAAGTGCCGTCACAGTCCGTATCTCCTGAGCCACTGGGTTGCGTCGGCGTCGGCCACCGCCGCCCGGGTGTGCAGGCTTTCGATCTCTTCGGCCAGCCTCGCCAGCCGGTCTCGAGTCTCGATGGGGTCGGGCGCGGCTGCCCGGCCCCCGCCGGATGTCCGCACATACCGGGCGGGGTCCAGACTGTGTCCCTGGTCCGCGATGTGCGACACCTGTACGGCTCGGCTCAAACCGGGGGTGTCCACGGAGGGATGTCCGGCCTTACGTGCTGAGCACCAGGACGTGTACTCGCCCACCAGTAGGGTGATGTCGTCATCGGTCAGGGACCACTGGGTACGACCGACCTGGCGTCCTAGGTGCTCACCCGAGACGAACAGCACCTCAGGGCTGGCCGTTTTCGTGGTCCCGGGCGCGCGCAGGAACCAGATGTGCGTCTTGACCGCAGTTAGGGTGAAAAGCCCGGGGGGCAACGCGATCACGCATTCCACCACCCGGGCTTCGACCAGCCCGGCCCGTACGGTCTCGGCGACACCGGCGTTGAAAGACGCCCCGGCGGGCATCAGTACGGCGGCCCGCCCGCCCGGAGCGAGCCGCGAGACGACGTACTGTAGCCAGTCGAACTCGGACCGGCGGGCCGGACCGTAAATCCAGTGTGGGGGTGGCTCCGCGTTCTCCAAGCGGCGGCCGAAGGGTGGATTGGTCAACAACACGTCGAAGGCGCCTACAGGGTCGGCGTCGAGGGCGAGCGCCGGGGCGAACGCTCCCTCGTCCAGGCGCACTGCGCGGCCATGGTGCACCCGCAGATTCGCTTCCGCCACCTGCCGTTCCAGCGCATCGGGCACTCGGCCGCCGACGTGGGGCGGTGGGTCGGCACCCTGCGCAATGACGGCGTCCAGGTAGGCGACGAGTAGTTCTCCGGTGCGACCGTACGGATCGTGCACGCTCCGCGCCCCGGGATGTACGGCCGCCAGTGCTCCGGCCATGACCCGGCTCACGGATGGCGGGGTGAAGAATGCACCGCCCTCGCGCGCGTGAGCGGCTCGCCATAGCACCAGCACATGGTCGAACGCCGCTTGGCTCTCTTGCTCGGAGCCCCTGGGGGTACGACCGAGGGTGTCGACGAGTTCATTGAGCAGGTCACCAGGAACCAGCTCCTGCGACAGGTCGTGCTCACGCACCGCCTGGCGAAAGTGGTCCACGGCCCTGACAAGGCCGCCGTCGGGTTCCACGACCTGGTCCAGGACGAGCCACAGCAGCCACCAGAGATAGCGGTCTCTCGTCATTGGCCCCCGAAGCCGGTCCGCCTCCGGTCCCGCGAGCCGCTCGACCGTGCGCAGGAGACCGCCGGGGGTACCGCCGGAAAGTCCCGCGCGGAACCGATCGCCGTAGGTCGTGCCCGCCGGTTCGCCCGGACGTCGGGCGTTGGCGGGAACGGCCCGGGCGGAGAGCCAGTCGGCCACGTCTCGGGCAAGGAACCTCTCAATCTCGGCGTCGGCTGTCACAGGCCGGGGGAAGTCCGGGTGCCGCCGCTCCCAGTTGGTCACGGCTGGGCGCTTCACCCCGGCGAGGCGGGCGATCTCGGGCCGGGAGACAAGGACACTGGCGAACTCCGTCTCGTCATTCGCCTCGGTTGGTACCAAGAAGTCGGTCACCCCTTCATCCCCATCAGAACTGCGGTGGTCTGACACCGCTCAGGACATCCGCCCGGTCCGCGATCACCGTCGGGAAGCGGTCCATGGCCCGTGCCTCCTTGGTCAACTCCAGGCTGAGGTAGCCGAGCACCCGGTAAATGGTGTCATGGTCGGCGGCGAGGTGCCGGTGATGAACCGGCTCGTGATGCATCACCCGGTTACGCAGCAGGACCAAAGAAGTCAGGTCGCGATAAAGACCGTCGCGACGTCCTCGGTAGTACGGAAACGCCGAGTGCAGTACGGGCACCCAGAAGTCTCGGTCGTAGCCTGCGCTGAGCAGCGACACCCAGAAGCCGAAGGTCAGCTCCGCCACCATGTCGTCCGGCGTCGTGCGCCGCCGGCGGCGGCCACAGCAGCGGCGTGCGTCGTCCACAAGCTTGCGCCCTCGGTCGTTCAAGGGCGCAACCGTCCACCAGTCCGGCCTGCCGTGGTGTTGCACCAGCGCGCCGTGCAGAGCGTTGCGCAGAGCTAATTCCAGACAGTGCAGTGACCCGAGCAGAGCGGCCGACACCTCGATGTTCCACCAGTACAGCCGCGTTGCGGTGCGGGCGTCGCCGTGTGCAGCCCGAATGTAACGCCGCAGGCGCGGCTGGGACAGGTCACGCAGCATCCATGCCGGCAGGCGAGTGCTCACAGTTCCCCCTACACGCATCCATGGATGCGCTGTGCTAACGTGGCCTACGAATGTTCTGGGTCCGCCTCTGCCTCGCAAGCCGCCCAGGGCACAGCCTCCGGAGCCCCGGTCGCAGACACATTGCGACCGGGGCTCCGCGTATGCATGCCGCCTCGGCACCGCTCCACGAAGACATCATCAAGGTAGCCGCTGCACTCGAATCCGGCAAGCGCATTGCTATGCAGGCTTTTTTGTTAAGGGTCCCCGCGTTAACAGGCAGAACGCCCCCCGGCCGCAGTGGCACAGGGGGCGTACGCACCAGGCTCTTTCCAGGTGCCTACTTGAAGAACGCGATGCCGTCGTCCGGCATGTCGTCGGGCAGGGCCTTGGCCCAGCGCTCGACCTCCTCCGGGGTGACGACCTTCTTCAGGTGCGCCGACATGTAGGGGCGCAGCTCGACCTCGGGGGTCTGCTTCTCGCCGACCCACATCAGGTCGCTCTTCACGTATCCGTACAGCCGCTTGCCGCCGGAGTAGGGGCCGGAGGCGGCCGTGCGCGCCACGGCGTCGGTCACCAGGTCGATCTGCGGCTTCTTGTCGGCCATCTCGCCGTACCAGACCTCGACGACGCCGTCGTCGCGGACCATGGTCACCTCGACCTTGCGGTCGGCGTCGATCCGCCAGAAGCCGTGCTCCGACTCCAGCGGGCGGACCTTGTTGCCGTCGCCGTCCAGCACCCAGCTGTGCGAGGAGTACTCCAGGAAGTCCCTGCCGTCGTGGGTGAAGGTGACCTCCTGGCCGAAGTTGCACTTCTCGGCGCCGGGGAAGTCGTGCACGCCGGCGCCCGCCCAGTTGCCGAGCAGGAACGAGAGCGGGACGAGGTCCTTGTGCAGGTCGGACGGAATCTCGATCATGAGCGGAACTTCCTGGCGTCGGTGATCAGCGCTGGCCCTGGTACAGCTTCTTCACGGTCAGCCCGGCGAAGGCGAGAACGCCGACGGCGACGAGGACCAGCAGAATTTCGAAGAAGATGATCACGGGGTGCTCCTTGAGCGGGGTGCGAGGGTATGCACAGGGCCGGCACCCAGCTTACGCGGCCGGGTACGGCGCCCGTCGTGCGAGGTGGGCCGCTGACTACCATGCGGTCATGGCGAAGAAGCTCGTGATCAAGGTGACCGCCGGGGCCGACGCCCCCGAGCGCTGCTCGCAGGCCTTCACGGTGGCCGCGGTGGCGGCGGCCAGCGGCGTCGAGGTGTCCCTGTGGCTCACCGGGGAGTCCGCGTGGTTCGCGCTCCCCGGCCGGGCCGCCGAGTTCGACCTGCCGCACTCCGCTCCGCTGCCCGACCTGCTGGACTCCGTCCTCGCGACCGGCCGGGTCACGCTGTGCACGCAGTGCGCGGCCCGCCGGGACATCACGGAGAAGGACGTCGTCGAGGGGGTGCGGATCGCGGGCGCGCAGGTGTTCGTGCAGGAGGCCATGACGGACGGCACCCAGGCACTGGTGTACTGACGGGCCTACCGGGGCCCCTTCTTCTTCCCGTCCAGCTCGTCCCACCACTCGTCGGACTGCGGGTCGCCCGAGGGGTCGTCCCACCAGCGGTCCTCGGGGCCCCGCCGGTTGGCGACCATCGCGGCGACCGGCGGGATCACCATGGCCACCACGCACATCGCCACCGCGGCCGGCACCGACCAGAGCCGCACGACGCCCCAGGCCAGGACGAACAGCCCGATGCAGCCGCCCATCATGGCGAAGTAGACGTGCCGCCTGCGCGCGTACATGTCTCCAGCGTAGGTCCGGGCAGGCCGAAGGGCCGCGCCCCCGAGGACGCGGCCCTTCGTACGAACCCTGCTCAGACCGCGATCGCGACCTCGGCCAGGCCGCCCTGCTGGGCGACGACCGTGCGGTCGGCGGTGCCGCCGGGCACCAGGGCGCGGACGGTCCAGGTGCCCTCCGCCGCGTAGAAGCGGAACTGCCCGGTCGCGGAGGTCGGGACCTCCGCGGTGAACTCGCCGGTCGAGTCCAGCAGACGGACGTAGCCCGTCACCGGCTCGCCGTCGCGGGTCACCTGCCCCTGGATGGTGGTCTCACCGGGCTTGATCGTCGAGGCGTCCGGGCCGCCGGCCTTCGCACCGCACATGTCTTACTCCTGAGAGGTCGGTCGGAGAGGGATTACTTGCCGGGGCCCAGCTCGATCGGCACGCCCACGAGGGAGCCGTACTCGGTCCAGGAGCCGTCGTAGTTCTTGACGTTCTCCACGCCGAGCAGCTCGTGCAGCACGAACCAGGTCAGCGCGGAACGCTCACCGATGCGGCAGTAGGCGATGGTGTCCTTCGCCAGGTCCACGTCCTCGGCGGCGTAGAGCTCCTTGAGCTCCTCCTCCGACTTGAAGGTGCCGTCGTCGTTGGCGTTCTTCGACCACGGGATGTTGGCGGCCGTCGGGACGTGACCCGGGCGCTGCGACTGCTCCTGCGGCAGGTGGGCCGGGGCGAGCAGCTTGCCGGAGAACTCGTCGGGCGACCGCACGTCGACCAGGTTCTGGGTGCCGATGGCGGCCACGACGTCGTCGCGGAAGGCGCGGATGGAGGTGTTCTGCGGCTTGGCCTTGTAGTCGGTCTTCGGGCGCTCGGGCACCTCGTCACCGGGGACCAGCTCGCGGGCGTCGAGCTCCCACTTCTTGCGGCCGCCGTCGAGGAGCTTGACGTTCTCGTGGCCGTACAGCTTGAAGTACCAGTACGCGTACGAGGCGAACCAGTTGTTGTTGCCGCCGTACAGGACGACCGTGTGGTCGTTGGAGATGCCCTTGTCGGACAGGAGCTTCTCGAAGCCCTCCTGGTCGACGAAGTCACGGCGGACCGGGTCCTGCAGGTCCGTGGTCCAGTCGATCCGGACGGCGTTCTTGATGTGGTTCTTCTCGTAGGCGGACGTGTCCTCGTCCACCTCGACGATCACGATGCTCGGGTCGTCCAGGTGCTCCTGGACCCAATCGGCGTCGACCAGGACGTCACTGCGAGCCATGCTGTTCTCCTCCGGGGCAGTTGCGGGGGGCGTGCAGGTATACGGGTGCGCACACGCCCGGGCCGGGCCGGCGCACGGATCCCCTCGGCGGGGCGGGAATGCGGACGGAAAGACGCGCCCGCTCAGAAAGTGCGACAGAGCATGGCGGCGACACGGCACAGGTCCACTGCCCGCCGCTTCGTGAGATCCGCCTGTCCCCTCGACCGGAGGACGCTCGCCTGACACTGCATGGGGTCGATCGTAGGGACGGACAGGCGGCCCTGTCACCGCCGTGTCGCATCCTGAGACGAGATCGTCCGAACTTCGATACGACTACCCGGAAAACCGCCCACTTCCGCGGCCGCGCTCCCGCCCGCCCCGCCGTCCCATCTGCTCAGCGGACGCCACCGTCTCGCCCACCGGACACCGCTCTAGCCGACCAGCCGCACGTCGGTCCCCGTGACCGTGACGTCCACGCCGTCCGGCGCCGCCTGCACCTTCTCCAGCCGGATGCCGCCGGGCAGCCCGTCGATCTTCTGCTCGAAGTCCGTGATGCGGCGCACCCGCGACTCGGCGATCTCCACGCCGCCGAGCACCGGCAGCGCGTCCGCCCGCACGCGCACGGTGTTGCCGTCCACGACGGTCACCGAGCTGAGCACGGAGACCGGCTCGGGCAGCTTCTTGCCGAACACGCTGGTCTCCAGCGCGACCTTGATCTTCCCGTTCCCCCCGTCGGACAGCCCCACGACCTCGGCGGTGATGCCGGGCGCCACCTGGGTGGACTCGGACTTGGCGGTCTTGAGCAGCTCGTCGTACGCGAGCGTCGCGGTACCGGTGGCGCTGTCGGCGACGGCGGAGCTGAAGTCGCCGGTGAAGTCGACGCCCCTCATGTCGGCACGCAGGTCGGCGATACGGATGGTGCCCTTGCCGTCGCCGGTGCCGGCCTCGTAGTCATGGATGCCGACCCGCACCTCGTCGAAGGTGCCGTCGAGCACCTGGGTGAGGAAGGGGAAGCCCTTGATGTCGACGTCGGGCGTGGACGAGAGGTTCTCCGTGGCCCGGAGGCGGTCGGCGGCCTCGCCCTCGGCGAAGTACACGGCGACGCGGTCGACGGCGACGAAGACGGCGCCGAGTACCACGGCGATGATCAGCAGTATTCGCAGTGCGCGCATGCGGTGTCCCCCACCTGACGTAAGACGGCCCCCGACGACCGGGCGGCCGTCCCTACGCGAGAGTAGTGCGGTCCGTGGGACGGACGGGCGATTGTGGATCACCTGTGACAGGGGACGCGGCGCTGGTGCGGGCGCCGGTGTGGCGCCCTGGGGCGGAGGGCGCGTGCCTCCTGAGACGCACTCTCACGCCAGACCGAGGACGACCGCCCCCACCCCACCCCCGCACCACCCGCCCACCGTGGGCGCTACGCCCGCCCCCACCGCACAGAACCCTGCGCCGCAGGCGTCGGCCTCAGCCGAAGACGCGGCCCAGGATGTAGACGGCCGGGCCCGCCGCGGCCAGCGGAAGGGCGATGCCCGCCGTGAAGTGGACGAAGCGGGACGGATAGTCGTACGCCGCCACCCGGTGACCGATCAGCGCGCAGACCGCCGCACCGGCCCCCAACAGCGCCCCGTCCGTCTCCATCCCCCCGACCGCGAACCCGGCCCCGCCCGCCACCACCAGCGCGAGCACCACCGACGCCGCCGTCCCCACGGGCAGCGCCCGCGCGACGAGAGCCACCGCCACCGCGACCGCCCCCACGACCACCGCGTCCGCGTCGGCCGCGAGATACCCGCCCGCCGCGATCGCCAGCGCCGCCGCCACGACGGTCGCCATCAGCCCGTACATCCGCTCGTCCGGATCGGCGTGCGACCGCAGCTGCAGCACCAGCGACAGCAGCACCCACACCCCCAGCGTCCCCAGGATCGCCGCCGGCGACCGGTCGGACACCAGCATCGCCGCGTCCGCCGCCAGCGCCCCCAGGAACCCGAGCGCGATGCCCTGTCGCGCCGGCCACATCCCGTTGAGCCGGAACCACCCCGCCGCGGTCAGCCCCTGCAGCACCACCAGCGGCACGAGCAGCGCGTACGTGCCCAGCGCGGCACCGCCCGCGAGCAGCAGCCCCAGCACGGCCGTGAGCAGGGCGGGCTGCATCCCGGGGTCGATGATCGGCGACCGCCCCTCCGCCCTCGCCCGCTGCGCGTCGGTGATCCGGGAGTTCCCCGCGAGGGTGGCCGGCCCGTACTCGGGTCCGGCGCCTCCCGCGCTCTCCGGCGCGGACGCGCCAGGCGCACTCACCGGCGCCTGAGCCTGAACCGGAGCAGACGCCTGCGGATACCCCTGCACATGCCCCTGCGGAACCCCCGCGCCCACCCCCTGCGGAGGCAGGTACGACGTCTCCTCAGCCGCGGCCACCGGCGGCACCGGCGGCTGCATCTGCGTCTCCCACGTCTGCCCCTGCCACTGCTGCGTGTACTGCTGATCCGCGTACGGATCCTCGTACTGCTGCTGCCCGGGCCACGCCTGCGGCTGCGCATGAGGCTGCGACTGCGGCTGCTGATACGGCACCTGCGCCTGCGGCTCCCGGGAGCCCTGCCCCCAGGCCCCACCGCCCGGCCCGCCCGATCCGTCCGGCCCGTACGCCCCGTACAACCCATACGGCTGGTTCGTCATCCCTCACCCTCCTGCGAACGGCGGAAGCACCTCGACCGTGCCGCCGTCGGCCAGCCGTACCGTCTCGTGCGCGCGCTTACCCACGGGATCACCGTCGACGAGGAACGAGCACCTCAGCAGCACACGCGTGAGCTCGCCGGGATGCCGCCCGCGCACGGCGTCGAGCGCGTCCGCGAGCGTGGCCGCCTCGTACGGTTCCTCGGCCACCCCCGCCGCGGCCTTGGCGGCGGCCCAGTACCGCACCGTGACCTTTGCCATCTGCTGGTTCCTCAATCGGTTGACGGTGAACACGGTCAGGCTAGCCCGCCCGGCCGGCCGCCCAGTCCCCGATGCGCCTCAACAGCGGTTCGGGCGCCGCGTTCTCGGCGTGCCCCATGCCGTGCTCGACCCACAGTTCCCCGTGCTCCCCGGCGGCGTCCGCGAGCATCCGCGGATGGTCGAGCGGGAAGTACGCATCGCTGTCCCCGTGCACGACCAGCAGGGGTGTGGGCGCGATCCGCGGCACGGCCTCCACGGGCGACAGCGGTACGGGGTCCCACTGCCGGTGGTGGATGCGGGTGCGCAGCCCGTACCGGCCGACGAGCCGCCCGGAGGGCCGCGTCACGAGCCAGTGCAGCCGCCGCATGGGCGCCGTCCCCCGGTAGAACCACCGGGCCGGCGCGCTGACCGAGACGACGGCGTCCACCTCGGCGGCGCCCCCGCCGGCGCCGCCCACCGCCGCGTGCCGCAGCACCACCGAGCCGCCCATGGAGAACCCCACGGTGACCACGCGCGTGTGTCCCAGCTCCCGCGCCCACTCCACGGCCGCCGCGAGGTCGAGCACCTCACGGTCCCCCACGGTGGACCGCCCGCCCGAGGCCCCGTGCCCCCGGAAGGAGAACGTCAGGACGGCGCCGTACCCGGTGAGCACCCGCGCGACCCGCCGTACGTGCGGCCGGTCCACGTCCCCGGTGAACCCGTGCGCGACGACGAAGACCAGACCCCGGTCGGGGCCGGTCCCGGAGCCGTTCCCGGGCCTCTCCCCGCCCCGTTCGTATACGGCCGTTCCCGGGTTGTACACGACTCTTCCCGGTTCGTATACGGAATCGATCGCCACACCGTCCGCCGTGCGCAAGAACGTCCGTATTGGCCCGCCCTCTCGCGTTACATTCCGCGTCTCGGAATATGGACGAATGGTGGATCGCGCCACATGACCTGCCGGATCGGTACCCATGTCGGCTATTCTTCAGCGAAGAGGACTCGGGCAGCGAAGCCCCCGGGTCCTTTTGTGCTTTCGGAAGCGTTGTATACGAACGCGGGAAACCGCCGGTGTACGGCCCTCGAACGCACGCCAGCAGTGCCGTAAACGTCCTCGCAGGGACCGAGGAGGAACCAGACGTTATGGGCGAGCGAACCGTGCACGAACGCAGGCCGGCCGTGTTCCGGGCGGCCCCGATCCGAGCGGGTGAGGAGACGCGATGAGTTCACTGCTTCTCCTGACCAACGCACTCCAGCCGTCGACGGAGGTGCTCCCCGCCCTCGGTCTTCTCCTGCACAACGTCCGCGTGGCACCCGCGGAGGGCCCGGCCCTCGTCGACACCCCGGGCGCCGACGTCATCCTGATCGACGGCCGCCGCGACCTGCCGCAGGTCCGCAGCCTGTGCCAGCTGCTGCGCTCCACGGGACCCGGCTGCCCGCTGGTCCTGGTGGTGACCGAGGGCGGCCTGGCCGCCGTCACCGCGGACTGGGGCATCGACGACGTGCTGCTGGACACCGCGGGCCCCGCGGAGGTCGAGGCGCGGCTGCGTCTGGCCATGGGCCGCCAGCAGATCGTCAACGACGACTCCCCGATGGAGATCCGCAACGGCGACCTCTCCGTGGACGAGGCGACCTACTCCGCGAAGCTCAAGGGCCGGGTCCTGGACCTGACCTTCAAGGAGTTCGAGCTGCTCAAGTACCTCGCGCAGCACCCCGGCCGGGTGTTCACCCGCGCCCAGCTGCTCCAGGAGGTCTGGGGCTACGACTACTTCGGCGGCACCCGCACGGTCGACGTGCACGTACGCCGGCTGCGCGCCAAGCTCGGCCCGGAGCACGAGTCGCTGATCGGTACCGTACGGAACGTGGGTTATCGATTCGTTACGCCGGAGAAGGTGGAGCGGGCCGCCGAGGAGGCGAAGGCGAAGGACGCCCGGCAAAAGGCGGCGGAAGCGGACGAGACGGCCGCGCGGGAGACCGACGGGGTCCGGGCCAAGGCCTGAGGGCGCACGCATGAGCATCGCGCTCGCCCATACGAGCCGTTTTCCTCCTGTTCACAACCTCCGGCACGCCCTGCCCGGAGGGGATATATCCGCGTAGACTCCGCGCGTGGCCAAGGTAACCAGGGATGATGTGGCGCGACTGGCGGGGACGTCCACCGCCGTCGTCAGCTATGTCATCAACAACGGACCCCGGCCGGTCGCCCCGGCCACGCGCGAGCGGGTGCTCGCAGCGATCAAGGAGCTGGGGTACCGGCCCGACCGCGTCGCCCAGGCGATGGCGTCCCGGCGCACGGACCTCATAGGTCTGATCGTGCCGGACGCCCGCCAGCCGTTCTTCGGGGAGATGGCGCACGCGGTGGAACAGGCCGCGTCCGAGCGCGGGAAGATGGTGCTGGTCGGGAACTCCGACTACATCGGCGAGCGCGAGGTCCACTATCTGCGCGCCTTCCTCGGCATGCGGGTCTCGGGTCTGATCCTGGTCAGCCACGCGCTGAACGACCTGGCCGCGGCGGAGATCGACGCCTGGGACGCCCGGGTGGTGCTGCTGCACGAGCGGCCGGAGGCCATCGACGACGTCGCCGTCGTCACGGACGACCTCGGCGGCGCCCAGCTCGCCGTGCGGCATCTGCTGGAGCACGGCTACGAGTACGTCGCCTGTGTCGGCGGCACCGCGGAGACCCCCGCCGTGGGCGACCCGGTCTCCGACCACGTCGAGGGCTGGCGGCGCGCGATGGACGAGGCCGGCCTGCCCACCGAGGGACGGCTCTTCGAGGCCCCGTACAACCGCTACGACGCCTACCGCGTCGCCCTGGACATCCTGTCCGGGCCGCAGCGTCCGCCCGCGATCTTCTGCTCCACGGACGACCAGGCCATCGGTGTGCTGCGCGCCGCCCGGGAGCTGCGCATCGACGTGCCGGGGAAGCTGGCGGTCGCCGGGTTCGACGACATCAAGGAGGCGGCGCTCGCCGACCCGCCGCTGACCACGGTGGCCTCCGACCGTCCGGCGATGGCCCGCGCGGCGGTCGACCTGGTGCTGGACGACGGCCTGCGGGTGACGGGCTCACGCCGCGAACGCCTGAAGATCTTCCCGTCCCGCCTGGTCACCCGCCAGTCCTGCGGCTGCGCCTGACCCCGCCCCACCGGCCCGCACCCACATCCCGCGGCGGCTCCGCCCGCCCCGGCTCTCTCGAAGCCCACTGATCGCCGGCCGCCCGTGGTGGGCTTTATTTCGGGCATACGCACTTCTGTCGGGCTTCTCAGCGGGCACTCAGGATGCTCTCATCGTCGGGCGGGACGCTCGGGAACATGAGCGAGAACTCCCGCCCGAGCGGCGCCCCCGAGAACAACCCGTACCACGTGAACCCCGAGTGGCCGCCCCCGCCGGCCTACGCTCCCCCGGCCCCGCAGTCCGCGCACCGGCGCGCCCGGGGCCCGGCCAAGCTGCTCGTGGCCGTGGCGATCGTCGCGGCCGCCGTCGGCGGGACGACCGCCTACGGGGTGCAGGAGCTGACCGGCACCGGCGGCAGCAGCGTCGCCGCCGCGTCCGCCGCCGAGACCGACGTGGTGCCGGCCTCCCTGAAGGGCACGGTGGCCGGGGTCGCCAAGGCGGTGAGCCCCAGCATCGTGGAGATCAAGGCCGCCACGTCGTCCGGTGCCGCCACCGGGTCGGGCGTGATCATCACCGACGACGGCGAGATCGTCACCAACAACCACGTGGTGGCCGGGGCGGACAAGATCCAGGTGCGCACCCACGACGGCAAGACGTTCGGCGCGCGGGTCGTCGGCACCGACAGTCGCAAGGACCTGGCCCTGATCAAGCTGGAGAACGCCTCCGGTCTGAAGCCCGCCACCCTCGGCAACTCCGACGGCGTGCAGGTCGGCGACCAGGTCGTCGCCATCGGCTCCCCCGAGGGCCTGACCGGCACGGTGACCAGCGGCATCGTCTCCGCCCTCGACCGTGACGTCACGGTGCCTCGGGACGACAGCCAGGGGCAGCAGCAGTGGCAGCGCGGCGACGGCTGGCCGTTCGAGTTCGGCGGCCGGCAGTTCAACGGCGACACCGGCGGCTCCACGACGACGTACAAGGCGCTGCAGACCGACGCCTCGCTGAACCCCGGCAACTCCGGCGGCGCGCTGATCGACATGAACGGCAACATCATCGGCATCAATTCCGCGATGTTCGCCCCCAGCGGCGCCGAGTCCTCCGCCGCGGGCAGCGTGGGCCTGGGCTTCGCCATCCCGGTCAACACCGTCAAGGCGGACCTGCCGGACCTGCGGGCCGGTGCGACGAACTGACGCACCGGACGGGAAACGTGCGACGCTGAAGATCCGACGAACCGTCCCCTCCCCCGCCGCGCCGGCCGCGCGGCGCGCAGCCGAAGGACCCGCCACCCGATGAGCCCCGCAGACGGCGACCGTGCCCCCCAGCGCATCCTGATCGTCGACGACGAGCCGGCGGTGCGCGAAGCACTCCGGCGCAGCCTGGCCTTCGAGGGATACGACACCGAGGAGGCCGTCGACGGCGTGGACGCCCTGGACAAGGCGGCGGCCTACCGTCCCGACCTCCTCGTCCTCGACATCCAGATGCCCCGGATGGACGGACTGACCGCCGCCCGCCGGATCCGGGCCACCGGCGACACCACGCCGATCCTGATGCTGACGGCCCGGGACACCGTCGGTGACCGCGTCACCGGGCTGGACGCCGGCGCGGACGACTACCTGGTCAAGCCGTTCGAGCTGGACGAGCTGTTCGCGCGGATCCGCGCCCTGCTGCGGCGCAGCACGTACGCGGCGGCGGTGGCCGCCTCCGCCGAGTCCGACGACGTCCTCATCTTCGCCGACCTGAGCATGAACCTGGCCACGCGGGAGGTGTCCCGGGCCGGGCGCCCGGTGGAACTGACCCGCACGGAGTTCACCCTGCTGGAGATGTTCATGGCGCATCCGCGCCAGGTGCTCACCCGTGAGCAGATCCTCAAGTCGGTCTGGGGCTTCGACTTCGAGCCCTCGTCCAACTCGCTCGACGTGTACGTCATGTACCTGCGCCGCAAGACCGAGGCGGGCGGCGAGCCGCGCCTGGTGCACACGGTGCGGGGGGTGGGGTACGTGCTGCGGCAGGGCGGCGCGGAGTGACCGGACCGGTGCGCCGTTTCCGCGCCCTGCCGATCCGGGCACGGCTGTCCCTGCTGGTCGCCGCGGCCGTGGCGTTCGCGGTGGCCGCGGTGTCCGTGACCTGCTGGTTCATCGTGCAGGGCAAGCTGTACGAGCAGGTCGACGAGGATCTGAAGAAGGCGACGGTGCTGCAGGGCCCGCAGCGGGTGGACGAGATCCGCAGCGCCCTCACCGACTGCACGGAGACCCCCCGGGACGAGGGTGCGGGCGGTTTCCAGTACACGTACTCGCAGGTGGTCAAGGAGGACGGCACGGTCTGCCTGTTCCCCAGCTCGGTGGGGAACGTCCGGGTCACCGCGTCGGACCGGCACGTGATCGCCAACGCGGGCGAAGGCTCGCGGGGCATCTTCCGCAACGGCACGGACGAGGACGGCGACGACGTCCGGGTGCTGACCCTGCCCCTGGTCATCAACGACCCCTCCACGCTGACCAGCACCCACGCGGCCGTCATCGTGGCGGTGCCGCTGAAGGGCACCGTGTCCACCCTCAACGACCTCGCGCTGATCCTGCTGCTCGTCTCCGGCATCGGGGTGCTCGGCTCGGCCGCCGCGGGTCTGGCCGTCGCCCGGGCCGGACTGCGCCCGGTGGACAAGCTCACCGAAGCCGTCGAGCACGTCGCCCGCACCGAGGACCTGAGCATCCGCATCCCCGTGGAGGACGAGTCGGAGGACGAGGTCGCCCGCCTCTCACGGTCCTTCAACTCCATGACGTCCGCGCTCGCCAGCTCCCGTGACCTGCAGCAGCAGCTCATCGCGGACGCCGGGCACGAACTGCGCACCCCGCTCACCTCGCTGCGCACCAACATCGAGCTGCTGACCCGCAGCGAGGACACCGGCCGCCCCATCCCGCCGGCCGACCGCAAGGCCCTGCTCGCCTCGGTGAAAGCGCAGATGACGGAACTGGCGGCGCTGATCGGGGACCTGCAGGAGCTGTCCCGCCCGGACCCGGACCACCAGGCGGGCCGCACCGGGATCGTCCCCTGGCACGAAGCGGTCGAGTCGGCCGTGCGCCGGGCCCGGCTGCGCGGCCCGGAGCTGACCGTCACGGCCGACGTGCGCCCCTGGTACGTGCGGGCGGAACCGGCGGCGCTGGAGCGGGCGGTGGTCAACGTGCTGGACAATGCGGTGAAGTTCGGTCCGCCCGGCACCACGGTCGAGGTGCGCCTCGCCGACGGCGTCCTCACCGTCCGGGACCACGGCCCCGGGATCGCCGCCGACGAACTCCCGCACGTCTTCGACCGTTTCTGGCGCTCCCCGGGCGCCCGCGCCCTGCCCGGCTCCGGACTCGGGCTGTCGATCGTGGCGCGCACGGTGCAGCAGGCGGGCGGCACCGTCGCCCTCACCCCGGCCGAGGGCGGCGGCACCACCGCCACCGTCCGCCTCCCGGGCGCCCCGACCCCGCCCCCGGAGGTCCCCGGAACCCCGTGACCGCGGGGAAGCGGGAACGTGGGAAAGCGACGGGGCCGGTGCCCACCGTGTGGTGTGCGCCGGCCCCGGTCGTGATGCGGGTTACTGCACGATGGTGATGCGGTCCGCCGCCGACGGGGCCAGCGGGGAGCCGGCCGAGGAGTTGGCGGTCAGGTACTGCTCCAGGGCCGCCAGGTCGTCGTCACCGACCAGGTCGTCGGTGCCCTCGCCCAGGGTGGTGAAGCCGTCGCCGCCGCCCGCGAGGAAGCTGTTCGTCGCGACGCGGTAGCTCGCCGACGGGTCGATCGCCTCACCGTTCAGCCGGATGGAGTCCGTGACGACCCGGTCGGCGCCGGTCTTCGTCAGGTCCAGCGTGTAGGTCAGGCCGTCCGACACCTGGAGGATCTTCGGCGCCGCCTCGTTCTGGCCGCTGACCTGCTCCTTGAGCGCCTGGATCAGCTGCTCGCCGGTGAAGGTCTGCAGGTTGACCGTGTTGGCGAACGGCTGGACCGTGAACGCCTCCGCGAAGGTCACCACGCCGTCGCCCTCGCCGCCGCTCGCCGCGTAGGTGAGCGAGGCGCGGATGCCGCCCGGGTTCATCAGGGCCAGGTCGGCCTCCGGGTCCAGCGTGCGGGCGTACTCGAGCTGCGCGTCGGCGATGAGGTCGCCCAGCGGGGACTCGGTGCCGTCCTTGACGACGTCGCCGGAGATGTAGCCGATCGCGCGGTTGCCGATGGGGGCGGCGAGGGTGTTCCACTTGCCGATCAGGCCGGTGATGTCGGACGCCTTGGGGACGTCCCGCGAGACCACGTGGTTGGCGGACTTCACGGCCGTACGGGCGATGTCGCCCGTCTTGCGGTCGTAGGTCAGCGTGGTGTCGGTGTAGAGGCGGCCGAAGGACGCGGCCGAGGTGACCATGCGGGGCTTGCCCGCCGGGTCCGGGATGGTGCAGACGTACGCGTTGTGGGTGTGGCCGGTGACCAGCGCGTCCACGTCGGGCGAGACGTTCTTCGCGATGTCCGCGATCGGGCCGGAGATGCCGTCGCCGGCGCCCGGGGCGTCGCAGTCGTAGTTGTAGTTCTGCGAGGCCGGGAAGCCGCCCTCGTGGATCAGCGCCACGATGGACTTCACGCCCTTGCGGCGCAGCTCCTTGGCGTACTTGTTGATCGTCTCGACCTCGTCCTTGAAGACGAGGCCCTTCACGCCCTCGGCGGACACGATGTCCGGGGTGCCCTCGAGGGTCACGCCGATGAAGCCGACCTTGACGTCCTTCTTCTTCCACACCCAGTACGGCTCGAGAAGAGGCTTCTCGGTTTTCTCGTTCAGCACGTTGGCCGTCAGGTACGGGAAGTCGGCGCCCTTGAACTTCTTGTCCGTGTAGCAGCCGTCCGTCGGGTGGCAGCCGCCGTTCTGCAGGCGGCTCAGTTCCTTGGCGCCCTCGTCGAACTCGTGGTTGCCGACCGAGGTGACGTCCAGTTCGAGCTTGTTCAGCGCCTCGATGGTGGGCTCGTCGTGGAACAGGCCCGAGATCAGCGGGGAGGCGCCGACCATGTCGCCGCCGGCCGCGGTGATGGAGTACGGGTTGCCCTTACGGGCCTGGCGCAGGTGCGTGGCCAGGTACTCCGCGCCGCCCGCGTCGATCGTCTTCACCGTGCCGTCGGGCTGGACCTCGGTGACCCGGCCGGAGGAACCGGTCGGCGGTTCGAGGTTGCCGTGCAGGTCGTTGAAGGACAGCAGCTGCACGTCCTGGTAGCGGCTCGGCCCGTGGCCGTGGCCCTTGCCCTTGCCGTGCTGCTCGCCCGCGTTCGCCGACCCGGGCAGGGCCGCGGCGGCCAGCGCACCGACGGTGAGGACACCGGCGGCGGTCGCGAGGAGACGGTTCGTACGGCGTCTGCGGCGCGGGTGCGCCGGGGATGTGGCTGGCATACGCCCCCCTGTCGGTGCGAGTGGGTACCGGCGCAGCCTAGAGTCAACGCGCGTAGCGCGACAGGGGCTTCCGGGTTACGACCTGGTTTATCTTTCGCCGGTGCCGTCGCCACGGCGTGCGCGCGGCACGCTGCCGCCCCCTCACCCGGCCGTCCCCTTACCCTCGTACGCATGACCAGCGACGCCTTCTCCCGGCCCGGCCGCCCCCGTTCGCTCCAGACGTACACCGTGCTCGACACCGACCAGGTCGAGGCGGTCCTCGCCCTGCTCGCCGACGCCGCGCGCGCCGACGGACAGCAGGCCGTTTCCGAGCAGGGCCGGCTGCAGCTGCGCGGCGGGGAGCGGGACGGCGTCTCGCACCTGCTGCTCACCGTCGACGACGACCTCGTCGGCTACGCCCAGTTGGAGGACACCGACCCGGTGGAGCCGCCGGCCGCCGAGCTGGTGGTGCATCCCTCCTACCGGGGCCAGGGCCACGGGCGGGCCCTCGGCACCGCGCTGCTCGCCGCGTCGGGCAAGCGGCTGCGGGTGTGGGCGCACGGCGGGCACTCCGCCGCCCGGCACCTGGCGCAGGTGCTCGGGCTGACGCTGTTCCGCGAACTTCGGCAGATGCGGCGGCCGTTGTCCGGCCTGGACCTGCCCGACCCGGTGCTGCCGGAGGGCGTGGAGGTGCGCGCCTTCGAGCCCGGCCGGGACGACACGGCCTGGCTGGCGCTGAACGCCGCCGCCTTCGCCCACCACCCCGAACAGGGCTCCCTCACCCAGCGCGACCTCGACGACCGCAAGGCCGAACCGTGGTTCGACCCCGAGGGCTTCTTCCTCGCGGAGCGCGACGGCCGGCTCGTCGGCTTCCACTGGACCAAGGTGCACCGGCAGGAGGGCCTCGGCGAGGTGTACGTCCTCGGGGTCAGCCCCGACGCCCAGGGCCTCGGGCTCGGCAAGTCACTGACCACGATCGGGCTGCGCCACCTCGCGGACCAGGGCCTGCCCGCCGCCATGCTGTACGTCGACGCGGACAACAAGGCGGCCGTGTCCGTGTACGAGCGGCTGGGCTTCGTCACCCACGAGACGGACCTGATGTACCGGACGGAGACCTGAGCGCCCGCAGCGTGCGGCGCCGGACCGGTTCGGCGCAGCTCACCGCCAACGCCAGGAGCAGGGCGCACAGCAGCACCGCCCAGCGGTCGTGGGCGGCCGCCCAGCGGGGGTCGGCCGGCTCGGTGAACATCCCCCAGCCGGCGGGGCTCAGCAACGGCGCCAGGACCGCGGACAGGAGCAGGAGGGCGGCGACCCCCTGCCCCGGCCGTGCGCTGCCCCGGCGCGCCGCGAACGCCGCGCCGGCCAGGGCGAGTACGAGGGCCGACGCCGCCTCCAGGGTGACGTCCCCGGCCGGGGGGCGCGCCTCCTCGGGGACCAGCAGCAGCGCGGCGGTCCACCACAGGGCGGCGAACGGCACCAGCAGCGCGTACCGCAGCGCCTGCCGCAGGGCGCGCCGGACGGGCACGGCGGCCGTGGTGTGCCGGGCCGGGTCGTCCAGCAGGAACGCCGCGCCCAGCGCGAAGGACAGGGCGGCGGCCCGCAGCGCGGTGACGGTGGCCCACGGGGTGACCTCGCCGCCCGACAGCCTCGGCAGGGCGGCCGCCAGCAGTCCCAGGCCGCTCGCGGCCGCCACCGCCCGCCAGGGGACGGCGCGGGCGACGGGCCGCAGCAGCTGAAGGGCGGTGCCCCCCGTCCGCGCCTCGCCCACCGGGGCGTCGCCCGCCCGGGCTCCGGTCACCCGCACGTGTCGTCACCTTCCGGCTTCGGCAGGCCCAGCACCTGAGCCACCCGGTCCGTCGACACCTTGGGCGCTGTCAGTTCCCGCCAGCCGGAGCGCACCTTGGCCTCGGCCTCCTGACGGGGCAGCGCCAGCAGTTCCCGCAGCACCTCGGTGTGGGCGGCGGTCATCCGCAGCGGCTCGGTCTGCGAGATGACGATCGCCGAGCCGGTGTCGCTGTCGTCGATCCGCACCCGGCGCAGGTCCGCCACCGGGTCGGGGCGGCCGGCGAGGGCCAGCCACATGACGGTGACCATCCGGCCGTCGCACATCTCGCCCACCTCGGCCTCCGTGCCGGTGACCAGCACTCCGGCGACGGCGACCGCGAACTCCGGGACGCGGTTGCCGCCCCAGGCCGTGCCGACGGTGACCTCGCCGGGGCGGGTGGCCGGCGGGATCGGCCCGTCGGAGTCCAGGCCGTAGCGCGCCTCGACCCGCTGCCGTACGAGCAGCGGCCTTTCCGGCGCGTCGCCCCCGGCCAGGGCGCGCACGTCGTCGACGGTCTCCGCCCAGTCGCCGGTGCGCGGCCCCCACTCGGGGAAGGCGCAGTACGTCGTGGTGTCCCGCTCGGCGCAGGTCTGGAGCTTCTCCGGGGTGACCGTGGCCCGTACCCGCGCCTCGGTCGTCGCCTCCGGCACCCCGCGGGACTGCCCCACCGCGCCGACGACCGTCAGCGCCACCGCGCCGGCGGCGGCCGCCTGCACGGTCCGCAGCCGGGCGCCGCCGGACAGCAGCAGCGCCACGAGCATCAGCGTCAGCGCGAGCCCGCCCAGGTACAGCGCGTGCCACCCGGCGGGGCGGCCGATCAGGTCGGAGGGCAGGGTGATGAGGCTGAACTCGGTGACGGACGGCACCAGCCACCGGGTCCAGCCGTCGGTGGCGAAGCCGGTGAGGAACATGGCGAGGAAGAGCAGGAGGACGATCAGCAGCGGTGCCGCGACGGGCGCGGCGAGCAGGCGGGCCAGCAGCACCCCGAAGCCGCCCAGGAGCAGCACCGACAGCGGGCCGACGAGGAGTTCGCCGATCGAGCCGTGCCCGACGGCGCCCGGCTTGAGCGCCTCCCAGGCGAACTGCGCGCCCACGCACGCCCCGGTCAGGAGCGCCGCCGAGACGACGGACAGCAGGTGCGCGACCGTGCGCTGCCACCGCGGGAGCACCAGCACGGCGAGGTGCCGTTCGGTGTCGTGGCGCCGGGCGCGCAGCACGGCCTGGTTGGCGCTCAGCAGCACCGCGAGGCCGACCAGCAGCGGTCCGTCCTGCGTGGCCCGGTCGGCGTCCTGCAGCGCGGGGAAGCCGTCGAAGGAGTCGCGGGTGTGCCACACGATCCAGGCGAGGTACGCCGCGAAGGCGACGAGCACCGGCACGCGGGTCAGGAGCCTGCGGGACTCGAAACGGGCCAGGGCGAGAACGGCCGCCGAGGAGGCGCCGGGCGCCCGCGTCACGGGGGCCGGGGCGGGGGCCGTGGAGGTGGTCGTGCTCATGCGGTCACCTCCGCGCCCGCGCCGTCCAGGGTGAGCAGGTAGCCGTCCTCCAGGGTGGGTTCGAGGAGGTCCGCGCCGGCGGGCGGGTCGCCCACGTTGCGGAAGGTGCCGAGGCCCGTGCGCCAGCCGGCCTTGGCCCCGGGGTCGCGCCCGTCGCTGCTCCACACGCGTCCGGCGGCCCGTGCGGTCAGCTCGGCGGGGCTGCCGTCGAAGCGGACGGTGCCGCCCGCGAGCACGACCACCCGGTGGCAGAGCATCGCCACGTCCTCGGTCTGGTGCGTGGACAGCAGCACGGTCCGGCCCTCGCCGGCGGTCGCGATCAGCTCACGGAACCGCATGCGCTGTTCGGGGTCGAGACCGACAGTGGGCTCGTCGAGGACGAGGAACGCCGGGTCGCCGGCCAGTGCCGCCGCCAGCGCCACCCGCTGCCGCATGCCGCCGGACAGCTTGCGGATGCGCTTGCCGCGCACGTCGCCGAGTCCGACCTCCTCCAGCACCCGCCGCACCTCGGCGTGGCGGGCGGTGCGGTCGGTCAGCTCCTTGAGGATCGCCACGTAGTCGACGAACTCGAAGGCGGTGAAGTCGGGGTGGAAGCCGGGAGTCTGCGGCAGGTAGCCGAGCCGGCGCCGGACCTCCTGGCGGCCGCGCGCGGTGCCCGGGTCGTGGCCGAGCACGGTGAACGCGCCCCGGTCGGCGGGCACGGCGGTGGCGAGGACGCGCAGCAGGGTCGTCTTGCCCGCGCCGTTGGGGCCGAGCAGCCCCGTGACGCCGGGGGACAGCCGCAGCGACACGTCGTCCAGGGCGCGCGTGCGGCCGTAGTGGAGGCTCAGCCCGGAGGCCGAGATGGTGGGGGACATGAGGAACTCCCGTGGCAGGTGGTGGGGGCCGGGGCGGCGACGCGCCCCGGCCGGTGAGGAGCCGGGCGCGGTCAGACCGCGGGGTCCCGGCTCAGGTCGAAGCGGTCCCGGAGCAGGACCAGCAGTCCGGCGGCGAGTACGGCGACGGCCGCCGACACGCCTTGCCCGGCCGCGGTGAACGGGGCGAGCGTCCCCTGTCCGCCGCCCCGCAGGGCGTCCGCCGTGAGCAGCAGCGCGATCCAGCCGCCGCCGACGAGCGAGGGCGCCAGGACGGGGCCGAGCCGGGCCGACAGCGCGAGTGCCGTGGTGATGAGCGCGAGCGCGGGCAGCAGCCAGCCCAGGGCGAGCAGCCCGTACCCGGGGAGGGCGAGGGTGGCCAGGCCGTTGAGGCCGAGCCCGGCGGTCAGCACCGCCACCGTGCGGATCATCAGCAGCCGGAAGCCGTGCATCGGGGCGACCACGGCCATCTCGTACGTCGGGTCGACCGCCGGCCCGTACGACAGGGCGACCCCGGCGAGCGGCAGCAGCGGCGCGAGGGCGAGGAACAGCGTGACCCGGCCGCCCCCGGCGTTGCCGACCGTGACCGCCACGGTGAGCACCAGCACGGCGGCCACCGCGCCCAGCCAGGAGCGGCGCAGCGCCGGGGTGGCGACCAGCAGCCGTGCGGTGTGGTCGGGCACGCCGATCCGCAGCAGCAGCGACTCCAGCAGGCCCGGCCGGGGCGCGTCGAGCTCGGCGTCCAGCCGCTCCCAGCCCGTGTCGAGGGCCACCGGGTCGCCGAGGGCCGCGAGGACGGCACGGCAGCGCGCGCAGGCCGTCAGGTGGGTGTCGGCCGACCACAGCGCGGGCGGGTCCAGCTCGGCCCGCGCGTAGGCCCGCAGGTCGTCCTCGGGGACGTGCCAGCGTGTGTCCTCGTACGTCATGCCAGCGCCTCCCGGAGTTGCCTGCGGGCCCTCATCGCCCGCGTCTTGACCGTGCCCGGCGGGATGCCGAGCAGGACCGCGGCCTCGCGGGTGGTCAGCCCGTCGACCACGGTCGCCTGGAGCACCGCGCGCAGTTCCGGCGACAGCCGGACCAGGGCGCCGGCGAGGTCCCCGTGCTCCACCCCCGCGAGCACGCGCTCCTCCGCCGACACCTCGTCGCGGTGCCGCAGTCGCGCCAGCGCCTGCCGCAGCCGCCCCCGTGCCCCGGCGCCGCGCAGGGCGTCGACCAGCCGGCGTGAGGCGATCCGCCACAGCCAGCCGGCGGCGTCCGCGCCCGCCGCGTCCTCACGCCAGCGGGCCGTGCCGCGCCACACCGCGAGGAAGGTCTCCTGCACGACGTCGTCGACGAGGGCCGCGTCGGCGCACCGGCCGCGCATGCGCGCGGTCAGCCACGGCGCGTACCTCCGGTACAGCTCCTCGAAGGCGCCCCGGTCGCCGTCGGCCGTGACGGCGCGCAGCAACTCGCCGTCGCTTCTCTTCTCGCTCACGTCTCCTCATCGGACGGGCCCGGTCGATCGGTTCACGGAACCGGAGTTGACTTTCGCATCCCCCTGCACCACCCTTTCACTACTCATTTAGTGAAAGGGTGGTTGTCGAGTGGTCGACTACCGCATCGACCGGCGCAGCGGCGTGGCCACCTACGTCCAGATCGTGCAGCAGACGAAGCAGGCGCTCCGTCTGGGGCTGCTGGCCCCGGGCGACCGGCTGCCCACGGCCCGCGAGGTCGTGGAGGCCACCGCCGTCAATCCGAACACCGTGCTGAAGGCCTACCGGGAGCTGGAGCGCGAGGGTCTGGTGGAAGCCCGGCGCGGCCTCGGCACCTTCGTGCGCCGCTCGCTGGGCGCCTCCCCCGCCGACTCCCCGCTGCGCGTGGAGCTGGAGGAGTGGGCCGCCCGGGCCCGGGAGGCCGGCCTGGAGCGGGAGGACGTCGCCGCGCTGTTCACCGCCGTACTCGAGACGCACTACCCGGAGCAGGCCGCGCACGCCGCGCCTGCGCGACCCCCACAGGGAGACCCGTCATGACCGTCCCGGCCCTCGAGGCGGAGGCGCTCGGCAAGCGCTTCGGCCGACGCGCCGACTGGGCACTGCGCGACTGTTCCTTCCGGCTGCCCGCCGGCCGTGTGTGCGCCGTCGCCGGCCCCAACGGCGCCGGCAAGTCGACGCTCCTCGCGCTCGCCGCCGGCCTGCTCGCCCCCACCGAGGGCACCGTCCGTGTGCTCGGCGCCCACCCGGCCGCCGCCCGCTCCCGGGTGGGCTTCGTCGACCAGGACAAGCCGCTGTACCCGCAGCTCACGGTCGCCGAGACGCTCCGCATGGGCGCCGACCTCAACCCCGGCCACTGGGACGCGGAGACCGCGCGGCGGGTCGTGGACGGCGGGGACCTGGACCCGGGCAAGCGGATCCGCTCCCTCTCCGGCGGCCAGCGCACCCGGGTGGCGCTCGCCCTGGCCCTGGGCAAGCGGCCCGAGCTGCTGCTCCTGGACGAGCCGATGGCCGACCTCGACCCACTGGCCCGGCACGAGCTGATGGGCCTGCTGATGGGCGAGGCCGCCGCCCACGGCACCACCGTCGTGATGTCCTCGCACGTCGTCGCCGAGCTGGAGGACTCCTGCGACCACCTGCTGCTGGTGGGCGGCGGCAAGATACGGCTCTCCGGTGAGATCGACGACCTGCTGGCCGCCCACACCCGGGTGACCGCCCCCGCCGCGGCGGACCTCTCCCCGCACGAGGTCGTCGAGTCCCGCACCACCGGCCGTCAGCTCAGCGCGGTGATCCGCCCGTCCGGCCCGCTGCCCGACGACTGGCGCACCGCCGCGCCGTCCCTCGAGGACCTCGTGCTGTCCTACCTGCGCAATCCCGCGGCCCCGGCTCTGACCCCCGCGTCCGACACCCTGGAGGCCGCCGCATGACCGCCGCCCTCACCACCCCGGCCGCCCCCGCCGCCGCCCGCACCGCCGGCGCCCCCCGCCAGTGGCGCTGGCTGGTCCGGCTGCACCGCCCCGCCCTGATCGGCGGCGGCGCGCTGGTGCTGCTCACCGCGGCGGCCCTGGTGTGGCTCGGCGGGCCACTCACCGACGCCTCGGCGGCGGCCTGGAAGGCGTACAACGCATGCGGGTTCACCCCGCGCTGCTCCTACGACCAGAGCGCGATCCTGCTCTACAAGGACGTCTACAACTACACGACGTTCGCCGTGCTGACCATGCCGTTCCTGGTGGCCGCCTGGGCCGGGGGCGCGCTCGTCGGCCGTGAGACGGAGTCCGGCACGGCACGCCTGGCCTGGACCCAGGGTGTCTCCCCGGCCCGCTGGCTGGCGTCCCGGCTGGCCGCCCCGGCCGTGCTCACCGTCGCCGCGACCGGTCTGCTGGCGGCGCTGCACCGGTGGGCCTGGGCGGCGGGCAGGGACCGCGTCGACACGGCCAAGTCCTGGCACGACATGGACACCTTCCACGCCAACGGCACCATCCCCATGGGCCTGGCGCTGGCCGGTCTGGCGGCGGGTGCCCTGGCCGGGCTGGCGCTGCGCCGCGCGATGGCCGCGATGGCCGCCGCAGCGGTCGCCGTCGGCGTGCTGTGGGGCGCCGTGCACGCGTCCGTGCCGTACCTTTGGCCGTCCGTGACCCGGGTCAGCGGCCTGAACGGGGGGCCGCCGGGGCAGGGCATGTTCGTCGGCGAGGGGGTGCTGACCCCGGACGGCCGGGCGTCGGCCCCGTGTGTCAGCGGGCGGCTGTACAGCTGCCGCGACACCCTGGCCGACATGGGCGCGACCGCCTTCTACCGCGACCTGCACCCCGCCTCGCACTACTGGCCGCTCCAGCTGGTCGCCTCGGGCATCCTGCTCGCCGCCGCCGGCCTGCTCACGTACGCGGCGTTCCGGGTGCTGCGCCGCACGACCGGGACGGCGCGCGGCTGACCGGGTGCCGCCTGCCCACCGCAGTTCCCCGCGCCCTGAAGGGGCGCGGGGAACTGCGCGATCAGCCCGCGAGGGGCCGCGGTCGGCGGACGGCGGACCCCGGCAGACGGGGTGCCGTCAAGTTCAAGGGCGGGGCACCCCGTGGGCCACCGCCCGCTGCCCTGGACGTCATGTCGCCGTAACCACGGATTCAGACGGCGCTGCGACGCTCGGTGAATGCATCCCGCCGCGCCCCAGCCCTCACCCCGCCGGGTGAACGGGAGGAACGGGAACGCCTCAGGGCCACCACCCCTCCCACCCGCGTTCTCCGACGCGCCCGTGACGCCCTTCGCGCGGAAGAATGGGGCCATGAGCCAGCCCAACACCCAGGCACAGGTACAGCACTCGCAGCCCTCCGTGGGCTCCATCGCCGCGCACCGGCCGCACACCGTGGCCGGGGTGGTCTCCGACCTGGAACCCGACATCGACGCCGACCTGGACGGCTACGAGGAGGCGCACACCGACGGTGCCGCCCCGCTGCCGCAGGGCCGTTTCCTCGACCGCGAGCGCAGTTGGCTGGCGTTCAACGAGCGCGTGCTCGAACTGGCCGAGGACCCCGAGACCCCGCTGCTGGAGCGGGCGAACTTCCTCGCGATCTTCGCCAGCAACCTGGACGAGTTCTTCATGGTCCGGGTGGCCGGACTCAAGCGCCGCATAGCCACCGGCGTCGCCACCCGCTCCGCCTCCGGCCTCCAGCCGCGCGAGGTGCTGGAGATGATCTGGGCCCGTTCCCGCGAGCTGATGGCCCGGCACGCAGCCTGCTACCACGAGGACGTCGCCCCCGCACTCGCGGAGGAGGGCATCCACCTGGTCCGCTGGAACGAGCTCACGGAGAAGGAGCAGGCCCGCCTGTTCACCCTGTTCCGGCACCAGATCTTCCCCGTGCTGACCCCCCTGGCGGTCGACCCGGCGCACCCCTTCCCCTACATCTCGGGCCTGTCGCTGAACCTGGCCGTCGTGGTGCGCAACCCGGTCACCGGGCACCGGCACTTCGCCCGGGTGAAGGTGCCGCCACTGCTGTCCCGCTTCCTGGAGTCCTCCCCCGGCCGCTACGTCCCCATCGAGGACGTCATCGCCGCCCACCTGGAGGAGCTGTTCCCGGGCATGGAGGTGCTGGAACACCACGCCTTCCGGCTCACCCGCAACGAGGACCTGGAGGTCGAGGAGGACGACGCGGAGAACCTGCTCCAGGCGCTGGAGAAGGAGCTCATGCGGCGCCGCTTCGGCCCGCCGGTGCGCCTGGAGGTCGAGGAGTCCGTCGACCGGGAGGTCCTGGACCTGCTGGTGCGGGAGCTGAAGATCGGCGAGGCCGAGGTGTACCCGCTGCCCGGCCCGCTCGACCTCACCGGCCTGTTCCGCATCCACAGCCTGGACCGGCCGGAGCTGAAGTACCCGAAGTTCGTCGCGGGCACCCACCGTGACCTGGCCGAGGTGGAGTCGGCGTCCGCGCCGGACATCTTCGCCGCGCTGCGCAGCCGGGACGTGCTGCTGCACCACCCGTACGACTCCTTCTCGACGTCGGTGCAGGCGTTCCTGGAGCAGGCGGCGGCCGACCCGGACGTGCTGGCCATCAAGCAGACCCTGTACCGGACCTCCGGCGACTCCCCGATAGTCGACGCGCTCATCGACGCCGCCGAGTCCGGCAAGCAGGTCCTGGTGCTGGTCGAGATCAAGGCCCGCTTCGACGAGCACGCCAACATCAAGTGGGCGCGCAAGCTGGAGGAGGCGGGCTGCCACGTCGTCTACGGCCTGGTCGGCCTGAAGACCCACTGCAAGCTGTCGCTGGTGGTCCGTCAGGAGGGCGAGACGCTCCGCCGGTACAGCCATGTCGGCACCGGCAACTACCACCCGAAGACGGCCCGGCTCTACGAGGACCTCGGCGTGCTCACCGCCGACCCGCAGGTCGGCGCGGACCTCTCCGACCTGTTCAACCGGCTCTCCGGCTACTCCCGCCGCGAGACCTACCGCCGGCTGCTGGTCGCCCCCAAGTCGCTGCGCGACGGCCTGATCTCGCGGATCGACAAGGAGGCCCAGCACCACCGTGCCGGGCGGCCCGCCTACGTCCGCATCAAGGTCAACTCGATGGTCGACGAGGCCGTCATCGACGCCTGCTACCGGGCGTCCCAGGCGGGCGTCCCGGTCGACATCTGGGTGCGCGGCATCTGCGCGATCCGGCCGGGGGTGCCGGGCCTGTCGGAGAACGTGCGGGTGCGGTCCGTGCTCGGCCGCTTCCTGGAGCACTCCCGGGTGTTCGCCTTCGGCAACGGCGGTGAGCCGGAGGTGTGGCTCGGCAGCGCCGACATGATGCACCGCAACCTCGACCGCAGGATCGAGGCGCTGGTGCGGGTCACCGACCCGGCGCATCGGGCTTCGCTGAACCGGCTGCTGGAGACGGGGATGTCGGACACCACGTCGTCCTGGCACCTCGGTGCGGACGGCGAGTGGACCCGGCACTCGACCGACGCGGACGGCCAGCCGCTGCGCAACATCCAGGAGATGCTCATAGACGCCCGGAGGCGCCGGCGTGGCACAGCAGCACCATGATCCGACGGCCGGTCCGGTACCGGCGGACGTCCTGTCCCGCCACCTGCGGGACCGGGCGACCGAGTTCCTCCGAGCGCTGCGTCTGCACCGGGAGTCCGGTGCGGGCGCGGCGTCGGAGGACTCCGCCGAGGCGGCCCGCGCGCTGCGGCGGGCGGCCCGCCGCATCAGCGCCGGGCTGTACACCTTCCAGCCGGTGCTGGACCCCGCCTGGTCGCAGGCGCTGGGGCCCGAACTGGCGTGGGTGTCCGGCACGCTGTCCCTGGAGGACGCCTGCGCGTCCCGCCTGAACCAGCTGCTCCTCGCCCTCCACCGCCTCTCGGGCACCCCGCACACCCCACCCGACATCCCCCGCCCCGCCGCACCGGCGACCGGCGCCCCCCGCGCGACCGGGACGCGGGCCGCCGCGGCCCGGCGCTCCCGCGCCGTGACCAGCACCGTCCCGGCCCCGGACGACCGTCACGCCGCCGAGCCGCGCGCACAGGAGAGCGCCCTCCGCGCCCCCCGCCCCTCCCCCGGCCGGGGTCACCTCACCGTCGGGGCGGCCAAGGCCGGGGCGCTGCTGGAACGGCAGCTCACGCTGGCCCGGACGCGGGCGCACTCCACCGTGCTGCAGGCGCTCGGGTCGTCCCGGTTCCACGCCCTCGCCGACCAGGTGGCCGTGCTCGCCAGCGAGGTACCGCTGGCCCCGGCGGCCGACGGCGCCGACCTGCGCCCGCTGGCGGACGCCGCGCACGAGCGGCTCGCCGACGCCGTCGCCGCCTTGCCCCTGCTCACCGCGGGCAGCCCGTACAACGCCGAGGCGCTGGTCCACGGCCTGTCCCCGGACCTCGCGCCGCATCCGCAGGACGCCCCCTGGCACCAGGTCCGCCTGCTGCTGCGCCTGCACCGCTACGCCCGCGAGGTCCTGCACGACGGGTCCGGCGACGGCCCCGGCGCCGGACCCCGGCTGCTCGCGGCGAGCGAGGCGCTCGACCGGCACCGCGACGCCGCCGAGGCCGCGGCGGCCGCCGCACAGGCAGCCCGTACCCCGCGGATCGCGCCGGCCACCGCGTACGCCCTGGGCGTGCTCCACGCCGACCAGCGGCACGAGGTGGAGGCGGCGCGGTACGCGTTCCAGCGGGCCTGGCAGAAGCCGGCCGCGGACTCGCCGTAAGGCCACCGTCACGACGTGAAGGAGGCACCCGTGCGCACACCCCGCCCCGCCCGGAACGGCACCCTCGTCGTCCAGGCCGCCGGCTGTGTCCTGTGGCGCCCCTCCCCCGTCACCGGCGAGCTGGAGCTGTGCCTGGTGCACCGCCCCAAGTACGACGACTGGTCCTGGCCCAAGGGCAAGCTGAAGCGCGGCGAGGACCCGCTGGCCGGCGCGCTGCGCGAGGTCGCCGAGGAGACCGGCCACACCGCCGCGCCGTCCGCCGAGCTGCCCGGCACCCGCTACCTCGCGCAGGGCCGCCCGAAGCGGGTCCGCTACTGGGCGGCCGAGGCCGTGTCCGGGACCTTCGTCCCGAGCGACGAGGTCGACCGGATCCTCTGGCTCCCCCCGGACGCCGCCCGCCGCCGTCTCACCTCACCGATGGACGCCGGCCTGGTGGACGCCCTGCTCGCCGTCCTCCGCCCGGCCCGCTGACCGCGAAGCACACCCGTCCGGCCCCGCGCGCCGCGACCTCACCGCACCGTCCTCAGGGGTTCACCCCTCGTTCATGTACGGCCATCGGCCGCTTCACCTCTTCTGCCTAATTTCGGCCTTACGCGGTGCGGTTCGCCCGTACACGAACGCTTTGACAGAAGAGGCGACCGCCTCCCCACACTTCGCACGCCGCCGCATTCAGGACGGCGGCCACTGGAAGGAACACAAGTGAAGCTTCAGCGCATGAACCGGCGGGCCCTCGCTCTCGGTGCTCTCGCCGTCTCCGGCGCCCTGGCGCTCACGGCGTGCGGCTCCGACGACACCGGCACCAACGGCGGCGGCACCGACGCCTCGGCGACCGCGCAGGCCGGCACCGTCGACTGCGGTGACGCCAAGGGCCAGCTCCAGGCCTCCGGCTCCTCCGCCCAGAAGAACGCGATCGACGCCTGGGTGCGGCAGTACACCGCCGCCTGCAAGGACGTGCAGATCAACTACAACCCGACCGGTTCGGGCGCCGGCATCACCGCGTTCACGCAGGGCCAGACCGCGTTCGCCGGCTCGGACTCCGCGCTGAAGCCCGAAGAGGTCGAGGCGTCGAAGAAGATCTGCGCCGACGGCCAGGGCATCGACCTGCCGATGGTCGGCGGCCCGATCGCAGTCGGCTTCAACGTCCCCGGCGTCGACACCCTCGCCCTGGACGCCCCCACCCTCGCGAAGATCTTCGACAACAAGATCACCAAGTGGGACGACCCGGCGATCGCCAAGCTCAACGCGGACGCCGACCTTCCCGACCTGAAGATCCAGGCCTTCCACCGCTCCGACGAGTCCGGCACCACGGACAACTTCACCAAGTACCTGAAGGCCGCCGCGCCCAAGGACTGGAAGTACGAGCCGGCCAAGTCCTGGGCGGCCGAGGGCGGCCAGTCCGCGCAGGGCTCCTCCGGCGTGGCCCAGCAGGTGAAGCAGACCTCGGGTGCGATCTCGTACTTCGAGCTGTCCTACGCCGCCGACGGCATCAAGACCGTCGACATCAAGACGGAGGCCGCCGAGCCGGTCAAGGCGACCATCGAGAACGCCACCGCCGCCATCGGCGCCGCCAAGGTGGTCGGCACCGGCAAGGACCTCGCCCTGAAGCTCGACTACACCCCGACCGCCGAGAACGCCTACCCGATCGTCCTGGTGACGTACGAGATCGTCTGCGACACCGGCAACAAGGCCGAGACGCTGCCCGCCACCAAGTCCTTCCTGGGCTACATGGCCTCCGAGCAGGGTCAGGGCCAGCTCGCCGACGCCGGCTACGCCCCGATGCCGACGGAGATCATCACCAAGGTCCGCGAGACCGTCGCCGGCCTCAGCTGACCCGAGTGTGCGGCCCGCGCCCCACCGGGCCGGGCCGCACCGTCCGGTGCACCGCCAACAGGAGCCCCCGGCCCCCGGGCGGCTCCGACCGAGCCGCCCGACCCGGTGGCTCCGCAGACCGGAGAACCCGATGGACACCACCACGCAGAAACCCGCCGCGCCGCCGGCACCCGGACCGGCCGCGCCCCCCGACACCCGAGCCGCGCGCGGCGTCACACGCCCCGGCGACCGGATCTTCCTCGGGCTGTCCCGGGGGTCCGGCATCCTCGTCCTGGTCCTGATGGCCGCCATCGCGGCCTTCCTGACCTACCGCGCCTCGCTCGCGATCGCCGCGGACGAGGCCAACTTCTTCACCACCTTCGAGTGGAACCCCAGCGGCTCCCCGCCGGAGTTCGGCATCGCGGTCCTGGCCTTCGGCACGGTCGTGTCGTCGGTGATCGCCATGGTCGTCGCGGTGCCGATCGCCGTCGCCATCGCCCTCTTCATCACCCACTACGCCCCGCGCCGCCTCGCCGGCCCCGTCGCGTACGTGATCGACCTGCTCGCCGCCGTCCCGTCCATCGTCTACGGCCTGTGGGGCGCCCTCGTCCTCGTGCCGCACCTGGACGGCCTCTACGGCTGGCTCGACGACCACCTGGGCTGGACCGGGATCCTCGACTGGAACGACGGCGCCCCGCGCTCGCTGTTCACGGTCGGCATCCTGCTGGCGGTGATGATCCTGCCGATCATCACCAACGTCAGCCGTGAGGTCTTCCGCCAGGTCCCGCGGACGCACGAGGAGGCCGCCCTGGCCCTCGGCGCCACGCGCTGGGAGGTCGTCCGCATGTCGGTGCTGCCGTTCGGCCGCTCCGGCGTCATCTCCGCCTCGATGCTGGGCCTCGGCCGCGCGCTCGGCGAGACGATGGCCGTCGCCATGGTGCTCTCCCCGAGCTTCACCATCGACGCCAGCCTGCTCGACCCGGGCGGCGGCACCTTCGCACAGAACATCGCCAGCAAGTTCAACGAGGCCACCGAGACGGGCCGGGACGCGCTGATCGCCTCCGGTCTGGTGCTGTTCGTCATCACCCTGCTGGTCAACGGCGCGGCCCGGCTGATCATCGCCCGCCGCAAGGAGTACTCGGGGGCCAACGCATGAGCCACGCTCTCCACGACACCCGCCCGTCCGGTTCGCTGCGCGGGGCCACCCTGCCGAAGTGGTTCCCCTGGGCGGTCGCCGCCGCCTCCACCGCCCTCGGGCTCGGCGTCAGCACCGCGGCCGGGCTGCACAGCGACATCCAGTGGGCGCTGATCGCGGCGCTGCTGTTCGTCGCCGGCTCGTACGCCGTCTCCGCCAAGGTCGAGGGGCGCCGGCAGGCCCGGGACCGCACCGCGACCAGCCTGGTCTGGGTCGCCTTCCTGCTCGCCGTCATCCCGCTCGCGTCGCTGACCTGGGAGACCGTCAAGCGGGGCGTCAAGGTCTTCGACGGCTACTTCCTCACCCACTCCATGGGCGTGGTCGCCGACACCGAGCCCGGCGGCGGCATCTACCACGCCCTGCTGGGCACGCTGGAGCAGGTCGGGCTCGCCACCCTGATCTCGGTGCCGGTCGGCGTGCTCACCGCGATCTACCTCGTCGAGTACGGCCGCGGCCGGCTCGCCCAGGCCGTGACCTTCTTCGTCGACGTCATGACGGGCATCCCGTCCATCGTCGCGGGCCTGTTCGTCCTCAGCCTGTGGATCCTCATCCTCGACATGGGCTACTCGGGCTTCGCCGGCTCGATGGCGCTGGCCATCCTGATGATCCCGGTGGTCGTGCGGTCCACGGAGGAGATGCTCAAGCTCGTCCCGAACGAGCTGCGCGAGGCGTCCCTCGCCCTCGGCGTCCCGAAGTGGCGCACCATCCTCAAGGTCGTCCTGCCGACGTCCGTCGGCGGCATCACCACCGGCGTGATGCTCGCGATCGCCCGCATCACCGGTGAGACCGCACCCGTGCTGCTGCTGGTCTGGGGCACGAACTTCATCAACGCCAACCCGTTCCAGGACCCCCAGGCCTCGCTGCCGATGTACATCTACCTGCAGTACACCAACGGCTCCGAGGCGGCGTACGACCGTGCCTGGGCGGCGGCCCTGACGCTCATCGCGTTCATCATGATCCTCAATTTGGTGGCCCGCGGCATCGCCCGCTGGAAGGCCCCGCAGACCGGTCGCTGACCGGCCCCCACACACAGTCGTCGGCGACCCGAAAGAAGCAGTGATACCCATGGCCAAGCGCATCGACGTCAGCGGCCTCAACGCCTACTACGGATCCTTCCTGGCCATCGAGGACATCTCGATGACCGTCGAGCCCCGCTCCGTGACCGCCTTCATCGGCCCCTCCGGCTGCGGCAAGTCGACCTTCCTGCGCACCCTCAACCGCATGCACGAGGTGACCCCCGGCGGCCGGGTCGACGGCAAGGTCATGCTCGACGACGAGAACCTCTACGGCCCGGGCATCGACCCGGTCGCGGTGCGGCGCGAGGTCGGCATGGTCTTCCAGCGCCCGAACCCCTTCCCCACCATGTCGGTCTACGACAACGTGGCGGCGGGCCTGCGCCTCAACGGCACGTACAAGAAGTCCCAGCTGGACGACATCGTCGAGCGGTCGCTCAGGGGCGCCAACCTGTGGAACGAGGTCAAGGACCGGCTGAACAAGCCCGGTTCGGGCCTCTCCGGCGGCCAGCAGCAGCGCCTGTGCATCGCGCGGGCCATCGCGGTCGAGCCGAACGTGCTGCTGATGGACGAGCCCTGCTCCGCCCTGGACCCGATCTCCACCCTCGCCATCGAGGACCTGATCGGCGAGCTGAAGGAGCGCTTCACGATCGTCATCGTGACGCACAACATGCAGCAGGCGGCGCGCGTCTCGGACCGCACGGCGTTCTTCAACCTGGCGGCGGTCGGCAAGCCCGGCAAGCTCATAGAGATCGACGACACCGACCGGATCTTCTCCAACCCGTCGGTCCAGGCCACCGAGGACTACATCTCCGGCCGCTTCGGCTGACCCGATGCCCCTCGCGGCGCTGCATGGCGGTGCCGCCGCGAGGCAGGAAGGGCCCGCCCCCGACTCAACGGGGGGCGGGCCCTTCCATGTGCGGTCGCTGTCACACGGGGACGGCGGCTACAGCGCGATCAGATACACCAGTCCGTAGCAGGCCGCGGCCACCAGCGCGGCGGCCGGCATGGTGATGAACCAGCCGAGGACGATGTTCTTGGCGACGCCCCAGCGCACGGCGTTGACCCGCTTCGTCGCCCCCACACCCATGATCGCGGAGGTGATCACGTGGGTGGTGGAGATCGGCGCGTGGAAGATGAACGCGGAGCCGAACATGATCGAGGCGCCGGTGGTCTCGGCGGCGAAGCCCTGCGGCGGGTCCAGCTCGATGATCTTCCGGCCCAGGGTGCGCATGATGCGCCAGCCGCCCGCGTAGGTGCCGAGGGAGAGCATGAGCGCACAGGCGATCTTCACCCACACCGGGATCGCGTCGCCGTACTCCTCGACGTCGGCGATGACCAGCGCCATCACCACGATGCCCATCGTCTTCTGCGCGTCCTGCAGGCCGTGGCCGAGGGCCATGCCCGCCGCGGACACCGTCTGGGCGATGCGGAAGCCCCGCTTGGCCTTGTGCGGGTTGGCCCGCCGGAACATCCACATGATCGCGGTCATCACCAGGTAACCGACGACGAGGCCGATCACCGGGGACACGAACATCGGGATGACGATCTTGTCGACCACCCCGTGCCAGTAGACCGTCGTCCCGCCGGCCAGCGCGGCGCCCACCATCCCGCCGAACAGGGCGTGGGACGACGAGGACGGCAGACCGAAGTACCAGGTGATCAGGTTCCAGGTGATGGCGCCCACCAGCGCGGCGAAGAGGATCCCCATCCCCTTCGACCCCTCGGGCGTCTCGATCAGCCCCTCACTGACGGTCTTGGCGACCCCGGAGCCCAGGAAGGCGCCGGCCAGGTTCATCACGGCCGCCATCGCGAGCGCCGCGCGGGGCGTCAGCGCGCGGGTGGAGACGGACGTGGCGATCGCGTTCGCGGAGTCGTGGAAACCGTTGGTGTACGTGAAGAAGAGCGCGACCCCGATGGTCACGACCAGAGCGAAGGTGTCCATGAAGAGCTCAGGACTCCTTGACGGCGATGGTCTCCACCGTGTTCGCCACGTGCTCGAAGGCGTCGGCCGCCTCCTCCAGTACGTCCACGATCTGCTTGAGCTTCAGCACCTCGATCGCGTCGTACTTGCCGTTGAACAGGTGCGCCAGCAGCTTGCGGTGGATCTGGTCGGCCTGGTTCTCCAGGCGGTTGACCTCGATCCAGTACTCGGTGAGGTTGTCCATGGTCCGCAGGTGCGGCATGGCCTCGGCGGTGAGCTCCGCGGCCCGCGCCAGCACCTCGATCTGCTGCTCGACGCCTTTGGGCAGTTCCTCGACGTTGTAGAGGACGACCAGGTCGACGGCCTCCTCCATGAAGTCCATGATGTCGTCGAGGGAGGACGCCAGGTTGTAGATGTCCTCGCGGTCGAACGGCGTGATGAACGAGGAGTTCAGCTGGTGGAAGATCGCGTGCGTGGCGTCGTCACCGGCGTGTTCGGCGGCCCGCATACGCTCTGCGATCTCTGCTCGGGCGGAGGTGTCCGCCCCGAGGAGTTCCATCAGGAGCTTGGAGCCCGTGACGATGTTGTCCGCGGACGCGGCGAACATGTCGTAGAAGCTCGTCTCCCTGGGGGTCAGACGAAAGCGCACGTGGGGTCCTCGGTATGCGTCGGTTTCGGTCAGGCTGATGCTAGGCGCATCATCCGGCCACCTGTAACGGCCGCCCCCCAGTGTCGCCCATCGTGCAGAGTGATGAGTACGGGGGCGGCCCGTGCGCTGTCCCCGCCGGTGCCCGCGGTCCGGACCTGCGGGCCCCGGACCGGCGAAGTTCGGTACCATATACCCACCAGGGGTATATAACGCCCATCAGGACGCCAGGAGGACGCGATGACCACCACCGGGACCGGCGCCCCCGCGCCCTCCTCGCCGGACACGCCGGACACCGTGGAGACGGGCACCGGGGACGCGACGGGTGTGACGGACGTAACGGACATCGTGACCGATCACGACCGCGGGATCCACGGCTACCACCACCAGAAGCAGGAGCACCTCAAGCGGCTGCGCCGGATCGAGGGCCAGATCCGCGGACTGCAGCGGATGGTCGACGAGGACGTCTACTGCATCGACATACTCACCCAGGTGTCCGCCTCCACGAAGGCGCTGCAGTCGTTCGCGCTGCAACTGCTGGAGGAGCACCTGCGCCACTGTGTCGCGGACGCGGCCGTCAAGGGCGGCGACGAGATCGACGCGAAGGTCAAGGAAGCGACGCAGGCCATCGCCCGCATGCTGCGGACCTGACCGCCGGCCCCGGTGGCCGCGGCCTCAGTGCCCGGCGGACTCCGCCCGGGCCTCGGCCACCCGCAGCACCTCGTCGATGCTCTCCGGACTGAGCCGGTCCTCGGCGTTGGAAGCGGCGATGATCAGCTCCCCGCAGAGCTCGATCTCGGCGAGCGCCACGTGATCCTGAACCGGAACCGTCCCACTCCCGAGCGGAGCCACGCGCCTCACCTCACTCTGTCGTCACCGACTTCCTAGAGTAGGGAGCGCCCTACGGACCGCGCATGGCACGGAAGGGCTAGTTCGGCCCGGCCACTCAGGACCCCGGCCCCCCGGCCCGCGCGCCGTCACTCCTCCGCGATCCGCCCGGCGTAGATGTCCTCGTCCTCGGGAAGCCGCACGTCGGCGGGGGCGCCGAAGTCGTAGAGCAGCGTGGTGGAGGCGACCGCGACGGGCTCCTGCCGCTCCCCGTTCACAAAGCTGAACCGGTGCCGGATCTTGCGGATCCGCCCCTCGTCGTCGAGGTACACGTCGAACGGCACCCGCGCCGTGGCGAACCCTTTCGCCGCCGCGCCCAGCGGCCCCCGGTTGACCTCCGACGCCCCCCGCGAGGCGGCCTCCAGATCGGCGGTGCCCCGGTAGTGCCGCACCCGCGCCCCCGCGACCTCGGTCCGGCCGACGAACGTCGCCGACCGCGTTCCGCGCAGCACCTCGGCGGCGGCGAACGGATCGGTAGCCCCGCCGGTGACGAGATTGCCGTCGGACAGCGTCGCGGTGTCCACCCGCACCCACTTGTCGGCGGGCACCCCGGCCCCCCGGTTCTTCATGTACAGCGCCCCGGGCGCGAGCAGCTCGGTGATGGGTCGGCGGTCGGCGGCGCCCGCGGGGTCCTGGGGGAGCAGCACCTTCAGCCGCCCCAGCCGCCTGCGGTAGTCGTAGACCCCCTCGCCCCGGATGGTCACCCGGGTGCCGCCGGTGGCCATCTCCAGCGAGGTGCGGGTCTGCGAGCTGCCGGCGTCCACCAGCGCGTCGGCGGCCGAGCGCAGCACCCGGACCGGGTCGCCGGCCGGAGGCCCCTGCGTCACGGCGTCGCTGCGCGCACACCCGGCCGACCCGAGCCCGACACAGCAGACGACCCCGACCACGGCCGTCATGCCGTGCGTCCGCCGGTCCTGTCGTCGTCGAGCCATCCCTGCCTACCCCCGCTCCGTCCGACACGGGCCGCCTGTCGTTCCCGTTAACGACGGGTCGGTGGCCCCCGTCACGCGGCCCCGCCCGGGCGCTACGGTGGGCCGCGTGCCGCACCAGGACGACGCGCCGGCTCCCCGGCCGCACACCACGACCACCACCGAGCAGGGGCCCTTCTGCACGGCCCGCTGCACCTGCGGCTGGCGCGGCCCGGCCAGAAGAGCCAGGAGCCAGGCCCGCAAGGACGCCGAAAACCACACGGGGGAGTGACGCGCCCCCGGCCGGGTGCCGACAATGGCCCCCGCACGACCACGGGAGACGGACGGGACGGCGGCGGACGCGCACCGCGGCGGCAGCCGGGCCGCCCGGACCCGGACAGGCCGCCCCCCACCCGACGTCCGGAAGGCCGACCGTGAACCGCCGCACCTTCTTCGCGGGCACCGCCGCAGCGCTCACCACCGCGGCCGCCTCCTCCGCGTGCACCTCCTCGAAGCCCGGACCCGCCCCGGCCACCCCCACGCACGCCCCGCCGCCCTCTCCCGCCCCCTCCAGGACCCCACGCCCCGCGACGCCCGCCGACTGGACCGCCCTGGCCGGGCACCTCGACGGCCGGCTGGTGCGCCCCGGCGACGCCGACTGGGAGACGGCCCGCCGCCTCTACAACACGCGCTTCGACTCGCTCAGGCCCACCGCCGTCGCCTACGTGCGGCACGCCGACGACATCCGCACCGCCCTCACCCACGCCCGCGAGCACGCCGTCCCGCTCGCGGTGCGAAGCGGCGGCCACTCCTACGCGGGCTGGTCCTCCGGCGACGGACGCCTGATCGTCGACGTGTCCGGCCTCGACGCCGTCCGTGTCGACGGCGACACGGCCGTCGTCGGCGCCGGCGCCAAGCTCATCGACGTCTACCGCACGCTCGCCGCCCGGGGCCTCACCGTCCCCGGCGGCTCGTGCCCCACCGTCGGCATCTCCGGCCTCACCCTCGGCGGCGGCCACGGCGTGACCTCCCGCGCCTACGGCCTGACCTGCGACAGCCTCACCGAGGTCACCCTGGTCACCGCCGACGGCAGCCGGCTCACCGCCTCCGACTCCGAGAACCAGGACCTCTTCTGGGCGCTGCGCGGCGCGGGCAACGCCCAGTTCGGCGTCGTCACCGAGTTCCGCTTCCGCACCCACCCCGCCCCGCGGAGCGTCACCGGACACCTCACCTGGCCGTGGGATCGGGCGGCCGCCGTGGTCGCCGCCTGGCAGGAGTGGGGCCCCGGCCAGCCCGACGAGATCTGGTCCGCGCTCCACCTGGACAACACCGGCGGCGGACCCGGCGTCTCCGTCACCGTCTTCTCCCTCGGCACCTACGGCGAGCTGCAGAACGCCGTCGACCGGCTCGCCGACCACGTCGGCGCCTCCGCGAGCGGCGTCTCGCTGCGCCGGCGCTCGTACCAGGAGTCCATGGAGCTGTACGCCGGGTGCTCCTCCTTCGCCGACGACGACCGGTGCCGGCTGCCGGGCGCGACACCCGGCCGCAGCCCCGAGGGCGCCCTGGGACGCGAGACCTACGCGGCCCGCTCCGACTTCTTCGACCGCCCGCTCGACGCGGCGGGCGTCGACACCCTGCTGACCCGGATCCGGGAGGCCCGCGGCGGCTCGGCGAGCATCGCGCTCACGGCCCTCGGCGGGGCGGTCGACCGGGTCGCGCCCACCGCGACGGCGTTCGTGCACCGCGGCTCCCGGGTGCTCGCCCAGTACCTCGCCTCGTGGGGACCCGGCGCCCCCGGCACCGCGATCCGCTCCTGGCTGACGGACACTCACCGGGCCATGCGCCCCCACGCGTCCGGCGCCGCCTACCAGAACTACGCCGACCCGGACCTCACCGACTGGCGCCGCGCCTACTACGGCGACGCCGCCCCGCGCCTGACCCGGCTGAAGCGGCGCCTCGACCCGGACCGCGTCTTCACCTTCCCGCAGGCCTTCTGAAGCCGGCCTCCGGACCGACGAAAGGGCCGCGACAGCCACCCCGGGAGGAGCGGCGGTCGCGGGCCCTTTCCCGCACCCTCGTCAGGCGGCCAGGTCCCGCTCCTCGGGACCGGCGCCCGACGCCCTGCCCCTGCTGCGCTCGGCCACCCGCCGGCGCTGGCCCTGCGGCCGGGCCGAGACCAGCCACCCGGCCTTCGGCGACTGCTCGACGGCCCGCATCAGCGGCGTCAGCAGCGCCATGGCGAGCGGGGAGAGCAGCAGCGCGACCGCCGTACCGAGCGCGAGTCCGCCGACCACGTCCGTCGGGTAGTGCACGCCCATGTAGACACGGATGAAGCCGCCGATCAGGCCCAGCACCAGGGCGACCAGTCCGAACTTCCGGTTGGCCAGGAACAGCGCCACCGCCAGCGCCATGCAGAGCGTCGCGTGGTCGCTGACGAAGGAGTAGTCGTCCTTGCCGTCGACCAGCACCTCGAGACCCTCGTGGTCGTTGAACGGTCTCGGCCGCTCCACGAACCCCCGGATCGGCACGTTCACCAGGACCGCGACGCCCGCCGCGAGCGGAGCCCACACCAGGGCGGCCACGGACGACGCCGCGTCAGGTCCACCCTGCTTGCGCACACCCCACCAGCACCAGAGCACCATCGCGACGAGGCCGAACAGCACCCCGTACTCCCCGATGAACTCCATGACGTGGTCGAGCCACGGCGGGGCGGCCTTCGCCAGGCCATTGATGTCGTAGAGCAGGTCGACGTCGGGGTTCGACCCGGAATCGGCGAGTCCAGCCATGGTGCTGCGGCCCCTTCGTCATGTCGTCCGGCACGCCGGACGCGCGCCGTGCTGCCACCCCCGTGGTCTGTAGATCCGCTCGTCCGCTCGGCTACGAGAACAGGAACGCACGGTCCCCGCTGATACGTTCCACACTCCACCGAAAGATCACGCAGACGTTATCGAAGAGAGATGCGTCTTTGCAGCTCAGGGGGGAGTTTGTCGCTCCGCTCACACGGTCGTGGGGAGCGCTTTCGCGCCATCTTCGGTGACCCGGGTGGCACCAAAGTAGTCAGGAGTGTCGATCGGGTCGAATCGGATCACGGCTCCGGACCGTGGCGCGTCGATCATGTACCCGCCGCCGACATAGATGCCCACATGCCGGATCGCCCGGGAATTGGTGAGGTCGTCCGAGAAGAACACCAGATCACCCGGCAGCAGTTCGTCCCGGGCCGGGTGCGGTCCCGCGTTGTACTGGTCGTTCGCCACGCGCGGCAGCGTGATGCCCACACTCTCGTACGCGGCCTTGGTCAGACCCGAGCAGTCGAAGCGTCCGCCCTGGTCAGGGGTGCCGTTGCCGCCCCAGAGATAAGGGGTGCCGAGCTTCTTCTGCGCGAACGCGATGGCCCCTGCCGCCTGCCGCGACGGATCCACCCGCCCCACCGGCGCGGCGAAGCTCTTCTCCAACTCCTGGATGCGCTGGACGTAGTTCTGCGTCTCCTTGTACGGCGGCACGCCCCCGTACTTGATGACCGCGTACGCCCCCGCGTTGTACGAGGCGAGCATGTTTTCGGTCAGATCCCCGCCGACGTCCTCCACGTACGACGCCAGCGTGCAGTCGTAGGTCGCCGCGGACGGGATCGCGTCCGCCGGGTCCCACACGTCTCGGTCCCCGTCCCCGTCGCCGTCGATGCCGTGGACGGCCCAGGTGCCGGGGATGAACTGAGCGATGCCCTGCGCCGCCGCGTGGCTCTGCGCCCTGGGGTTGAACCCGCTCTCCTGGTACAGCTGGGCGGCGAGCAGCGCCGGGTTGATGGCCGGGCAGAGGTTGCCCCAGGTGGAGACGAGCTGCTGGTAGGCGGCCGGCACACTGCCCTTGGCGAGCGCCTTGGCCGCACCGCCGCCCACCCCGTTCACCAGGTTCCCGGCGACGACGTACACCCCGACGACGAGCAGCATCACGAAGGCGAGCGCGGAGCCGACGGCAAGAGTCGCACCGACCCACACCTTACGCACCGTCAACCACCCCTCACCGTCCGGCAGTCCACCGCCGCCGACAGTGTAGAGGCGGGAAGCCCGCTGCGGGGTGATCAGATACGACGACATGCTCGGTCCGCGCCACCGGGGACGAGCCGCGCTTCATTGCCCGGCGTTACGCAGCGTGATACACAGAGTGACGATACGACTCTTCACCCGTCGGAGCGCGCCCCTCCCGGAGTCCGGCGCGCGCCGGTGGCAAGCTATTCCTACGAAACCCGCCAACAGATGACGTCAAGTCGACATACGACAGCGGCATCGTCGGCGACAATGAGGCCTGACCTCTGCACCCCCGCAGAGGATGCGGAACTACCCATACAGGGGCGGTGACTTACATGCTCTTTGCGGCCGACGAGGGAGACATCAACACCATTATCGGCGGGATCGCTCCGGATTGGGGCCCCTTCGGCAGCCTGGGCAACGAGGCCAAGATCATGATCGAGGTGGTCATGGCGGTCGCCATCCTCCTCTGCCTGGGCATCGCCATCTGGGGGGCGGCCAAACAGCGCATCGGCGCCACCGCGTTGAGGGACACGTTCTCCGCCGAACAGGGCAAGGGCCTGATCATCGCGGGCCTCACGGGCGTCTTCATCATTGGATCGCTCGGCACCCTGTTCACCATCGTGTACGGCATGGCCGTCTAACCCCGCACCATCGGTCCCGACCGGGCACGCCCGGCTCCCCTCCACCCCACCCGCCCGTCGTGCCCACCGGCTGAGGTTGCGTTTCCCTGATGTCCAGTCACCACACCACGCCCGAGCGGCAGCCGGTACGGCTACCGTCGTACGTGGAGTACACGGAGTACGAGGTGTTTCCGCACGACGCTGAGGGGGCGTACGCGGTATGAGTCTCGGAGACGACACGGGCCGGACCCGCACCCGCCTGCCGGAGGGGAGCGGCGACCCGTACGGTGGCGCGCGCAGAAGCGGCCGTTCGTCGTCGCGCAGCCTGGTGACGGTCGTCGGCGTGGTGGTCCTCCTCATCGCCGCCATCGCCTTCGCGAACCGCGGAGGCGGCGATTCCGACGCGGAGGAGGGCGGGGGCGGCGACTCTCCCAAGGCGGCGGCGACGGCACCGTCGGGCGAGAAGCCCGTCTCGGCGGCGGAGGCCGGTGTCCCGGCCGGCTTTCCCCACACCCGCCAGGGCGCGGAAAGCGCGGCGGCGAACTATGCGGTGACTCTCGTCTCCGCCGACATTCTCAAGCCGGACCGGCGCGCCGAGATCGTCCGGCAGGTCTTCGTGACCGACAAGCAGGCCTCCCTGCAGAACCGGTTCGACAAGGCGTACACCAAGGAGTTCCTCAGCAGCATCGGTCTGGACGAGAACGGCAACGCGGCGCCGGGCGAAACGTACGTGTCCCGCACCATGCCGATCGGCACCAAGGTGACGAGCTACGCGGACACGGCCGCCGCCGTCGACGTGTGGTGCTCTGGCGTGTTCGGCACGGCAGGGGAGAAGACGACCAACCCCGTGACCAGCGACTGGTTCACCATCACGCTGCAGCTGCGCTGGGCCGACGGCGACTGGAAGGTCGACAGTTTCGCGCAGAAGGACGGTCCCGCGCCCGTCCCCGGGGACGACAAGGCGTCCACCGCCGAGGAGATGGCCACGGCCGTCCAGGAGTACGGAGGCTTCACCTATGCCCGGTAGCCCGCGCCGCGTACTCAGGCTGGCCACGGTCGTCGCGACCGCGCAGGCCGCAGTCCTCATGCTGGCCGCCCGTGCCACGGCGGCACCCACGCCCTCGCCCACACCGTCGGACGACAACTGCGACCTGATCGTCGGCCCCGCCAAGGACTACTGCGAGCGCGGCGAGAGTGGGCGGAGGAGCGGAACCTCCGGGACGCTCAGTGACCCCACCTCCGCCCTGGACCCCCTCGCCTCCCTCGCCCATGGCTGCGCCGACGCCGCGTCCTGGACGGTCAAACAGCTCAGCGCCGCCGTGGAGGACACCGCGAAGGTGGACTTCACCAACGACACCTTCCTCCAGCAGTACGCCGTCGTCTTCGCCGCGTCGACGATCCTCACGCTCCTCCTCTGGCTGCTGGCGGTGGCCAAGCGGGCAGTCCGCGGCGTGCCGCTCGCCACCGCCCTCTCCGAGGCGATCGGCTTCCTCTGGCTGACCGTCCTCGCCTCCGCCTTCACCCCACTGATCCTCTACACCGTCGTCTCCGCGACCGACGGCGTCACCGACGTACTCGCGAAGGCGACCGGCGACCAGACGGACACGTTCTTCGGGACGTTCTCCGCCGCCCTGGAGAAGGGCAACGACATCGGCGGCGGCCCGATCATGCTGATCGTCGTCTCCCTCGTCTCCATCCTCGCCGCCGGCATCCTCTGGCTGGAGCTGGTCATCCGCGCCGCCCTGCTCTACGTCGGCGCACTCCTCGGCACCGTCGTCTACGCGGGCCTGGTCGACAAGAACCTGTGGGGCCACGTCCGCCGCTGGGCGGGCATCATGATCGCCGTGATCATGGTGAAGCCGGTCATCGTCATCGTGCTCGGCCTGGCCGGCGCGCTCTCCGCCGACGACGGCCCCGACGCCTTCTCCGCCGTGGTCTCCGGCCTCGCGATCATCCTGCTCGCGATCTTCGCCTCGGCGATGATCTACCGCTTCGTCCCCGGCTTCGGCGACGAGATCGCCGGCTCCCGCAGCAACCGCATCATGCAGGGCGCCGAGGGCAAGGCAGCCGCCGTGATCAGCTCCCCGGCCACCCTGGTCGCGCAGGGCATCAAGACCCACAGCACCCGCGCCGACCACCAGGGCGGGGGCGGCCAGTCCGCCACGCCCCGCCCGTCCAACCCCGCGTCCGGGGGAGTCGCCGCGCACAGCTCCCGCCCGTCCGGCGGCGGCGGATCGGGTTCCTCCGCCGCTCCCCCGCCCCGCTCGGGCAACCCGGTGAACACCCCCCACGCCGGCACACGCAACAACAGTTCCAACCGCACGGGAGGTGAAGGGCGTTGACGACCGATTCCCATGTGTCCCCCGCGATCGCGCCCCGCCGTACGTATCTGATCGGCCGCGCCCGGCCGAACGCGATCGTCGGCCGCAATCGCGAGACAGGTGAGATCGCGCTCATCGTCGTCGGCGCGTTCCTCGGCATGATGTGCGGGCTCCTCGTCCCCGTCCTGTCCGTCAGGATCGTGCTGCTCGCCGGGCTGCCCATGCTCGCCCTGGCAGCCGTGTACGTGCCGTACAAGCACCGCACGTTCTACAAGTGGTTCGAGATCAACCGCAGTTACAAGCGCACCCTGCGCCGGGGCGCCACCTACCGCTCCGGTGTCGTCGAGGCCGGCACCCGGCTCGACGGACGCGAGGTGGAGGTCGGCGCGCCGCCGGGCATCGGCCGGATCACGTGGCTCGCCGCGCCGTTCGGCCCCGACGAGATCGCCGTGCTGCTGCACGCGGACCGCAAGACCGTCACCGCCGCCATCGAGATCGAGGGCCCCGGCGTCGGCCTGCGCGACTCCGAGGACCAGGAGGCCCTCGTCGACCGCTTCGGCACGCTGCTCAAGCACGTGGCGAACGGCGACGGCTTCGTCACCCGCATCCAGATGCTCGCCCGCACCCTGCCCGCCGACCCCGACGCGCACGCCAAGGACGTCTCCGTCCGCGGCGACGAGAAGGCCCCGGCGTGGCTGCAGCAGTCGTACGACCAGCTGCAGTCGATGGTGTCGACCAGCAGCGAGCAGCACCGCGCGTACCTCGTGGCCTGCATGCACTACACCCGCGACCTGGCCGCCGAGGCCAACACCATGGCCCGCGCCATGCGCAGCCAGGGCGGCGGCCGGGTGGACCGGGACGCCGGGCTCGCCGTCGTCATGGCCCGTGAGCTGACCGACATCTGCTCCCGGCTCCAGGAGGCCGACATCCGCGTACGCCAGCCGCTCGGCCAGAGCAGGCTGTCCTCGCTGATCCACTCCATGTACGACCCGGACCACCCGATCGACCACATCCAGGCGATGTCGCAGCGCAACGCCTGGCCGGCCGAGCTCGACGCCACCGAGCCGACCTACCTCCAGGCCAAGACCCGCGAGTCCGTCACCCGCGCCCCCTGGTGCCACGCCACGGCCTGGGTGAAGGAGTGGCCGATGACCCCGGTCGGCGTGAACTTCCTCGCGCCGCTGCTCGTCCACACCCCCGACGTGATCCGCACGGTCGCCGTCACGATGGACCTCGAACCCACCGAGATCGCCATCGAGCGCATGCTGACCGAGAAGACCAACGACGAGGCGGAGGCGTCCCGCGCCGCCAAGATGAACCGCACCGTCGACCCGCGCGACGTCGCCGCGCACAGCCGTCTCGACCAGCGCGGCGAGGACCTCGCCAGCGGCGCCGCGGGCGTCAACCTGGTCGGCTACATCACCGTCTCCTCCCGCTCACCCGAGGCCCTGGCCCGCGACAAGCGGACGATACGGGCGTCGGCCGGAAAGTCGTACCTGAAGCTGGAGTGGTGCGACCGCGAGCACCACCGCGCGTTCGTGAACACTCTCCCGTTCGCCACCGGCATTCGTAGGTAGGGGCTGAGCTGAAGATGCGGGATCCGCTGTCCGTCGTCACCGACGCCTTCACGTCCTTCCTGTTCGGGAAGGTCGAGACCACACGGCTGCCGGTGCGTACGTCCACGGGCCAGGCGCAGGCGGTGTACCTGCCGACCGCCGCGCCCGGCCTCGGCGACTCCGGCGTCATCATCGGCCGCGAGGTCTACTCCGGGAAGGGCTACATCTACGACCCCTTCCAGCTCTACGGCCAGCAGCTCCCGGCGCCGCACTGGCTGGTCCTCGGCGAGTCCGGCAACGGCAAGTCGGCCCTGGAGAAGACGTACGTGCTGCGCCAGCTGCGCTTCCGCGACCGCCAGGTGGTGGTCCTGGACGCGCAGGGCGAGGACGGCGCCGGCGAGTGGAACCTCATCGCCCAGGAGCTGGGCATAACCCCCATCCGCCTGGACCCGACGGCCGCGCTCGACCAGGGCATCCGCCTCAACCCGCTCGACCCGGCGATCACCACCACGGGCCAGCTGGCGCTGCTGCGCACCATCATCGAGGTCGCCATGGGGCACGGCCTGGACGAGCGTTCCGGCTTCGCCCTGAAGGTCGCGCACGCCTACGTCAACGAGACCATCGTGGAGCGCCAGCCCGTCCTGTCCGACATCGTCGACCAGCTCCGCCACCCCGAACCGGAGTCGGCGGAGGCGATGAACGTCGCCATAGACGACGTCCGGGCGTGGGGCCTGGACGTCGCCCTGGTCCTGGACCGCCTGGTCGACGGTGACCTGCGCGGCATGTTCGACGGCCCGACGACCGTGGGCATCGACCTGGACGCCCCGCTCATCGTCTTCGACCTGTCCCACATCGACCGCAACTCCATCGCCATGCCGATCCTCATGGCGATCGTCGGCGTGTGGCTGGAGCACACCTGGATCCGCCCCGACCGGAAGAAGCGCATCTTCCTGGTCGAGGAGGCCTGGCACATCATCAACAGCCCCTTCGTGGCGCAGCTGTTCCAGCGGCTGCTGAAGTTCGGCCGGCGCCTCGGCCTGTCCTTCGTCGCGGTCGTCCACCACCTGTCCGACGTGGTGGACGGAGCGGCGGCGAAGGAGGCCGCGGCGATCCTGAAGATGGCCTCGACCCGGACCGTCTACGCCCAGAAGGCGGACGAGGCGCGGGCGACGGGCCGGGTGCTGGGCCTGCCCCGGTGGGCCGTGGAGATCATTCCCTCGCTCACCCCCGGCATCGCGGTCTGGGACGTCAACGGCAACGTCCAGGTGGTCAAACACCTGGTCACGGAGACCGAACGCCCGCTGGTCTTCACCGACCGCGCGATGACCGAGTCGTCCGCCGACCTCGCCGACGACGCCCTGCGCGCCGCCGAGTTGGAGGCGGAGGAGCGGGCGGCGGCCTTCGTGGAACAGCACGTCGGGGACTCCGAGTCGACGGTGGCGTAGGAGGGGACGCGTGAGACCGGACGAGCACCGCGGGCGCACCGGCGGCCAGGGCGGCATCCCCGACGGGCTTCTGGTCGGCGTGCTCGCGTTCCTCCTCGGCATGACCGCGATGGTGTGGACGGCCACCGGCCTCTCCGGCCTCTTCGCCCACGGCCGCTGGCCGTCCGGCCTGTCCTTCACCCGCACACCCCTGGCCATGCGCCACCTGATCGCCGACCCGCACGACATCCCCGGTGCCTGGCCGGACGCCCCGCCCGGGGACCTCTCCGGCTACGGCCTGTTCTGGGGCCTGCTCATCGGCCAGCTGATGATCCTGGTGGTCCTCACCGTCTTCGTCCTCGGCACCGTGGCCCGCTGGCGCGCCGTACGCGCCCGACGCCGCGCGGAACCGGCCACGGCGGCACCGCCCCCGACGCCCGCACCGGAACCGGAACCGGTGCACGAGGTCCCCGCCCCGAGGACCCCCAGGACCACCCCGCCCGCACCGCGGCACCCCACCGCCGCCGCACCGGCAGACCCCACTCCCACGGCACCGGCACCGGCGCCTGAGGAGCCCCGTCCCGGCTGGGAGTCCGCCCCTACGGAGAGCGGCGGCCCCGGCCTGCGGCACGGCCCACCGGCCACCCGCCACGCCACAGCCGCCCAGGCCGTACGCGACGCCGAAGGGCCCGTCCTCGTCGTCACGTCCAACCCCACACTCTGGTACGACACCAAGGACGCCCGGGCGAAGCTCGGCCCCGCCCACCTCTACGACCCGACGCACCTGTGCGACACCCCGGCCCGCCTGCACTGGTCCCCCGTCGCCGGCTGCGAGGACAAGGACACCGCGACCGCCCGCGCCGCCGCGCTCCTCACACCCGTCCGCCCCACCTCACGGCTCGACCAGGCCGTCAGCGACACCGCGGAGCTCCTGCTCCGCAGCTACCTGCACGCCGCCGCCGTCGACGGCCGCACCGTCCGCCACGTCCACCGCTGGGCGCAGGGCCTCCAGGTGCAGGACGCCGTACGGGTGCTGCGCACCAGCCCCAAGGCGGCCTCCGGCTCCGCGGGCGAACTCGAGGCGGCGCTCACCGCCCACCCCGAACGCCGCGACATGGCCCAGCAACTGACCGCCCGTGTGCTGGCCGCCCTCTCCACGGTCAACGTCCGCGAGGCCTGCACGCCCCACCGAAGTGATGCCCTCTCCTTGGATTCCTTCATCCACGAAGGGGGAACGCTCTACGTCGTGGGCGAATCCATCGAGGATCCGCGCACCGGACCGGGCGCCATGCCTCTGCTCACGGCGCTCGCCTCGCACGTGGTCGAGCACGGCCGGCGCATGGCCGAACGGTCATCCTCCGGTCGGCTCGACCCACCACTCACCCTCGTCCTCGACGACGTGGCGGCCGTGGCCCCGCTTCCCCAGCTGCCCGACCTGCTCGCCACCGGCGCCGACCGGGGCATGCCCACCCTGGCCCTGGTCCGCTCCCCCGAGCAGGTCCGCGCCCGCTGGCCGCACGCCGAACTACCCGTCTGACTCCGGCCGTTCCACCGCCAGCTCCAGTTCCGGGCCGTCCGGGGCACCCCCCAGCGTCATGGTCACCCCGGTCTCGACGAAACCCGCCTTGCGGTAGGCCCGCAGCGCCCGCGCGTTGTCCGCGTGCACGAGGAGCCGCACCCGCTCGGCGCCCTGCGCCCACGCCCACTCGAGACCGGCGTCGAAGAGCACCTCGGTGAGCCCGATGCCCCGGTGCCCGGGCCGCACGAACACGCCGATCAGATGCCCCTGGAGCCGCTCGACGGGCGCACCGGCCCAGTCCGTGGTCCCCGGCTTCTCGATCAGCACGGTCACCGTCCCGACCCACTCGCCGTCGGGCCCCTCGGCGATGATCTGCTGCGCCCCGGTCGCCCCTTCCGCGCTCCGCTCTGCCCGCTCCCGCCAGAAGGAGTCGGGCTGCGCCACGGCGGACTCGTAGGTGTCCATGAAGGCGATGGGCGCCACCGGGTCCTGGAGGGCGGCAAGCCGCAGGGTCTTGGCCCGGAACCACTCGTCGGCGTGCAGGGAACGGACCTGGTAGCTCATGCCGTCACCGTAGTACCGGGGTACCACGGCCTCATCCGATTTAATACCGCAGGACGGACGCCTCGGCCTCCCTGACCGGGGATCATCGAAGGCATGACCCGGCCCCCCGCGGCGGACCGATCCGCCGCCACCGACCTCGCGACGCGCGAGCAAGAGGCGGCGACGGCTGAGGCGCCGACCACGCCGGAGCCCCTCACCGCCCATGTTCAACGCGTCCGGGACGCCGTACTCGCATGGGACCGGCGCCGCCCGCTCCTGTGGGATCTGACCTTCACCGGCTTCTGGGTGACAGCCGCCCTCATCGACTTCGCCGGTGACGGCTGGCGCAGCGTCACGCACAACCCGGACGCCCCCGGCGCCCTCCTGCTCGTCCTGAGCCTCGGCCTGTCGGTGCCGTTGCTGTGGCGCCGTACGCACCCGGTGGCGGTGCTGCTCGCCATGGCGCCGTTCGCCGTTGTCAACGGCTGGTCCGGGGCGTCGCTCCAGGCGGCCCTGCTCCAGTTGGTCGTCGTCTACCACATCGCCCTGCGTCGGCCCTTGCGCGCTCTGTGGTGGGCGTCGGCTCTGACGCTCGTGCCGGTGGCCATCACCACGGCGCGTTTCGGCGAGGGCGGGTGGAGCCAGCAGATCGGCTCGCACCTGACCTCGATCGGTGTGGCGATCCTGGTCGGCATCACCGTACGGACCCGCCACCACTACACCGAGGCCCTGGAGGACCGCGCCCGCCGTCTCGAGATCGAACGGGACCAGCAGGCCCGCATCGCCGCCGCCGCGGAGCGGACCCGCATCGCCCGCGAGATGCACGACATCATCGGCCACAACCTGTCCGTGATCACCGGCCTCGCCGACGGCGGCAAGTACGCGGCCGGCAAGTCCCCGGAGCGGGCGGCGCAGGCGCTCGACGCCATCGGCACCACCAGCCGCCAGGCCCTCGGCGAGCTCCGCCGTCTCCTGGACGTCCTCCGCGACGAGGACACCGGGCGCCCCGCCGAACGGACCCCCCAGCCCGGCCTGACCGACCTGGACCAGCTCATCGACGGCGTCCGCGGCGCGGGCCTCCCCGTCCACACGCGCGTGGAGGGCCGGGCGACCCTTCCCCCCGGCCGCCAGCTCACTGTGTTCCGGGTCGTCCAGGAGGCCCTCACCAACACCCTCAAGCACGCCGGCCCCGACACGACCTCCGAGATCTCCATCGCCCACGGGGACAGGGGTGCCGTCACCGTGACCATCACCGACACCGGGACGGGCTCACCGCCCCGCACCCCGTCCGACGGCTCCGGCATCCCCGGAATGCGCGAACGAACAGCCCTGTACGGCGGCACACTTGAGGCCGGCCCACGCCCGCACCCCGAGCGGGGCTGGCGCGTCCGTCTGCACCTTCCGGAGGAAACCCCGCAGTGACCACCGTCCTCATCGCCGACGACCAGTCCCTCCAGCGTCTCGGTTTCCGCATGCTGCTGGAGAGCCAGGACGACTTGACCGTCCTGGGCGAAGCCACGAACGGCACCGAAGCGGTCCGTATGACGGCGCGACTGCACCCCGACGTGGTCCTGATGGACATCCGCATGCCGGGCATGGACGGCATCGAGGCCACCCGCCGCATCGTCGCCGCGGGCGACCGCACCCGCGTCCTCATCCTCACGACCTTCGACCTGGACGAGTACGCCCACGCCGGTCTTCGCGCGGGTGCCTCCGGTTTCCTCGTCAAGGACGCCCAGCCCGAGGAACTGCTGTCCGGCATCCGCGCCGTGGCCACCGGGGACGCGGTCGTCGCCCCCAGCCTGACCCGACGCCTCCTGGACGCCTACGCCCAGCACCTCCCGGCCGGCGACACCGAGCAAGAGCCGCCACCCGACGACCCTCGGCTGTCCTCGCTGACCGAGCGGGAGCGGGAGATCCTCACGGTCATCGGCAAAGGATGGACGAACACCGAGATCGCGACCCGCTTCCACCTCGCCGAATCGACGGTGAAGACGCACGTCGGCCGCATCCTCGCCAAGACGGGATCCCGCGACAGAATTCAGGCGGTGATTCTGGCGTACGACGCCAAGCTGGTGGAGCCGGCCTGAAACGCAGAAAGCCCCCGTGCCGAATGGCACGGGGGCTTCCTATAAGAATTGTTCGGCGGCGTCCTACTCTCCCACAGGGTCCCCCCTGCAGTACCATCGGCGCTGTAAGGCTTAGCTTCCGGGTTCGGAATGTAACC
>NZ_JBITSH010000004.1:119573-547836 GCF_044540535.1 Streptomyces sp. NPDC085937 | reverse complement strand
GGCAGGATGCTGCGCATCCTGCTCACCCGCCTTGCTGCGCAAGGCGGGTGACGTCCCGTCCCCTGTACTCCCGGGGCTGCGCGGGGCGACCGGGTGGCTTTCGCTGCGCTCCAGTCACCCGGGGCGCTACGCGCCCCGGAGGCCGGCCCCGCTGCGCGGGGCGACCAACGGGCCTTCGGCCCGGGCGGCTGCGAAGGTCACCTCTGTGGGGGTGGGACTCCTGCACCCCGGTGAAGTTACTCGGTCGTGTTGACTGTAGTGTAATGGTTCTCAGTTGATGCACCATGTAGTGTTGGCAAAAATGAGAGATGCCCCGTGGAGAGCTTGGAGGGTTGATGGGTAACACACAGGCTTATCCAATCTATCACGCCTTTGATGTGGCGAGCATCGTTTCTGTGGCCTCTGCTCTCGTCCAGCGTGGAGAGGTTCATGAGGCTGGAACCGCATACCCCGCTCTTGATGCTGAGCTTCGCGACGTTGACGTTGCCTTGAAGGCTCGTGGCCTTTTCCCCGAGGCGCAGTTTTTCCATCGCTGTTCTGGCTTCTGGAGCACCGAACTGCCTGCTGATCCCGGGGTGTTGGCTGGATTGCTGCCCGTGGAACTCACCGCGGAGGAGGTCGGAGAGGACATTCTTTCCGAGGCTGTGGAGGTGTTGCGCCCTGCGGTGTGGGGCCAGCTGGCGTGGATGGGGCTCACCTGGCCGGCCATACCGGAGCTTGACCTGGGGCCTGAGTATGCACGTACGGGCGTTCAGGCCTGTTTCAACATCGATGCTAACCATGAACCGATGACAGGGCACACGGTCTATGTCCACGTCTATCCCGGCGACGAAGACAGGGCGCGGCATCTTGCGCGTCTGGTCGGGAAGGACATTATCGGCCCGCCTGAGCATGGTTGGTGAGGTTTTTCTTTTCGGGTTCGGTTGAGCGGTCCAGGCGGGAGAGGGATGAGCAGAATTCTTCGACTTCGAAAACATCAAGTGGATCAGAAGGAAAAATTCCGGAGGTGGGTTGGATTTCCTGCAAGGTCATCCGTGCCTTCGGAGGGGGCGCGGGGCACGATCGTGTCCGCGACCGGATCGGGGAAGACGATCACCGCCGCCGCGTGCGCGCTCGAGTCCTTCCGGGACGGGCGGATCCTCGTGACCGTGCCCACCCTGGACCTGCTCGCGCAGACCACCCAGGCGTGGCGCCTGGTGGGCCACCGGGCGCCGATGGTCGCGGTGTGCTCGCTGGAGAACGACCCGGTCCTGAATGAGCTGGGCGTGCGAACCACCACCAACCCGATCCAGCTCGCCCTGTGGACCGGGACCGGGCCGGTGGTCGTGTTCGCCACGTACGCCTCCCTGGTGGACCGCGAGGACATCGATGCACCCGAGGGCCAGCGGAAGGTTCGCGGGCCGCTGGAGGCCGCTCTGGCGGGCGGAGAGCGGCTGTACGGCCAGCGCATGGCGGGCTTCGACCTCGCGATCGTGGACGAGGCCCACGGCACCGCCGGTGATCTTGGTCGGCCGTGGGCGGCGATCCACGACAACGCCCGCATTCCCGCGGACTTCCGGCTCTACCTGACCGCGACCCCGCGCATCCTCGCCGCGCCCCGGCCGCAGATGGGCGCGGAGGGCCAGGAGGCGGAGATCGCGAGCATGGACGATGACCCGGAGGGCACGTACGGGGCGTGGCTCGCGGAGCTCGGACTCTCGGAGGCGATCGAGCGGGAGATCCTAGCCGGGTTCGAGATCGACGTGCTGGAGATCCGCGACCCCTCCCCCGTCGGGGAGTCCGAAGAGGCGCGGCGCGGTCGGCGCCTGGCGCTGCTGCAGACCGCGCTTTTGGAGCACACCGCGGCGTACAACCTGCGTACGGTCATGACGTTCCACCAGAAGGTGGAGGAGGCCGCGGCTTTCGCTGAGAAGCTGCCGGAGACGGCTGCCGAGCTGTACGCAGGCGACGCCTCGGACGAGGACCTGGCCAAGGCGGTGGAGCTCCCCGCGTCGTCGATCGACGCGAAGCTCTACGAACTGGAGGCCGGCCGCCACGTACCCCCGGACCGGGTGTGGTCGGCGTGGCTGTGCGGCGACCACCTCGTATCCGAGCGGCGTGAGGTCATCAGGCAGTTCGCCAACGGCATCGACGCCGCCGGACGCCGGGTCCACCGAGCCTTCCTCGCCAGCTGCCGCGTCCTCGGAGAAGGCGTCGACATTACCGGCGAACGGGGGGTTGAGGCCGTCTGCTTCGCCGACACCCGTGGCTCGCAGGTGGAGATCGTGCAGAACATCGGCCGCGCGCTCCGCCTCAACAAGGACGGCTCCCTCAAGGTCGCCAGGATCATCGTGCCCGTCTTCCTGGAGCCTGGCGAGGACCCGACCGACATGGTCGCCAGTGCCAGCTTCCGCCCCCTTGTAGCGGTCCTCCAGGGCCTGCGCTCGCATGACGAACGACTCGTCGAGCAACTCGCCTCCCGCGCCCTCACCAGCGGGAAGCGCAAGGTGCACGTCCGGCGTAACGAGGACGGGCGGATCATCGGGACCGGCGGCGAGGGCGACGGCGAGGAGGACGACGACACCCAGGCCGCTGCCGAAGCGGCGCTGCTCCACTTCTCCAGCCCGCGCGACGCGGCGACGATCGCGGCGTTCCTGCGCACCCGGGTCTACCGGCCGGAGTCGCTGGTGTGGCTGCAGGGCTACCAGGCCCTGCTGCGCTGGCGCAGGGAGAACGAGATCACCGGCGTCTACGCTGTTCCCTACGACGTTGAGGTCGAGGTCGGGGCGACGAAGGCGTTTCCGCTCGGACGATGGGTCCACCAGCAGCGCAAGGCGCTACGCGCCGGTGAACTCGATCCCCACCGCAAGACACTGCTGGACGCGCCCGACGCTGGGATGGTGTGGGAACCCGGCGAGGAAGCGTGGGAGAACAAGCTCGCCGCACTCCGGTCCTACCGGCGGGCCATGGGGCACCTTGCACCCCGCCAGGACGCCGTGTGGGGCGAGGGCGAAGCCGAGGGTCTGGTGCCGGTCGGCCAGCACATGGCCAACCTTCGTCGGAAGAGCGGGCTGGGCAAGGACCCGGAGCGGGCCGCCGTGCGCGCGCAGCAGCTGTCGGAGATCGATGGGGACTGGAACTGCCCCTGGCCGCTGAACTGGCAGCGCCACTACCGCCACCTCGCCGACCTCGCCGACGCCGACGGCCACCTGCCCGACATCGCACCCGGCGTACTCATGGACGGCGACGACATCGGCAAATGGCTCCAGCAGCAGAAGCAGCCGGCCATCTGGGCGCGGCTCCTGCCCGAGCAGCAGGAACGGCTGGCGAAGCTGGGCATCACGCCAGCTGACGCCCCGTCTCCCGCACCGGCCGCCAAGGGTGCGACGAAGGGGCAGGGCAAGGCGCAGCAGGCGTTCCAGCGCGGCCTTGCAGCGCTCGCGCAGTGGGTGGAGCGGGAAGGCGCCCACCGGCCGGTACCGAGGGGCCACAGCGAAGAGATCACGGTCGACGGCGAGACGGAGCCGGTGACCGTCAAGCTGGGCGTATGGGTATCCAACACCAAATCCAGGAGGGACCGGCTGGACGCCGACCAGCTCGCCGCGCTCGCGGAGCTGGGCATCGATTGGGCGTGACATGCCGCCCGGCCAGTCGTTGGGCTGCAAGGTCAGCGAAGGGTGAGGCCCCGGGGACGTGGCGCCCTGGGGCCTCCTGCCGTCGATCGGGAGGGTAGCGACCTTACTGTTCAGATCTGTCCATTCGCGCCATACGCGTTGGGAGGGTTTCCCCATGAACATCATTGAGAACGTTACGTCCGGCCTCTTCGTCGCACTGGCTGCCTGGGGCGCCCGCTGGGCCCGGCTCGAATGGCGCCGGCGTCGAATCGCTCGCGCTGGACGACGTAACCCCGCTGCCCGCTGATACGACAAATCCACACGAAAGAAGAGCAAGAGCCACATGGGAGTCATCGAACGGCCGGACCTGCCACCCGGTGCTCGCCGAGACCTCAACCAGGAGCTGCATACCCTGCATCGCCGGGCAGGGTTGCCCAGTGTCCGGGAGCTGGCCGGGGCGGTCGCTAAGAGCCCCACTGGCGTCCACAACGTGTTCCGCCTGGCCAAGGTGCCCGAACAGCGACTGACGATGGCCATCGTCAGCCAGTTGACGCTATGGGTCCGCCACTGGGGCATGGGCATCAGCCAAGCGACGGGCATCGAGAAGACACTCCGTCGGTTCGAACGTCTCTGGCTCCAGGCCAAGCACGAAGAGGAGGCACTCGTCGACCAGGGTGAGCCGCCGCGCATGTCCGACGCCATCCGAAGGCTCCTGTTCGCGCTCAGCCCGGAGTGCTCGATGTCCCACCCGACTCGGCAGTTTCCGCAGCCCCACGACATCGTCGCCTTGGAAGACCCCGCCGTGACGAAGACCCCGGCGTTCCTCCGTAAGACCGGCTTGCAGCCGGACTTCCCCAACCCGTGGCATCTGATCCATCTGTGCCGCGGTTGCCGGCGCCGCCGCGAAGCCGGTGAGCTCACCGCACCAGAACTCCGGGCGGCCCGCTTCGCTCTGGACCGGCGCCCGGGCGCGGCCCGGCACTACGCCGCGTACCTCGACCAGATGCTTCTGGGCGCCGAGGGAGTCGTCGACTTGAACGTGGCCGGGCGGGTCCTCGCGATCATCAAGGCCGATCCAGAGGTGGCAGCCACCCCGTACGCTCTCAACCATGGGGAGATTGTGGTCGACCGCATCCATGGTTCCTTGGAGTGGGGACACCATCCGTGCGAAGACGATCACTAGCACAGGCGGCCTCCCAGGAGGCTCGTTCCGGAAGGCCGCTGCTATGCGACGGCACCGCACTGGTGCTCAGGAGGATGAGCTGAGCATCGTGAAAAAGGGGGTCACGTCCGCTGGAGTGGTGTATCGACGGCCACTCGGCGATCTCGTCTTGAGGCTATGCGGTGAGTCCGGTGGGCAGGGCGGTATCGTCGTTTTCTGACTCGATCGGGTGGAGGCGGGCCTTGGCGAGGAGCTCGCGGCCCATGTAACGGCGGGCCTCGGTCCACTCGTCGTTCTGCTCGGCCAGGACCGCACCGACCAGACGGATGACGGCGGTGTGGTCGGGGAAGATGCCCACCACGTCGGTGCGGCGCCGGATCTCCTTGTTCAGCCGCTCCTGCGGATTGTTCGACCAGATCTGCCGCCGCATCTCCCGCGGGAAGGCGGTGAAGGCCAGCAGGTCGTGCCGGGCGGCGTCCAAGTGGGCCGCCGCCTTCGGGAACTTGGCCTCCAAAGCGTCCAGGACGTGGGTCATCTGTGCCTTCACCGCGTCGGTGTCGGGCTGTTCGAACACGGTCCGCAGCAGCGTGGCCATTCAGGGCTGGGCCGACTTCGGCACCTGGCTCAGCAAGTTCCTCGCGTAGTGGGTGCGACAGCGTTGCCAGGAGGCGCCGGGCAGCACCGCGCCGATCGCGTCCACCAGGCCGGCGTGGGCGTCGGAGACGACCAGCTGGACGCCGGACAGGCTGCGGGCGATCAGGGAACGCAGGAAGGCCAGCCAGCCCGCGCCGTCCTCGGCGGTGGCCACGTCCAGGCCGAGGATCTCGCGGTGGCCGTCGGCGTTGACACCGACCGCGATCAGCGCATGCACGTTGATGATGCGACCGCCCTCGCGGACCTTCTGCGTCAGCACGTCGACCCAGACGAACGAGTACGGGCCGGCGTCCAGAGGCCGGTTGCGGAAGGTGGCAACCTGCCCGTCCAGATGCTTGGCCATCGCGCTGACCTGGGACTTCGACAACTGGGTGACGCCGAGGGACTCGGCAAGCTTCTCCACTCTGCGGGTGGAGACGCCGACGAGGTAGGCGGTGGCGACCACCGAGATCAGGGCCTGCTCGGCCCGGCGTCGTCGTTCCAGCAGCCAGTGCGGGAAGTAACTGCCCTGCCGCAGCTTGGGAACGGCCAGCTCGACGGTCCCGGCGCGGGTGTCCCACTCCCGCGGGCGATAGCCGTTGCGGTGGTTGACGCGTTCGTCGCTGACCTGCCCGTATTCGGCGTTGCAGAGGGCATCGGCCTCGGCGGACATGAGGGCGCCGGCGAACGTTTTGATCATCGCGCGCAGCAGATCGGGACTCGCCGCGGCGAGGTTCTCCTCGGCGAGGGCATGCAGGGGCAGACTGTCGGGTGCGGTCATCGTGCTGGTCCCCTTCGAGCTTTCGACATCTCGAAGATCAGCCGGTGGCCGTTCTCATATCCGGGCCCTCATTCCGACGCCGGGCCCAACGCCCGGATCAGGTGGGAACCGGTACACCACTTCTCAGGACACAACCGAAAAGGGTCTCGAACCGGTTCGACGTCTCATCGTCGACCTGCCCGACTAGCGCTTTCAAAGGCGTGCCAGGACTCGCTGCAAATCGTCTCGGTCGAAAGCGTGGCCGGATGCCAGCAGAGTTCGGGTGTAGGTGTCCAGAGCAGAGATGAGATCTTCCGAGAATCCCGCTACTGCGGGCAGATCCCAGGCACCGGTGAGCAGGTCGTCGAGGCGGCTAGGGTCAGCCGGCAGGTGGACGTAGATCTCCCATGGCGGGACGCCTTTGAGTCTGGCCCGCTCGGAACGTGGGAACATCCGGTTTCCCGCTCGCTCCAGGGCCCGCAGCACTGCCAGTTCCGGTGCCGCTGTCATCTCCAGTGCTGTCGCCATCGCAGTCGGGTCCATTCGTTCGAGTAGTGCCTTGGCAGTGCTCACCTCAGACCACTGCCAACCTGCTTGATCTCGACCTGACGCTAGGCAGTGAGCCGGGGCGGACGAACGAGTTACGCCGGATTTTGACTCGATTGAGTGGGGGCAGGCCACGGCTGCCCTTGCCTTCGCCGTACTCGCACCCGTCTCCCCCGCCCAGGTCTGCAGTCCCGCTCACAAGATCCTCAGCACCGCTGCCCAGCGCGGATTCAACCCCGAACCACACATCCGCAGCCCCCGCCTCACCGACGACGAAGAGGCGGCCTCTTCGGCTTCCGCTTCAAAGCTGCAGGCAAGGCACAGCGCCTGACCAATCGCACGGGCGTGTCCGGCCACGCGGCTCACCCGGCGGCTGTGGCCAGCCTCCCGCCGAACCGGTCAGAAACCGTCCTCGTCGTCCCCTGGAACGTTGCCGAGACCAGCGAGTTCTTCCTCAACGAAGGACTCTCCCAGGTCAGGCAGCCTGAAGAGCGCCCCCAACCCGCTCGCGGCCTCCATGAATACGACGGCGCGGTCGGCAGGTCTGTACAGCGACGCCTTCCCCAGCAGCGCATCGCAGGCGCGGCACCGCCAAGGGCGTTGAAGGGTTCTCCACTGGGCCCGCCTGCATGCCGGGCAGGTCACGAAGTATGCGGACGGCCCGAGAGGGGTCGCCCAGCTCGCGTATCCGCCGCGGGGCCGGGTGCCCAGGCTCGTTCCACGGCGAGGGCTCCGAAGTCTTACCGATGATGACAAATTCGCCACCGGGCCACCGACAGCTGCAGGAGGCCTTGCACGCGCATGCACGCGTCTGCGCCAGCTCCTTCGTCTTCTCGAGGCGCGGGATACCGGGGCCTTTCACCTCGAGCCACGTGCCTATTTCAGGAAGCCAGAAGTCGGGGAGGTACAGCGTGCCGGAGGGCAGCGTGATCAGTTCGGGCTCGTACTGCCAGGCGATGCCTTTGCTGTCCAACGTGGCAGCCCAGTCGGCCTCGAGCCGAGACCGGAAGGTGACGCCGTGGTAGAGGGTCGGGACAGCGTCTATAGCCGGGATAGAGCTGTCGGGGTCGTCAATCAATGTGAGGCTCCAGTCCTGGCTCGGTAACCGGCGCCGACCGCCGGCAGAGGCCGCAAGGAGACCGTAGACGACGCGCAAGACCAGTTCGAGGGGCCACACCTGACAGACGGCAGCCCCGCCCACGCCGCGGGCCGACGGTCGCTGCTTGCGTCGCTGTGTCCGGAACAGCACCCACATATGCCTGCTGCGGGTGCAGCTTTCTGCACCCTGGCCCGTGTCCGAGACAGGCAGGGAGGGTGGTCACACGGCCTGGGTGAGTGCGGCCTGCAGGCTTTCGAAAGCCCGGACGAGAGGTGGCGTGCCCTGGCATGATCCGCGAATGATCGTCACTCCAATACCCGGTGCCAGGCTGGAGCTTGTTCCCCAGCTTCTGCGAGCTGCCCACACCAAGGCGTCGAACCTGAACAACCACAACACCCCAGAGGAGTATCTGCTGTCGTATCTGACGTGGGCGACTGAGCACGCACGGCTGTTCGAGGGGCAGGTACGGACGAAGGATGTAGAGGCGCTGTTCTTCACCCCGGTCTACTGGGCCCTGCTGAGCGGCGCTGGACATGTGGGCGGCCGACTGGCGCCGAAAGTCTCGAACCAGCTGATCGACCAGGAGGTCCGGCAGCGGATGGCCGCTCTGGATCGGGCGATCGAGTCAACGCTGGACACGATCCGCAGGTGGCGGGAGTCGGTTTCGACGCTGGTTCTCGACACCAGCTTCTTCATCGAGCATGAGGAGAAGCTGGAGGATGCTGACTTCTCGGCACTCGCTGGTCAGGCTGGAGGTGTTCGGCTCGCTGTTCCCATGACGGTGGTGGACGAGCTGGATCGTCTGAAGGAGGCCAGGACGTCGGCGCACGTTCGGTGGCGGGCAAGGTTGGGGCTGGCGGTGCTGGACCGGCTTCTGGATGCGGAGACCATGCTGGGGTTTGTAGAGGTCGAGGTTTTGCCCGATCCTCCGGGTCATGTGCGGCTGCCGGATGAGGACGACGAAATCGTCGACCGGGCCCTGGCGTTGAAGGCGGTGGCGGCCGGCCCGGTCAAGCTGGTGACGTACGACACCGGGATGGCCCTGCGGGCGAAAATGGCTGGGGTGCCGTGCACGAAGCTGCGGAGGGACCCGGGACCGGAACCCGAGAAGAAGTAGCTGGTGAACGGGCCAGGCCCCGTGCAGCTTCGGGTGCCAGGAGTCGCCCTTCCTGACGCCCGCGCACATGGACGACGGTCCGCTACGGCAATTTGGCTGTCCTCACCTTTACGCGGCCGCCGGACCCAACGAACACCACCCGGTTTCACCACCACGTTGTGAATCTCCCAGGCAGGAGCCGCGCAGTGAGGCGGGAGCGCAGCGGACGCCCGGTGTCCCTGCCGCGTGGCAGGCGGGCCAGAGACCTGCAAGAACACGCCCTACCTGATCAACCACCACTGCCACCGGCTCACTGACATGCAGTCAGCACATCGCACATAAGGGAAGTAACCCTCCTGAAGAACCCCCGGGGCCGGTGGGACACCGTGTAAGGCGTCTCCGCCACGAGGCCGGCCTCTACCTCGTGCGAGGTGCGGCAACCGCTGTTGGCGGAGCGTTCGTCGCTCGATCCTTTGGACGCAGGACCGCTTCTGATCCACGAGGGGCGTCGCCTCCAACCAGCTTCAGCAGGCGGGAGGCGACTACAGTTGCTGCCGCTTAGATCGACTAGCTTTCCGTGCGTGGGCGAGACACTTCTGTGGTCATGCCCCATCCGGTGAAAAAAGGAATGCTAGAGCAGGAATCATCGCAGCGAAACATGTGAAGAACGCTATGGTGCCGCACGTTGTTGCTTCTGCGGCACTGTCATTGGCTGCCCTACGGAGAAGAACCATGCCAAGCGAAACGCACAGTGAGATTAGTGCGGCCAGGACAATAGAGAGTGCTTCCAGCACAGGGACCTCTTGAAAGGAACGGGCTGCTGGGGTAGTGCGACGGGAGCCGAACACAACAGAGTCTCGGACACACCGCCGCTCCGGCTTGTTCAAGCCGGGCGTAGCAGTAAGTCCGCCTCTGAAAGATGACCTGTCGAGTTCGGGCTGCTTCAAACGCCCGGCCGCGTGTCGCGGCTTCACCCCAAGGGCCGCTTGGAACGGTTGCCCGTGCCATGGGCTTCTGCCCAGCGCCCCGCCTTATCTTGGGTCCTCCAGTCCTGCCGGCAAGGCCCCTCCACCGCCTCAACGTCCCCCCGGAGGTAGCGGCAGGACTCGGCAGCCTTCCTCCAGGCCCCTCACAGCGCGCAAGGGTCCTACCGATTCTAGCGGTTGAGGGCCCCTACGTATGCTGGGGTTAGGCCCCTGGTGCGCTCCTCAGGAATGTCACCCGCGAGGGCCTGGACCGCAAGTTCCGTACCTCGTGTAGCCGGGGCACCGAACAGGGCGTGCAGGGGCTCGAGTCAGTGCTCCGCGATAGCACTGACGCGGGGGTTGCTGCGCAGCATAGTGAAGGTGGCGGCGACTTCCGTAGGGCGAATGGCGCTCATGGTGCGGTAGACGTCTCCGGCATCCTTGGCGGACAGTCGCTCGGGTCTCCCGCGGTCGGCTTGCTCGATGCGCTCATGCAGCTTGTATGCCTTGGCGATGAGAAGTGCGGCTGGGCCTGCGACGTAGGTGTCGACCGTGCGGGTGTCTGCTGGGTCAAGGCTGGTTGATGGTCATGAGGGAGCGGTCGACGCCGGCGTGCAGCCGGGCGAGGCGCACTCCGCAAGTTCCGCCTGACTGCGGACGTCGTGGGCCTAAAAACCTCGAGCCGAGAGTTCTATCGCGCGAAGAACCGCGCGTCCTTTACGGCCGCCGTGATGGCGCCGGCGTCCATGCCCCACGCCCGGCGGCGTACGTCGTGGCGACCGATGCGAGCGGGGCAACCGGCTCGCGGGGCGTGGCGACGCGGTGGAAGAACGAAGCGATTGAGGCACCAGCGGCGGACAAAAACCCTTGACGGACCATTCGTCTCCTCAGCTAGGCCGGCCTCCGGCCGTACAGCGGCCGCGGCCCAGCTGACCGACCCGTGACCGGTATGGCGATGACGGCCCGAAGGTGCTCCGCATCTCTGTGACTTCAGCCGCCCTGTAGGCGTGCCGGGTCACGGGACCGTCACGCCGGAGCCAGGACGACCACGTGGTTAAGCACCGGTGCCGCAAACTCGACGCCAAACAGCGTCAGGGCCAGACCGGCGAGAACTACCAAGCCGCCCTTCGAGCGGTCCGCGGAACTCCGCAAGCTCACACGCCCAAGACCGCCACATCCTCATCCTCCCCCATGTCCGAGCACCCCGGTGCGCGCCTCCGTTACTGGTTGGCAGTGGCCCGGCAAATCGCCGAGACCGGCGACGCCGAAATGACCGTGCGCATCGTCAACACCCAGTTCGATTTGGGCTTCCCGGTGGGCCCGGATGTTGCGGCGACACTCCTCCTGCATGGAGAGGAGTTCGCCGCTACGAACGACCACCGACTACCTGGGCTGGTCCGCAGGTTGCTCCGGACCGGCAGCGACCCGGAGTGTCCGTTGTGGAGACACCAAATCCAGGGCTGGAGAATCCTCCTGGAAAGCGAGCTTACCCGCGAGCAGATCGACCAGGCCTCTGCCTGGGAGCCGGTCATGGAGGCCAATGCGGGGACGGAGGATCCTCGAGTGTACTTCATCCTGGACAACCTCAATGACGTGGAGCGCAAGACGGTCCTGGCCTGGTACACATCCGGAGCCGAGAGCTGGCGTGAGGCCGCCGTGGCCGCCGGCGCTTCCCGTGATCCCCGCTTCGCCGAACGGCTGCGTCGCAAGGTCCGCCGTCTGGCCAAGGACTGGGAGACCGCAGCATGAGCCTTCTCCGGGAAGCCCTGCCCGAGTTCATTGGAGCCTTGGGGGCCGCAATCGCCCTGTCCGGAGCGGCGTACTTCGCTCGCCGGACACACGGCCGTCGAAGCCTCCGGCATGCTGCCGGACCGCCCACACCCCACGTCCGCCGCTACACACTGCTCGGCACGGTGACCGCCGACGGCAGCCCGCTGCAATTCTCCAGCACCCGGCCAGCCGGCAGCACGGTCACCCGCGTCCGCGATGGGCGGGTGGACCGTTTCCAGTTGACCGACGTGCCTCTGCACGACGGCACCTTCGCCGCAGAGCCGACCCACTGGTACCTCTGACCAGCCGCCCGCTCCTTCCCGGAACGCCCCGACCTACAGGACATGGGCCGGGGCGCCCCTTCCTCCTAACCGCAGTCATGCACCCGATCTATCGACAGTTGGTCTACCACGCCGGCCATGATCTGCCACGGCAGGCCGACAGTGCGTGGGCCGATACCGTCAAGACCCTCCACGACCGTTTCCGCACCTCTAGCACCATGGGTGTACCCCGCAGCCGCATGTGATGGGGATCTTTGAAAACGGCCGAGGCCGCTCCTCTCCCCACTTGCTTGGTCTTTGAACTGTGTGAGGAGGGTGGGGATCGAAGAGCAGTCCTTGATCACCAGAATGTAGGTTCTGGCCATGACTGGTGACTGGCGGATGGACCGGATCGGGGCTGCGCTGAGGGGCGAGAACCCGACCGTGCTGCGGCGGCTGACGTCGGGGTTCGCGGTGATCGGGGACGTTCAGTTCCTGCCGGGCTACTCGGTTCTGCTCGTGGACGAGCCGGATGTGCAGAGGCTGTCGGACCTGCCGGGGGCGAAGCGGCTGTCGTTCCTGTCTGACATGGACCAGCTCGGTGAAGCGGTCGAGCGTGCCTGTCGGCGGCTGGACCCGGCCTTCCGCCGGATCAATCTGGAGATCCTTGGGAACGCGGACCCGTTCTTGCATGCGCATGTCTGGCCGCGGTTCGAGTGGGAGCCGGCCGATGTGGTGGGCAAGCCGGTGTGGCTCTATCCGCGTGAACGGTGGAGTGATGAGCAGTTCAGGCTCGGTCCGCAGCATGACGCGCTGCGGGATGCGATCGGCAGCGAACTGGACCAGCTGCGCTCGGGGACCTGAGTGTTGCGGGCCCGGTGATCGGTGGCGGTCAGCCGATGCTCACTGGAGGCGTCTGAGTGGGGCGATGTCGGTGACGCGGTTGGTGATCGTGGGGCGGCGGGCGGCTTCCTGGGTGGCGAGCAGGGCGACGATCGTGACGGGCTGGTCGCAGTGCGGGCAGTTCCGGATGGCGGTCGGTGCCAGGGGGTCGATGGTCCCGGGGGCTGTCGGCTGCGGAGAGGGCGGAAGGGTTCGGGGGTGTTCGCCGAGGCGTCGTGCCCGTTCTTCGTCGCGGGTCCGGTTGCGTTGTCTTTCCGACTCGCGACGGCATTCGGGCGAGCAATGGATCTGGCGGAGTCGGGGGTTGGCGGTGAAGTGCCATCGCAGACCGGGCATGTGTGGGCGACCAGGCCGGCTGGAGCGCGCCGGTGGGCGGCGCTCTCGCAGCGGGGAGAGCAGTAGATCTGTCTCGGGCTCGGCGCGAACTCGCCTGCGCAGACTGGGCGGTTGATCGATTTGGGGGGGTGAGCTGGTCGTTGTTGTGGGTGGGGTCAGGAGACACGTGCGTTGACTCCCTTGCGCATGGCGTCGGCCTGGTTCTGGTGGCCGCGAAGTCGGTAGGAGGGTCCGTCGATGCCAGCGACGGCAGCCCGGTGCAGGAGCCGGTCGAGCATGGCGGCGGCGGTGGCGTCGCCGAAGGCTCCGGCCCAGTCGGCGATCCCGACGTTGGTCGTCAGGATCGTGCTGGACTTGAGATACCTCTGGTTGATCACCTGGAACAGGGCCGAGGCGCCGTCCTCGGGCAGCGGCAGATAACCGAGCTCATCGGTGATCAAAAGTTTCGGACCTGCGAAGAAGCGCATGCAGGTCTTCCGGCGGCCTTCGAGGGCGGCCTTGTGGCACTTGGCTGAGAGTTCGGCGGCGGTGGTGAAGTAGACGCGGTGGCCGGCGTCGACGGCCGCTCGTCCGAGGGCGACGGACAGCATGGTCTTGCCTACTCCGGGAGGGCCGACGAACAGCACGTTGGAGGCGTCGTCGAGGAAGCGCAAGGTGGCCAGGTCGCGGATCAGCTTCTCGTCGACGCCGGGCTGGGCGGCGAAGTCGAAGTCGGCCAGGGTCCAGGGCTCGGGCAGGCAGGCGAACCGTTCCCGGGCGGCGAGTTTGCGGGCTTCGGTGGCTTCGACCTCGATCTCCAGGAGCCGTTCCAGGGCTGCGGTCAGTGACATCCGCTCGGTGCGGGCCTGGTCCAGGACCCTGTTGAACGCCTCGGCGGCGTCGTTGAGTTTGAGGTAGGACAGGTGGCCTCTGAGCTGTTGGAATCGGCGGGCTTCGCTCACCTGCATCGGTGACGTACTCACTCCGGACTCTCCTCCTGCTTCGATGAGGGAACGCTCCGCAGCCGGTCGGCCACGGCGGCATAGTGGTTCAGGTCGATCACGACCCGTTCGGCTGAACTGCCTGCGGCCGGCCCTTCGCGCAGGCGCTCGGCTTCGGCCAGGGCTGCGGCTGACGGCGGTTTGCGGACCTTGGTCTTGCACGGAGCCCGGTCGGAGAACGAGGACAGCACCGCCCTCTCCAGGGCGATGACGTGTCCGTCGTCCCGGACGGTCTGCCCGGCGCCTCGTGGGGCCCAGCGGTGGCGGGCAACGACGGCCCGGCCGGTGGTGACGATCCGCAGCTCGTCGTCGCCGAGCCGGTGCAGGATCTTGACCGTGACGCCGGGCAGGCCGGGCGGGACGGAGTACAAGTTGCCGTCGAAGGCGACCAGGCTCTGCGGGCTGACGGTCCGCTCGACCTCCAACTCGGCCGGGAAGGGTTTCACCGGGATGTCGAGCAGGGGCTCGGCCGAAGCGAGTTCGCCGACGGTGGTGACCGCTCCGTCGATCCGCCGAAGCCGGTCGTCCATCCGGAGCGAGAGCTTGTCGACGCCGGACTGGGCCTGCACGACCGTGAGGCCGTCGGGAACTGTGCGCCACCAGCGTTGAGCTGCCGAGTGGTTGGCCTTCTCCACCACTCCCTTGCGGTTGCCGCGGCGGGGCGGGCAGATGTCCACCCCGACCCCGTAGTACTTGGCAACGGCGGCGAACGCCGCGGTGACCTGGCCGGTGGAGGGGTAGCAGACGGTGGCCATCCGGTCCAAGCGCCACCGGCGGGCGGTTCCGCCCAGCTTGCGCACGACATCGTCCAGGGCCTGGACCAGATGGGGGAAGTCCTCCGACTCCGCCAGCACCGCCCTCCACCGGCCCGAGTGCGCGAGGGCTCCGACCAGCAGATGCGCGTGCTCACCCACCCCCCATCCGTCGGGAGGATCGGGCAGTTCCAGCCGGTCGAACTGAATTTCCTCGCCCGGCGGGTGCGCGATCACCGCGACGTTTAGGCCCGGATCGTCTTGCGGTCCCGGCCCAGATGCCCGGCGATCGCCGAGATCGTCCATCCCTGCCGACGCAGTGCATGAGCATCCACGTCTTTTTCCCGCGTAAGCATCCAGGCCCCCGAGCAGGCCGAACTTGCGCACGCAGGCTTTCCGGATCAACTGCCAGATACGACGACACACCGGGCAAGATCACACGATGGGTGGGGAGATCAACAGAGCAGGTTTGCCCCACCGATTAGCAGCAAGTGGGGAGATTCAAGAAGCGCCATCAAACCCCCGTATCCCTCGCTCCGAGCACAGCCAGAACCGCATCCGCGACCCCACGATCCCGTCCACCTTGATCTTCACCCGTTTCTGAGCCCTCACCTTCGACTCCGCGGCCGCGCCGAAGTGGCCGTCCACCTTGGCCCCGTAGCCGTGGTAGTTCAGCAGGGCCCGAATCTCCTTCACCTTCGCCCCCCGCGCCCCCCACGGTCGCTGCAGGTGTCCCCGTTGCGATGGCCGCAGTACACCCCGTCCACAGTGCCGAGTCGGCCAGCCGTCGCGGCCAGACGGACCGGTCGTTCCTCGATCGCCTGGCGGCCGTCACGGGTAGCACCGGGCCAAACTCCACGACGGCCGCAAGACGGTCAAACGCTGCCGAGTCGATCAAGGAACATCAAGCCCGCCGAGGGTACGTGCCAAGTGAAGAGAGCTCGACGCCGAAATCGAACCAGCCTCTGAAGATCAACTCACTCCGCAATCATTGCGGGAAACCGTCAGCGAGGCTCCTTGCCCGCTACGAGTGGTGGCACGCGACGTCCCGTCGAAGCCCTTCATTTCTCGTCTGTCGCGTCCGGTTTGCCCCTGTGCAAGGCTTCTTCGGTCGACAGTTCCTCGGCCTGCCCGTTGGAGGACCTACGCAAGACAGACAGCATCTTTACAACGGCTGCTGCGAACGCGAGTCCGAAACTGCTTGCGTCCACGGTGGAGGCCCCCAGAAAGCTCATCGCAAGGCCCGCGCCTGTTCCGCTGAGGGCGCCGGCCACCACCTGATTGCCGTGCGACGCGGAAAATGCGGACATGGCCACGGATCGCCCGAGGGACAGGGCCTTCCCGGCCCGGATGCGGAGCCTGAGAGTCCTGATCACCGATTCCTCCTCGCAAGGCCGCCGGAGCTCTTGACTTCCCATCAGAGCAGCCCGGTGGGGTGTCCCACCATCAGCCATGCCAAAGCCAGATGAAACCCGGTTCAGGAAGAACCTGCATGGGACGAAGTTCCGCCAAGTTGGGACAAGTCGTGTCCCAACTTGGCTTGGGACACTTAAGCTGTGGACGTTCCGGGACACTGTCGGACAGTGGACCTGTGAAGTCGGGGGAGTTATGTACCAGGGCTCAGAGGGCCGTATTGATCCTTCTCAGGCGAGCAACAAAGAGGATCTCGCACGCTTCATGCGCATGATCCGCGCCCAAGCGGACAGTCCTTCGTATCGCGACCTCGAGAAATCCGCCGCCGCCCAGGGGAAGGGACGGTCCCTTCCACGCACCACCCTGGGCGAGGTGTTGCGAGGCAGGAAATTTCCGAGCAAGGCGTTTCTGCTTACCTTCGTCGAACTCTGCGGAGCGGAGCCGGGCGAGGTACAGGTGTGGGAGACCACCTGGAACCGGCTGGCCGTTCAGTACAAAGTGAGCGAACCCGCGACCAGATCGGACGAGTCGCACGCACAGCAACTCGCGCGCGCCCGGCAGCGCACGGCCGAACTGGAGGAACAGTGCGAGCAACTACTCGCGTTGGTGCGACGGCAGAGCCAGGCGGTGGAACGGGCCGCCCACATCTTGACGGTCGTTGGCGCGGCACTGCAGAAGCAAGGACACTGGGCCGAGGCTGAGGCCGTCTTCGACGCGCTGACGGACCTCCAACAGGAGCCCGAACCTCTCAACGCTCAGCCGTCCGTCCAAGTCGAAAGCGGACTTGCCGAGGTGATGGCTGACTCGCAGGCGCGCTCCGCGGACCAAGAGCTTGCGGCGAAAATGTGGGCAAGCGACGATGCGATAGCCTCGCGAGTTGACCATCGTGACACCTTGGCAGCCCAACAGCCCCACATGTCTCCGCGGGCCACGGCGTCGGCTCTGCCGGGGGCCGACGAGCCACAGGTAGCAGCGGTTGCCGGGCCCGTCGCCCCGATACGGCCCGAGGCGTTCGAGGAACAGCCCCCGCGGCCGCCCTTCGGGGAGCGAGTGGCGGGTGGTCTGCCGGCCATCTGGAACCTGGAACCGCGCAATCCGGAGTTCATCGGTCGGGATTTGATCCTCCATGAACTATTCCAGCGCTTCGACCGGGGTGGCGCATCAGTGGTTCAGGCACTGCGCGGGCCTGGAGGGGTCGGCAAGACTCAGATCGCCGTCGAGTACGCACACCGTCACGCGGACAACTATGACCTCGTGTGGTGGCTCGCCGCCGAGGACTCGTCACTGGTCGGTGAACAACTCGCGGCACTCGCCGTGGAACTCAGGCTGGTCGAGAAAAGCACCGACACTGCCACGGCGGCAGCGGTGGTGAAGTCGCATCTACGTGGTCGAGACCGCTGGCTGCTCATCTTCGACAACACCGAGGAGCGAACCAGCGTGTCCCAATGGCTGCCCGGCGGTCCGGGCCATGTGCTGATCACCTCCCGCGCCGGCGGCTGGGAGCGCGTGGCCACGACGGTGCCTGTGGATGTGATGGGTGAATCCGAGTCGGTGGACCTGTTGAGGACACACTGCCCGGAGTTGCGGCAGGACGAGGCCGAGGCCCTCGCGGAGGAACTGGATTACCTCCCCCTGGCTCTCTGCCAGGCCGGTGGCTTCCTGGCGGAGACGGCCACCGAGGTCGGCGATTACCTGAATCTACTCAATACCCATCCCGCCGCGCTGCTCAACGAGGGTGAGGCGGGCGATTACCCAAGGTCCCTCGCAGCGGTGATCGGTCTAAGTCTTGACCAGCTCACCCGCGCCGACCCCGTCGGGCTGGCAACCGTCCACGTGTGCGCGCTACTCGCCGCCGAGTCCATTCCGGTGCGCTGGCTCATGGCAGTGGACGACATCACGGCGGACGACGACGGAGTTCTAGCCGCCCTGGCCCATGTCTCCGGCGACGGGATGGCCTTACGTCGCGCCATCGCCACGGCTGTCCGCTTCGGTCTGGCCAAGAGCAACCGTGGCGGTGTACGTCTGCACCGGCTTGTGCAGGGTGTGGTCCGTGACCTGCTCTCCCCCACGGCCCGGGAACGCGTACGCAGGCATGCGCGCGCCCTACTCGTCGCCAACTCCCCGGGCGACCCCGAGGATCCGGCGAGCTGGCCGGAATGGGCGCGTATCGTCCCGCATCTGCTCGCCGTGGAGCCGACTACTCCCACGGACCTGCACCTGCGCGCCCTGGCCTGCAACACGGCATGGTATTTGATCGAGCGTGGCGACGCCGATGCCGGTGCAAGACTGGCTCAGTCCCTCCGCGACTCGTGGCGGCGTGATTTGGGACCTGACGACGTCCACGTCCTGTGGGCGACCCGCTGTATGGCCCGCGCTCTCCGCGAACAGGGCCGCTATGAAGAAGCCCGGTCCCTGTACGACGACGCCCTACCGCGCTACCACCGCGTTATGGGCAAGGAGCACACCGACAGCCTGCGCCTCGCCCACGGCTCCGCCATCAACCTCCGGCTGCTCGGGCGGTATGAGGCCGCACGCGCCCTACAGGAGGAGACACTAAACACATACCGCAGTGTTCTGGGCGAGGACCACCCACACACTTTGCACTCCGCCAACCACCTCGCGGTCGACCTGGGGGCCATGGGGCACCACGACGAGGCCAGGCGCCTTCACGAGGACACCTTGGCCCGCTACCGGCGTGTCCTGGGCGACGATCATCCCGACACCCTGCGCTCGGCGAACCATCTCGCCGCCGACCTGTTAGCGCTCGGCCAGTACGCGGAGGCGCGGGTCCTTGACGAGGACACTCTGGAGCGCTGCCGGCACGCTTTCGGAGAAGAGCACCCGTACACGCTTCGGGCCGCCACCTCTTACGCGACCGTTCAGCGCAATCTTGGCCATCTTCAGGAAGCCCTCCGGTTGCAGGAAGCCACCCTGGCACGGTCCCACCAGATCCTCGGCACAGATCATCCACAGAGTCTGCGTGCGGCACAGGCTCTGTCCGAGATTCTGCACCACCTGCACAGGCTCGACCGTGCCGAGCAGCTACAGGAGGAAACCGTGCATCGCTACCGGCGCATGCTTGGCGATCAACATCCCGAAACACGACAGGCGAATGATCTTTTGCAGAGGATCAATCAGCGTCGCCTACAGGAACGAGAAGAGTAACGACACAGCAAGATGAGAGTCGGCAATATTTTGCCACATCCGGCCTCCTGCATGGCCACCGCCGATCCCGGCAACTAGGCTTGACAAGACGTCAACTTTCGATCAACCCGGGCGGGTGAACCAGGAAGGCATGCCGGAACCGAAGATTCCCGATGCGTCGGGCTGACTACATGTAACACAAGAGGGGGCGGGTACCGACGGATTCGAGGAAGTTCCATTCTCGATGTACCGTGCTCTCGCAACGTCGCCCCGAGTGAGGAATTGGGCCATGCCAGAAGTCAGAATCGCGTTGGTCACCACCCAGCCGCGTCCAGAGATCAACATGGATCGCGACATGCCCATGCTTCTGGCATCCTTGAACAAGGAAGGAGCCGAGGCCAGTTCCGTTAATTGGGATAACGAGGAGGTCGAGTGGGAGGCATTCGATCTCGTGGTGCTCCGATCGACCTGGGACTACACTTGGAGGTCAGTGGACTTCCTTGACTGGGTGGACAGCTGCAGTCATGTGACCAACCTGAGGAATCCTCCCTCGGTCGTACGGTGGAGCTCCGACAAGCATTACCTGGCACGGCTCGCGGACGCTGGTGTGCCGGTAGTCGCGACGACCTACGCCGCACCGAACACAGAGCCCGCCCTTCCGTCTCAGCATGCGTTCGTGGTGAAGCCCGCGGTCGGCGCCGGCGCCCGCTACGCGGCGCGCTATCAGCCGTCCGACCAGGCCACGGCACTGAGCCACATCCATCGCATGCACAGCGAGGGCCTCACTGCCATGGTGCAGCCCTATATGTCCCGAATCGACTCCAGCGGCGAACGCGCCCTGGTCTTCTTTGACGGTAAGTTTCTCCACGCTATCCGGAAGAACGCAGTACTGGCGCCCGGTGTCCCGTACGACCAGCGCAAGGTGGCCCACCCCGGCCTCGAACCCTGGGTCCCCACACAGAGCGAACTGGATGTGGCCAGGAGCGCACTAGCGGTGGTACCGGACGCGCAGGACTTGTTCTACGCGCGAGTAGACCTCGTAGACGACGACGCAGGTCGCCCCACGGTGATGGAACTGGAACTGGTCGAGCCGAATCTCTTCCTCGCCGTGCAACCCGATTCGCTTCCCGTCGTTTCTCGGGCCATCGTCGAAAAAGCACGTCAAGTACGGCGCACGAGGAAGCATCAGGTGGTTGAGCCCATCTAGAGGCTCTGCGCCCAGGAGGGCTGAGTGATCATGGTCGACGAACCGTCAGGTGAACCTACGCTCCCCTACGCGTGTCCGTGGGGCACGGGTGAACCCTCTCAGTTCTCCGAACTGCGCTCCGGAACAGGCATCGACAAGCTACCCACGTCCACAGGCGACAGCGCTTGGCTGGTTACCAACTACGACGGTGTCAGAGCCATGTGCAACGACCTGCGCGTGGGCAAGTCCCACGTCGATCCGCCGCATGCGCCGCGCCTGTGGGACGCCGCCCTCATGGAACCGCAGAGCGGACATGCGGACGAGTTCACCGACCACACCCGGTGGCGGCACGCCCTTTCCCGCCCGTTCAGTAGCCGCCGTCTGTCCCAACTGCGACCCCGTCTGGAGATCCTGCTTCAGGACATCGTCACCGACCGCCTGGCTGACGGACCTCCGGTGGACGTCTGCGCAGGGATTGCCCAGCCGTTCGCTGCCACGGTCATCTGTGACCTGCTCGGGATACCGCAGGAACTCCGGCCCGCTCTAGTGCAGTGGTCCGACGCGGCGCGCACCTACGGGATGACAGAGGCAGCGACGGCCCGTCGCGACGTCCTCCTGCGAGAGATCGACGCGGTACTCAAGAAGATCCGGGATCAGCCCGACGGCCCACTCAGGGACAGCGGGCTGCTCTCCGACTTCGCCCTGACTCCTCCCGACTCCGTGCAGTTGCAGGACGACAAACTCGCGAGGGCCATCCTCGACATCTTCTTGGCCGGCTACGACACAGTTGCCACACGCATGTCCTACGGCACCGCATTCCTGCTCGACCATCCCGAGCAACTGGCGGAACTGCGCGACGATCCTTCGTTGCTGGACGGAGCAGTGGAGGAAATATTCCGCCTGGCCGTGCCGGGCGGCGGTTACATATGTCGCTACGCCCACTCCGACATGCCGTTGCCCGACGCGCCGATCAAGGCTGGGGATCTGATCGTGCTCTCCTTCCAGTCGGCCAACCGGGACGAGCAGGTGTTCATCGACGCGACACGCTTTGACGTCCGCCGTCGACCCAACCCCCACATAGCCTTCGGACACGGCACGTTCTACTGTTTGGGTGCGGCGCTTGCCCGCCTGGAACTCTCCGTCTACCTTGCAGGCCTCAGCCGTTTTCCCGCACTCAGGAGGGCACATCCCACATATGAGCACGACCTGGCCCACGACAAGGTGACCGGAGGACTCAGGCAACTCCTGATCGCCTGGGACACCCCTTCTGCCTAGAAGCACCGACGTAGCAAGACACGTCCTCGCAGCCGAGTTCCTCCTCCTCTCCCTGGCCTGGGGCACTGCCTTCGCCCTCATTTCTGTGGCTCTTGCTGACTTCACCCCGTTCCAGGTCGTCTGGTGCCGTCTCGTACTCGGAGCGGCGGCCTTGGTGTCGTACGCCCTGGTTAGACGTCAACCGGTCGTCGTCGCGCCGCACTTGCTGGGGCACATCGGGGTGCTCGCCATGCTGATGTGCGTAATTCCGTTCTCCCTGTACGCTCACGCAGAACTGCGCGTCCCTTCCCACATGGCGATCATTCTCAATGCCACCACCCCGCTCGTCACCACCGTATTCGTATACGCAACGAAAGGCGGGGCGGACGGCGCACGCCCAAAGTTCCCGGCGCTGGCCACCAGCTTCTGCGGTGTAGTAGTCATCGCCGCCCCCTGGAGACTGAACACGTCGTTCCAAGACTGGTCCGCGGTCGCACAATGTCTGGCAGCCGTATGCTGCTATGCAGGCGGGTTCACCTATCTCCACTGGTGTACGGCCCTGCGCGGCGCTGATATCGGTTCGATTTCGACTTCCCTGGTGGTGGCGGGAGCAGCCGTCATGCTGCTCTTCACCCCATTGGTCGCTCGCTCCTTCCCTCAGGCCGGCACCGCGGCCTGGGCGAGCGTGGTCATCCTGGGCACCGTAGGCACGGGCTTTGCCTACCTCTGGAATACACGTCTGATCCTGGCCTGGGGGGCCGCCCGCGCCTCCTCCGTCACCTATGTCATGCCGTGCGTCGGCATGGTGTTCGGGTCCCTTTTTCTCGCGGAGACGATCACTTGGAACGGTATCGCGGGTACCGCACTTGTCACCCTCGGCTGGCTCATGTCACGCCCTGCCCGGGGCCAAGCAGTTCTTTGAGCCCGAGGGTCACCTGCGGGGGCCGAGGAAACATCTCGAGCGGATCGTCCACGAGGATGGAGACGGTGCGCAGGCGCGGGAGTTGAAGCTGGGTGTCTGGGCCGGGAACCAGCGGAGCCGGGCCGCGACGCTGTCTCCGGAGCGGGTGGAGCGGCTTTCCGCCATCGGTATGCGGTGGGCTTGAAGGTGAGTGTGGCGGGTGGTCTTGGTGGTGTGCCGCGCCGACAAGCAGCGTGGGACCACCGGGGTCCGTTTCTGTTTCAGGTGTTGCCGCCGGGGGTGGGTCCGTTGCTGGGAAGGGTCTGGTCGAGGTCGGTGGGGGAAGACGTCGGTGCCGGTTGTCCTGGTGATGTGGGAAGGCAGGGGGGTTGCGGTGCGCCGTGCCGGGTCGGGTACCGGGGGTCCCCAAAGCGTGGTGACGGGGAGTACACCGGCCCAGACGTTCAAGTCGGCGTCGGGGCTGTCGCGGTCGTCGGGCGGGCCGGTGCGTACCTTCACGACGAATGCCTCGGCCAGGTCGAGGGCCAGCAGTGTGGTGGCCACGAGTTCCTTGCGGCTGGGTGTGCGAGCGTAGTCCCACTGGCCCGGCAGCCCGGCACGCATTGTTCCGTCAGTACGCGCAGGCCTTCGACTTTCTCGCCGGGGTCGGTGACTACGCGTGGGGTGACGTAGATCATCGCTGAGCGGTAGTTGACGCCGTGCTTGAGACGTAGCGGGCCAGGACGATTCCGTCGAGGTGGGTGACGGTCACGCAGACCGTGGCGTGGGGTGCACGCAGGAGGCTGCGGCCGGCCACGGATCCGTGGATGTAGAGGGTGTCGGCGGTGGCGCCGTACACAGTGGGGACGGCCATGGGGGTGCCGTCGACCACTACGGCCAGATGGCACAGGAACCCTGCGGCCAGGACGGCGTTGAGGTCCGCGCGTCGGGTGCGGCCCTTTTCGCGCATGCGGCGCAGTCGGGTGCGGTCGGTGACGGGGAGGGCTGGGGTGTCGGCTGTCATGGGAGTACCTTCTTGGGCAGCCTCGGGTGCGCGGGAGGGCGCGTCCGTGATCCACGGCCAGCGTCGTCTCACTCCGGCCCTAATGTGCTGGATCTGGTCGGTGGTCAGTTCGTCGCCGCCGTCGGCCGGTACATCCCAGTCCTCGACCGGGCATCCGGCGAGGAAGCCTCCGGCGGCGGGGCCGTCCGGCTGGGGGCGGCCCCACATACCGGTGACGAGGGGGGCGTGGGTCAGGCGGCGCCGTCCGAGGTTGTCGCGGACGTGAGGTGCTCGGGCTTGGTGTAGAGGACGTCGCGGGCCTGTTCCGCGGCGCGGGCGGTGCTCTCGGAGACGAAGTCCAGGAAGCGGGCGATGTTCTCCAGGCGGGCGCCGGCCGGGGTGTGGGAGCCGAGGACGCCGACGCCCTGCCGTGCGGTCTCGACGACCTGGGCGATGGACCGGGCGCTGGCCATCATCGACTGGTACCAGATGTCGTCGTCGACGACGTAGCGTTCGCGGCGGCGTTCGTCGCGTTCGCGGCGGACGAAGCCCTGGCTTTCCAGGAACGCGATCGCCTTGGACACGGACGCCGGGCTGACCTGGAGGCGCTGGGCGAGGTCGGAGGCGGTGAGGCTGCCCGAGTCGGTGAGGCAGAGGCCGGCCAGCACCCGGGCCATCATCTTGGGCATGCCGGAGGCCATGACGACGGTGGTGAACACCTCCTCGTACTCGCGCACCGCCTCGGCGTCGCGCCCGTGGGGCTGTGCCGGCGTCCTGGGGTCGCGGGGCGCGGTCTGCCGGCGGCGGTGGGCGCGGTGTTCGGTGGCGCGGTGGGCCAGGTCGGCGCGGTAGGAGGTGGGGCCGCCGTTGCGCATCACCTCGCGCGTGATCGTCGAGGTGGGGCGGTCCAGGCGTCTGGCGATCTCGGCGTAGGCGAGGCCGTCGGCCAGTCCCAGTGCGATCTGCTGGCGTTCCTGCTGGGTGAGCCTGCCTCCCGGCATCGCGGTCTCCTCACGTGTTCCGTGGTGTCTGCCACCTTCGCGTTTCCACCATAGCGTTCAACCACCAGCTATTTGCAACGAAGAGGATCAGGGAAGTTGCATTAGCTTTAGCGTCATTGCAACGTTTTCTTGGCTTGCACCTGCGTAAACGTCGAACTTGTGCGACGAATGCGTTGCCAGATCCATGAACGCAACGTAGCGTTTCCGTCATAAGAAACAAGGATCCGGAGGAGTGCACGATGCAGCTGGACAAGAGCGCGACGCAGAGGTTCGACACCCCCTCCCCCGTCACGGCCGTCATCGACATCCCCGCCGGGCGCATCCGGTTCATCGCCGCCGACCGCACCGACACCACCGTCGAGATCCTGCCCGCCACCCCCTCCAGGAGCCGCGACGTGAAGGCGGCCGAGCAGACCACGGTCGCCTACGCCGACGGTGTCCTGCGCGTCGAGGCCCCGGCGGCCAAGAACCGGCTTCTGGGTCCTTCCGGAGCCGTCGAGGTGACCGTCCAGCTGCCCGCCGGATCCCGCGTCGAGGCGAAGGCCGCCAGCGCCGAACTGCGGGGCGTCGGACGCCTCGGCGACGTCGCCCTCGAGGCCGCGCAGGGCACGGTCAAGCTCGACGAGACCACGAACGCCCGGCTCACCCTCGCCGCCGGCGACGTCCTCGTCCACCGCCTCAACGGCCCCGCCGAGATCAGCACCCAGAAGGGTGACCTCCGCGTCACCGAAGCCGTACGCGGCACCGTCACCCTGCGCACCGAGTACGGCGACATCACCGTCGGCGCGGCCCGCGGCACCTCCGCCGCCCTCGACGCCGGCACCGGGCACGGCCGTATCCAGAACACCCTCGACAACGCCGACGGACCCGACGCCGCCCTCACCATCCACGCCACCACCGCCTACGGCGACATCACCGCCCGCAGCCTGTAGCAGCCCCCGACACCAGGAAGGACACCACCATGAAGCCGCTGCCCGGAAAGAGGTGCGAGGTGGCGGCCTCGGCCGGTCCCGGGCCGGTGGCCTCGTTCGTACGGTTCGTGCTCTCCGGCGGCGGTGTCGGCGTCCTCTCCAGCTTCGCGGTACCGCTGCTGGCCGTGACGATGCCCTGGGCGGTCTCGAACGCCATCGTCACCATCGTCTCCACCCTGCTGTGCACGGAGCTCCACGCCCGCTTCACCTTCGCCAAGGGGCGCGGCGCCGGACGGCGGGAGCACTGGCAGTCCGCGGGCTCGGCGACCGCCGCCTTCCTCGCGACCGGCATCGCCGTTCACGTCCTGCACCTGGTGCAGCCCTCCGCCGGCCTGCCGGCCGAGCAGCTCGTCTATCTCGGCGCGTCGGGCCTCGCCGGCGCGGGCCGCTTCCTCGTCCTGCGCCTGTACGTCTTCGCCGGCCGCCCCGCCCGTACCGTACGGCCCTCGGCGCGGCAGGGGGCGGCGGCCTCCCCCGTCCTCGCGGCGGCGTAGGCGAGTACGCACCCCGTACGCCCCGTACCTCCGTACGCCGTACGCCCCGCCTCTCGTACGCCTCTCGTACGGCGAACATAGTCGCGTGCGGTGGACGGCTGCCAGGAGGCGGCACTTCACCCGCGCCGCGGATCGCGCCGGAACACGCGAGGGACCTCGTGCACGGACGCGGTGCGCGGGGTGAACGGCCGAGGGCCTCGTGGGACGCCGCGGCGTCGCGGACGCCGGGGGCCATGAACGCCGTTGCGCGCAAGGCCGCTTGAGAGCCGGTCGAGGTCCGGCCGAGGTCGATGGTCCCGGGGGCGGGCCTCCGGTTCACTGATCCCATGGCGACCCCGACTTCCGGCACCGGTCGCGTCCCGCAGCCGTCGCGGCGCGAAGGCCCGCGCCGCGCGGCACCGCCCCCCACCGGTACGCCGATCCCCCCACCGCCCGGCCGCCCGGCGTCCTCGCCCCGTGCCGGTACCTGCCCCACGCCGTCCGTGCCCGGCCTCACGCCGCGCGCGTCGGTGTCCTGCGCGGGCTTCACGGCCTCCCTCTCCCGGTCCGGCTCCCACCGGGTGGGTCCTTCTGCCGGCGGGGCGGTCCCCTGCACGCTCCCGGAGGCCCCCGTATAGCGTTCGCCCTCAATCTGTTGCAACGAAAGCAGGAGAGGTCGTTGCGTTAAGTCTCGCCTCATTGCAATGATTTGCTTGCATCTACCTGCACTTACTACTACTTGAGGCAACAACTGCGTTGCCTATTTGGTGAATGCAACGTAGCGTTTCTGTCATCAGAAACATTGGTTCGCAGGAGCGCACGATGCAGAAGAAGGAGTGCACGATGCAGAGGTTCGACACCCCCGCCCCCGTCGCGGCCGTCCTCGACATCCCGGCCGGACGCATCCGGTTCACCGCCACGGACCGGACCGACACCACCGTCGAGGTCCTGCCCTCCGATGCCTCCAAGAGCCTCGACCTGCAGGCGGCGGAGAAGACCACGGTCGCCCTCGCCGACGGCGTCCTGCGCATCGACGCCCCCGCGGTCAGGAACCGGATCCTCGGTTCCTACGGCATCGTCGAGGTGACCGTCCACCTGCCCGCCGGCTCCCGCGTCGAGGCCAAGGCCACCGACGCCGAACTGAAGGGCCACGGGCGCCTCGGCGAGGTCACCCTCGACAGCACCCAGGGCACGGTCGAACTCGACGAGATCGAAGGCGCCCGCATCGCCCTCGTCGCAGGCGACGTCACCGTCCACCGCCTGAACGGCACCGCCGAGATCGCCACCCGGAAGGGCAATCTCCGTGTCACCGAAGCGGTCTGCGGCACGGTCACACTCCGTACGGAGCAGGGCGACATCACCCTCGGTGCCGCCTCCACGACCTCCGCCACCCTCAACGCCGGCACCACCCACGGCCGCATCGACAACACCCTCACCACCACCGACGGGACCGCCGCCGGGCTCGTCATCCACGCCACCACCTCCTACGGCGACATCACCGCCCGCAGCCTCTGACCCGCACCCAACAAGGAGCCCCCCTCATGACCAAGCCGGCCATCACAGCGAACGGGCTGCGCAAGTCGTACGGCGACAAGACCGTGCTCGACGGCATCGACCTGACCGTTCCCGAAGGGACGATCTTCTCTCTGCTCGGTCCGAACGGGGCCGGCAAGACCACCACCGTGCAGATCCTCTCCACCCTCATCTCCGCCGGCGGCGGACAGGCCCAGGTCGCGGGCCACGACCTCGCCGCGGACCCGCAGGCCGTGCGGGCCTCGATCGGCGTCACCGGCCAGTTCTCCGCCGTCGACGGTCTGATCACCGGCGAGGAGAACATGCTCCTCATGGCCGACCTGCACCACCTGCCGAAGCAGGAGGGGCGGCGGGTGACCGCCGAACTGCTGGAGCGCTTCGACCTGGTGGAAGCGGCGAAGAAGCCCGCCTCCACCTACTCGGGCGGTATGAAGCGCCGCCTGGACATCGCGATGACGCTGGTCGGCTCCCCGCGGATCATCTTCCTGGACGAGCCCACCACCGGCCTGGACCCGCGTTCCCGGCACAACATGTGGGGCATCATCCGCGAGCTGGTCTCCGACGGCGTGACCGTCTTCCTCACCACGCAGTACCTGGAGGAGGCCGACGAACTCGCCGACCGCATCGCCGTGCTGAACGACGGAAAGATCGCCGCCGAGGGCACCGCCGCCGAACTCAAGCGCCTCGTCCCCGGCGGCCACGTCCGGCTCCGCTTCACCGACCCCGTCGCCTTCCAGGCCGCCGCCCTCGCGCTGAACCCGGCGACCCGCGACGACGACGCCCTCGCCCTCCAGATCCCCTCGGGGGGCAGCCAGCGCGAGCTGCGCTCCGTCCTCGACCGGCTGGACTCCGCCGGCATCGAGGCCGACGAACTCACCGTGCACACCCCCGACCTCGACGACGTGTTTTTCGCCCTGACCGGCGGCGCCGGCGTCCCCACCCAGCCCAAGGAGACCGTCCGATGAGCTCCCTCTCCCTCGCCGTGCGTGACTCGAACACGATGCTGCGCCGCAACCTGCTGCACGCGCGCCGCTACCCGTCCCTCACACTGAACCTGCTGCTCACGCCGATCATGCTGCTCCTGCTGTTCGTCTACATCTTCGGCGACACCATGAGCGCGGGCATCGGCGGCGGAGGGCGCTCCGCCTACATCGCCTACATCATCCCCGGCCTGCTGCTGATGACCGTCGGTTCCACCGTCATCGGCACCGCGGTCTCCGTCTCCATGGACATGAACGAGGGCATCATCGCCCGCTTCCGCACCATGGCCATCCACCGGCCCTCGGTCCTCGTCGGACACGTCGCCGGCAGCGTCCTGCAGTCGATCCTGAGCGTCGTCCTCGTCGGCGCCGTCGGCGTGGCCATCGGGTTCCGCTCCACCGACGCCACCGCCTTGGAGTGGCTGGCGGCGTTCGGGATGCTCGCCCTCTTCACCCTGGCGCTCACCTGGATCGCCGTCGGCATGGGCCTGGTCAGCCCCAACGCCGAGGCCGCCAGCAACAACGCCATGCCCCTGATCCTGCTGCCGCTGCTGTCCAGCGCCTTCGTCCCGGTCGACTCGATGCCGGGCTGGTTCCAGCCGATCGCCGAGTACCAGCCCTTCACGCCGGCCATCGAGACCCTGCGCGGCCTGCTCCTGGGCACCGAGATCGGCCACAACGGCTGGCTCGCCGTCGGCTGGTGCCTGGCCCTGACCGTCCTCGGCTACTTCTGGTCCACCTCGACCTTCAACCGCGACGGGAAGTAGGTCCGCCCCGCGACAGCGCGGGCCACCGCCCGCGCCCCCGGTCGACAACCGCACACGACAACCGCACACGACGTAGCGCTGCGCTCCACGATCCGCGAAGGCCCGCCGCCGCTGTCTCCGGACAGCCGCGACGGGCCTTCGCCGGTGCCGTCAGTAGCGGTAGTGGTCCGGCTTGTAGGGGCCCCCGGGCTCGACGCCGATGTAGTCGGCCTGCTCCGGGCGGAGCGTGGTCAGCTTGACGCCGAGCGCGTCCAGGTGGAGACGGGCGACCTTCTCGTCGAGGTGCTTGGGCAGCACGTGGACGCCCGTCCCGTACGCGTCGGGCTTGGTGAACAGCTCGATCCGGGCCAGGGTCTGGTCCGCGAAGGAGTTGGACATCACGAACGACGGGTGGCCGGTGGCGTTGCCCAGGTTCAGCAGGCGGCCCTCGGACAGCACGATGATCTTCTTGCCGTCGGGGAACGTCCAGGTGTGGACCTGCGGCTTGACCTCGTCCTTGACGATGCCCGGAGTCTTCGCGAGGCCGGCCACGTCGATCTCGTTGTCGAAGTGACCGATGTTCCCGACGATCGCCTGGTGCTTCATCCTGGCCATGTCCGAGGCCATGATGACGTCCTTGTTGCCGGTCGTGGTGATGAAGATGTCGGCCGTCTCGACGACCTCGTCCAGCGTCGTGACCTGGTAGCCGTCCATCGCCGCCTGCAGCGCGCAGATCGGGTCGATCTCGGTGACGATCACGCGGGCGCCCTGGCCGCGCAGCGACTCCGCGCAGCCCTTGCCGACGTCGCCGTAGCCGCACACGACCGCGGTCTTGCCGCCGATCAGCACGTCCGTGGCCCGGTTGACGCCGTCCACCAGCGAGTGCCGGCAGCCGTACTTGTTGTCGAACTTCGACTTCGTCACCGCGTCGTTGACGTTGATCACCGGGAACAGCAGAGAGCCCTCACGGTGCATCTCGTACAGGCGGTGCACACCCGTCGTGGTCTCCTCCGTCACACCGCGGATCTGCGCGGCGATGCCGGTCCAGTCGAGTGTGCTCGCCTTCAGCAGGGCGGCCACGGCCGCCAGTTCCTCGTTGTCGGCCGGGGGCAGCTCGCCGGTCTTGAGGTAGGCGACGCCCTGGTGGACGAGGGTGGTGGCGTCGCCGCCGTCGTCCAGGATCATGTTCGGGCCGCCGGTGGGGCTGCCGGGCCAGGTCAGCGCCTGCTCCGTGCACCACCAGTACTCCTGGAGGGTCTCGCCCTTCCAGGCGAAGACCGGGACGCCCTGCGGGTTGTCGGGCGTGCCGTCCGGGCCGACGGCGATGGCGGCCGCCGCGTGGTCCTGGGTGGAGAAGATGTTGCAGGACGCCCAGCGGACCTCGGCGCCGAGGGCGACCAGGGTCTCGATGAGGACGGCGGTCTGCACCGTCATGTGCAGGGAGCCGGTGATACGTGCGCCGGCGAGGGGCTGGGCGTCGGCGTACTCCTCGCGGATCGCCATCAGGCCGGGCATCTCGTGCTCGGCGAGGGTGATCTCCTTGCGGCCGAACGCGGCCAGGGAGAGGTCGGCGACTTTGAAATCCTCGAACTCAGGCGACACGAATGCTCCTTGAACTGATGACGTTACGGTGGATGTCCAGGGCCGCGGTGGACCTGTTCAGGGTGATGTAGTGCAGTCCGGGCGCGCCCTCCGCCAGCAGGCGTTCTGCCATGGCGGTGGCGTACTCGACGCCGATGCGGTGGCCCGCGGCGCGATCGTCGCGGACGGCTTGCAGACGGTGGGCCAGGTCCTCGGGGAAGGCGGCGTCGCTCAGTTCGGCGAAGCGGCGGATCTGGCGCACGTCGGTGGCGGGCATGATCTCGGGGACGATCGGGATGTCGCAGCCGGCCGCGGCCGCCCGGTCGCGCAGCCGCAGGTAGTCCTCGACGTGGAAGAACATCTGGGTGATGGCGTAGTCGGCGCCGGCACGGCACTTGGCCACGAAGTGCCGGATGTCGGTGTCCCAGTCGGGCGAGCGGGGGTGCCGTTCGGGGAAGGCGGCGACGCCGACGGTGAAGTCGCCCAGGGAGCGGACGAGTTCGACCAGCTGGTAGGCGTGGGTGAAGCCGTCCGGGTGCGCCACCCACGGTCCCCGGGGGTCGCCGGGGGGATCGCCGCGCAGGACGAGGACGTCCTTGATGCCGGCGTCCGCGTAGGCGCCGATGATCTGGCGCAGCTCGGCGACCGAGTGGCCCACGGCGGTGAGGTGCGCGACGGGGCGCAGGGTCGTCTCCGCCGCGATGCGCCGGGTGACCTCGATGGTGCGGGTCCGGGAGGAGCCGCCGGCGCCGTAGGTCACGGAGACGAAGTCCGGGCGCAGGGGCTCCACCTGGCGGACCGCCTGCCACAGGGTCCGCTCGCCGGCCGCGGTCCTCGGCGGGAAGAACTCGAAGGAGAAGGTCGTCACCGAGGTCGTCACGCGCGGCCTCCCGCGTTGAAGTAGTTCGCCTCGGGGTGGTGGACGACGAGGGCGTCGGTGGACTGCTCGGGGTGCAGCTGGAACTCCTCGGACAGGTGGACGCCGATGCGTTCCGGCCGGAGCAGGTCGGCGATCTTCGCGCGGTCCGCCACGGGACCGGCCGCGGCACGCAGTACACGCAGAGCGGTCACGGGGCGGCGGCGGGATCCACCGCGCCGCGTCACCCGTCCCTGACCACCACCGTCCCCAAGGAGTTCGTCCATCGCGCCAGCGTCGCCGAGGTCATGCTCACCGGCTGGGAGCGCGCGGACGAGTGCCGGTTCGCCGTGACCGCCCAGTGGCCCCGCGGTCACATCTTCTTCACCAGCGTCAACGGCTGCCACGACCCGCTCATCGCGGCGGAGACACTCCGCCAGATCGGCTCACTGCTGGCCCACGCGGAGTACGCAGTCCCGCTCGGCCACCACTTCCTGATGCGGGACCTGTCGCTCACGGTGCGCCCGGAGCACCTCCTCGTCGGCGGCGCGCCGGCCTCCCTCGACATCGACGTCGTCTGCGAGGACGTCAGGATGCGCCGGGAAAACCTGGCCGGACTCCGCTACACGGCGGTGATGCGCCGCGCCGGGCAGGTGGTCGCGACCGGCGCCGCGTCCTTCACCTGCATGACCTCCAAGGTCTACCAGCGGCTGCGCGCCGACCGGCTGAACAACGCCGGCCCCCAGCTCGCCCTCACCGCCCCGACAGCGCCCCAGAACGTCGGCCGCGTCTCACCCACCGACGTCGTCCTGTCACCCGTGGGCCGGCCGGGCCGCTGGCAGCTGCGGGTGGACACCCGCCACCCCGTCCTCTTCGAACACCCGGTGGACCACATACCGGGCATGATGCTGCTCGAGGCCGCCCGGCAGGCCGCCGTGGCGACCGCCGGCGAGGACGCCATGCCCCTGTCCCTCACCGGACAGTTCAGCCGCTACGCCGAACTGGACACCCCCTGCGCCATCGACGCCCGCCGCCTGCCGCACACCGACCAGGAACAGACCGCCGTCCAGGTGACCGGCCATCAGGACGGAAACCCGGTCTTCCGGTCCACCGTGACCGTGGCGGCACCCGCCGCCTGACCCCACCACGGCCACGGGCCGGCCGCAACGGCGCACACAGCGCCTCCCGGCCGGCCCACCCGCACGCCCACCACCAGACCCGCCCTCCCGCGCGTCCACGACCAGACCCGCCCGCGCGTCCACGACCGCACCCGCCCACCCGCGCCTCCACGACCGCACCCGCCCGCCGTACGTCCGCGACCGGACCGGGCCCGGCTGTGCGTCCACGACCCGACCCGCCCTCCCGTACGTCCGCGACCGGACCGGCGCGGCCGCGGCCGAGGGACGGCCATCCCGCCGACCACGGCATCGCCGGCAGACACAGACAGGCTGTTAAATACGGACTGGATGGTTTGCAATCGACGGTATGCCCGGGCGCGTGGATCGACTGGAGGACAGCATGGCTGAACAGGAGCGGGCCATCCGCACACGCAGGACGATCCTGTTCGCCGCGGCCAAGGTCTTCCAGGAACACGGCTACCAGGCGGCGACGATCTCCCAGATCCTCGCGGAAGCCGGCGTCACCAAGGGCGCGCTCTACTTCCACTTCCCCTCCAAGGAGGACCTCGCCCAGGAGGTACTCCTCTCCCAGAACCACGACTTCCACGTCCCGGACCGCCCGTCCAAGATCCAGGAGATCGTCGACATCGTGCTGCTGCACACCTACCGCCTGCAGACCGACCCCCTGGTCCAGGCGGCGGTGCGGCTGGCCCTGGACGAACTCGCCCACGGCCTCAACCGCAGCGACTCCTTCATGCGCTGGGACAGCATGCTCCAGGAACGCCTGGAGAAGGCCCAGGCCCAGGGCGAACTGCTCCCCCACATCGTGCCGGCCGAGACCTCCGGCATACTCGTCGGCGCCTACACAGGCATCCAGTCCCTCTCCCAGGCACTCAGCGGACACCAGGACCTCGCCACCAGAGTCACCGCCCTGCTGCGCCACCTGCTGCCCAGCATCACAGTCCCCTCCGTCCTGGCCTCCGTCGACATGAGCGAAGACCGCATGCTCAAACTGCACACCGACACAACGGCCCCCGCCCGCTAAACCCCCCGCCGCCGCCCCGGCCCCGCTCAGCCCGCCGCCCCGCCCGGCCCGCCGCCCCCCGCCGCACCGGGGCCGGACCCCGCCCGGCGAGATACGCCGCATACCAGCGCGCCACCTCCGCGAAACGGGCCTCGAAACCCGGCCCCGGACCCTCACCGATCCGGGACCACAGACGATCCGCCCGATACCAGTGATCCACCGTCAGCAACCCGTACTGATGATCGGACAAATCCGGCACGGCGCGCCTGACAAGCTCACGATGCTCCCCCACCGACACCACCCCACGCGGCACCACAACCCCCAAATGCCGCCCCAACACCGCCAACAGCCGGTCCGCCGCCACCGGCCGGGGATCCGCCGCGTGATACACCACACAACGGTCCACAGCCCTCGGCCCGCACGCCAGACCCGCCACCGCACGCGCCAGATCACCCACCGCGATCAGCGAACTACGCGACACCCGCCCCGCCGGCCACACCGACACCCCCGCCAACAACCGCACCACCGCCGGCACGAACCACACATCACCCGCCCCATACACCAGATGCGGCCGCACCACCGTGCCACCCGCCTCGAGCACAGCCCGCTCCGCCCGCAACCGCGACATGCTCGCCGGGGAAACCGGACACGGCACCAACGCCTCCTGACCCACACCACGGTGCGGACCAGGACCGTAAACGGAAGCCGTACTCACATACACCACATGCCCCACCCCCTCCCGCCGCGCCTCCTCCAACAGGGCCACAGTGCCGCGAAGATTCACCGCCTCACACCGGGCCGCATCACGCCCCACATAAGCAGCCGCACGAACCACCACATCCCCCCCCCCCGCCAACCCCCCCCCGCAACGACTCCGGCCGCGTCAGATCCCCACAGACATGACCCACCAACCCACCACCCGACAACGGCGCCCGGCGTGCCAGAACCCGCACTGCGGGCCCACCACCAACAACCGCACGCCCCACCAACTCACCAACCACCGCCCCCCCGTTATGTTTTTTGCGGTCCTGCAAGAGGGCCGCTGGCCTCCGGGCCCGGCATGGCTGTTGCCCCCTGTCGATGGGATGACCTGGGGGGTGGTGTCACCGGGTCCGTGGGGTGCCGTCGGAGACGCTGATCAGAGGTCCGACCGCCGTCCGGCCGGGCGCCAATGCCCGGCCGCTTTCGGGCGGCAGGTCTGCATAACGTGGATGCGCGCGAACGGCTCCCGACCCTGGGGCCGGCACGCATCGACGCATGTGGGGGCACGGTGATCGATATCGACGGGGTGGGCGTCTTCCTGGGCCTGGACGTCGGCAAGCAGACGCATCACGGCCACGGGCTGACTCCGGCCGGGAAGACGGTGTTCGACAAGCAGCTGCCGAACAGCGAACCGAAGCTGCGGGTCGTCTTCGACAAGCTCACGGCCAAGTTCGGCACGGTTCTGCTGGTCGTGGACCAGCCCGCCTCCATCGGCGCCCTCCCGCTGACGGTCGCCCGGGACGCCGGCTGTCAGGTCGCCTACCTGCCCGGACTGGCGATGCGGCGGATCGCCGACCTCTATCCCGGCGAGGCCAAGACCGACGCGAAGGACGCCGTGGTCATCGCGGACGCCGCCCGCACCATGCCCCACACCCTGCGCACCCTCGACCTGACCGATGAGATCACCGCAGAGCTGACCATGCTGGTCGGCTTCGACCAGGACCTCGCCGGCGAGGCCAACCGCACCAGCAACCGCATCCGCGGCCTGCTCACCCAGTTTCACCCCAGCCTCGAACGGGTCCTCGGGCCGCGTCTGGACCACCAGGCGGTGACCTGGCTCCTCGAGCGTTACGGATCCCCGCAGGCGTTGCGGAAGGCCGGCCGCCGAAAGCTGGTCGAAGTCGTCCGGCCCCGGGCCCCGCGCATGGCCGAGCGGCTGGTCGACGACATCTTCACCGCGCTCGACGAGCAGACCGTCACCGTTCCGGGCACCGGCACCCTCGACGTGATCGTCCCGTCGCTGGCGAAGTCGCTGGCGAAGTCGCTGGCCGCCGTTCACGAGCAACGCCGGGCCCTGGAGGCGCGGATCGAGGCACTGCTGGAGGCCCACCCTCTTTCTCCGGTCCTGACCTCGATGCCCGGCATCGGCGTCAGGACCGCCGCAGTCCTCCTGGCGACCGTCGGCGATGGCAGCTCGTTCCCGAGCGCCGGCCACCTGGCCTCCTACGCCGGTCTCGCCCCGGCCACCCGGCAGTCCGGCACCTCGATCCACGGCGACCACGCCCCCCGAGGCGGCAACCGGCAGCTGAAACGCGCGATGTTCCTCTCCGCGTTCGCAGCCCTCCATGATCCCGCCTCCCGGACCTACTACGACCGCTGCAGAGCCCGCGGCAAAACCCACACCCAGGCCCTCCTCCGCCTCGCCCGCCACCGCATCAGCGTCCTGTTCGCCATGCTCCGCGACGGAACCTTCTACCAGCCGAGGCGCCCCCGACCTGCTTGACGAAAGACATAGAGGCACCCCCCCCGACAAAACCACTACCCCCCACCACCAGGACACAGCCCACAACCCCTGAAACCAACACAACACACCCCCCACCCCACCCGACCAGCAACCCCAACACCAGCCAACCCACACGAAGAATAGACCGCCCGGACGGTTCTCCCAGGCCGTCCAAAACAACAACCCCCCACGGAACACCCGCAGGCAGAACCGCCAAACGAAAGCATCTCCCCCGGCTCACCTGCCGCCCAGGGTGACAACGTTGGCCCGGCTGGTGGCGGCGGTGAAGCAGGCGGCGAACCAGCGGCTGTAGGACCCTCCACGGGCTGCTGAGCATCAATCAACGGGCGTTCCTGGACTCCCTGCTGACGCTGCCGCCGAGCGCCCGGGTGTCGGAGCTGGACCGGCTGCGGCGCGGCCCGGCGCGGATCCCCAGGCCGCAGATGAAGTGGACGTTGAAGCGGGCGGAGGAGAGCGCGGCCTTCGGGATGGGCAACATGGACGTGTCGAAGATATCGACTCGAGCTGTCCGGGCGATCATGTGACTCGTCCGTGCCTGGGTCGTTGTTGTGGCCATGGGGCGGGGCGATCTGACAGATGCCGAGTGGGAACGGCTGCGGCCGTTCCTGCCGGTGAGCAACGGACATTGTGGCCGGTGGCGGGACCATCGGCAGGTGATCGACGGAATTCTGCACCGTTCACCAGCGAACTCCACCTGCGCGCGGACGGCCGCTGCCGCCCGCTCTCCCTGGTCGTCACCGGCGGACAGCGGGCGGACTGCACCCAGTTCCAGACAGTGCTGGAGAAGATCCGTGTTCCGCGGGTCGGTCCGGGCCGGCCGCGCACGAAGCCCGACAGCCTCGCGGCCGACAAGGCATACAGCAACAGTCCGCGCCGCGAGTATCTGCGACGCCGTGGTATCCGGCACTCGATCCCGGAGAAGCCCGACAGCCAGGCCGCCCGCCTGCGCAAAGGCTCACGCGGCGGACGGCCACCCGGCTTCGACGAAGAGCGCTACAAGAAACGCAACACTGTCGAACGAGCGATCAACATGCTGAAGCAGTTCCGGACCGTGGCCACCCGCTACGACAAGCGCGGTTACATCTTCCTCGGCACCGCAACCACCGCAGCTCTACTCATCTGGGCTTCAGGGCTGAATCCCGACCTCACAAAGCGATCGGCCGGTACGCCAGGGCCTGATCGACTACCTCATCAGCCGAACGCTCCCGCTCCGGCGGCCAGAAGATCAAGTCGCTGACATAACCGGACGGGCATGCCAGGGCACTGTCGAGCCTGTCCAGCCAGCCGTCCACCTCGTCATCTGAGGGGTAGTCCGCTTCCATAACCCGCTGCACGAGCACGACCGCCTCCGCGCGACTCATCTCCCCAGCGCTCATCAGATCCCTCCGCCGAGCCACCCTATCGAGATCCTTGGTCAGCCGGGGAGGACAACAGGGGCGTAGAACCGGCGAGCAATCGGCAAGGTCACTCCAGGGTGGTTTCCACCGGCCACGCATGTTTGGCTCGGTCGAGTATGCGGTTGTGCAGGATTTCAGTGGATCAGGCTGATACCGAGAAGGTCCTGAATCTCGGTGATCGTCGCCCGTGGCTCCCGCGCCTGGACCGTAGCCATGCCCAGGGCGGCAGCTGGGGGAAGGTTGTGCGGGGTGTCGTCCACGAAAACACAGGCGTTGGCAGGAAGTTCGAGCATCTTGAGCATCTGCTCATATATCGACGGCTCGGGCTTTCGCAACCCGTGTTCCTCCGAGATCAGCACCGCGTCAAATGTGGTTCCCAGATCGCAGTCGGCGTAGAGGTCCCAGGGAGCCCTGCCTACGCTGTTCGACAGCAAACCGACCCGGATTCCCTGCCGACGGGCGGCCGCCGCCGCTTCGAACATCAACGGCTCCGGTTTCAGTCCGGAAAATATCCGCCCCAACAGGTTGTCGGGGCTGACCCCGATCCGCAGGGCTGCGACCTCGTTCCACTGTGCCTGCGTGACGGAGCCGCGTTCCAAGTCTTCGGTGAGGCGGAGGATCTCATGATCGCCGGCAAGTTGACGCACGACACTGCCCTGTGGAAGTCCTTCGTCACGCTCGAATTCGGTGACTGACGCCAGCAGCGGCGTGGTGAGGACACCACCGAAGTCAAGGATGAGGGCCCTACGTTCGTTCATGTGCAAGCTCCTGGGGTTCCCCGGCAGGCAGTCGAGTGCTCGCCTGTGGTCGCCAAGCAGGCTAACATATCTTGAATGAACGGTCAGACAACAATGAGGGACCGGCCAGGGCACCTCCACCCCCCGTATACACTCCATGTATACAAAGAGCGTACAGTCGCGTCCCGTGCAACTACGACCCGCAGAGGCGACATGCTTCTGAGTACTGACCGTCCAACCATGATCGCCAGGAGAACGTTGCGCGGTCCAGTGATCCTGTCGGCGCTCGCAGGTCTCCTCCTTGGAGTGCTGACCAACCTCGCCCAGGGATGGCTGCCCGGCGTGTGGAACCAGATCGCGAACTCTGGTGCTGCGTGGTGCGTCGCCGCGTTCGTGACCGGCGCCCTCGTCTCGCGACGAGGTCCCGTCGGGCCGGCGATCTCGTGTGGCCTCGCAACCGAAGTCGGCCTAGTCGTGGGCTACTACGGGTATGCGGAGCTGGGACGTGACGGCATGGGGCAACTGTTCTTCCCCCTCGTGTGGTTGTCCATGGCGTGCATCACCGCCGTTCTTCGGCGCAGCCGGCCACTGGTCGCTGCGTGGTCGGACGACGCGGCTCCGGGTCGTCGGGCTTGCCAGTGTCGCGGGCGTCTGCGGAATGGAGGCGTTGCTCTACGGCTGGCACCTGCACTACGCCACGCAGGCGTGGGCCTGCCTCAGCGTCTCGGTCCTCGCCTCCCTGCTGGCTCGCAGTAACAGGGAACGCGCACTCGTTTTGGCCGTAGCAGCAGCCTTCTCGTTCCTTGCGTACGGGGTAGTCGTGCTGCCGCTTCAAGCGCTGTCCGGATGATCACGGTCGTGTCGCGTGCACGGGGTGGGTGTCATGGCTGCTCTGACCTTTGAGGGTCGGGCGCCAGGTTGGTCCAGGTTGACGCGGCCGCCAGGGGCGGGATGCACGGTTCAGCTGTCCTGCCGCAGCGCGAAGGCCGCGCAGGCCAGTGTGCTCAGGAGGGCGCTCACGACGAGTTGCGCCTTCTGACTCACCCGTGCGGCCAGCGCACCGGAGAGGATTCCGCCCACAGACATCGCGGCCAGCATGGGCAGGGAGAGCAGTCCTGCTTCGCTCACGCTGAGGCCGAAGCCTTAACCCGCCGTGGTGGGCGTCTGCAGGAACTGCGGCACTTGTAGAGCAGGCTGCGCGAGGCGTACGCGGTGCCCAGGCCGGTGCGGAAGCTCACGTCGCCTCGTGAGGGCCGGCCGCCAGGGCATCGCCTGGCGGCCAGCCCACATGCTTGCAGTAGGCGCTGTTGGCCCAGTCAGTACTCTTGCATCCGTAACATCTCGCTGGCTGCGGATGTCATCGCGTCTCTTCGCCTCTTCCAGACACTGACTTTCGCCGCGCTACGGCAATGCCGCCCCCAATGAGGCCGACCGCAGCGAAGAGCACGGCGGACTCCCAAATTGGCCAGTCGAAGAGTCCAGCAGCAGTGGCAAGAACTCCCACGAGGCAGGTAAGAACGGCACAACTGACGACTACCGCGAGCGTGTTTGGGCTCTTTCGTTCCACGCGTTCCTCCTCAGAAGAAGCTCCCGACTGCTCCACCAATCAGGCCGCCGCACATGCCATTCTCTCGTTCCGCTTGCGTGCCGCCTGCGATCGTGGCACCAGCAGCGCCGCCCCCTGCGCCCCAAAGCGCGCCGGTGACCAAGGCGGCGTCGACACAGCGCCAGCCGTACCGATACACGCAGCACCAACTGCTGCTGCACCAAGGCCGCCAGCCACAGTGCCAGCGACAACACCCACTGCATCAGCGAATGCGAACGGACCGGCGGGACTGTAAAACCAACGGCTGATCCGCCCAGCAAGCATGAGGTTCCCGCTCGTCTCCCGGCTGAGCAGGCCCACCGGCCTCGGTCCGGCCGCCAGAACCGCCTCGAAGAACTCCTCGACGCTCCGCTCGGACTGCGCCGCCCGCGCTGCCGCGCCCCCGGTCTCGCCGACCCGTCTTGCTCCCCCGTAGAGCTCCATGGTCCGAGGCTCAACTGGCCCTAGCAGAACCTGTAATTGTGGCCGTGGGTGGTCAGACAGACGGCGAGGCTGAAGAAGCCCTCGTGGTTGTCGTCGCGTCGTTCCCAGCGGATCCGTAGGCGGCGGAAGCCTTGCTGACGCGGCCGCGGTTGGCCGAGGTCGGCGAAGGTGGCCCGTGCGGGGTCAGAACTGCTGAAACAGCATCCATAAGACAAGCCCTAAGAAGATCACTCCGATCACCCGGTTCATCGCGTAGCCCTTGCTGGTGGGCTCAGTAGCATCGGGGTTCCTCACCCAGCCCCGCTGGAGGCGGCTGTTGGCCTTCCACAGCAACTGAGGACGAACGACCTGGACCACCCCCATGATCAGGAAGAAACACAGAAGCAGGACGATTACCGGACTGCCGCCGTCACCGCCTGAGGCGGCCTCCACCATCACATCGTGACTCATGAAAGTGCGGTTGCCCGCGACCAGTTGCGAGAATCCACATGCGTCGTCACGGATGCCGTCTTCCACGCTTGTGACACGTGATACGAGAACCCGAACCGGCCCCGTCACACTGGCTACCTCCGGTTCCAAGGCCCGGGAGGCCGGGGCTCGGCCGGCTCACAGGGACCAGCCGAGGAGCGTCGGACCGGGCCGGGCGCGAGGAGACGATGCTGCTGCTTCGGCGACGTCATTCAGCGTGGCGACCGCGTCGCTGAGGGGCGGCCGACCGTGCTCCTGGAGGTAGTCGCGCAGCGACACCTCGGCACGGAAACCAGCAGCACCCACTGGTGGTCGTGCTCGCCGCCGTCGATGACCGGCACGTTGCGGACACCTTCCAGACCGATGAAGGACAACTCGCGCCAGGTGCCCGGCGCTTTGGGTGCGAGCTTCACCGCCGCCCTCTCGTCAGCGGTGTCCTCCGCTGCGAGAACTACGCCAAAGCCGCCACCCCCGATGCGGGTGCCGACGGCCCATTCCTTGTTCAAGGTCAGTCTCGTACGTGCCTTGATTCCATCGTCAACTTCTCCCCTCAGCGGGCGGTTTCCCCCCGCTCCGATCATCCCAGCGGCCACTGAGAGTGATATGTCCGCGCTGTCCCTGTCCCGGGCGTCCAAGCCGAGCCCCGGATGTCCGGTTCCCAGGGCCCGTGACGGGTCCTGGAGCCGGACTCGGCCGCGGCCGGACCGGCGTAGGTGCCCCGGTCGCACGATCCGGGGCACCTCACCACGGCTACGCGGTGATGATCGCCGGGTCGCTCACGCCCGGCTGTCCGTTCTCGACGTGCCCCGCGAACCGGCGCAGGAAGGCCTTGTCGCCGTCGGCGGTGACGGTCAAGTCGTACCAGCGGCGGCTTCTCGTGAGGTCGACGGTCCGGCGCACGGTCGCGCCCGGGCGGACCGTGACGGCCGAGGGCCTGCCGCCGTAACCGTCGGCGATCCGCAGCCGTGCCGTGTGGGTGCCACGGTGGGTGAAGGTCAGCTCGATGTCGTCGCCCCGGTGGCGGGCGGTGACCTCGCAGCCGGCTGTGCTGTTCGAACCCTTGAAGACGCGCACGAAGCCGTTCGGGCCGTGCACGGTCAGGTCGTAGGAGCCCGCGGAGTACGCCGAGTTCCAGGTGTCCCGGAGCGTCCTGCCGGCCTCGGTGGTGTACGTCCAGGGGCCGTCGGCCCGGTTGCCGGAGGTGACGTGGAAGGCGCCGCCGGCCTTCGGCCCGGAGGCGAAGGTGAGGGTGAGCTTCCCGGCGGCCGCGTCGACGGAGGCGTCGACGTGCGGGGCGTACTTCAGCGGCCGGGAGCGGCGCAGTCCGCGCTCCTGCCGGGGCATGCGCGGGTCCGCGGGCGGGGTGGGCCTGTAGTCGGGGTGGCGTTCGCGGTCCTGCGGCTCGTACGCGTCGGTGCCGGGCAGCGGGGCCGGGCGCGGGTCCTTGCGGGAGAAGTCGAACGCGGCCGTCAGGTCACCGCAGATCGCCCGGCGCCAGGGCGAGATGTTCGTCTCGCGCACGCCGAAGCGGCGTTCCATGAACCGCAGGATCGAGGTGTGGTCGAGGGTCTCGGAGCAGACGTAGCCGCCCTTGCTCCAGGGCGAGACGACCAGCATCGGCACGCGCGGGCCCAGCCCGTAGGGGCCGGCCGTCCTGCGGCCGTCGCCCGGGAAGAGGTCAGGGGTGACGTCGACGGTGGACAGGCCGCGGGAGGCGTCCTTCGGCGGCAGCGGCGGCACGACGTGGTCGAAGAAGCCGTCGTTCTCGTCGTAGGTGATGAAAAGGGCCGTCTTCGACCAGACCTCGGGGTTGGAGGTGAGGGCGTCCAGGACCTGGGCGATGTACCAGGCCCCGTAGTTCGAGGGCCAGTTGGAGTGCTCGGAAAAGGCCTCGGGGGCGGCGATCCAGGAGATCTGGGGCAGCTTTCCGGCCTTCACGTCGGCGCGCAGGCGGTCGAAGTAGCCGTCGCCGTTCTTGACGTCGGTGCCGGTGCGGGCCTTGTCGTACCAGGGGTCGCCGGGCTGGGCGTTGCGGTACTTGTCGAAGTACAGCAGGGAGTTGTCGCCGTAGTTGCCGCGGTATGCGTCCTGGATCCAGCCCCAGGAGCCGGCCGCGTCCAGGCCGTCGCCGATGTCCTGGTAGATCTTCCACGAGATGCCGGCCTGCTCGAGGCGCTCGGGGTAGGTGGTCCAGCCGTAGCCGAGTTCGGCGTTGTCCAGAACCGGGCCGCCGCCGCTGCCGTCGTTGCCCGTGTAGCCGGACCACATGTAGTAGCGGTTCGGGTCGGTGGAGCCGATGAACGAGCAGTGGTAGGCGTCGCAGACGGTGAAGGCGTCGGCGAGGGCGAAGTGGAAGGGGATGTCCTCGCGGGTCAGGTACGCCATGGTCGTGGTGCCCTTGGCGGGCACCCACCGGTCGTACTTGCCGCCGTTGTAGGCCTGCTGGCCGTCCGGCCAGGAGTGCGGCAGGCCCTCCAGGAACTGCATGCCGAGGTCGTCGGCGTCCGGGTGGAAGGGCAGGAGTTCCTTGCCGTCCTTCTCCTGGTGCCAGACCGGTGCGCCGTTGCCGTGGGTGACCGGGCGGGGGTCACCGAAGCCGCGGACGCCTCTCAGGGTGCCGAAGTAGTGGTCGAAGGAGCGGTTCTCCTGCATGAGGACGACGATGTGCTCGACGTCCTCGATCGACCCGGTACGGTGGTTCGCCGGCAGGGCTGCGGCGCGCTGGATGCTGGCGGACAGGGCGCTGAAGGCCGTAGTGGCACCCGCGAGTTGGAGAAAACGGCGCCGGTTGACTTCGGACATGTAGGACAGACCTCTCATCGGTGAGGTACGGGACGACCGGAACGTGACGGTATCTGCGCGGAAGGAGTGTTTCAGGGACACAGAACGCCAAGGAAGGGGCGCGTGACAGGGGTGTGAAAGTCGCCGGTACGGAGGGTGCGGCAGTGCGCTCGCCGGGGAGGATTCGGTCGTGACAACAGGACAGGTGACAGCCACCTGTCCTGACACCCGTGTGCAGGCCCGCCACCTGTCGTTCGCGGCTCAACTGGAGGCCTTGCGCGCCGGGAACTCGACATCGGCCTGCTCCGGGAACGTCCTGCGGACCCCACCTCGACGCCATGCTGGTCGTCACGGAGAGGCTGGGTGTCCTGCTGGCCGCAAGCGTCGCTGCGGAACTAGCAGACGACGAGGAGTGCCTCTGGAGACCCTGCGAGGCCTGCAGTGGGTGAGCTTCCCCCGGCTCCGGCAGCGGGAGCCCCGCCCAGGAGCCGCGTGGCCTGCCCGAGGCGCGGCCAGCCTGCCGGCGAGTCCTCCCAGCTCTCCTGTCGCCCCGAACACCGTGAGGTCCATCAGCGCATCGCTGTAGTCCACCGGTCCGCTGACGCGCCCTTAACGCCTCCCACCTGGTCGCGGCCGGCCCTGCAGGGCTGCGGCGTAGCTGCGGTGGAGGGCACGCCCTGCCGGCAGGCGGACAGTGCTCGATGAACTGGCGGATCCGACCGCCGACCTCGGCCGTCCAGACGCGGGCATCGTGGTGTCCGAGGTGAAGAACGGAGTGAGCGCGTCGACCCTGGGGAGAAGAGTCCGGCGCGCTCGTCGGCTTCCAGGAGTCGGACGGGTCCGCGACGCTCTTGGCGCCCGACGCCTCCGAGAGCAGTTCACCGTCGCGGTCGCGGCCCCCCTTCCGCACGGCCGGCGGGAGCGGCGAGTATCTCCAGGGTCAGTAGGCGCGTGCCACGACGGCGATGTTGCCAGGCAGGTCGTCGCTCTCGGGAACGGAACCGTCTGCGGCGACCAGGCACCGCACGGTGATGCCCTGTTCGGCGAGCTTGGCCTCACCCTCCACGCCCAGCGTCTCCCAGGCGATGCGCGCCCAGCCGGTCCTAGCCGCCTCCGCAGCCTCCTCGACCGTGGTCACCTGGATGGTGCGGTCGTTGCGACGCTTACGGGACTGCGCCAGCAGAAGCGCCTGGTCGTCCTCCAGTACCGTGGGCAGGATCTCGGACAGTGCCCCGATCGGCGTCGGCTCCTTGCTTCCCGCTACGCGGCGGACGAGCACGGCCGTCCCGTTCTCCACGTCACGTGGAGAGACCTCGATGCGTACCGGCACGCCCTTGAGCTCCCAGTCGACCGCGCGGCGGCCGAACGGCGTGTCGGTGCGGTCGTCGCTCCCCAAGGCGCGACACGATTACTCCCCACACGACAGGATGCCGGCAGGTTCAAGGATCACCCCTCGGACGTGACCACGCCGGTGGTGCACGAGCCGCCGCGCAGCAGCGACCGCGAGGAGTTCTACGCCGCCTGCGACCACCACGGCATCCTGGTGCGGCACGACTTTTCCAACGCGTGGTGGATGGGCCCGCCGGACCGTGACGTGTTCGTCCCGCTCCTCGGTGACACCGTGCTGCGTTACCGGATCCACCCCTGCGTGGCCGTCCGGGGTACGGCGCCGACGACGCCCCGCGCAGGGACCGCAACCTTCTCCGGGCCGCATTCACTCGGCCGGCCTGCCGGTCCCGCATCTTCGCATGCCGCTGGACTTGCCTCACCCTTGCGCAGCACGTCCGTAGGGTCCGAAGGTGCACCGCCCGCAGACTCGTGTGTGCTCACTCCGGTACGACGTAGGGGAATTGGTCGGTCCGCTGCGCCTTGGTGGTCGCCGGCGTGAGGCCACTGGGTACGGCCATGTTGGTCACGAGGGACATCATCGCCTCGGGCGCGTTGTCCGCGCGGGTGCGGCCGTTGCGAGTGGCGAAGCCGAAGGACGCGGGGGTGCCGATCACGTAGGGCAGGACATCGGGGAGGAGTTGTCCGGCGACGGTTCGTCCGTAGCCCGCCGGGTCGGCCGAGGTGCCGGTGGCCTCGACCACCTTGGCCACCTGGTCGGCGATCGTCCTGCCGAAGGCGGCGACGTCCTCGGAGGGATGGCGGGTGTTGGCGGGATCCGAGAAATCCGTGTCGTTGGGCCAGAAGATCGGCCACATCATGGGATTGCCACCGCGGTTGATCTGCCGCCAGCCGCCGGCGTCGGTCGCCAGCTTGGTCGCGCACCACACACCGATCCGGGCGTCGGGTCGCAACTCGTCGCGGCCGTGGGGGATTTCCAGAACGATCGCTTCCACCGTGGTCCCGGCGAAGGAGTTCCGCGCGTCCCGAGGGTTCCAGGAGGTCAGGTCCACCGCGGTGCCTTTCCCCACGGCGCCGTTGACGACGGCGAGCAGGTCCAGGTCGACGTAGAACGCTTCCTGGACGCGCCCGGCCCAGGCTCGGACTCCTGCGGCGGTGGCTGTTTCGGCGGTACGGCCCTCCAGCACCAGGACGCCCTCGGCGGAGTCCTCGCGTGCGTCGCTGCCGGTGAGCGTGTGGAGACGCAGGGGCTGCCGGCCGTTGGCGTCGGGCTCACCGAAGGAGAACCGATAGGTGAGCGTCTCCTGGTCGGCACCGTCGAAGTGCACCTTGATCTCGTAGCGCGCCTCGTGGTGGAAGCCCGGTTCGGCGTGGACCCCGGTGATGTTGGAGTTGACGTCCATGACGAAGACCGTGCTGCCCTCGCCGGGGAAGACGTAGAGGTCGTCGATGAACAGCTGGCCGTTCTGCGCAGCCTGGGGAGTGTCGAGGTGGTGAGACATTGATGATCCTCTTCGCGTCGCTGACTCGGTGCTGTCAATGCCTCAACCGGGCCAGCGACCGGTTGGACGAAGTCGGCGGTGCACTCGCTCTCACCAGCGGCTGACTCCGGAGAGCCGCACCAGGACCGTCATCCACCGCCGGAATTGACCCGGACCACGGTCCCGCCCCGGCTCCGCTTCAACTGAGACCAGGAACCAGGAAGAGCGACACCAGAATCCTTCCGTATGGTCATGGTGAGGGTCGATAAATAGCTATGACATCCGTTATATCCCATTTGATTGTTCAATGGCGATCCGAGGGCGTGAGCGACTTCAGGGCGGTGACGGGATCCGGGACGCTGGTGGCTCCGAGCTGGGAGGAATGGCGACGCGGGAGGTCAGGCGGGCATGTCCCTGGCCGGCGTGGACTCCACGGTCGCCCGGGTCCATCACGACGCCACGGGTCGGCAGGTAGCTCAAGTCTTCTTGATCGCGTACGCCCCCCGGATCACGTCGCAACTCTTGGACGGAGATGACCAGTTCACGGCCTTGTGCGACACCCTTTGGAGCGTGTTTCGGCAGTGACCTTCTGGGCGCAGGCCCTCGCTGGTGCCGATGACGATGGAGCTTGGCGGCTCAGCAAGCGAAATCTCGGTTGCCTATGGGCGCGGGTGTTGGTTCCAATGACCGGCATGATCACCCGGGCGCGCCTGCCTCGGCGGGACGTGATGATCGCGCCCCGTCAGCGGCCGGCGCGCGATCCGGACGGACCGCGACCGCATCGTCCCAGGGGAGGCGCCACCCGATGAACACGCCACCATCGCCGTCCGGAGTGGAGCACACAGACGGGTCATCCATCCGCCTGGGTGCTCTCGTCCCGCTGACGCGGCCCGGCTGGGTCGAGGCGGGCCGACACCTGCTCGCAGGACTCGACCTGGCCGTTCGCGAGGTCAACGACGCCGGCGGAATCGACGACAGACCCTTGGAGTTGGTGGTCCGGGACACTGCGGCCGATCCGGAGCGGGCTGCGGCGGCCGTGGATGAACTGGCCCATCTGGGCGTGGCCGCCGTGGTGGGTGAGTATCACAGCGTGGTCGCCCGCGCCGCCGCCGCCCGAGCCGACGCCCTCGGCGTGCCGTTTCTCTGCTCGTCCGCGGTGCTCGACACGCTCACCGAGGTACCGACGGAGTGGGTTGCGCGTCTGGCCCCGGCCCAGTCCTACGGCTGGCGGATCTACGCGGACTTCCTCCACCGCGCGGGCCGGCGTCGGATCGCCGTGGCGACCCAGCCGAGCGTCTACTGGGCGTCCGGGACCCGCGTCCTGCGGGACCATCTCGCTCCCCGCGGCGGCACCGTCCTCGAACTCGACGCGACGCTCACACCCGAAGCTCTGTGCGACGCGCTCGTCGATCATGGCGCGACGGCGCTCCTACTGCTGGTCGGCCATCCGGAGCCGGCGGTGCCGATCGTCCGGGCCGTCCGGGGCGACCGGCGGCTCGCGGAGATCCTTATCGGCGCTCCGGCCGGACAACCGGAGTTCGCCGAATGGGCCGCGGCGCTGGGTGAGGACGGCGCCGGGATCCCGTTCCTGCGTTACCTGCCCGAACGCCTCGGTCCGCTCGGTGAACGCGTCGGGAAGGAGCTCCGCGAGCGGCTTGGCGAAGCGCCCTCCTTCGTCGCCTTCGAGGGCTGGGACACCGTCGCAGTCCTCGCGGCGGTGCTGCGTTCCCACGGTACGGACCGGGCGGCCATCGCCGAGGCATGGCCGCGCGTGGCGGTCGAGGGCACCCGCAGGCCGATCCAGTTCTCCCGCACGCCGGGCATCAGCGTTTGGCAATGGGCTTGGACACCGATCCAAGTCGTTGATCGGGACCCGGCGCAACCCGACCGCTTCCGGATCCTCCACGCCGGCTGAGTGAGTATGGAAGTCCAACTGCCCAGATCTGCCGAACTTCGAAAGTGCTTGTCACAGCCACTCGTTGATGGCGGCGACGAGGACGGTCGCCTCGTAGCGGAACTGCTGCAGTGCCTGCATGTTCCCGTCCGGCAGACGCTCGGCCATCGGCTGGATCGACTTGCGCCGGCCGTCCAGCATCAGACCACGCAGATAAACAGGCACCCCACCGCCGATGATCCCGCCGCGGCAACGACCTGAACACATCGGCAACGAACCCCGACAACTCACCCCGGTACGGTTCCACCTCCCCCAACTTCACTCTGGAGGGCTTCCCACCACCAGACGAGATCACTCAACGTAACGAAGCACTACTAGGCCTTTTCGTGCGGATCACCTGATCGTTGGTCCGAGCGTGCCGTTGACTGACACGCAGTGGGCGCGGATCGAGCCGCTGTTGCCAGACCGGACGCCGCAGCGGGCGGGGTGGCCGGTGGCGGGATCACCGTGAGGTGATCGATGCGATTGCCTGGAAGTTCCAGACCAGATCGCAGTGGGTCCACCTGCCCGAGAAATTCGGGAACTGGAGGGGCGTCTACAACAGGCTGCGGATGTGGGCCATCGACGACACCTGGGAACGGGTGTTCACCGCGCTCATCGCTCAGGCCGACGCTGAGGAGGACCTCCGTTGGGCCGTCTTGGTCGACTCCACTGTCGTGCGCGCTCACCAGCACGCACCTGGGGCCCGCAAAAAGGGGCCCAGGCCGGTGAGCCCGATGACAGTGCCATCGGCCGGTCTCGCGGCGGCCTGACCACGAAGATCCACCTCGTCTCTGATGCCCACTGCCGACCGCTGGCCTTCGTGCTCACCGTCGGACAGGCCGGTGACGCACCCGCCTTCGCTCACGTTATGGCCCGCCTCGGCAGCGAGGACGTCCCCGTACCGGGCCGGACGTGGTCCTGGCCGACAAGGCGTACTCCTCCCGAGTAATCCGCGAGCACCTGCGCAAGCGCGGAATCCGGGCGGTCATCCGGTTCCGGGACACCCGGGCTTAATAGCAGCCCGGAGCGCCAGCCGCCTGCCTGAATGGGTGCTGCGCCTGGAACCCGCCGGCCCGCCACTCCTTTCCCGGCTCGCACTCGCCTTCGCCATCGGGCAGCTGCGCCTGTACAGGTGAGGGTGCGGGACAGAACTGAGGCGCCGGCCCACAGGCAACGTCCAACCTCTGACCTGCATCAACCACTCCGGCGCTCCGTGCGTCCAGCAGGAGACGCGCAGTTCACCGGTCGGGGCCACGCCGCCTCCTTGCGTTCGATGGTGCCGACGCGCCGCTCGACGGTGTCGCTGCCGGTCTCCTCGCCGTCCAGGAGGCAGCGCTTCCGGCCCGGGCTTCAGTCGGGAGAGCGGCACGGGGCTCCTCGGGACCGACGAGATTGGGGGTTCTCGACGCCGCCGTCGGACGCGGGGAGCCGCATACTGGTGTCGCGGTCGTCAGGCCTGTCCCGTTCCGCGGTGGGTGATGGTGTCAGGTCGCGCCGAGGCCGTTCAGGAGGGTGGCGGCGACAAGATCGGCGGCCTGCGGGGGTTCCAGGTCGGGGAACCGGTGGGCGACGGTGTCGACGAGTTCGTCCAGGATCGTCCGTGCCCAGGCCGCGTCGACGCCTGCTCGCAGGTAGCCCTCGTCCAGCGCTCGGCGGACGAAGGCGTCGAGGCGCGCGCTCTGCTCCTCACGGCGGGCCCAGGCGGTGGGGTCTTTCTGCATCATCAGGCGCATGTCGACCGGCCATTCGCGGCTGACGGCGATGATTCCCTCCAGGTAGCGGTGGAGGGCGACCGGCAGGGGTGACTCGACCAGGCGGGCCTCGTCCAGAACGCGTTCGGCGGAGTCGAGCTTGGCCTGGAAAACGGCGCTGAGCAGGGCTTCACGGTTTGCGAAGCGGCGGTGGACGGTCGTGCGGTCCACCCCGGCGGCGGCGGCGATGGCCGCCATGGAGGCGCCCGGGTCCTCCGCCAGGAGTCGTGCTCCAGCATGGAGGACGGCAGTCAGGTTACGCGCGGCGTCTGCTCTCATGATGCCGACATTCTACGCCCGTGCTTTACTTAAATAACCAACATCATCACGTGAGATGCAACACAGTAAATTACTGCATCATTCATGTTGCAGTTAGACCGCTTTTGTCTACAGTGAAGTTGCTGTCCCGTTCGGGGCGGTGAAGCAGATGACGAAACGAGGCACGCGTCATGGCGCGAACCTGGCTGATCACTGGGGGCTCGCAGGGCCTGGGCAGGGCCCTGGTGCTCGCGGCCCTGGAGGCCGGCGACAACGTGGTGGCGACTTCCCGCAAACCGGAGGCGCTGGCTTCCCTGAAGGCCGAGCACCCGAACCAACTGGAGGCGGTGGCGCTGGACGTCACCTCCGCGACCCAGTCCCGGGCCGTGGTGACCGCGGCGGTGGAGCGGTTCGGCTCGGTTGACGTCGTCGTCAACAACGCCGGCTACGCCACCAGCGGCTCGATCGAGGACTTCCCCGAGGACGAGTTCCGCGCACAGGTCGAGACCAACTTGTACGGCGTGGTCAACATGACCCGGGCGGTCCTTCCCGTCATGCGCCGCCGACGGTCCGGGCACATCGTGCAGATCTCCTCAATCGGCGGTCGCGTGGGTGGCACGCCGGGTCTGAGCGCTTACCAGACCGCGAAGTTCGCCGTCGAGGGGTTCTCCGAAGCACTGGCGAACGAGGTGGCACCGTTCGGTGTCAAGGTCACCATCGTCGAGCCGGGCGGCATCCGCACCGGCTGGGCCGCCGGTGCCGCGGAGCCTTCCGGTCCCGTGACCCCCGACTACGAGGAGACCGTGGGCCTGTGGCTGGCCCGGTTCGCGGACTACGCCGGCAACGAACCCGGTGACCCGGACCGCATGGCCCGCGCGATCATCGGCGCCGTGGACGCCGAGGAGCCCCCGCGCCGGCTGCTGCTCGGCAGCGACGCCCTGGAGATTGCGATCAGCTCGGAGGAAGGCCGTCTGGCCGAGGCCCGCAAGTGGGCCGAAGTCAGCCGTTCCGCTGACTACCCCACCACCTGACGGCACTGTGCGGGCGCGGCAGCGGGCCGGTCGAAGCACCGGATCCCCGCGCCGGCCGACCGCCCCGCCGACCCATGGTCGTCATCGCATACGACGACGATGACGACGCCGTCCGCATCGTCAGCGACTCCCGGTACCGCCCCTCCGGCGGTACCTGCACCTCTGACCCCGACCGCGCCCTGGCCACCGTCCACCGGCTGCGCACCGGCACCGTCACGCTGAACGGAGCGCCGATCAGCTTCGACGGCCCCTTCGGCGGCTACAGGGCCAGCAGCCTAGGCCGTGAGTACGGCAAGCCGGTCTGACCGGCTACGTCGAGCACACGTCGATCACCCCCACCCGGCAGTAATACCCCAGCGGGACGGACCGCCGGAGCACGAAGCGCCCGCCCCGCGTGGCTCCCCACCCTGAACCACGCCCGGTGGCCAGGACCACCGGCCCACCACCCCGCACGACCGACCGACCGACAAGGAGCAGAAATGAGTACCGACGACGCCTACGAGCAGGCGCTGGACACCGCAAGCGAGCTCCTGGGACAGCGCCTGGAACTCCCGATGAGCCCCGGCGAACCGGCCTCCGGAGCCGACTTCCGCAAAATCGCGACTGTGCACACGTTCGGGGACTCATGGACCCGTACCGCACTGTCGACGCACGACCGGTCCCTGGTCTCCGTCGCCATCGCCGCGACGCTAGGCGCGTTCGAACCGCTGCGCGGGCAGCTGCGCATCGCGCTCAACAACGGCGTCACTCAAGACGAGATCGTCGACCTCTTCATCCACCTCGCCGTCTACGCAGGAGCGGCCCGCGCCTTCGAGACATACCAGGTCGCCTTGTCCGTCTTCGCCGAGGGAACCTCTGCCTGAAAGATTCCCAGCCGGAGGCTTTGGGCTACTACGGCCCGGGGAACCAGCCTCACCCGTCCCCACACCGGTCGCCGCCCCCGCTGCCGGAGCACATCGCGAGCCGCGACAACATGAACACCGCCACCAACCCGGCGTCCCGCTGGCTTTTCCCGGGCCGCCGGGCAAGCCGGCCGTCCCGCCCCGATCACCTGTCCGCACTGCTGAACGAGGTCGGGGTCCCGAGGGCACGACCGGCGGCACCGGCTCCTCGACCACGGGCGGCACGTCGACGGACCTCGACAGCGGCAGCCTCGCCTCGACCGGCACCGGTGGCATCGGCCTCCTCCTCGCGGCGACCGCGGCCCTGGCCACCGGGGGCTTCACGGCGTTCCGCCTCACCCCGCGCCTGAGGCTCCGCTCGCGCGACGACGCGTGACGCGGCGGCACAACGCCTGCCACCAGGCGTCACCGCGACTGCCCGTACCCGATCACCGGGTGCGGGTCATCACCGTGTCGGGCGCCCGAGAAACAAGTCATGAGAGAGGTGCGCGTTTTACGGAACCTTTGCCCTGGGTCGGGCGTTGGGCCAGTGAGCGCGCGGGAGCGGGTTCGCGAGATGACTTCCGACGATGACCGAGGTGACTCAATGGCAGTCTGGGACAAGCTCAAGGACCAGGCCAAGGCTCTCCAGCAGAATCAGGGCGGGCGTGGCGCCACCGGTGGGCAGAGCGGGGGGACGAGGTCCGGCAGTGGCAGCAAGACCCAGCTGATCGGTGTGCTGAAGACGCAGCTCGGCTCGCTGAAGACCGAGTTGAAGAGCGGTGCCTACCGGGACGCGAGCATGGCGGTGTGCGCGCTGGTCGCGGCGACCGACGGGCAGGTGGATCCGGCCGAGCGGCAGCAGGTCGAGTCGATGATCCTCAGCAACGACGTGCTCCAGAACTTCCCGCCGGAGCAGCTGCGGCAGCGTTTCAACAAGCACGTCGACCAGCTCACGATGAACTTCCAGCACGGCAAGGCCGAGGCCATGCGGGAGATCGCCAAGGCCGCCAAGAAGCCCACCGAGGCCCGGGCCGTGATCCAGACCGGCATGGTCATCGCTGGTGCCGACGGCCACTTCTCCCAGGCAGAGGCGACGGTCCTGCGCGAGGCCTGCGCGACGCTGGGGCTGTCCCCGGCCGAATTCCAGCTCTGAGTCCCGGCTCTGATTCGATCCCTGGTTCCACGCTGATCAGCGACCCGGCTACGGTCTGTGAGGTCGTGATCCATCTCGGGTTTTGATCCCTTGCGGGGCAAGACTCGACACGCCCCGTCCGGCGCCGTGGTCGGGGGTCGCACTCGGCGTGGTCGACCTCATGTTCGGGGCGAGCGCGCGGGCTCAGCGGCGGCGGAGTTCCTCAGCCAGTTCCGAAGCGGTCCTTCGAGGACCAGGTTGTCTCCGCGGGCCGCGGTATGGAGCAGCTGGGCGCACACGGTCGCTTCGGCGGCGAGGCCGACCGGAATGCCCAGCACGGGGAAGGTGGCACGGACGCGGGCGGCAGTGTCCGGCTGGAGCAGCGAGTAGGCGTAGGGAGCGGCGGCGTCGAACCCATCCGGGGCCATGCCCCAGCCTTCCCAGCCCAGCAGGCGCAGCGGTTCGGTGAGGTTCGCCCCGTGCACATCCGCATGGGCTGTCGTCCAGCAGGAGACGGCCGGGGCCGTCCGGGCACCCGGCAGCAGGCGATGGAGGCACTGCGCCAGCAGGTACCGGCGGGCGTCCGCTGCCGGCGACACAGCTCCGGGCATCTTGGACTGAGCCCCTGCGGCCTCGTTCCGCGGCCGACCGCCACCGGGTCCCCGAGAGACGCTACAGAGGGCTGCGGCCGGTGATGGCCCCGCCAGGGTCGTCCAGCAAGGCGATGCGGGCGATGATCCGCTTGCCGACCGGCTCCCGCTGGACCTCGAAGCCCTGAGCGACGGCCATCACGATCTTCAGCTGAGCCGCGCTCTAGTGCTGTGACCGCATAGGTTCGCCGGGTTGGTCGTGTGCTCAGCTCCTCGCCGATCCGTTGCTGATGATGCGCGGAGATCAGCGCAAGGTGACACCTTCGTGATCCATACTCGTGGCGGAAGCTTCGGGGAGGGCACGTCCTTGCAGCACAGCGGCGGGATTACTCGAGCAGTCAGGCGAGCAGCGGCCGTTGTCGTTGCCGTTGTCCTGATGAGCGGTTGTTCGTCGGACGAGCCAGCGCAAGCCAAGGAGCGGCAACGGGATTACTGCACCAAGCTGGGGTCCTGGCAGGACGCGGCGCACGCCACGACAACCGGCGAGCCAGACGCCGATGCCGGTGACGGACAGGGTGTCCAGTCGCCCGAGTTCGATATCACCGAATCGGCAGGGCATGCGGTCATCGAGGCCTCGAAAAGGCTTGACCGGGCAGGCCTGGAACACGGTGGCACCGACATCCTCGATGACACCGTCAACGCGGTCGGCGGCGACATCGGGGCTGAGGGTCGTGCAGTGTCCTACTGCGATAGCTCAGGTTTCGAGACCTTGGTCAGTTCGGCTGGCTAGTGCTGTGAGCACATGGGTTCGCCGGGTCGTTCAGGCCACGGCGGCGAGGGGGGCGTCCGCCCCATCGGATGACCTTCTCGCTGCGGATGCGGGCGCGTTCCCTACGTTCGGCGGCCAGGACGCCCGGGTGGTGGGAGTTGGCGATGGTGAACTGCCTCAGCGGACCGAAGTGCGCCTCGATGGGGTTCGCCCAGGAGGCGTAGGTCGGGGTGAAGCACAACTCGACCTTGTTCTTCTTCGCCCAGCGGCAGGTGTCGGCGCTCTTGTGGGCGGACAGGTTGTCCAGGATCAGGTATCGGTGCGCCGTCGGGCCGGGCGGCGCGGATCGAATTCAGCGCGGCCAGCGTGGTAACGGCACCTTTTTTGCGGCGGTTGACGCTCCACAGGGTGTCGTCGCCGACCGAGTAGCAGCCGTGGAAGTACCGGACTCCGTGAGTGCGGTGGTAGGTGGCCGGCAGCCTGTCGGGCGTTTCCGTGGTGCCCAGCCCGAGCCTGCGGTGGACCGGATGCCGAGCGGTCCGAACTCGTCGAAAGCGAAGACCCGGTCCGGGGAGCGGTCCGTACCTCCTCGATCCGGTTCAGCTTCGCCTCGCGGTCCGGGTCGGGAGATTCCTTCCAGGTCTTGATGCGCTGGAAGGTGACACCGCGGCGGGCGAGCAGGCTGCGTAACGCTTCGCGGCCGATGCGAACGATCCGGCCGTGGACTCTGCGCAGGTAGGCGACAAGTTTGCGCAGTGACCAGCGGATGAAGGGATGGCCGAGCTTGACCGGGCGGGTGGTGGCCGTCTGGTCGACGAAGTCCTCGTCATCAGGGCTGAGTTGGCGGGGACGACCTCCCGCCCACTGAGGGTCCGGACAGGCCAGGCCGAACTCGTTGAACCGGTGGATCACATCCCGGACGGTGTACTCGTCGGTCGCCACGAGTTGGGCGATCACCGGCACGCGGTTCCCGCCGGCCGAGGCCAGCAACATCATCGCGCGCCGGTAGCGCACCGAGTTGGTACTGCCCCGGCGCACGATCTGCTGCAGCTTCTGCCCCTCTGGTCGGTCAACCTGCGCACACGGACAGGCTCAGCCACCGCGCCTCCAGCGGTCGGATCGGACCTCACCCCACATCCAACCGCCACCACGGCCAGCCCGGCGAACCTATGCGGTGAGAACACCAGACGTCGCCGACGCCGAGCGGCCCCGGCATCGTGATCGGTATTCGCCCGCGTGAAGACCTGGAAGATTCTCCGCCACTGCCGCCTCAAAGGTGACGGCGTCCACCACGCCGTGCTCGGCATCGCCCGCCTCCACAACCTCACCCTTGCCGGGTGACCGAGGAACGGCGCTGGTCCTCATCCACAGAGGCGACCAACAGTCCCGCGGGCAGTGCTGCCTTGCGCGGGGTGGGGAGGAAGCGGCGCTGCCACCCCACCCGTCCGGTCAGGACGTGCAACCGCCGTCGCAGGTCTGGCGGTCGCCACAAGCACAGTGCCGAGTCCCCGGGCTGCGGCGCATGGTCGGCTGGTGACGCCATGCACGGTGTGCGGCAATAAGCGCGGACCGCTCGTCGGGCACGGTCCCGCGCAGGATCATGCGCAACGTGATCAGGTCACGGACGATGCCCGCGAGATCGGCAAGCATGTGACGCGGTCGTCGGAGGAGGCGGATCAGGAACCCTACCGCCACAGGGGTGACGATGAACAGGACGTGCTCGGGCATGGCTTCTCTCCTGTGGGTGATGGCGAATGTGGCAAGAACCCTCGCTGGGCTCATCAGCAGAGATAGCCTCGATTGCCGTTCAAGGGTGTGAAGTGAACAAGATTGAAGGGCCGGTTCAGGAGGTTCGGTGGGGGGCGCGGGCGAGCCTTCGGGCGAAGCGGCGAACGCGGAGTTCAGACGGCTGCTCGCCGAGGCGAAAGCCGCGACCGGTATGACACAAAGCCAGCTGGCCAAAGCGGCAGGCGTCTCCAACGCGACCGTCAGCAACGCCTTGAACCGCTCGTCGGGGATGCCCTCGGCAGACACGCTGGACCGGCTCGCCACCGCCTTACGCATCTCAGGTGAGGCTCTGACGGTGTTGCACCGGCTGCGTCAGCAGGCCGACCGGCGCACTCGCCACCTGGACAACTACCTGGATGCGGCCCGTCGATCAGCGCAGGAGCATCCCTACCCCGGCGTCCTGCCGGGGATGATGCCCCCGCTGGCCTCGGTGTATCTGCGGCAGGTGGTCGACGCGAGAGGCGACCAGGCCGACGGGCCCTCTCAGCTGCTGCCCGCGGACCAGGTCCTGGTGGACGGCGAGATGTGCGTGGTGCTGGCCGGGCCCGGCGGAGGCAAGTCCAGTCTGCTGCGCACCCGGCTGGCCGCGGGCATTCAACACTGGCAGCAGGGCACCGGAGAGGCGACGGTCCCGGTCCTCGTTCAGGCTGCGGCTCTCACCGGCCGGCGGCCACTGACCGACGCGCTGGCCACGGCAGTCACGGCGGATCTGTCCACGTACGGCCTGTCTCAAGCTCTGCCCGCGGAGTTCTTTGCCGCTCCGCCGTACAAAGACGTCCCCTGGTTGGTGCTGGTCGACGGGCTCGACGAGGTGGCCGACCCCGCTGCGCGGCGTGCTGTGATCAGCACCATCACAGAGGTGCGCGACGACCACAAGGCCAGTCACTACCGCTTCGCCGTGGCGACGCGTCCCCTGCCTTTCGGCGAGCTCGATGCTCTCGACCGGGCCCCCGGCCCCGAAACCGGCGCTCCCGGCAGCACGGAGCGCCCGCAGCGATACACACTGCAGCCCTTCGCGGCCGATGATCTCCCGCACATCGCCCGTTCATGGTTCGAAGCCTTTCAACTCCCCGACGTCGACTCAGCCGTGGCGCGCTTCCTCGAATCCCTGGCCGGCACCGGACTGAACGATCTGGCACGCACGCCGCTGATGGCCTCCATGTTGTGCCAACTCCACGCCACTCACCCGGACACCCCCCTGCCCACCAACCGGGGAGCGGTCTACCGGGCATTCACCGATCTGCTCAATGAGCGCCAGCACGTCGGCGCCGGAGGCGTCCGCACCCAGACGCGCCTGCTGTTCGACCGCTATGGCAAGACCGCCCTGGCCCACGCCGAAGCAGCCTTGGACCGCATGCCGGCGCTGATCGCACAACACGCCGCACGGCGCCTGGTGGGCCACTGGTCCGACCCCGTCGACGCCATCTCGACGGATCCCGACGCTCAGCCCGCGCCCGTCGTATCGGCGTCGGTCTGGCGGGCATTCCTCGAGGGAAGCCTGAGGCGCAGCGGTCTCATGACCACCCGCGGCGGCCGGCTGGACTTCCTGCACCAGACCATGCTCGAGTACCAGGCAGCCCAGCACGCGACCCGCACACCCGAAGCGGCGTCACGTTCTTTGCGGGCCCTCTTCCGGCCGCAGCACGGCATTCTACCCGGATGGGCTACTCGCTACCGGGTCCCTCGACACGTCGACGCCTCTTACATCGGGTTCCTCCTGGATGCGGCACCACCCGCTTCCGCCGGAGACATCGCTTCGATCCTCACCCGTCTGGTTTCCCGCTCCGACATGGACGGCTGCATCCTCGTCTCCGATCTCGCCCTGCTCAGTACGTCTCTCCCCGAGCATGCGGTCGGCCTCGCCTCCGCACGGTTTCGCTCGGTGGCCGGCGACCCCACGGCACCTGCGTCCCGGCGAGTCGCGGCAGCCGAGGCCCTGATCGGCCTGGCCGGCCATGTCGGCACAGATCTACTGCACAGCCTGGCAAGCGATCCAGCGCTGCGGAGCAGCGCGCGCACCAACGCCGCGCAAGCGCTGGTCGACCGCAGCGACGATCGGTGCAGCACGCTACTTGAGACGCTGACCACCAGTCCTGAGCTCGAGCCGGACGCCCGCGTCTGGGCCGCGGAGAAGCTCCTGGCCGTAGACAGAACGCGTGGGGTCGCCGGACTCGGCGCGCTCGGCCGCGACATCTCTCTTCCCGGACGGACCCGCAGATGGGCGGCCGGAAGGCTGTGCGGGTACGACCGCGCGGGCGGGATTCGCTTGCTGCTGCTCCTGGCGTGTGACCCTGCTCTGGGTCAAGCAGATCGCCTGCACGCCGCGAACGACCTACTCGAGGTGGACGGCTCGGCCGCCGCGGACCTGCTCGAGGCGTTCGCCCTCGACCCAACACTCGACCGCACGCACCGCGTCAGCGCAGCCCACTCGTGCGTCCGGTTGCTGGGCTCCGGCGCGGCCGGCCTCCTCCGCGTACTCGCGCTCGACGCCACGTTGATCGGCTACGACAGAGTGTGGGCCGCCGACACTCTGCTGGCCATCGACGGCGTGACGGGCTCGGAGATTCTCGAAGCTCTCAGTCAGGCCGACGGTCTGCACGAGGACGACCGCAGATGGGTACGGGACAGTCTCAGGCACCTGACCCCTGGAGCCGGCGACACCCCGAGGGGGACGACGCAGGACCCGGACAGTGCCCACGACGGCGACGGACTGTCGCCGTCAACGGAGGCTCCCCCCTGACCACGTTCCTGGCAGCCTGCCGGGCGCTGCTCAGGCGGGCCGTGGACGGCACCTGGGAACGGTGTCCGCGTACTTCCCTGTGTGCACCGCCAAGTACAGATACATGTGCGGCGAGATAGGTCCCGTTTCCGTGGCCTGGCTCAGTCCCGTAACGTCTGCTCTCCCAGGTGTCGGAGTGCGGCGTAGGTGTGGGTGCGCTTGCCGGTGTCGTCGGCGAGGCCGAGGACGTTGACGCCAGGCCGAGGGCGGTGTGGTGCAACCAGGACCAGCCGGTGGTGGAGGCGTTCTTCCCTGTCAGCTCACTCGCGTCGTTGTAGGTGAAGGTCGTGCCGCCCGGACAGGTGTTCTTGCCGCCGTTCTGGCTGGTGAGATTGCCTGCCTTGTCGAAGCACAGCCACGAGGCCTTGCGTGTGCCGGCTGAGTCCGCTTCGAGTCCCGGCGAGGGTGCCGGTGTCGATACGGGCGAGCCGCGCCTGTCCGCCGGAGCGCGGGGCCGCGGCGACGAGCCGGGGCTTGCTCCCCCACTGCCGGTACGGCGTCGACTTGCTGCACCGGGTGCCGGCGGCGATGCCCTCCATGGTCACCGCGTAGTAGCCGTGGACCCGGATCTGATGCAGCACGGCGTCGAAGAACTCCCGCTCGCGCTCAGGGGTGATCGTGGAGCGGCGCGAGGTGCCGACCGGTCCGGGCCGGTCCACGTCCTGTGACGTCAAGGTGCGCGCTCCTCGTCCCTCGGGGTGTGTCCGGCGTTCGCCGCCGGCGCCGGGCGACCGTGGGATTCGCGCCAGATTGCGCGCTGACTGTTTCGGCCGAACCGCGAGCGGTGTGGCCGCGTCGCACCGGCCGTCCGGGTTCCGCGGGGAACGCGGGACCCGGACGGCCGCACCCCCTTGTGGCCAGCGGCCGTGGCCGCCGACGCGGGAGCGGGGAGTGGCGGACGCGTGCCGCGGAGGCCGCCGGCATCCGGGCGAGGGCGTGCGAATCCGTCGTTTTCGGCCGGGCGGGCACATCCGCCGCGCCCTTCCTGGGGCCTGGGGGGCGGCGCATTGCGTCCGGTGCGGTTCGCTCGTGCGTACGTGTCGTGTTCCCGCCGGTCGGATCAGGGCACATGGCCCGTGGCTCGGGGGGCGAGTGCCGACTGCCCCGGGCGCGGCCGCTGACCAGAGGTGGGGGACATGGTTCGTACTGTCGTGGTGCACAACGAGGAACTGCTGCGGTCGGCATTGGTGCAACTGCTGAGGTCCGATGCCGCGCTGGAGGTCTCGTCCCGGGCACCCGGCGCCGACCTGCCGGATCGTGACGTATTACCGACCGACGTGTGGGTCGTGGACGGCGACTGTCTGTGGGGTCCCGGGCAGACGCACGACGCGTCCTTCCGGGCGCGGCGCGGGGACCGGCTCGTCGTGCTGACGACCGCCAGGCGTCCGGGGACACTCCGCCGGGCGTTCGACGGCGGTGCTCTCGGGCTGGTCGACAAGAACGCTTCGGCACGACGGCTGATCACCGCGGTGCACACGGTCGCAAAGGGTGAACGCTTCCTCGACGAGACGCTCACCGTCGCCCTGCTGGAGGGCGCGGCGATGCCGCTGACCACCCGTGAACTGAGCGTGCTGTCCCTCGCCTCACAAGGGGCGCCCATGGCCGAGATAGCGGCCCGGCTGCACCTCTCCCGGGGCACCGTCCGCAACTACATGGCCGCCGCCATACGGAAGATGGGCGCACGCAACCGGGTCGACGCGATACGCATCCTCCAGAGCGGCGGCTGGACGTAGGCGCGCGGCGGTCCGGGCTCCGGACGGCCCGCGGCGGTCAGCGCCGGCGGGCCGGTCCGCCCTGCCAGTGGCCCGTCAGGTCCCGGTAGAGCGGCGAGCGGTCCAGCACCTCGTCGTGCGTGCCGCACACGGCGTCCGTTCCGTCCAGGACCAGCACCCGGTCGGCGCGTACGGCGGACGACAGGCGGTGCGCCACCACCAGGAGCGTTCCCCGGCGCCGGGCGAGGGCCTCCTCCGCGCGCGCCTCGGCGGCGGGGTCGAGATGGCAGGTGGCCTCGTCGAGCAGCAGCAGGGGGGCGGGTGACACCCAGGCGCGGGTCAGCGCGACGAGTTGCCGCTCGCCGTGGGAGAGTTCGGCGGGCCGCACCGGTGCGTCGAGGCCGCCCAGCCGCTCCACCAGGGGCCGCAGGCCGAGGGCGTCGACGGCGGCGTCGAGGTCCGCGCGGCTCGCGTCCGGGCGGAGGTAGGTGAGGTTGTCGCTCAGGGTGCCGGAGAAGACGTACGCCTCCTGGGGTACCAGGACGCGCAGCGCGGCCAGTTCGGCGGGCGGTCGCCCGGTCACCTCCCGGCCGTCCACCCTGACCTCGCCGCCGCTGGGCGCGAGCGTGCCCGCGACCAGGCGGGTGAGGGTCGACTTGCCGATGCCGCTGGGGCCGACGACGGCGAGGTGCTCGCCCGGGGCGACGCGCAGGTCGAGCGAGTCGAGGACGGGTTCGGCGCGCACGCCGTAGGACAGCGTCACGGACCGCAGTTCCACGGCCGCGGTCCGGGTGCGGTCCGCCGGCCGTCCCCCGAGGTCCGGTGCGTCGTCGCCGGGGCCGGGGATCGCGGCCGTCGCCCGGGCGGTGACGGCCCCGCCCGCCGCGCCGGGGGCCGGACGGGGCGCTGCCGCGAGTGCGGGCTCCGGGCGGGTGGCCGCCGGCGCCCGTACGCTCCCCGGCCCCCCGGCCCGCTCCGGCTCCGCTGCCCGGGTCCGCTCCGACCGCTCCGGCTCCGCTGCCCGGGTCCGCTCCAACCGCGGCTCCGGCCGCTCCGGGCCGATGATGCGGTCGAGGACGACCAGCAGCCGGGACCCGGCCGCGCCGAGCGCGGTCATCAGCGTGTGCAGGGCGGGCAGCAGCGACTGGACGAGGTAGGTGAAGGCACCGAGCAGCGTGCCCGCCGTCACGCCCCGCCCGCGCAGCCACGGAACGGCCAGCAGCAACGCCAGGACCGGCAGGTGACCCGCGACCCCGAGCGCCGCCGTGCGCACCGCCGCCCAGCCGGCCAGGACACGTGCGGCCGCCGCGGCACCCTCGATCAGCTTCGCGCCGCGCCTCGCCGCCGCAGGCCCGGTCCCGCAAGCGGTCAGGTCCCGCAGCGCCGCCCGCGACCGGGCCGCGTGGTCGCCCAGTGCCTCGTCGGCCGCCAGCGCGCGTCGCTGCGCCGCCGCCATCGGGCGCAGCGTCACCAGGAACAGCCCCAGACCGAGCGACAGCGGGGGAAGGACCACCACGAGGAGGGAGGGATGCAGCGACAGCAGCCCCAGCAGCGCTCCGGCGGCGGTGAAGACGAACGAACGGAGCGTCAGGACGAGACCGGCGAAGCTGTCCCGGGCTATCTCGGCCTGGTTCGTCAGCCGGGAGACGGCCGTCCGGTCCGTCCCGCCGGGACCGCCTGCGGCGGCGGGCCCCAGGGACCGGTCGACCGTGTGCCGCACCAGACCGTCGCGCAACGGCTCCGTCAGACCGGCCAGCTGGGCGAACACGCCTCGGATCACCGGGGCGCCGAGCAGCACGGCCATCAGCGCGACGGATAGCCAGAGCAGCCCTCGGCGCGTGTCACCGGCGAGGAACCCCTGGTCGACGGCCCGGGCGACTCCGTACCCTACGAGGAACGCCTGCCCGGTCTCGGCCAGCGACCAGAGGGCGAGCCGCACCAGGACCCCGGAGCGGCGGGCGAGGAACCGGCGGGCGTGCGGTGCCAGGCGCCGCACCGCCCCGGACCCGTCGTCCGTTTCGCGCGTGTCCGCGGACGCGGCGCGGCGGGTCACCGCCGTGCTCCCTCGGGTGCGGGCCGGTGTGTGGCTCCGTCGGGCGGCGCTTGCCCGGCCCCGGCCGGGCCGGCGGCGAAGACCGCCCGGTAGCCGGCCAGTTCCCACAGATCGCCATGCGGCGCGATGGCCCGCACTTCCCCCTCCTCCAGCCAGATCACCAGGTCGGCCCGGGCCGCCACCGACGGGCGGTGCGCGACGACCAGCCTGGTCCCGGGACGCACCGCCCGGCGCAGCGCCCGGTCCACCTCGTGCTCGGTGGCGGTGTCCAGGCCGGACGTCGCGTCGTCCAGGATCAGCAGCCGTCCAGCGTGCGCGAACGCCCGCGCCAGACCGAGGCGTTGGTGCTCGCCGCCCGAGAGCGGCGCCGCGGCCAGCGGGGTGTCGTACCCGTGCGGCAGCCGGCGCACGAACCCGTCGGCTCCCGCGGCACGGCAGGCTTCCCGCACCTGCTCGGGCGACACCCGCCGAGGTCCGGTGGCGACCATCTCGGCGACCGTGCCCCCGGCCGGGGCGGGGCGCTCGAAGGCATAGCCGACCTCGGTGCGCAGGGCGTCCCGGGTCAGCCGGTCGAGACGGACGCCGTCCAGCAGCACCTGTCCCTCGTCGGGGTCGACCAGCCGCCCCGCCACGGCGGCCAGGACGGACTTCCCCGCTCCGCTGCGGCCGACCACCGCCGCCGTGGCGCCGCCCGGCACCCGCACGCCGTCGGCGCGCAGCACCTGCCTGCCGTCACGCATCACGCGCACCCCGAGCAGTTCGAGATCACCCCGCCCGGCCGGTGGCAGCCGGCGGGTCCCGTGGACCAGCGCGGGGACGCGGGCCAGGGCCAGGGTCCGGTTCCGTGCCTCGCGGCCACGCACCACCGCGCCCAGCAGGGACGCCGCGCCACCGATGCCGGCCGTCAGCTGCGCGTAGCGGATCACGGCGAGGAGCTCGCCCACGCTCAGGGCGCCCGAGGCGAGCCGCAGGCCGCCGACGGCCGTGGCGGCCAGGGTGAGCAGGGGGACCAGGACCCCGCTGCGGGCCAGGGCGCGTCCGTGGAGCACCCACATGTGCCTGCCCTGGGCGGCGAGTCGGTCCAACGGCGCCAGCACACGGGCCCGTTCACGGGCGTGGGTGCCCGCCGCGTTGATCGTCGCCGCGCCCTCCATGGCCTCCAGCAGCCGGGAGGCGATCTCCGCCTGCGTCTTCTGGTAGGCGCCGACCGAGGCGCCGGTGTCCCGGGCGAAGGCCCGCAGGACGAACCCCAGGGCAGGCAGCCCGGCCAGCACGCAGGCGGCCACCCACAGGTCGACCACGGTCAGCGCCGCGAGCGCGCCCACGGGCGTGGCCATCGAGGCCGCGAGCGCCGCCCGGGCCGCCGGGGCGGCTCCGGCGTCGGCGGCGTTCAGGGTCAGCCGGGTCCCGACGTCTCCCGGCGCGTACGGCCGTGCGCGTTCCGGTACGGCTCGCAGGAGGCCGTCGAGGGCACGGGACCGGACGGACGCCGTCCAGGCGGCGTTGCAGCGTCCGGTGAACAGGGAGGTGAGGCTGTCGAGCAGCAGCTCGCCCACGAGGAGCGCGGCGCTCAGCACCAGCCAGCGTCCCGCGGCACCGGCGGTGCCGCCGTCGCGCACAAGCAGATCCAGTGTGCGGCCGAGGACGTAGGGCTGGGCCACGGTCACCGCGGCCGACGCGACCGAGCACAGCAGCACCAGCGCTTCGGGGGCGCGGCCCGGTGTCGCGCCGCCGGCTGCGCCGCCTGCCTTGCCCGCGCGCCGTGCCCGGGACCCGCTCGTCGGCACCAGCCGGCCTCCTTCCGTGCGTCCCACCGTGTCGGGACACCGGCCGCGCGACCGGCCGGCCGAGGTGTCCGTGCATGCGGGTACCGGCGCCCCGGGCGGAAACCCGGAGCGCCGGTACCGGGCGGCAGGGCTCACCGCGTCACCGCGGTGGCCGGCCCGTGTGTCAGTTACAGGTCGTGATGCTCAGGCTGCTGTCGCCGCAGAGCAGCAGGCTCGCGCGGCTGCCGGTCTCCACGTCCCCCATGGCCTCTTCCTTGGGGGTCTCCATCGACTGCAGGTCGAACAGGTTCATGACGTCTTCCCTTCGTACGGCAACGGGTTGTCTTCTTTCATCACGACCCCAGGAGGGGCCGAGTCATGGGGCCGCCGGGTGGGCGGCGGGAGGAACGGCAGTCCGGCGGGCCGGGTGCCGTGGACGGAGGCGACGGCGAGCAGGCATCCGGCCGTGCCCGTGGAGAGGTCCATCGACAGGCGCATCATCTGCTCGCCGGGGAAGGCGAGCCGGCCGCGGTAGGACATCGCGTGCCAGGAAAGCGCGTCGAGCTGCCGCCGGATGGCCTCGGGACCGGTGCCGGGCATCTCGGCCGTCGTGCGGCCGAGATGCAGCACCATCCCGGCCACCCCCCGGTACAGGCCCGGCTGGGCGTAGAACATGGCCTGCGCCGCGGCCACGATCTCGCCTCTCGCCCGGGCGAAGTCCTCGTCCTGGCGGTGCGCCAGGTAGTCGTCGAGCACCATGCCGATGCCCACACTGCCCGCGCCCAGGTAGGGCATGGTGCGCCAGCCCTCGTCGACCTGGAGCGCGCCGCCCGCGCCGCGGACGCACCGCGCGAGGTCCCGGCGCAGTTCGTCCCGTGCGAGGTCGAGCAGAGCGGGGTCCCGGTCGGCTTCGTACAGCCGCAGGAAGAGCAGGGCCCGCCCGGCGGCGCCGTGCAGCAGACCCGCGCGGCCCCGGCCGACGCTCACGTCCCCGGCAGAGCCGCTCCGGGCGGTCAGCTCGGCGCAGCGCCGCGCGGCGGTGCGCAGGGCACTCTCCCCCGTGGCCGCGGCCAGCGAGTCCAGGGCCAGGCCCAGTCCGGCGGTGCCGCTGTGCAGGTCCGGGGCCAGGTCGTCGAAGGGCTGGTCGAGGAGCAGTTCGGCGAGGTCGAGGGCGCGGTCGCGGTGACCGAGGTATTCCAGCGTCCAGGCGACACCGGCGAGGCCGTCGTGGAAACCGAGCGGCATGCCCGACGGCGGTTGCTTCGTCCGCTCCAGGAGCCACTGTTCCCCGTCCTCGTACCGGCCCGCGCCGCTCTCGGCCAGCGCGTACAGCACTCCCGCCGCGCCGTGGCCGAAGGCCAGTCCGCCGCCGGCCGTGCCGAACTGGGCGATGTCGCCGGGGAAGAGGCGGTCGGTCCGGGACGGTGTCGCCGAGGCGCGGATCGCCGCGGCCATCGAGTCCCTGCTGCGGGGCCAGTCGCCGGGGCGGACCGGGACCACCGGTCCGCCCTCCCGTCCTGCCGCCGGGGTGCCGGCGGGCTCGGTGGCGCCGCGGGTGATCTCGTCGACCGCCGCGTCCAGGAACGCCCGGTCCACCGGGAACTGTCCGGCCACCACGTCGGCGAGGTGGGCCGCCTTGCGCCGGTCCAGGGCCAGCAGACTGGTCAGCGGGAGGAACAGCGCGAGCCGCAGACAGGCCAGCGCGTACCGGTCCACCGCGACGCCCCTGCGGTCGGACGGTGCCACGAACCCCGGATTGGCGACGGTCTGCCGACCGGCTTCGCCGACCTGGTGCGCGGCCTCGAAGTCCAGCAGGGCGACGCTGTCGTCCTCGCGGATCATGATGTTGAACAGGTGCAGGTCGTTGAAGACCACGCCGCGGGCGTGGACGTCCTCCACGGCGCGTTGCACCCGGGCGTGGACGTCGAGGGCCCAGGCCGTGTACTCGGCCAGCCGCTCCTCGCCGGGGTCGGCCTCGATGAGCGGGTGACGGCGGGCGAAGAAGGTGTTGAGCGGCTTGCCGTCGATGTGCTCCAGCACCAGGAAGTGGTGTTCGCCGACGGTGAAGTGGTCGAGCACCTCGGGGGTGCAGTCAAGACCGGACAGGCTCTCCAGCGCGCGGCGTTCCCGGTGCAGCCGGGTGACGGCGTCCGCGCCGTCGGCTGCCAGGCCGGCGTGCGGACGGGCCTCCTTGAGGACGACCCGCTGTCCGGTGCGGGAGTCGCGGGCGAGGTAGACACCGCCGCCGTTGGAGAAGTGCAGTGCCGACTCGATGGCGTAGGGCAGACCGGCCACGGTCAGCGCATCGCGTGCCTCCAGGTGCGGACGCAGGAACGCGGGCGATTCCACCCAGTCCGGTACGCGGAAGACGGGGCCGCGCAGATCGGGCACGAGCACCCCGTCGGGACCGGTCACGGCCGGGCGCAACTCCCCGTCCGCGTCGTAGCAGTTGCGCCGGGTGAACCCGCCGTAGCGGACGTGCACGGGGCCGTCGCCGAGCCGCAGGTCACTCAGGATGTGCGGTCCGGGTTCGCCGGCCAGCAGCCGCCCCAGCTCGTCCGCGAGCCGTTCGAACCGCTCCTCGTCCGCCGGGTAGACGGTGATGAACTTGCCGCTGCCGGAGCGGTCCGCGTACTTGGCGTTGCGCTGGTGCAGCAGGTAGCGGCTGGGGACGAACTTGAAGGCGGTGCCGCCGGCCACGCAGTGCCGCCACACACGTTCCAGCACGGACTCGGCGTTGTCGAGGCACGCGGAGACGTGGATCTTCCAGCCCTGATCGGGCAGTTCGGCGTCGGTCGGACGCAGGGCGAGCCAGTCCCCGCTCTCGTTGCGCTGCCATCCCTCCGGGACGGGCCACAAGGCCGCGGCGTACCGGGTGCGCCCCGCGCCGGCCGCGGAGACGGTGCGGTGCGGAGCGTCGTAGAAGTACGGGTCCGCGTCGCAGTACACGGCATAGCCCTTGTTCACGGCGTCTCCCTCCCGTCCGGTCGCTGACGGGGAAGACGCTGTCACGGTGCGTACCGTCCCGCACAGTCACCGCTGTCATCACCTTGATGTGCGAAACGCACGAGTAACCACGGACGTCGCGCCGGGGCGAAGGCGACTGGGGTGCGTGGAAGGATCAGCGGGCCGCGTGTGCCGCCCGGTTGGGATCCGCGCGGCCGCTCCCGCGGCCTCCAGTCCGTGACAGCGGGCGTGGGGACGTCGTTCGATGCCGTCGAGGTCGAGGTGGGTACCGAAGGCCGGGTGGGCGGCCAGGCGGCGGGCGTAGGTTCAGAAGGCGGGGTGGTCCCGCGATGCGCTGGACGGCGGTGGCGTCCAGGTGGTTGCGGCGGCGCCGTGTTCCTCGGTCACATGGGCGGCAAGGACACCCTGGTCGGTGGCGTTGAAGGATTCATCGGCGACACACCGCAGCAAGCAGCGACAGAGCTCGGAAAGGCAGCAGGAGCAGTGGTGGCGCTTCTGCTGTGATCGCCCACGGAGGGGGATCCCGCACCCGATGTCGGAGGACGCCACCGTTCGCGGTGGGGCCCTCCGACATTGTCCGGGCACCCCGCGTCCGGCATGGCGTCCGTCACACATGGGCCGTCCATCGGGTGATTCCCGGTGGGGTGGCGGAGCGGTCGGCCGGGCGGCGGGCGGGGGCGGCGGCATGGTGGGGGTTCCGGTCGTCGCCCTTCGTACGGAGCCTTCGTGGAACAGCAAACAGATCCCTCCCGCCGCGCGACGGGCAAGGGGCGTGCCGCGGCCCTGCTGCTGATCCCCGTGGCCGTGGGCCTGGGCATCTGGTTCGTGGGGCAGGGCCTGACGCCCGACCCGAACAGCAGCCTGTTCGGCGCCCGGTACGACGAGGCCATGGAGCTCAAGGCCCGGTTGGGGAGCGCCCTGCTGGGTCTCGCGCTGGTCCAGCTGCTGCTCGCCGCCCGGATGTACGGCCTGCTGCCCGGGTCGAAGCCGGCACCGCGCGCCGTGCCCCTAGCGCACCGGGTGACCGGACTGCTCGCCTTCCTGCTCTCGGTGCCGATCGCCTACCAGTGCCTGAGCGCGTACGGCGTCGAGACGGCGTCGCCACGCGTGGCGATCCACTCGGTCACCGGCTGCGTCCTGTACGGCGCCTTCGCCGCGAAGGTGCTCGTGGTGCGCAGCCGGCGGTTCCCGGGGTGGACGCTGCCTCTCGTGGGCGGTCTGCTCTTCTGCGCGATCGCCCTGCTCTGGTACACCGCCGCGCTGTGGCAGCTCAACGGGTTCGACACGCCCGGGCTGACGTGACGCGGGCGGTCAGTAGCCGCCGTTCTGGGACGCGGGCTGCTTGGTGATCTTCTTGCCGTCGGTGCCCAGCACGAACCACTTGGCACCGAAGGCGTCGACGCCCTGGCCGTTGGTCTGCCCGGCCTTGGTGTCGTCGGCGAACGTGTAGAGGGGCTGCCCCTTGTACGTCACCTGCTTCGAACCGTCGCTGCGCTTGATGGTGTCGAGCAGCTTGCTGTCCACGCCGCCCTTGGCGACGAGCTTGCCGTCCGCCTTCAGCGGCGGCCATGCCTCGGCGCAGGCGTCGTTGCAGGTGGACTTGTCCTTCTTGTCGGACTCGAACAGGTAGAGGGTGTGACCCTTCTCGTTGACGAGGATCTTTCCCAGTGGCGTGTTCTTGGTGGTCACCGTCACGGAGGACGCCGCTTTTGCCTCGGTCGCCGACGGGGCGCCGGCGGCGTGGGCGACGGTCGTCCCGGACAGCAGCAGGACTGTTCCGGTGGCAGCGACAAGTGCTCGGGCGGTCATGTTCACGAGAATCGCCTCGGAGAATCGGGTACGGATTCCGATCTGGTCGCGCGCGTCACATAAGTCCCAGTAGACAACGAAGCGGCCCACCCGGCCACAGCAGACGGCGCGCGCTCGGCGTCGTCCGCCGCGGCCGTCCGGTCAGGCCGTCTCGGGCCGCGGCTCCGGGCGCGGGGCCGGATCGGGCTTCGGGTCCCGGACGCGGGTCGTACGGAGGCAGCCGTGGATCACCGAGCTCATCGCCGGGAGCAGGAGCGGGCCGGCGGCAGTCACTCCAGCCGCCGCAACGTCCCTGATCTCGACGCGAGCGACGGTCACCACAGCCTTCTCTGCCTCGACCCGCCGGAGCACACCCGCATCGGCCGGGTGGTGAAAAGACGTTCACCACGCGTGCCGTGGAACCCGATGCAGCCCTTCGCGCCCCGCCGCGGTATCGGCGTCGTACCGGGGCGCCGGCTCGGCCGAGGACGACAGGAGCGTCCTGGATGGCGGCGGCGTTGCCACGGTGGAAATCGGACAAAGTAGCCAAGGGTGACGGTCCCCCGCTTGGCCGGTCGGGCAGCCCTTCGCGCTGTCACACTCCAGGAGTGAAGGCGCCGGTGGGGCGTGGATGAGGCGCCTGGTGAGACGGGGTGGGTGTGACCGAACGCGGTACGGCCGAGCGCGCCGTGTCGGATGGGACGGGGCCGGCCACGGGCGACCACGGCGTTCCGCGTGCGCGGGCGGCGACGGGGGACGGGGCGGGTGGGCGACGGTCCGGTGGCGGCCCCGATGGGCAGCGGCAAGGCGACGGGGCGGCCCGTGCGGTGCCGCGGCACGTGGCCTGCGTGATGGACGGCAACGGACGATGGGCGCAACGGCGTTCGCTTCCCCGCACGGCCGGGCACCGCGCTGCCGAGACCACTGTCATCGACATCATCGAGGCGGCCCGGGCAGCCGGCGTGGAGTGGCTCAGCTTGTACGCCTTCTCCACCGAGAACTGGAACCGTCCTGGCACCGAGGTCGACTTCCTGATGGGTCTGGTCCGCCGGGTCGTACGCAAGCACGCGCCTTTGCTGCTGGCCCGGGGCATTCGCTGCCGTTTCCTCGGGGTCGCCGACTCCCGTATCCCCCGCGAGCTGACCCGGGATTTCGAGGACCTGGCGACGCTGACCGCCGACAACCGGGGAATGACGCTGACCGTGGCCTTCGACCACGGCGGGCGCCGGGACATCGTGGAGGCCGCCAGGTCGCTCATCCGCAGCAAGACGCCCGCGGACGAGGTCACCGAGCAGCTTTTCGCAGACCACCTGCCGTTTCCCGACACCCCCGACGTCGACCTGGTCATCCGTACCTCCGGCGAGCAGCGGATCTCCAACTTCATGCTCTGGCAGGTGGCCTACGCCGAGTGGGTTTTCCCCGAGGTGCTCTGGCCGGACTTCCGGGCTCCTGACTTTCTCGCCTGCCTGCACACCTACCGGCGCCGCGACCGCCGTTTCGGCGGCGTACCGCCCCGCACGATGGGAGAGCCCTCATGACCACCACGGGAACGGCCGACGAGAGGCCCTTGTTCGGACCGGAAGCACGATTCAGTGGCTTCTTCGACGACCCGCGCTGGGCGCTGGCGATAATCCGCGCCACCGTGCTGGAGGCCGCGCACCCGCAGATCGGCGCCGCCCTCGTAGACAACTCCACCTTCGTCGCCCACCCTTGGCGCCGGCTGCGCAACACCTTCCTGAGTATGCGGCGCATGTTCGGCGCCGACCCCGCGGTTCGGGAGCGGGAGGCCGCCCGGCTCAACAGGCTGCACGCCCGCATGAGCGGCTCCGATTCCCGCGGCCGTGCCTACGACGCGATGGACCGGGCGACCCGGGCCTGGGTGGTTGCCACTCTTTTCGAGAGCGCCGTCACCATGTGCCGGCTCAGCGGTCAGCCGCTCGACCAGGACACGATGGAGCGGATGTACGCGGAGTACCGATCGTTCCTGGCCGCCCTCGACGGCGACGCCTCGGAACTGCCTGAGGACCTGGACGACTTCTGGCGGTACTTCGACCGGGTGGTCGACGACGAACTGGAAAACACCGAGGCGGCCCGCGTCATCCTCTACCGGCTCTTCGACCATCTGCCTGCCCCGGCGTTGCTGGACGGGGCACCGACGCTGTGGGCGGCCGGGCGGGCCGTCGTCGGTCCGCTGCTGGGCGCGATCACCGTCGCCTCGCTTCCCGAGTCGTACCGACGCCGGGCCGGCTTGCCGGAGATGCCCGGTGCCTCCACGCTCATGCAGGGCGCCTACTGCGCCGCCGGACTCGCCCGTTTCCTGCCCGAGGGCTGGATCAACGCCGAGAGCATCATCGAAGCCCTCTCCCTCTCGCCCCACAGCGACGATCCCCGGGCACGGACCGTGGCAGCCCTGGCCACCCGCATGAAACGGGCATCGGCTCTGCTCCGCCTCCTCACGCCACTGAGCGGCGGCCCTCATCCGGATCCGACGCCCTCAGCGGGCACGGGAGAGAACCGGCGTTCGGCGGAGGAGTTCTTCCGCAAGGTGCTGGACCAGACCGGCGACGGCCATCTCGACTGGCCCGACCTCGCCGCCATGGCCCGTGAACTGTCGACCCGCCTCGACCTGGACGAACCCGAGGAGACCCGGCTCTACGACGCCTTCGCCGCCTGGTGGCGCGAGTTGCAGACGGCCCTCGACACGGACGGCGACGGCCGCGTCAGCGCCGAGGAGTACGCTGCCGCCGTCCCCTCCCTCGCCGGACCCGCGCTCATCCGCGTCGCCGAGGTTCTCTTCGAGGCCACCGACAAGGACAGCAACGGAACCATCGACGCCGACGAGTACCGGACCCTGTTCCGTACCGCCTTCCACCGCGACCTCACCACCACCGACGGCACCTACAGCCGGAGCGCCTTCGTGGGCGACTTCCTCTCCTTCATGTCGGGCCGCCGTACCAACACCGCGTACGACCCCCTCCTCGCCGACGCCTGAGGGCAGGTCTCTTCAGGGGGCATCGTCTGGATCCGGAGCCGTCGACAGGGAGGGCTGCCTGGCTTCCCGGGACTGCCGGAGGGAAGAAGAGGTCATCGAGCCTGGCCGCAATGAGGAGGAAAGCCAGGTGACCGGCCAGCCCTCGTGACCGTCGAAGCCCGTTGTACCACCGGCTACGCACCCACCGATCCGGCAAGGCACCCCACGGGCGTGCTCCGCCGGCGGAGCACGGGGACCTTCGCGGCGGGCGAGGCCGGGAGTACGGACCCGGCCTTGGTAAAGTGGAGGGAGCCCTCCAAAAAAGCGGACACTCCCCTGGCGGAGGCGCCCTCCGCTTCCATGACGCCAGGGAGACCCCGGAAGGATCACGGTGGACGACAGGACGTCCTCGACCGCGGGCGCGACCGTGCGGCGCCCGCACCGGGCCGACGCGCGCCGCAACTTCGACAAGCTTCTGGCCGCCGCGCGCACGGCGTTCGCGGAGCAGGGATCCGGTGCCCCGCTCGAGGACATCGCCCGTGCGGCCGGTGTCGGCATCGGCACGCTCTACCGCAACTTCCCCACCCGTCAGGACCTCTTCGACGCCGTCTACGTGGGCGAGGTCGAGGAACTGTGCCGTGCCGCCCAGGACGTCGCCCACCTGTCTCCGTGGGAGGCCTTCAGCGCCTGGCTCGACCGGTTCGTCTCCTACGTCGCCACCAAGCGCGCCATCTCCGAGGAACTCAACCGCGACTCGGAGATGTTCCGCGCCTCCCGTATCGCCATGTACGAGGCCGGCGAACCGCTCTTCACACGTGCCCAGGAGGCGGATGAGGCCCGCCGTGACGCCTCCTTCGACGACGTCCTGCGCATGATCACAGGCATCATCGCCACCGGCTACGTCAGCGAGGAACAGCGCGGCCGGGTACTCGGCTTCGCCCTGGACGGCATTCGGACCGGCAAGGACTGACCCAGCCGTGTCCCGCCGGTGTTCGTGCGCCGGCCTGCCCAGCGCTGGTGAGGCGTGAGGACACGAAAGAGTCGATGTACTGCCTTTTACGGCCGTCAGTTCCCGCCTGGTCGGTGATGCCCTAAAGGTCGTCGACGCGTGGCCGCCCGCCGGGCCGGGGAAGCCTCCGCGCACTGCGGGCTGCACGGGCGGCAGCAACCTCGGTGCTGCTGTCTGTCCACGGCAGCGCCGCTGTCACCGGCCCGCAACGCGAGCACGCTGCGGGCCGGTGCCGAAGGTTTGCCGTCCGCTCGGGGAGGGGCGGGTTCGGTCCTGGGAGTCGGGTCACTGCGGATGCGCGCTTTTGCGGCGTGGTTGCGCGTGCCGGGCGGCGGTGGTGCCCCCGCGCCGTACCGTCGGCACCAGGGCGGCGAGGGCGACGGTGGCCGCTGAGGTGACGGTCAGCAGGAGGAAAGCGTGGGTGAACCCGGACTCCCGGGGGAGGCCGCCCGGTAGCGAGTCGGACGTGACGAGGGTGGCGACCACGGCGGTGCCGATGGCCCCGCCGATGTTGCGGATGTTGGCGTTCATGCCGGTGGCCACGCCCGTTCGGTGGGCCGGTACGCTCCGGACGATCAGGGTCGACATGGCTGCGTAAGCCAGTCCGAGTCCCAGTCCGAACACGGCCCCGGCGGCCGCGACCTCCCACGGGTGGTCGTGCAGCAGTGTGAAGGACGCGCACGCCGCGGTGCTCAGAAGTGCGCTCACGACGAGTTGTGCCTTGGGGCTCACCAGAACGGACAGGTAACCGGAGAGGACCCCGCCCACCGCCATCGTGGCCAGCATGGGCACGGACAGCAGTCCCGCTTCGGTCACGCTGGAGCCGAAGCCGTAACCCGCCGTGGCGGGAGTCTGCAGGAACTGCGGGACAAAGGCCGTCACCGCGAACATGTTCGCTCCGAACAGCACCGCGACCGCATTCGTGGTCCACACCGCCGGCAGGCGCATCATGCGCAGGTCGACTAGTGGATCGGCCGAGCGGGACTCCACAGCGATCCAGCAGAGGAACAGCACTGCGGCGAGCGCGAACAGGCCCAGGACGCCCGGTGAGCTCCAGCCCCATGCGGTGGCGCGGCTCACAGGGGTCAGCAGCGCCACGAGCCAGCCCGACAGCAGGAGCGCCGCGCGCCAGTCGGTGCGGCCTCGGTGGCGCACCGGCGATTCGGGGACGAGCAGCCCCGCCAGAACGGCGGTGGCGGCCACCGACACCATGGGGATCCAGAAGAGCCAGCGCCATCCGAGGTGTGCCTCGATCGGCCCGGACAGTACGAGCCCCAGGCCTCCGCCACCGGCCAGGACGGCGGACAGGGAACCGATCGCCGGGGCGACGCGCTCGGCGGGGAACTCGTCGCGGACGATGCCGAAGGCCAGGGGGAAGACGGCGCCGCCCAGTCCCTGGACCACGCGGGCGGCGACCAGTACGCCGATGTTCGGCGCGAGCGCAGCGAGGAGGGACCCAGCCGAGACGGCGGCCAGGGCGAGGAGCAGGGTGCGCCGCTTGCCGAGGGAGTCACCGAGACGGCCGAGCAGTGGGGTGGCGACGGACGCGGACATCAGCCATGCGGTCAGGACCCAGGTGACGGTGGAACGGCTGGTGCCCAGGTCCTCCTGGATGGTCGGCAGCACCGGGCTGACCAGGGACTGCAGCATGGAGAAGGCGCCGGCGGCACCGGCGAGCACGGCAAGGGTGAGCGGTGGTGAGGGAAGGGGGCGGGGCATGGGGTTCCTTGGCGAAGCGGTGGGTGCGCGACGGGACGGGTGGCTGGGCGCGAGGCGGAACGAAGCAAGCGGGCTTCGCCGGGCGGTGCAGCCGAAAGGAGTGCCTACCTGGAAACGGAGGCACCTCTCCACTATATCGGAGGGAATCCTCCGCTTACTCGCCCCGCCCGGATCCCGATTGAACGCGGGCCGAGCCCTGCCTCGGGCGCCGATCCACGACCGGGGCGCACGCCCCGGCACGGCATTGACCGCCCCCGCACACCGAGCGACGAGGACTCTTTGAGGCGACACGCACGCCGCCCGATTCCAGCCGGACCGGATGCAGCCACGCCCAATCGACCGGCACCCCACCCATAGCCCTCCCCTAGGAACGCGACGCATGTCGCACAGGCGGCGATCCGCGTCAGCGACGGAACATCCGTGCACATTTGCACCGGAGGGCACCCTCCAGTAAAGTGGAGGGCAGCCTCCGATAATACGGAGGTTCACCTCCGATCACTGGCCGGGCGGCGCATCCCCCGACGCGCCCGGCACCGCGGTCACCCCCTGTGCCGTTGCGAAACGGCCGGCACAGGCGTCATCCACGACCGCCGGGAAACGAAAGCGAAAGTGACATGGACTACAAGCTCACCGACAAGCGCGCCCTGGTGACGGGCTCCAGCTCGGGCCTCGGAACGGCGATCGCTGCTCTCCTCGCGGCCGAGGGCGCGACCGTCGTGGTGCACGGCCGCGACAAGGAACGTACCGAGGCCGTGGCCCGAGCGATCCAGGACGACGGCGGACGCGCCGAGGTAGCTCTCGGTGACCTGGCCACCGACGAGGGCGCCGACGCGGTCGCGGCAGCGGCCCTGGCGAACGGCCCGATCGACATCCTGGTCAACAACGCCGGCTCCTACCGACACGTCACCTGGACCGACGCGACCATCGACGACTGGCGCGACACCTACGAGGCGAACGTGCTGTCCGGAGTCCGCATGATCAAGCGGCTGGTCCCCCAGATGCGGGACCAGGGCTGGGGCCGCGTCATCCAGATCGGCGGCGGACTCGCCGTCACGCCGATGGCGGGTCACCCCCACTACAACGCCACCCTCGCCGCCCGCCACAACCTGGCCGTCTCACTCGCCCGAGAACTGGCCGGCACCGGCGTGACCTCCAACACCGTCGCCCCGGGAGCGATCCTGGTCGACGCCGTCAAGGACCTGCTGACCGGCATCGCCCCGGACCGCGGCTGGGGCGAGACCTGGCCGGAGATCGAACGCGACGCCACCGCCCACCTGCTCCCCAACGACCGCGGCCGGCTCGGCCGCCCCGAAGAGGTCGCCGGCGCCGTCCTGTATCTCACCAGCCCCCTCGCCGACTACGTCAGCGGCGCAGCCCTGCGCGTCGACGGCGGCCTCATCCGCTCGCTCTGAACGCACCGAGCCGCACGGACCGCCGATGAGGCACGGCCGTGTGCGGTGACCAGAAATCACCGCACACGGCCCTCGAGAAACATCCTCAGGCGGCGCGTCACACGTTGCGCCGCCGCTCTTCCACCGACACAGGAGGCACCATGCACGACACCACTTCCCGTGCACGCCTGCGGCGCATACGCCTGCCAGGCGCCATCGCCACCGAACAGGCGGTCCGCACCGGCATCGACCACCACTCCGCCGAGCCGGACCGAGCGCGCCCCGATCACCTCGACGCGAGACCGGTACAGCGCGGTACCGGATCCCCTGTGCAGCACCGCGCGGCACCATGCCCCACGGCCCCCAACAAAGCCGTATGACCACGACGGCCATCATCACCTGAGCACAACCCGACCGGCTGGTGCAGCTGACGAAGTCAGCTGCACCAGCCGGTCAAAGCGTTCTACCTCCTTCAGAACGGCCAACACAATGAAGCCCATCAGCTTCGGAAGCATGCACGGCCTCCTGTGCAAGGTCTCCTGGTCCTCGTGCTCGAGCGGTCGATAAGGTCCGGTGGTCAGCCTTTGAAGAGGATCTGCGGCGGAGCATCCGGAGGTAGTGGGCAGCATGCGTGGACGACCCAGTCATGAGCCCGGTACTCCTCGCATGTCGAGACACGACTGGTGGGGCGTCGTGCTTGAGTCGCCCGATCCGCTGGCGCTCGCCCACTTCTACTCGGATCTGCTGGGCTGGCAGATCACCAAGGAAGAGCCCGATGGGGCAGCTGTCGCGCCCTCGGAGAGCGTGGGTTACATGGCCTTCCAGCTCTCGGACGGCTACGTCCCTCCGGTCTGGCCCGCTCAGGATGACGCCCAGCGGATCACGATGCACCTGGACTTCGAAGTCGTCGATCTGCAGGCTGCTGTAGCCCATGCGCTGCAACTTGGTGCGCGGGAGGCCGGGTATCAGCCGCAGGACAACGTCATGGTGATGCTCGACCCTGCTGGTCATCCCTTCTGTCTCTATACAGATGACGACAGCAACTAACAGAGTGACCGAAGCCGGCGGTGAGTGATGAGGCAGCAGCCAGCTTCCGGAAGGCTTCGTGGATGTCGGCCCGGCGTTCCCAGCGGACTCGCAGCCACCGGAAGCTGTGCAGCCAGGCGAAACTTCGCTCCACCACCCACCGCTGGACGCCAAGTCCGGTGCCGTGCCGGGTGTTTCGGCGGGCGATGGCTGGCACGATGCCTCGGGCGCGGACCTGGTCACGGTAGACGTCGTGGTCGTAGCCGCGGTCGGCGAACAGAGAATCCGGCTTGCGCCGTGGGTGGCCGACACGGCCACGGATGGGCGGGATGGCATCCAGCAGCGGCAGGAGCTGGGTTACGTCGTTGCGGTTGCCGCCAGTGAGAACCACTGCGGGCGGAGTGCCGTGACCGTCGGTGATCAGGTGATGTGTGGAGCCGGCCCGGCACCGGTCGACCGGCGACGGGCCCGTGTGGATCCCCCTTTTAGGGCCCTGACGTGGGAAGAGCCGACCACGCAGCGAGATCAGTCGAGCCGTGCTGCCGCGTTCAGCTCGGCGAGCAGGACCTCGTGCAGCCGTTGCCAGACTCCGGCCTCATCCCAGTCCCGGAGCCGGCGCCGACAGGTCATGCCCGAACCGGAGCCGAGTTCCTTGGGGAGGTGTCCCACTGGATGTCGTTGTGCAGTACATACAGGATTCCGCACAGCACAGGACCTGGCGGTCCGGGACGGGCAGGCGGACGGGGTAGCGGAACCGCCGCTCCTTCTTCGGGAGCAGCGGCTCGACCCGCTCCCACAAGTCATCCGTCACCACCCAAGGTGAGTCCCCACTTCCAGTGGAACACCCAACTCGCCTGTCAGGCACGACCACCAGGGCCGATCCGCCTCATTGTGCTAGCCGCTGTCAGAGCTGCCACTGCAATACGCTGCGGACGGTGCGACCGAGCATCCACTCCTTCTCGGCCGCGGAAAAGGCATCCGAGTCGAGCAGATAGTGCAAGCTGTGGGAGTAGGGCGCCGGATGGGGTGACAGGCCGGGTTTGACCGCCTGAGTATGGTCACTTGCCCACAAGATCCGCTCAGCCCCATAAGCATCGACGACCTTGCGGAAGTGCGGAATGAGGTCGGGGTACGGGTACGGCTCACCGGCAAGGCGCTCGATGTGCGACCACTTCAGATGCACATTGGCGTACTCGGACAGGGACCGGATCTTGTCCAGGCGACCGTAACGCTCCGTCGGTGCCGCGTCGGCCGCCGGCCAGGCGATGCCGATATGGTCGATGACGAACTTCAGATCCGGGAACTTCTGCAAGTACGGCTCAAGGGTCTCCGCGCGGGGGGTGACCATGATGAACACCGGGACCTGCTCGGACTCACATGCCGCGAACAACCTGCTGTATCCGCCCCGCTCGAATTCCGGGTCACGCCAGGTGTTGCCGTCATGGCCGGCGTGGACACGGATACCGGCGCATCCGGGCTGCCGGCGCAGCGCCGCGACGACCTGCTCGAGGTCGGGGTCCTTGTAGTCCACGCGGCTCAGCCAGACGAAGCGATCCGGGTACCTGCTGACCGCCAGTTGGGAGAAGGGACGATCAGGGCGCCACGCGCCGTTGGGCTGGTAGCTTCCGGGAAGCATGTGGAACTCGGCGTCCAGGCCGGTGAATTCGTCGATCACGGCACCGCGCACGCCCACCGCGTCCATGGCGACGATCGTCGCGTTGAGGGTGGTTTCGAGGTCCACCTCCTGCCAGTGGGGGCCGATCTGGTTGGCATGAAGCTGGCCGTCAATGATTTCCATGCTGGGTTCTTTCGGTGTGTCACGTAGGGAGCAACACGTCCGGTCGTCGCGGGCGGCGAGGAGTGTTGCGGGCCTGGGTGCGGTCAGGCGCCGGAACCGTGGGACAGGCCGGGCATGTGGGCCGTGAGGCCTCCGTCGACCACCAGGACCTGCCCGTTGATGTAGGAGCCGGCGTCACTGGACAGAAAGGCGACCGTCTCCGCGATGTCCGCCGGCTGTCCGGGGCGCTGCACCAGTCCCCCGCTGGACTTGCGGAAGGCTTCCTGGCTCGCGGTGTCGTCGCCAACCATGATCACTCCGGGGGCGACCGCGTTGCAGCGCACTCCCTGGGTGCCGTACGTTGCCGCGATGGTGCGCATCAGGCCGATCATGCCGGCCTTCGCCGACGAATAGGCGGTTGCGAAGCCTGCGACGCTGTGCAGGGCTGCCGTCGAGCTCATCATCACGATGGAGCCGGTTCCCGCAGCGACCATGTCGGGAAGTACGTGCCGTGCGCCGAGCATGGGGCCGCGAAGGTTGGCAGCGATCACCCTGTCCCAGACGTCCACGGGAGTGTCGGCGAGCGCCCCGTCCCCGGCCACTGATGCCTTGAGTGCCGCGTTGTTGACCAGCACGGTCACGTCCCCGTGGCGGCTCCGCACGGACGCAAGGACCGACTCCCAGGCGGATTCGTCCGCCACATCCAGGGCGAAGGCCTCCGCAGTTCCCCCCGACGCGCGAATCTGGTCACACGTCTCCTGCGCCGTCACGAGGTTGATGTCGGTGGCGATCACCGTCGCACCCTGTGCCGCGAGCGCCTGCGCGCATGCCCGGCCGATACCGGCACCCGCGCCGGTGACCAGTGCACGACGTCCCTCGAGGGCATTGTCTCCCATTGTCTTCTCCTGATGTGGCCCGTGTGCCGGGACCGAGCGATGTGGATAGACGAAGAAAACGTACGGTCCCTCTCAGGTGACGGTGGGCAACCCACCGCTTGAAGAGGCCGTCCGGGAATCGACCGTGAGGTTCGTCTCGAGACCCCTACGGCAGATGGCCGTTACGAAGCGGCACCTGTCTACGATCCTCCGCGCTCGGGGCCGGATCAGCAAGAGCACGCCTGAACGGCCGACTCCTCAGTGCACGCTACGGAGGCTGCGGACAACGGGCCATGTTCCATCGTCCGTACTTCCTGCGCGATCGTCCGACCTCACTGTGCACTTCACCCTAAAATGGACTCCGTCGGGGCCGGGGCCGGGGCCTGGCCGCCTTGTAGCTCGTCGTGGCTTTCCTCCCTTCCGCGACGGGATTCGACCGCACTCGCAGGTCAGCTTCGTGCGGCCGCCCCGAACGACGTACTTCCGGATGGTGGCGCATGTGCGGCGGCCGCCTCGCGTCTCTTGCCACAGCAAGGAAGCATGACCGGGCGGTTCGGCTGGGACCCATTCAAAGTGACCATTCGGTCAAGATACGTGCTACGGTCCAACCTGCCCATCCGGTCCGCTGAGCTGCGGAGTGGCCGCCCTGCAGAGCGTGAGCGGTGCGTCGGCGCTCTCCACCGGCATGTCAGCCGAGCACCTCACTGAAACGAACGAACAGTGATCGACCATGGATGCTGCCGAGTGTTTGAGCATCATCGAAGACCTGGGTTCGTCCACGCCGACGGCCGCTGGTGCATCGCCGAGCACGCGCAGACGCGGCTGCGCGTGGACTTCACCTACTGAGAGATGAGGTCCTTGCGACCTCCTGTCTTTCCGAGAATGCGAGTGAGAGCGTGAGTGACATCAACAGCCGTTCGCCGGAGCGGTTCACGATCGACGTGGCGCAGGACGTTCTGGACGACCTTGTGGCGCGCCTCAAGGCGACCAGGTTCTTCGACGACCTGGACAACGAGGACGAGTACTACGGCGTCAGCACGAGCTACATCAAGCCCCTCGTCGAGTACTGGGCCGACGGTTTCGACTGGCGCGCCGCGGAGAAGCGGCTGAACGCGTTCGAGCAGTTCACGACCGAGATCGACGGCACCCCGGTCCACTTCGTCCGCAAGGCCGGCAAGGGCCCGAACCCCGTCCCCCTGCTGATCCTGCACGGATGGCCGTGGCCCGGTGAGTTCAGCCACCCCCTCATCGGCCCCCTGACCGACCCCGCCGCGCACGGCGGCGACCCCGCCGATGCCTTCGACGTCATCATGCCGACCCTCCCCGGATTCGCGTGGTCCACCCCTGTGACGAGGGGAGATCTGAACTACTGGAAGATCGCCGACATCCTCCACACGCTCATGACCAAGGTGCTCGGCCATGCGAAGTACGGGTCGCTGGGCAGCGACTACGGTGCCCTGGTGAACAGCGCGCTGGGCCACAAGTACGCCGAGAGCATCATCGCCCTGCACTACGGCCACGACCTGCCCCCGGGCATGTTCCAGCACGACCGCTACTGGGACCTGACGGGCGGGCAGCCGATTCCCGAGGACGCTTCGCCCCAGTTGCGGGCCGACATCATGAAGTTCCACTCGACGTATGCGTCTCACGTCGCCGTGCACATGCTGGACGCCTCGACACTCTCCCACGGGCTCAACGACTCCCCCGTCGGGATGCTGGCCTGGCTGCTGCAGCGATGGAGGAAGTGGAGTGACAAGAACAACGACTTCGACGCGGTCTTCTCCCGCGACTTCATCCTGACCCAGGCCACCGTCTTCTGGGTGACCCGGTCGATCGGCTCCTCCATCCGTTTGTACCGCAACACCGTCCGCCATCCCTGGACGCCCTCCCATGACCGGCAGCCGACGGTGGAACCTCCGGCCGGTTTCACGTTCCTGCTCGGTGACGTCTACCCGCCGGGCATCCGCACCGTCGAAGAGCGGATCGCCGCGTTCGAGAACGGCCCCACCCGCAACCTGTTCAACGTCGTCAACGTCAACGCTCATCACGAGGGCGGGCACTTCGGGCACTACGAAAATCCGGCGGCCTACGTCCACGACCTCCGCGAGACGTTCCGCAAGGTCCGCTGACCCCCGCGAACGACCCGGACCCTTTGCTCGGGACGCCCGACGAAGTCGGAGACTCGCCCATCGGCGCTCCTGGCCGGGGCACGACCGCGCATATTCTATACTGACCATTCGGAATATAATTGGGGTGCGGACACGTCCGACAGACACGGCCGTGTCCGCGCCCTCAAGGAAGGAAGTAGCCATATGAAGGCTGTGGGAGTGTTCCGCTACGGCGGTCCTGAGGTGCTCGAGGTGGTCGACCTGCCCGTACCGGAGGTCGGCCCCGGACAGATCCGCATTCGGGTCCACGCGGCGTCGGTGAACCCGTCGGACATCCTGCTGCGCACCGGTTACACCGACTCCATGCTCGCAGGGCGACTGACTCCCCCGTACCGGCCCGGCATGGACGCGGCCGGCGTCGTGGACGCCGTCGCCCCGGACGCGGCCACGGACCTGCGCGTGGGTGACCGCGTGATGGCGATCGTCATTCCCATCGATCCTTCCGGGGGCGCCTACGCGGAGTACGTCGTCGTCGACGCACGGCAGGTCGTGAGGGCACCGGTCGGCACGACACACGCCGAGGCCGCCACTCTCCCGATGAACGGCCTCACCGCACGCCTCGCCCTCGATGTGCTGGGCCTGGCTCGCGGCGGACGGATCGCCGTCACCGGCGCCGCCGGCGCGCTGGGCGGGTACACCGTGCAGCTCGCCAAGGCGGACGGGCTGACCGTGGTGGCGGACGCGGCGCCCGCGGACGAGGAACTCGTCCGGTCCCTGGGCGCGGACCAGGTTGTCAGCCGAGGCCCGGGCGTGGCCGACCGCATCCGTGAGATCGCTCCTGAGGGCGTCGAGGCGGTCGTGGACGCCGCCGTCATGGGGCCCCAGGTCCTTGGCGCCATCCGTCCCGGCGGACAGCTCGCCCTGGCGCGCAGCGTCGGGGAACCTGGCACCGTTCCCCTTGGTGACACGGCGGATGTGATCGTGCGGAACGTCTTCGTACCCGAGTACCGCTTCGCGCACAACAAGCTCGACGCCCTGCGCGCACTTGCCGAGGAGGGCCGCATCAGCTTGCGTGTCGCGGGTGAGTACCCCGCACACCAGGCAGCCGAGGCCCATCGCCGTTTCGAGGCGGGTGGCGTGCGGGGCAGGTTGGTTCTGACGTTCTGACCACCGCGGAACCCGCGGGGCACAGCCCTTCACGTGAGCACCCCGGGGCGAGGACGGGTCACCGCTCGAGGAGGCTGGTTCGTCCGCCGTCTCGCCACGAGAGCTTCCGGCCTGGCGCGGGCTCGCATCGGCAGTGGTCGGCGCGAGCCCGTGACACGCACAGGAGGCCCGCCGAGCACTCTCGTGGTGGATACTCTTCGCCCCTGGCGCCTGCGTGCCCGGGCACGCGCTTCGTGTCAGGCGCCGGGGTCCCAGTTGTCGAGCGGGTCCATGCGGAAACGGGTCAGCTCCGCCGAGTCGATCAGCCACCGGCCGTCCACCTTGCGGTAGGTCTCCCGGTACTGTCCGTACCCGTTGTGTCCCTCCGGGGCGCCTTCGGCGGCCGGGAAGGTCAGCAGATCTTCCATCGCCCAGATCCCCGATGCCGTGGCGGGCCCGGTTATCTCGATCTCCGGCATGTGGCCGTGGTGCACCGACGGCGCGGCGCCGGTCAGGTCCCGGATGGTGTATGCGAACTCCTGCGGCGACTTCCACACGATCCCGTCGGTCACGACCTTGGCATCGGGGGTGAAGAGCGCGGCAAGGTCGTCATGCTTCTTCTCGTCCACGAAACGGAAATAGCGTGCCTTCAGTTGCTTGATGCTCTCGATCGCCTCGAGCTCATCCAGCCGCCGGCCTATCTCGTCGAGATCACCCATGACCTCGCCTCCTTGGCTGTGCAGCACCTTGTACGCGCCGAACCACCAGGGAACGACTGGTGCATATCGGAAAAAATTAGCACGATAGGTCCAGTGCGGCTCGCCTGTTCCCATCAGCCGTCCCGCGCCCCTCCCGGATGCCTGGAGGGGTGTTCGATCGGCCTCGCCCGCATGCGCATCCCTTGTCGGACCGGAGCCGCCCGACAGCCGCTCCCGTCCCGCCGGCACCCGGAACCCACCCCCCGGGCCAAGCCGTGGAGCCATGGCAGGGCCCCCACCGTGAGCTGGGCGATTGTGGAGTGGCAGGATGGAACTCCATGAAGATCGCAGCAGGTCAGTTCACCTGTGTTCCAGCTGATGTGGCCGCCAACGTCCGGCAGATGACCGTCCTCGCAGGGCAGGCCCGCGCTCAGGGCGCAGAGCTCGTGGTGTTTCCCGAGCTGGCCCTGACCGGGTACGAGCTTGAGACCGTACTCGCTGATCCCGGCCTGTGGGTGACGCCGGAGGATTCGCGCCTCGATGCCATCAGGGAGAGCGGCGCTGCCACCGTCGTCAATTGTGTAGCGGCCACCGATGGGCCCCGGCCCGCGATCGAGACGCTGGTCTTCGGGGCTGACGGTGAGCTGCTCGCCACTTACCGGAAGCAGCGCCTGTTCGAGCACGAGGAGGCGGTTTTCACCGCTGGGCAGCACGATGGTCGATTCGAGTTCGCAGGAGTTCGCTTCGCGCTCGCCACGTGCTACGACAATCACTTTCCCGACCTGACCGCGCGTGGGTCTGCAGACGGATGCCAGGTGCACTTGGCCAGTTCGCTCTACGGAACCGGCGGCGGAGTCGAAGAGCTCGCGACGATCTATCCCGGCATCGCCGATGACTTGAACATGCACGTCGTGCTGGCGAACCATGTCGGGCCGGCCGGGCCCTGGACTGGCTGCGGCCGTTCCTCCGTGTGGGCCCCGGGCGGCGATCTTCTTGCGGAGGCCGACACGCAGACAGCGATGCTCGTCGTGGCCGACGTCGGGTGAGCTTCGTTCGGCTCCTGCTCGGTAGCAGATGAAGTGGCCGGCCGTCCCGCGCACGAGCATGGCCGGAACAACGAGTCACTGATCGGAGAAACACCGCCTGTCACCCGCGTGAGCAGGGCACACAGGCTTCGAGAGGGTCGCTTCTCACTGCGACATCACCGACTCCGGTCGCCGGCGCTGGGGCCGGAAGCGGCAGACATTCGCCAGTCAGCGCGGTGAACGTGCTCACCGGGAGAGCAAGCGGTCCGCGTGCTACCTCGGCGGGGATGACGTCATGTGGGACGCCGCCGCGGCGACGGCGTGCTGCGCGGCGACCCGGTCGACGTGTTCCGACACCCCACCGGTCACCACCCGGTCCCCAGCTACCCAGACGTCCCGGACGGCCCTGGACCCCGCTGCCCACACGAGGTTGGCCATGAGTTGCCGGTCGGGCACATCCAGCCCGGCGGCGAAATGCGGACCGTCAACGCCTACATGGATCATGTCGGCCCACATGCCGGGAGCCAGCATCCCTATGTCGTCGCGCCCCAGGGCCGCAGCGCCTCCGCGGGTGGCCATCACCAGGGCCTCCGGAGCGGTCAGAGCCAAGGCGTTGCCCTGATTCACTCGGGCGAACATCATGGCCAGCCGCATCTCTTCCCAGAGGTCGAGGTCGTCGTTACTCGCCGGACCGTCCGTCCCGAGTCCGACGGCGACCGACGCGTCCCTCAGTACGGTGAGGTCGGCGACGCCCGAGGCCAGCTTGGCGTTCGAGCCAGGGCAATGGGCCACTCCCACGCCGTGGTCGGCGAACAGTCGCACGTCGTGGTCCGAGAGATGGACGGCGTGTGCCGCCAGCAGCCGGCCGTGCATGAGGCCCGTTTCCTCAAGTAGCCGTGGCACGGACCCATGGGCAGCTCGCTGTTCCAGATCCTCCGCCGAGGACTCAGCGACATGGATGTGCACGAGCGCGCCCCGGGCGGCAGCGGACACAGCAGTCGCCTCCAAGGCTTCGACCGGCAGCGTGTAGGCGGAGTGCGGCCCGTATCCCAGCTCGACGCGCTCCCCGGGACCGATCCTCAGCCCGTCCGCGTCGATCCAGCCGTCGATCGTCCTCACCGCGCTGCGCCAGGAGAAACCTGGCATGTCGAAATAGGCCGGCGCCAAGAGGACCCGGCTCCCCGCTGTGAGCGCTGCCTGGACGACCGACTCGGCATGCATGTACATCTCAGCGCTGGTGGTGACTCCGTGCTGGAGCATCTCGACACATCCCAGCAGCATCCCAGCGTGGGCGTCGGCGGGGCGCATGCGGGCCTCCGCGGGCCATATGACGTCCCGCAACCAGGACATCAAAGGCAGGTCTCCCCCGGCGCCGCGCAGCGGTGTCATCGCGGAGTGGGCGTGTGTGTTGACGAGACCGGGCATCAGGATTCCCGTCAGACGCGTGACGGGAAGGCCGTGCTCCGGCGGAGCATCGACAGCCGGTCCGCAGTAGACGATGCGGCCATCGGCGGCCACGTCGACGGCACCGTCCCGGATCACGGTGCACGCCCGGTTCATGGGCAGGACTACAGGGGCGATGTAGCGGTGTGCGGTGCTCAAGGTCACTCCAGGGCTGGGCCGACCGCGCTGTTGCCGGCTCGGCTGGGGGTGGGCCGGGGCGGCATGCCACCGGGCCTGTCAGCGTGCAGATGATCAAGATGTAATCGCGGGAGACACCCGCTGCCCGAGCGAGCCGTTCGACGCTCAGCTCCCGGTGTACGTCCACGGCCGAGGCCCTCGCCGGTGCCGGGCCTGGAATCGGGACCCGGAACCGGGAGGGCACCCGGTTGTAAGCCGTAAGGCTCAGACCATGAGGCTCACCCGCTCCTCGATGCCGAGGAGGGACTTGCCGTAGACCTCGTACCCGACCGCCGGCACCAGGCCGGCGTGACGGGCCGCGGTGTTGGCATCCCGCCAGATGCGCTGCAGCGGGCTGGTCTCGGCGAATGCGGAGGCGCCGTGGACGTTCAGCAGGGTCGTGATCGCTGCGAGCACCTGCTGGGCCGCGTAACCTGCCTGCGCCCGAAGCCTGGTGCGGGTGGCGTAGTCGAGTGTGCCCTCGGCGGCCGATCGGTCCACTTCGTCGGCGGCGGCATACAGGTGCAGGCGCGCCGTCTCCAGTTGCAGCGCCGCCTCCGCGACCTGTGTCTGAACGCCCACGGAGTCGGCCTGTCGTCCGTGGATCGTGAAGGACAGCGGTTTGCCACCGGCCTGGTCGACCACGGTGTCAAGAGCGGCTCTGCCCATGCCGAGCAGGGGGCCGGCCAGACACAGCGTCAGCATGGGGCCGAAGGCGGAGGAGAAGAGGGCCCCGTCGTCCGCCGTGCGCGGGTAGGTGCCTTCTGCCGCCGCCGGCACCGACAGCACTCGGTGGGCGGGGACGAAGACGGACTGCGCCGTCAAGGTGTTGCTCGCGGTCGCCCGCATGCCCGCCGTGTGCCACGTGTCCTCGATGGACAGCTCCGAGGCAGGAATGAGCACCAGCGCCTGGTCCGCGACCGCACCTGCCTCGTCCTTCAGTAGTGCTCCCACTGCCGCCCAGGTGGCGTGTGGTGCACCGGAGTTGTACGACCAGCGGCCGGTGACACGCCATCCGCCTTCGACCGGCTCCCCCATGCCGGTGGGGGCGGCGACGCCGGTCACGCGCGCGTCCGGGTCGGCTCCGAACACGTCCTCCTGAGCCTGGTCGGGGAACAGGGAGGCCAGCCAGTTGGTCACCGCGATGATCATGCCGGTCCACGCGGCCGAACCGTCGCCCTGTCCCAGGGCTTCCGAGACGGCGGTCAGGGTCCTCAGATCGGTCTGATGCCCGCCGAACCGCTTGGGCGTCAGCAGCCGGAAGACACCCGCTTCGGTCATGGCCTCGACCGCCTCGGGCGACACGGTGCGTTCCTGCTCGTTGCGAGCCGCCTGGGCTCGAAGCATCGCCTGGAGACCGGCGGCCTGGGCGACGAGCTTCGCCCTTCGTTCTTCGATGGACGGCGTGCTGGTGCCGTCGGCGGGGTGTTCCACGTTTCCTCATCTTCTCGAGGCATGACCGGGCCGCGGGCGGGCCCGTCACTTATTGGGTCTCGGCGGATCGAACGGACGAGCGGCCGGGCGCGGTACGGAGTTGAGAGCGGCTCGCTGCGCGTGGCGAGATCCGCGGGGTGGAATCATCGGCGGGTACGGTCACCACACCGACCGGTCGAGCCATGCGAGGACACGGTCTGCCACCTCCTTCCAGCGCGGCTCGAGAATGAGGCTGTGAGCGCGGTCGGGGAAGAACAGGTAGTCGGCTCCGAAGTGGTCTGCGTGCCTGCGGACCAGATCGGCAGGTGACACGATGTCGCGGCCTCCGGCGACCATCAGTGCCGGGCCGCCGATACGGGTGCGGTCGAGCGTGATGGCCGCGCCACGCTGAGCGGCTTCCCAGACGGCCTTCGGGGACTCGTCCGGCATGAGGCTGTAGTAGCGACGCGCGTCGTCGTCGGAGCAGCCGTCGAAGAACCACTCCACGGCCATCTCGTACGGCATGGGAGGGAAAGGTTCACTCAGATCGACTTCCAGAGGAAGAGGCGCACCCCCCGTGTGCTGCGAGGGCACCGGGGCCAGGAGGACCTGAGCCGCGACCGGGAACTCCTCCGCGTACTTCTGCACCGCGGCCGCGCCCATGCTGTGCGCGACGAGAACGGGGGTGCTGCCTATGTGCGATATCACGGTCTGCAGTTCGCGCGTCACATCGAGCATGCTGCGTTGCACGAACTCGTCCTTCGGCAGGTTCCGCGAGTTGGTGTGGTTGTACCAACTGAAGGCGTAACTGTGCCGGCCGGCGGCCGCGAAGTAGGGCAGCCACTGTTCCCACAGCCAACTGCCGTGGCTGCCGCCGTGCACGAAGACCACCGGGGGTCCCAGCGGTGCCCCCTCGGGTGCGACGTGCTCGACGAAGATTCCGTCCACCTGACGGCTTTCGACCACAACTACCTCCTGATTGCGAGAGTTGAAGACAACGTGTGCGCTGTTCCCGACGAGCGGGTTCTCGGCAGTGCGGGGCACGGAACCGCCGCCGTCCCGACGCGCACGCGGGTGCACGGCGGAACGCAGCGGTTCCGTGGCTGTGAAGCGCGGGCGTGTGAGCTCACTCGGGAGAGCGGCCCACTTGCCTCACTTGGTAGGGGCGGCCTGTGAAGGAGCGGCCTCGGCGGTCTTCGGAGGGTTCCAGTTCGGGATCGGATCCATCCGGAACCGGGTCAGCAGCACCGAGTCGATCAGCCACTTGCCGTCGACCTTCCGATAGGTCTCGCGGTACTGCCCGTAACCGTGATGCCCCTCGGGAGCGTCCTTGCCGGCCGGGAACGTGAGCACGTCCTGCATCGACCAGATACCTGACGCCTTGTTCGGACCGGTGATCGTGATCTCCGGCATCATGCCCGAGTGGGCGGAAGGGGCCTTGCCGGTCAGGTCGCGGATCGTGTAGGCGAAGTCCTGCGGGGACTTCCACGTGATCCCGTCGGTCACCAGCTTGGCGTGCGGGGTGAACAGTGCGGCCAGCTCGTCGTGCTTCTTCTCGTCCACGAACCGGAAGTAGCGGGCCTTGAGCTGGTGTATGTCCTCGATGTCCTCCAGACGCTGGACCTTCGCGGCCAGGGACCGCGAGGCCTCACTGGCCGACCGGTCGTGGGCGTTGGCCGACGGCGAGGCCAGAGCGACAGCGCTCAGACCCCCCACGACCAGCACTGCGGCTGCCAGCGCTGATGCGCCGACGCGAGAACGCCACGCGGGGGTGCGCTTGGCTTCCTGGATGTGCATGATGACCGTTCCTCTCATTTCCGCACGGGTGGCCGCGACTCCGGCAGGCAACTGCCGAAGGGAGGGGCACAGAACACATCCCGTACGGAAAGTGGTTCTTGCGGTTCCGGTCTTGCTTCCGTCTCGGTCAGCCACAAGAGGGAGGAGACACCGGAACCGGTTCCTCGCAGCTCCGGTAATGGACGCCGCGTGAACACTGGACAGTAAATAACAAGAGGAACGTTCGGTCAATAATTCCGGCCGAAGCTCTTCATGATCGTGACACAGGACACACGTTCGCATCCCTGGGTCGCTGCGGCCTCAAGGGAGACCCTCGGGGGTGCCTCTGCCGCCTCACCCTGCCTCCGCCATCGCGGAGCGCGTTGGCCGCTGCCACAGCCGTTCCCCCAGGCCTCCTCGGCCGACGTCGGCATGGGTGACGACCCCTGATCGGGGGAGTCGATCAGGGGCCGTCGCCTTCGGCAGTGCGCGTTTTCGCCGGGGCGGGAAAGGCCGGAGACACGCTCGCCGCCAGGACGAAGGGAGCATGCGGCGGAGCGAGCGGGACCGGGGAAGAGTTCGGAGCCCTCCCCCGCGTCAACCACCGCTACCCTGCTGGACCGCAGGTTCCGGCGGCCCCTGCGGGTCGCTCACGACCATCAGCATGTGATCGGGTCCGCGACCGCAGTTCGACAGGCCGGCCGGCGAGGTGATCAGTAGCCCGCGGTGAGCGCGCCGTCGATCGCCAGGGCGGCACCACTGATGAACCGGCTCTCGTCGCTCAGCAGGAAGGCGGTGAACGCGGCGATCTCACTCACCTCGGCCGAGCGACCCGTCGGCTGCTGGCTGAGGATGCTGTTCGCGGCTTCCGGATTGCTCGCCGTGAAGCCCTGCCAGAGCGGCGTGTTGACCAGACCCGTGAGGAGGGCGTTGACCCTCACGCCCTCCTTCGCCGCGTCCAGCGCCGTCGAACGGGTCAGACCGACGACACCATGCTTGGCGGCCGAGTAGGCGACGGCCGACGGGTCACCCGCCGCACCGACCACGGACGCGTTGTTGACGATGGAACCCCCGCCGCTGGCGATGATCGCCGGGATCTCGTGCTTGAGGCTGTAGAAGACGCTCGTCAGATTCAGAGCAATCACGGTCTCCCAGAAGGGGGCGTCCACCTCACGGATCGACCCCTGGCTGTTGCCGCCGCCGGCGTTGTTGAATGCGCCGTGCAGTGCCCCGAACTCGTTGACCGTGAAGTCCACCAGGTGCGCGACGTCCTCCTCGCGTGTGACGTCGGTCGGAACGAAGACGACCTTGCCGCCGTCGGCCGAGGCCTCCGCCGCGACCGCCTCGCCACGCGCCTTGTCCCGCGCCCCGATGACCACCGTCGCTCCCTCGCCGGCGAGTCGCTTCACCGTGGCCTCACCCATACCGGAGGTCCCCCCGGTAACGATGATGATCTTCGACTTCAGACGGTCGGACATGGGTGCTCCGTTCTTAGCCCCGGGGTGACACAGTCACGACTCCGGGATGTTCGAGATGGCGGGCGAACGCCCTGAGCAGGCGGAAGACTTCTCTTAAGCCTGCCTGTTCACCATACAGTATCAGGAACGAATGGTCGATAAAGATGCATCCGCGTTCGGCGCGTCACCCAGGGGGCTGCCCGGCGGCGCGCGGTGACGGCGGGCGGCGGTACTAACCACGAAACTCTTCGGAACGGTCCAGGTCCCACCGGGTGTGGAAGGTGCCGGGACGATCGTTGCGGCGGTAGGTGTGCGCGCCGAAGAAGTCCCGCTGCGCCTGAGTGAGCGCTGTCGGCAGGCCCGGGGCCCTCAGCGTGTCGTAATGGGCGAGTGCCGCGGCCATGGCAGGAACAGGCACACCGTCCCGAGTGGCATGCGACACCGCCAGGCGCCAGGACAGCTGGGCGGCGCCAATCTCACGGGCGAATGCCGGATGGGCGAGAAGGCCCGGGAGATCTGGGTGTGCCGTAAAGGAGTCGCGCACCTGGTCCAGGAAGGAGGCGCGGATGATGCAGCCGGCGCGCCACACCCCGGCCACGGCTGCCGGGTCCACGTTCCATCCGTAGGCCTGGCTCGCCGCCTGGATCTGATGGAATCCCTGGGCGTAGGCGACGAGCTTGGAAGCGTAGAGGGCCTGTTCGACCTGAGTGACCAGACGTTCCGCGTCGCGCTCGTGGAGGATCGTTCGCCCGGGCCCGGGCAGGGCGGTCGCCGCTTCGCGCAGTGCCGAGTGGGCCGACAGCGAGCGGGCAAAGACGGCCTCCGCGATACCGGAGACGGGAACGCCGAGGTCCAGAGCAGTTTGCACGGTCCAGCGTCCGGTGCCCTTCTGTTCTGCGGCGTCGGCGAGGACATCGACGAAGGGCAGGCCCGTGTGCGCGTCGCGGTGCGCCAGGATCTCGGCCGTGATCTCGATCAGGTAGGAGCTCAACCGGCCCTGATTCCACTGCCGGAAGATGTCAGCGATCCTCCGGGGCTCGTAACCTGTGGAGTTCCGGAGCACGTGGTAGGACTCCGCGATGAGCTGCATGTCCGCGTACTCGATCCCGTTGTGCACCATCTTGACGAAGTGGCCGGCGCCGTCCGGGCCGAGGTGGGCGACAGCGGGGGTGCCGTCCGGTGCGGTGGCGGCGATGTCGTTCAGCACGGGAGCAAGGAGACGGTAGGCATGAGGTGAGCCACCCGGCATGATGCTCGGGCCCTTCAACGCACCTTCCTCACCTCCGGATATCCCGGTGCCCAGGAAGTGGATGCCCGCCTCTCGCAGGGCGGCCTCACGGCGGCGCGTGTCGGCGAAATGGGCGTTGCCTCCGTCGACGACGACGTCTCCGGGGTCCAGCAGCCGTGAGTACTCGGTGATCACGTCATCGGTCGCCTGTCCGGCCTGGACCATGACGATGAGGCGCCTGGGCCTCTGCAACGCGGCCACCATCTCCTGAGCGCCGGCCGTGGGCACGAACGTACCTTCGTGCCCGAAGTCGCTGATGAAAGCGTCGGTGCGCTCCCGCGTCCGGTTGCCGACGGCCACGGTGTAGCCATGACGTGCCAGGTTGCGGGCTAGGTTGCGCCCCATCACGGCGAGGCCGACGACACCTATCTGAGCGCTGTCATTCATGATTTTTCCCTCATCGGTCGAAAAATGCGGGGCGGGAGGGCGGATGCGCCGCCTCGGTGTCCAAGCCACCGTCGGCAGAGGGCTGTCCGGTCTCCCGCGGCCGAGCGGCCGGCATCACGCAGGGGCGCTCGAGCAGCGGCCTGCGGCCCGGACGGGCTGTGGGATGCACCAGTGGACCATATATGGAATGTTCAGTCAATAAAATGTGTTTCCTGTTCGCAAATCTGTACCGTTCGTTCTTCTTGCCGTATGCTCGCGGGCATGGCACGCACCAGGGAGTTCGACACCGAGAAGGCCGTTGAGGCAGCGATGAACGCCTTCCGGCTCAACGGTTACGACGGCACGTCGATCCAGGACCTCGTCGACGCCACTGGCGTGGGCCGCGGTTCGCTGTACGCGGCGTTCGGGAGCAAGGAAGGCCTGTATCTGGCGGCCATGGACCGCTACCGGGCGTACTACGCGTTGCCGCTGGTCGAGCTGCTCCGAAACGGTGCTCCGGGGCGGGAGCTGCTGCGGGAGGTCCTGGTGGCCGCCGTGGACGAGATCGTCTGTGACGGCAGCCGCCGGGCCTGCCTCATGGTCGGAGCCGCGGTCGGCCGGATAGCCGACGACCCCCAGGTGTACGCCCATGTGCGGTCGACGTCGGCGATGCTCGAGGACGCGCTGGCTCAGGTTGTGGCGGAAGCGCAGGCCGACGGTCAGTTCTCCGAGGAGAGGGACGCCCGCGACATAGCCCGCTACCTCGTCACCACGATGCACGGGTTGCGCGTCATGGGAGCGATCAACCCCGATCGTGGGTCACTCACCGAGGTCGCCGAGCTGGCGCTCGACACCCTCGGCCCTTCACCGGTTTCATAACCGGCAGCCACGCCCTCTCGCGGTCGAAGGCCGGTGGCCTGCCGCCCCGGCTGCCTTGACGGAGCCGGTGCCTGCGCTGGTCTGCGGGGACGGGGATCACGGCCCGAATGCCGCGCTTGCGCAGGTGCTCGCGGATCGCGCGGGAGGAGTACGCCTTGTCGGCCAGCACCACATCCGGCCTGTGCGAGACCGTCCTCGCCGACGGGGAACGCGTAGGCGGGACATGACCTCGGTGAAAGCAGGTGCATCACCGGCTTGTCCGGCGGTGGCTGCGAACACGAGGGGCCGGCAGCGGACGTCGGCCGCGAGGTGGATCTTTGTGGTCAGTCCGCCGCGGGAGCGGCCGATGGCGTAATCGCCGGGTTCACCGGCCGGGGCCCCTTTTCTACGGGCCATCGCGCCGGCGGCCACCCCGCTTCGGTGTCCGTCCGGACGTAACGGCTCGATCCGCGCCCACTGCGCGTCAGTCAACGGCACGCCCAGACCAACGACCGACTGATCCGAACTGCCTAGCTGTCGGCGTCCGTGGTGATCAGCTCGGCCAGACGGGTCGCCATGGACAGGAAGGGAGAGTGACCTGACGGCAGTCGATACAGGCGGTCGGCGCGGTTCCCCATCGACTCCTGGTAGGCCGGGGGGAGCATCTCGTCGTGCTCGCAGACGATGTATCTGGAGGACACCGTCTTCCATGCCGCCGCGGTGAGCGGTTCACTGAAAGACCGTATGCTCTGGGGAACCAGCCGCTGCACAGCCCGATCGGCCTCGTCCGAGGCGATGTCGTTGAACAGCGTCTTCGCCGGATTGTCGGGGACCGGCAGAGTTCCCTTGTCGCCGCTCGGCAACTGTCCTCCGCTCTCACTGACCAACGAGTCCCCCTCGTCCAGCTGAAAACCGGCGAGATAGAGGATCCGCGACACGTTGGGAGCCGAAGCGGCGGCCTCGGTGACCGGCACGCCCCCGTACGAATGCGCAAGGACGGTCACCGGCCCGTCGACTTCTCCCAGTCGGGCACGGACGACACGTGCGTCGTCGTACATCCCCGCCGTCTCGTTGCTGCCGGCCGACGCGCTGGGCAGGTCGACCGTGAGGGTGTGCCACCCCTTTGCGGCGAGCGCCGGAACAAGCCTGTCCCAGCACCAGGCGCCGTGCCAGGCACCGTGGACAAGCAGAATGGTGGGTTTGCCATGTACTGCGGTGGTCATGAATGGGCCTTCGAACAGGAACAGCCGGGGTCTCACCCGGCAAGGACTCTGAGCCGTACGCGGACTACGGGCCTTCGCAGCGGGTGATGCCACAGGGGGCGTGACCACGATCGGCTCCCCGCCGAGCCTAGAAAGGCCACACTCGGCGGGCCATGCTTCATCGTCCACGGCTCTTGTCCGACCGTCCGAAGGGCCGGGCGCGGGAGCGCGGCACCGGGCACGCCATGGTGGCGCACCGCGCGCCGCGCACCGCGAGCCGTCAACCGGAGAGGAGGAGGGTGCGGGCGGACTGGTAGGGGCAGCCGGCTTGGGCGAAGGTCTGGGCGGTGGCTGCCAGGCGGTCCGGGTCGCCATCCAGGAGGGCCTGGGATCGGTCGAGTTGGGCGGTCGCCATGGGGTTGCCGGTGACGACGGCGCGGGCGGTGGTGATGCGGGTGCGTGCCTCAGGGTGACCGGTGAGGGCGGCGGTTTCGGCGCGCAGGGCGAGGTACCAGTGGAGCCAGATCCAGCACACCCATTTCCACACCTCGTGCGGTTCGGAATTCGCCGGTCATGTCTTCGGCGGTGGCGAGGGCCAGGCGGGTCTTGCCGGCTCCGCCGGGGCCGAGGGCGGTGACGTGGCGGTGTGTACGCAGGGTTTCGGTGAGTTCGGTGCGTTCGCCTCCGCGGCCGACGAAGGCGGTCAGCGGGACGGGCAGGGTGGCCGCTGCCGGTGGGATGAAGAGGCGTGCGGCGATCTCCGCGTTGCTCAGGTGCTCCCCGAGCAGGGTGAGTACGTCTGATTCCCGGGTTGTGATCTTCGCCGTTGTCACTCGGCAATTATGGGCGGGGGCTGGGGTGTTGGGCGGGGGCGGGGGTGTTGGGCGGGGATGGCCGGTGGGCGGGGCGGTCCGGGCGGGAACCCGAGTGGTTCACGAGCGCGTCTTGAGCGGGTTTTCAGCGGGGTCAGGCTTTCGTTCCGGTGAGGAACGCGGTGAGTATGCGGCGCAGGCGGGGTTCCACCTCGACGACGGCGTGTCCGAGCCGGGGGTCGGTGGTGTAGAGCTCGCGCAGCCGGGGGCCGGGGCTGGCCATCTGCCACAGGGCGCCGGCCATGCCGGTGGCGGTGGAGACCAGGTCGAGGACCTGCTGTTCGTCGAGCCCCAGCAAGCGGTTCAACTCGGTGCCGATGAGGGCGACTTCATGGAGGGTGACGAGCTTGAAGTCGCGTACGGCATCGAGTGAGACGTTGCGTTCGAGGTTGAGCGGGGCCTGGGCGAGGAGGTCGCAGAAGACCGGGCGTGCGGCAAGGGTGGCGGCGAAGGCGTCCGCGACGGCGGCAGGGTCGGCCTTCCGAGTGATGTGCAGATGTGCGCGGAGGGTGGCGGACCATTCGCGCCAGCCTTGCGCGGTGAGCTCGAGGAAGATCTGTTCCCTGGTCTCGAAGTAGCGCAGCAGGGCCGATTTGTGCATGCCCACTTCGGTGGCGATGTCGGTCAGGGTGACGTCGCGGATGCCGCGTGCGCGGCCGAGGGAGCGGGCCGCCTCCAGGATCGCTGTCTCGCGTGCCTGTTTGGCTTCCGGGCTGCGGGCCCGCTGGAAGGAGGCTGGCTGCGTCATAGGGCCATCATAGGAACACTTAGCGCAACGTTGTTGCATTATTTGGAGAACAGTGTTTCGCTAAGTGGTATGAGTGAAAGTGCAGACAACACGCGCGACGCGCAGCAGCGGGTCTGGTTCGTCACCGGCTCTTCCCGCGGGCTCGGGCGCGCCCTGATCACCGCTGTCCTCGAAGCGGGTGACCTCGTCGTCGCCACCGCCCGCCGCCCCGAGGCGCTCGCCGCGGAGCTGGAGGAGTACGGCGAGCGGGTCCTCGCCCTGCCGCTGGACGTCACCAGCGCGGACGCGGCCCGCGCGGCCGTCGACGCCGCGGTCGACCGCTTCGGACGCCTCGACGTCGTGGTGAACAACGCCGGCTACGCGAACGTGTCACCGGCCGAGACCGCCGACGACGCGGACTTCCGCGCCCAGTTCGAGACGAACTTCTGGGGCGTGTACCACGTGACCAGGGCGGCGCTGCCGGTGCTGCGCCGTCAGGGGTCGGGGACCGTGGTGCAGGTGTCCTCCGTGGGCGGGCGGGTCGGCGGATCGCCGGGAATCGCCTCGTACCAGGCGGCCAAGTTCGCCGTCGACGGGTTCACCCGGTCGGTGGCGGCGGAGACCGCGCCGTTCGGAGTGCGGTTCATGGTCGTCGAACCGAGCGGTTTCGCCACCGACTGGGCCGGCTCCTCCATGACCGTCCACCCGGTCCCCGACGCCTACGACGCCACCGTGGGCGCCATGAACCGCCGGGTACGCCAGGGCGCGGCCGGCAGCGCGGGCGACCCGGAGCGTGCCGCGGAGATCATCGTGCGGACCGTACGCCGCGGCGAGGTTCCCAGTCACCTGCTGCTCGGGGTGAACGCGGTGAGCCTGGCGCTCGACTACTCCCGCCGTCAGCTGGACGAGGCGGGCGCGTGGGAGGCGGTGAGCCGTTCGGCGGACTTCGCCGAGCCCTACCCGGTCGAACTGCCGCCACTGACCAGCTGACGGCGAGATGACCCCTCCGTGAGGCGCGCAGGGCGGCGGGGCGGTACGGACGTGGTCGGAGCCGCCTGAGCGGACCGGACCTGGTCTTCGCCCCGCCGCCGGAGGCGAACGGGACCACGCCGGCGCCCAGGGCGCGGCGGCCTCGCCGACCGGTGCCTCGCGTCGGGCCTCGGACACGGGGTACTGGGGAGGCGCTGCCCTTCACGTTCGCTTCGGAGTACGGGCAGGTGGAGGCCCATATGAGGCTGGACATGTTCGATCCCGCTCCGATCGGTGTGGTGTTCACGCGAGGGGCGGAGCACCGGCTCGCCTACACCAACGCCGTCTACCGGAAAACCTTCGGTGACCGTCCGCTGGGCCGGCCTCTGCGGCTTGCCTTCCCCGACCTGGAGCAGTCGGGCTACTTCGCCATTTTCGACCGGGTCCTGGCCACCGGCCAGGCCGAGGTGCTGACGGCCGTGCCCATCGACCTCGACTTCCCGGACTCCACGCAGGAGGGCACCCGCTACTTCACGTTCAGCGTCTCTCGCGCGACCGTGAGCGACGGGAGTCGCGGGGTGCTGGCGGTCGTCATGGAAACCACGGAACAGGTGACCGCCGCACGACGGATCCGTGTCCTGTACGAAGAGCGACGCCGCGCGCTGATGCGGTACCGCAGCCTGGTGAGGGCCGGGTCGGAGATGGTGTGGGTGACGGGCCCGCAAGGCGGTGTCACCGAGCCGAGCCCCGGCTGGGAGCGGGTGACCGGGCAGAGCTGGGAGGAGTTCAAGGGCGACGGATGGATCGCCGCGGTCCACCCCGACGACCGGGCCGCCGTCATCGAGCGGTGGGGCCGGGCTCTGCGCGAGATGCAGCCGCACTTCACCCACACCTACCGGCTGCGGTTGGCCACGGGCGGCTACCGGCACTACGCCGTCGACGCCGCACCGGTCCGCGACGGCGACACGGTGATCGAGTGGATCGGTACCTGCCGGGACGTCGAGCAGGAGTGGCAGGACGCCCGCCGCGAGGAACTGCTGGCACGGGCGACCGCGGTGACGGCCGACACCGCCCGGCCGGACGAGATGCTCGCGGCCCTCACCGCGGTGATCGTGCCCGATATCGCCGACAGCTGCACCTCGTACCTCCTTCCACAGGCCCTGCACCGCAGGCCGGGGACCACGCTGACCGCCGAACGCGTCGCCGCTGTGACCCGTGAGAGGCGGCCCGGCCCGCCCGCGTTCCACACCGAGCGCCTGGGGCCGGGCAGTGCCCTGGCCCGCGCCGCCGACCTGCGCCGGCCGATCCACGCCGTCTTCCCGCCCGGTTCACCGCCGCCGGATCTCGTCCCACCCGACGCCGCGCCCTGGCTGGCACCCGACGCCAACAGTGTCGTCCTGCTCCCGGTCGTCGTCGGCGGAACCACCGCCGCTCTGGTCGTCGCCTCCGTAGACGGCGACCGCCCGTCCCTCGGGCAGCCGGAGATCAGCCTGCTGCAGGCGCTCCTGGAACGGGCCCACACCCCCTTGGGCCATGCCCTGGAGTACCAGCGCACCCGGCAGGTGGCGTACGCCCTCCAGCACAGCCTCCTCACCGAACCGCCGGACGTCCCAGGCCTCGGCATCGCCGTCCGCTACCGGCCCAGTGCCTCGGCCGCCGAGGTGGGCGGCGACTGGTACGACTCCTTCGTGCTGCGCGACGGCGCCACCGTCCTCACCGTCGGCGATGTCGCCGGCCACGACCTGCCCGCCGCGGTCACGATGAGCCAGCTGCGCAACATGCTGCGCGGGCTGACCCTTGACCGTGAGGAGCCCACCGGCGAGATCCTGCGACGTCTGGACACCTCCTTGCAGACTCTGTACCTGGAGTGCACCGCCACGTGCGTCCTGGCCCGCGTCGAACACCGGGCGCCCGGTCGCTTCGAGCTGCACTACTCGGTGGCGGGGCACCCCCCGCCACTGCTCGTCGAGGCGGACGGCACCGCGCGTTTCCTGCACGAGGGCCGCTCGCCGATGCTCGGCCTCCTCCCCGACCCCCGCTACAGCACCGCCGTGCAGCCCCTGCTCCCCGGTTCCACCCTGCTGCTGTACACCGACGGCCTGGTGGAGCGCCGGGGCGAAGACCTCACCGACGGGCTGGACCGGCTGCGCCGCCACGCCTCAGCCGCCGCCCGACGCCCGCTGGAATCCTTCTGTGACGACCTGCTCGGCGGTCTGCTGACCGCGGACAACGACGACGACACGGCGCTGGTGGCGCTGCGGCCGTCCGACTCGCACCCGTCCGGCGCGTAGTGCACGCCGCGCATGCCTCGACGGCGGCGTACGGAGCCGACCGTTCCCGGGACCACCCACGCTCCTGAGCTGGAGGCAACGCCCCCCGGCTCCCACTCCGCCGCAGCGCGGGCCCGAAGCTGCGCGCGCCCGTACGGAGGTGTTTCCGTAGTGGGTTCCGTGGTCGGCACGGAGGCCGTCGGGGGTGGTGCGGGGCAGGCTTGGGCCGACAACAAGCCACGCACACACCGCACCGGGAGCGATCATGGCCGGCACGAAGAGCAGCACCTACGAGGGGTTCACCGCCGAGGAGCGGGCGGCGATGAAGGAGCACGCCCAGGAGCGGAAGGCGGCGGCGCGGCGCGGTGCGCGGGCGGACAAGGCGGCGCTGGCGGAGCAGGACGTGCTCGCCAAGATCGACGAGATGCAGGGGCAGGACAAGGTGACGGCCCGGCGGGTGCACGAGGTGGTCACCGCGGCCGCGCCGCAGCTGGCGCCGAAGCTGTGGTACGGCATGCCCGCCTACGCCCTCGACGGCAAGGTGCTGTGCTTCTTCCAGAGCGCGGCGAAGTTCAAGGCCCGGTACGCGGCCCTGGGGTTCAGCGACCACGCGAAGCTGGACGACGGGGCCATGTGGGCGGCCGGATTCGCCCTCACGGCAGTGACGCCCGAGGTGGAGGAGCGGATCGCCGAGCTCGTGAAGCGGGCGGTCGGCTGACCCTCCCCCGGCCGCGCCACACCGCGGTCAGCCGCTTCCCGAGCCGTCGCCAGGAGCTTCTTCGTCCACCGGGGCCAGTAGGTCGCCAGGAGCCTCTTGGTCCACCGGGGCCAGTAGGTCGGACAGGGCCTCGGCCGGGTCGCCGTGCGAGGGGCCCACGGGCCACCACACCGCGTCGCGCCGGCGGTAGGGGTACCAGCGGCCGTCGTGGCCCAGGCGCAGCTGCAGTCCGCGGCCGGTCACGGTCCAGTGGTTGCCGTCGATGTCGATGCGGGGCAGCTCGTCCGCCCAGCCGACGGCCAGCGCGGTGCGGGCCCGCGCGGTCTGCTGCCCGGTGGGGATCCAGGACCGCTCCAGTACCTCCAGGGCTGTCCGGCCGCCGGTGTGCCACGCGGCCACGGCGCGGTCCAGTTCGTCGGCGGGGCGGCCGCAGCCCGCGCGCAGGCGCTCCACGGCTCGTGGGTCGGGGTGGGTGGCCGCCAGGCGCACCGTGTCCTGCCATTCGTCGAGCGGTTCCGGCGGTGCGGCGTCGAACCCGTGCAGGTGCGCGAGGAGCTCACGGGCGCGCACGGCCGCGTCCGCGGCCAGCCGGTCCAGCGGGTCGGCCTCGATGCCGGTCAGCGGCTCCTCGGGCACTGTGGGCGGCTCCGGCAGCGGTGGCAGGGCGGGCAGTGCGGTGGCGGGGCGGGCGTAGGCCGCGCGCTGGGCGGCGTACGCGTCGGGGTCCGGCGTGCCGGCCGGCGCGGACGGCTCGCTGCCGAGCACGTCGTATGCGTCGTCTAGGTCGTCCGGGTCGTCCGGGTCGTCTGCGTCGTCGCCGGCCAACGCTCTGAGCAGCAGCGCCGACTTGAGGTCCTCCACCGCCTGCTGCGTGCTGCGGCCCCGAATCAACGGCAGCAGCCAGGGGTCGTCGTCGAGGAGCCAGGACAGCTGGTAGGCCAGTGCGATGGCGTGCGGGCAGGGGTGGCCGAGGGTGTCGCAGTCGCAGTCGGCGTCCAGGTCGCCGTAGCCGGGCAGCATGCGCACCCGGGCGTCCTCGACAGCCTCCAGCAGGTCCTCGGGCAGCTCGCCCGCGAGCAGCGCCTCGGTCTCGGCCGGCCGGTCGGCGGCCTTCTCCCACAGGGCGTCCCAGGCGTCGTCGTCCAGGACGGTCAGTGTCAGCCGTGTGGTGCAGGTCCGCTCGCCCTCCTCCGTCCGGGCGTCGACGCGGCCGGGGCTGACGGTGAGCGGGCCGGTGCGGCCGCTGCGGGCGAGGGAGCGGCCCTGTTTGAGGGGCTGCTGCTCGGGCCAGACGTCCTCGACGGCCGCCGTCCACTGCCGGGCCCAGAAGGACTGGCCGCCGGCGCGCCCGCCGCGGCGTGCCGGGAAGGCGGGAAAGCCGCGGGCGGCGGCGTGGTGTGCCTGGCTCATGTCGTACTCCTCAGTTCCACCAGGTTGGCCAGCTCCTCGTTGGTCAGCTCGGTCAGGGCCTGTTCGCCGGTGCCGAGGACGGCGTCGGCGAGTTCCTTCTTCGCCTCCAGCAGGGCGGCGATGCGGTCCTCGACGGTGCCCTCGGCGATCAGCCGGTGCACCTGCACCGGCCTGGTCTGGCCGATGCGGTGGGCGCGGTCGGTGGCCTGCGCCTCCACCGCCGGGTTCCACCAGCGGTCGTAGTGCACGACGTGGTCGGCGCGGGTGAGGTTCAGCCCGGTGCCGGCCGCCTTCAACGACAGCAGGAAGACGGGGAACTCCCCGTCCTGGAACCGGCGCACCAGTTCCTCCCGCTTGGCGACCGGGGTGCCGCCGTGCAGCAGTGCGGCCGGCATGCCGCGCTCGCGCAGGTGCCGTTCGAGGAGGCGGGCCATGGTCACGTACTGGGTGAACACCAGTGCCGCGCCGCCGCCGGCGGTGATGGCGGCAAGGAGTTCGTCGAGCAGTTCCAGTTTTCCCGAACGGCCCGCCAGTGCCGCCTCGTTGCCTTCCTTGAGGAACTGCGCGGGGTGGTTGCAGATCTGCTTCAGGCCGGTGAGGAGTTTCAGCACCAGGCCGCTGCGGGCGATGCCGCTGCCGGCTGCCGCCTTGATCTCGGCCATCACCGACTCCACCTGCCCTCGGTAGAGGGCCTCCTGTTCGGCGGTGAGGCCGACCGGCTGGTCCGTCTCGGTCTTGGGCGGCAGCTCGGGGGCGATGCCCGGGTCGGTCTTGCGGCGGCGCAGCAGGAACGGCCGCACCAGCTCCGACAGCAGCCGGGCGGTCGGCTGCTGCTCCCCCGCCGCCTCGGCTGTGGTGGTGCGAGTGCCTTCGCTGTCGATGGGGGCGATCCAGCGGGTGCGGAAGTGGTGGTGGGTGCCGAGCAGTCCGGGCGTGGTCCAGTCCAGCAGGGCCCACAGTTCGGAGAGGTTGTTCTCCACCGGGGTGCCGGTGAGCGCGATGCGGGCGCGGGCGCCGATCAGGCGCAGCGCGGCGGCGGTGGAGGAACGCGCGTTCTTCACGTGCTGGGCCTCGTCCGCGACGACGAGGCCCCAGGGCTGGGCGGCGAGCCGGGGGGCGTCCAGGCGCATGGTGCCGTAGGTGGTGAGGACGAAACCGTCGTCGGCGCCGGTGAGGGTGCGGGCGGGGCCGTGGAAACGGCGCACGGGGGTGCCGGGCGCGAACCGTTCCACCTCGCGTTCCCAGTTGCCCAGCAGGGAGGCCGGGCACACCACCAGGGTGGGGCCGCGCTCCGCGGGGCGTTCCTGGCGCAGCAGGTGCAGGGCGATCAGCTGGACCGTCTTGCCGAGGCCCATGTCGTCGGCGAGGCAGCCGCCCAGGCCGAGGGAGGTCATGCGGTCCATCCAGTGCACGCCGCGCAGCTGGTAGTCGCGGAGGGTGGCGGCCAGCCGTGCGGGCTGTCCGGCCGGGCCGGGGTGAGGGGCGGTGAGGGCGTGCCGCAGGGCGTCGAGCCACGGGGTGGGGGCGACGCGGACCCGTTCGGCGCCGATGTCGGTGCAGCCGGTGAGGGCGACGGCGAGCGCCTCGATCGCGGTGAGCGGCGGCAGCCGGCGTCGGCGGGCCTTGCGGGCGATGCCGGCGCCGACCAGGATCCAGCGGCCCCGCAGCCGCACCACGGCCCCGGCGTCGGCGACGGCGGCGGCCTCGCGTTCGGTGAGCGGTTCGCCGTCGAGTTCCAGGCGCCAGCGCAGGTCTACGGTGCCGTCCCCGGTGAAGAACGACCGCAGATCCGTGGGCGGTTCGCGGTCGGCGCCGGCCACCGCGCGGGCCGTGAGCGCCCCCGCGTGGGTCTCGGGCCAGGTGACGTCGATGCCGTGCCCGGCCAGCCGGCCCGCGGCGCCGTCCAGCAGTTCGCGCAGTTCCCCGTCCGTGAGGTCCAAGGCGCGCGGGACGGGCAGCAGCCGTTCCAGGGCCGGCCACACACCGGCCGCGCGGCGCACGGCGGACACCATGTCGGCCTGGGCGCGGGGGCCGAGGGCGTGGTCGGCGCGGGCGAACAGTTCGTCGGCGTCCGCGGCGAGGGTGGGATCGGCCAGGCTGTGGGCGCGGGGCACCAGACGCGGCCGCGGCCACCCGTCCCGTTCCCTGGAGCCGGGGCCGGCGTGGGAGTCGGGACCGGGGTCATGGTGGGAGTCGGGACCGGGGCCGGGGTGGCGGGTGCCGGGCGGGCCGGTGGTGAGCTCGACGCGCAGGGACATGCGCAGGCCGGAGTCCAGGCCGGCGGAGATTTCCTCGGCCCAGGCACGCAGGTGCGGCACATGCTGCGGCTCCGGTGCGGCGAACGCCTCCCGTCCGGTGGCGAGGCGGGCGGCGGGGGTGCGCGGCAGGGTGTCGGCGACCGCGTCGAGGAAGGCCCGTACCAGTACGGCGGGGTCCGTGCCGGGCACGGCGACCGCCTCGCCGGGCGCGGCCTGCTGCAGGGCGCGCAGGCGGGCGATGTCGGCGGCGTCGAACGGTCCGGCCCGCCAGGTGTCGTAGCCGGACGGGGAGACGCCGGGCAGCAGCCGCTCCCGGGCGGTCAGGTGCAGGGCGAGGGCGAGGACGGCTCCCCAGTAGGCGGCGGCCGGATGCGACAGGCCGCCGTCAACGCCGGTGGAGGTGGCGGGGGGTGGGGAGGTGGCGGTGCGGTGGGCGAGGAGGAGGACGGGCAGGGCGCGGGCCGGTGTCAGGCGCAGTACGGGCAGGGTCCGCACCGTGAGACCGTCGCCGTGCGGGACGACCAGGTCGGCCACGCCCGGCTCGCCGCCGGGCACGTGCGGCGGCGCGTCACCGGCCGGGTCGAAGAAGGTGATCCGGCCGGTGCGGGCCGGGTCTCCTGGTTCGAACACGGCCGCGTACCGCGCCAGCGGCGCCGCCTGCTGCGGTGTCATCCACTCCATGCGCCCCAACACCCTCCCCCGCACGTCACGGCCCGCCCCAGCGGCCGCTGGGGCGGGCCGCCAGGATGCCCACCGCCGACCAACCAGCTCCGAGCCGGTCGCGGACAGACGGCACAGACGGTACGTCACATGACAGCACGACCGCTCGCCCGACCCAGGTGGGACTGCGTTCCGGCCCCTGTAGTGGCCGGAACGCATGGCACAGCGAGACGGCTCAACTCGATGCGAACTCCAGCAGGTCGGCGTTGAACGTCTCGGCGAACTTGGGCACCATCGCCAGGCCGTGGGGCGCGCCTGGGTACACCTTGTAGACCGCCTTCTCGACCAGTTTGGAGCTCTTGTCGCCGGCGGCGGCGATCGGGACGATCTGGTCGTCGTCGCCGTGGACGATCAGAGTGGGTACGTCGATCTTCTTGAGGTCCTCGGTGAGGTCCGTCTCCGAGAAGGCCTTGACGCAGTCGTAGGCACCCTTGATGCCGACGGTCATGCTCCAGAGCCAGAACTCGTCGCGTGTGCCCTGGGTGACCGTGGAGCCTTCCCGGTTGGCACCGTAGAACGACGCGCTCAGGTCCTTGTAGAACTGCGAGCGGTCGGTCTCCACCCCTTTACGGATGCCGTCGAAGACGTCGATCGGGGTTCCCTCGGGATTCTCGTCGGTCTTGAGCATGAGGGGCGGAATGGCGCCCACGAGCACGGCCTTGGCGACACGGTCCGTACCGTGCCGGCCGATGTAGCGGGTCACCTCACCGCCGCCCGTGGAGTGTCCGACCAGGATCACGTCGCGGAGGTCCAGTTTCTCGATCACGGCGGCCAGGTCGTCGGCGTAGGTGTCGAGGTTGTTGCCCTCCCAGCTCTGGCCGGAACGACCACCGCCACGCCGGTCGTGGGCAATGGCCCGGTACCCGTTGTCGGCCATCAGCTTCAGCTGGGGATCCCAGGCATCTGCGTTGAGGGGCCAGCCGTGGGAGAAGACGACGGGTTGGCCGCTCCCCCAGTCCTTGTAGAAGATGTCCGTACCGTCATCGGCAGTTACGAAGGACATGAGTAGTCCCTTCACGCTGTTCCGGGAACTCCGCACCGCGGTGGGGTTCAGCGCCTGTTGCGGCCGCCCTTCATCCACGCGCACCACCTGACGGGCGGTCAGCGCGGGCAGGGCCAGAAGCCGGGGGCGGCCTGAGGTCGCGTCTTTCCGCCAGCGTAACCCGACCGGCGTAATTCCAGCATGTCGAATGCCTCCGGCTCACCCCGCCGAGCGATGGCGGTGCTCACCACAGCGCCCTGGCGATCTCGGCACCGGCGAAGGACAATGCCAGTCCCACGACGACGGTCAGCGAGAGATAGCCGATCGCACCGACGAACTGGCGACCGCGTGTCATGGCGAGGAGTTCACTGGAGAACGTGGACCACGTCGACAGCGCGCCGCAAAACCCCGTCGACAGCAGCGCTTGCCCCGTTGGGGTCAACACTCCCTCGCCACCGGCCTCCACGAAGAATCCGAGCAACAGGGACGCTGCCATGTTGGCAAGGAATGTTCCCCAGTGGAACGGAGAGGACGTACGCGCGGTCGCTGTCACGCCGATCAGATAGCGTACGGGGGCGCCGACCGCGCCTCCCGCCAGCACCGGCAGCCAGTTGGTCATCGCGTCTCGTTCCGCCCCGGTGGGCGGCGACGGAGCACCGCGGCGCACATCCAGCCCAGGACCACACCCGCCATGGCGGCCGCCGGGGTGAGCAGGAGGTAGCCGACGGCGTTCCACGGCTGGTCGTTCTCCAACAGGCGCCGTGTGTCGTCCGTGTACGTCGAGAACGTGGTGAAGCCTCCGAGCACTCCCGTGCCGAGGAATGCGCTGAACCAAGGAGGGGCTGTTGGCCAGTTCCTCAACGACGAAACGAGGGCGCCCATACAGAAGCAGCCGCCCACGTTGATGACCAGCGTGGTCCAGGGGAAAGCAGCAGCGCCTTGCTGCCACATGAGGTGTGCATCGGTGCCGTTGGGCCACAGTGCGGAGACACCGAACCGCGCCAGCGCACCGGCCGCTCCGCCCACGGCCACGACTGTGACGGTCAGTATGCGTGTCGGCGCGGAGGAGGCGGGCCTGCCTTCGGCCGACACGTTCCGTGGATTGTTCCGCTGCATACGGCACTCATACGCGAGGAGGATGTTTCGCGTCTCCGACACGCCGCCGCATGCCCCGCTCCGTAGGCGACATGGCGTAGCACCGGCCGCTCAATCACGCGCCAACCGCGCCCACTTCACGACAGCGAAATCAGAATCCGAGTTCACTCAGTCCCGGATGGCCCTCCGGGCGGGGACCGAGCGGCCAGTGATACCGGCGCTCGGACTCGCTGATGGCTAGGTCGTTGATCGAGGCGTGCCGCACCGCCATGAGACCGTCGTCGTCGAATTCCCAGTTCTCGTTGCCGTACGAGCGGTACCACTGCCCTGATGCGTCATGGCATTCGTAGGCGAATCGCACCGCGATGCGGTTGCCGCCGAATGCCCACAGTTCCTTGATCAGTCGATAGTCCAGCTCCCTGCTCCACTTACGCGTGAGGAACTCGACGATCTGCTCACGGCCGGTGACGAACTCATCGCGGTTTCGCCAGCGGGAATCTTCCGTGTAGACAAGTGACACCTTGTGTGGATCACGGCTGTTCCAGCCGTTCTCGGCCATGCGAACCTTCTTGACGGCCGACTCGTAGGTGAACGGTGGTATTGGCGGGTGATCTGCCATAGCTGCTCCAGCCTTGTGTGAGGGCCTGCCGGTCGCTGCGGGCCCCGTGCGCTGCTTGGACGCCGACTTCCTCATCCAACCGTAGAACCGCGTTGCGGTGACCGCTCACTCGAAGTGGCGGACCGCGCGCCGGTGCGGCGTCACGTGAAACCGGCGGCAGGATTGCGCCATGCACGTCCGCGGTCGGCAGTGTGCGCCCCGACGATCGGCGAGTGTCCCGCACGGGACATACCCGGGTAGCGTTGTCTGTCCGGACGGCTCGCCTCCGCCGGCCCGGGCGCACACCGGGGCGCGAGAGGCACGAGATGCACGGAGGTCGGTGTGTCCACGCATCACGAAGTGCGAGTACGGCGAGCGTACGAGGAACCCGAGGACACGGACGGCGTGCGGGTGCTGGTCGACCGGCTGTGGCCTCGCGGATTGGCCAAGGAGAAGGCCGCGTTGGACGAGTGGTGCAAGCAGGTCGCGCCTTCCAGCGACCTGCGCACGTGGTACCGGCATGATCCGGACCGGTTCGAGGAGTTCGAACGCCGCTACCGCGAAGAACTCGCCGATCCGGAACGAACGGAAGCCCTGGAGCATCTGCGTGAGATCGCGAACAGCCGGACCCTGACGCTCATCACCGCCACCAGACATCCGGAGATCAGCGAGGCCGAAGTGCTGGCACGGGTCCTCAGCTGACCCGTCGCCGCGGCCCGCACCGGGCCGCGAGGGCGCAGATGACCAGGGCCAGGGCTGCTCCCGCGACCGTCAGCACCATCCGCTCCACGGCGAGCCTCCAGTCGGCTGTGCCGTGTTCCATGGTGAACACCAGCGCCACGACGGTGAGGCACAGCGACCACCAGCCGTAGCGGGCCCCTCCCACCAGTTGCATGGCGAAGACCACCACGGCGACCACCGTGACGAGTACCACCGAAGGCAGGCGCGGCATCAGCAGGAGCGCTGCCGCGCCGCCTCCGCCGAGCGTGCCGGCGATGCGTGCCCGGGCACGGCCCACCAGAACCGCGGTGTCGGGTTTGGCCACGCGCAGCGCCGTGGTCGTCAGCCATTGCGCGTGACCGAGCGGCAGCGCGGACGCCGTCGCGGCGCCCGCTGTCCCCAGAGCGACGAGGGTGGCCGCGTACCGGGTTGCTCCACGTGCACGGCGTCGGAGCGCCGTCAGGCACTCTCCGAGGGCGGGCCCCGAAGGCGAGCCCGAGACGAGGAGCACCATGCTCTGCCACCACGTGCCCAGGACGAACGACGCGGCGTACAGCCACCAGGACGTATCGGCGGCGAGGTTGGCTCCGGCCAGGAGGAACGCGAGTGCCGACATGGCCGCCGTCATCCTCAGCGGGCCGCCGGCGATCTCTCCCAGAGCCTGCGCCGCCGCCACCACGGCGGTCCCGGCCGTCAGCGCGGCCGGAACCGGGGCGGCGGCCGCGCCCGCTGTCGCGGCTGTACCGAGGCACACCACCGCGAACAGGACGACGAGGCCGGCCGGCCTGGTGTCCAGGGAGGAGAAGGACGCCAGGACGAGGTACGCGCCGAAGGCGCCCGCCAGGCCCACGTCCTCGTGCCGAAACGCCAGGCCCGCGGCCAACGGCGTCACGACCGCGAGAGACCGCCATGCCGCCGTCCTCCGGCGGGCACGGGGTGACGCGGCCTCGCTGGTTCCGTCACGCATCACGGGGTCCACCTTGATCGGCCGCACCCGCGCCGCACGGGATTGGTGGCCGTACGGCGTGCCGCCCGCCACGCGGGGCTCGGCTTCGGCCACGGGTGGGCTCTTGCGGCGTGGGCGCCCCGCCCGGGACCCGGGCCTGCCTAACATCACCGTCATGGCGTCTCCCCACCGTCGTTCGCTGCGCATCTGGTGGGCACCGCGTGCCCCGGCCGCCGGGGCCGCGGTGATGGCGACCGGCATCCTGTCGGTCGGCATCCACCTGACCGGTCACGAGGCACTGTCCCGGGTGGTACTCGTGACGGCCTGCGCCGCGTGGACCCTGCTCGCCGCGAACTTCACCCACCTGCTGCTGTCCGACCGGGCGGGGTGGGTGGCGCGGGCGGACACGCCAGGAGCGCTGACCGCCGTCGCCGCCACGGCTGTACTGGGCACCCGCTTCTCCCTGCTCGGGTGGACCTCTGTGGCGCCGCCCTCCTGGCCCTCGCGGCATTGCTGTGGCCGGCCCTTCTGATGGTGGTCGTGCGCCACTGGGGGCGACGCATGCCAGGGTCGGTCTTCCTCGCGTGCGTGGCCACGGAAGGACTCGCCGTGCTGGGGGCGACGCTGGCCGCGGTCACCTCGACGGCGTGGCTCGCTCACACCGCGCTGGTGCTCTACTGGTCGGGTCTCCTCCTCTACGCCGCCGCGCTGATGCGGTTCGACGTCCGGGAGGTGGCTCGCGGGGCCGGGGATCACTGGGTCTCGGGCGGCGCGTTGGCCATTTCCGCGCTCGCGGGGGCCGTACTGCTCGACGCGGCGGACTCCGGCATGCACCTCTGGAACGACGACGACAGCGCCGTCCTGCGCCATGCGACCGTCGCGCTCCTGGCTGTGGCCCTCGCGTGCTGTGCCGTCCTCGCGGTCTTCGAGGCGGTGCGGCCACGGCTCCGCTACGACGTGCGACGCTGGTCGACCGTCTTCCCGCTCGGCATGGCGGCGGTGGCCACCCTGTCGGTCGCCTCCACTCTCGACATCACGTTCCTCGAGAAGCCCGGCCAGGGCCTGGTGTGGATCGCACTGCCCGCGTGGGCTGCCGTCGCCGTGGGTGCCGGAGTCTCCACGTGGACCGAAAGAACCGTTCGGGGGCCGCAGTCGGCCGGACCGGCTGCGCGCCCGGACCGAAGCCAGTGAATTCGCTCTCCGCGTCGCGCGTACGGTGCCCGTTGAGCGCGCGCCGAGGCCCACCGCCTCATGGAAGCCGGCGGCGTGCGCGGGCCGAGTGGCCACCGGCCTCTGCGTCCCGCTGATCGCCCGCGGAAGGCAGCGCGATCGGTGCAACGAAGGGGAGAACATGGGCCACGTCGGTCCGTCGTGCGAACGGATCGTGTCTGTGCTGCACTTGAAGCTGACCGTCACAGTGAAGGCCGCGCGGAGACGGCCGTTGCAGGCGTCGGGCGGTGTCCGACAGCGGCAATGCCCCGCACGGACACCGGCACCGCCCGCCTGATGTGCTTACCGGCCTCGAGTTCCTTGAAGGCTTCAAGGCGCTTCGCCGTCGCGGTGCCGGTCCACCGAGAGGGGCGAAGACATGACGCAGACTTGGCTGATCACGGGAGCCTCACGCGGATTCGGCCGCGAACTGACGACAGCGGCGCTGGAGGCGGGCCATCATGTGATTGCCACGGCCAGGAAGCCGGAGCAACTCGCCGATGCCGTCGAGCGGTACGGCGACCGGGTGCGCACCGTGGCGCTGGACGTGACGGACGCCTCGGCCGCACGCCATGCCGTCAGCGAGGCGGTCGACGCCTTCGGCCGCCTGGACGTCGTGGTGAACAACGCGGGGTACGCCAACAGCGCGCCCATCGAGGAAATGACGGAGGACGACTTCCGAGCGCAGGTCGAGGCGAACCTCTTCGGCGTCTTCCACGTCACCCGCGCCGCGCTGCCCGTCCTGCGCGGTCAGCGGTCCGGGGTGTTCGTGCAGTTCTCGTCCGTGGGCGGACGTGTGGGCGGGACACCCGGGATGGGCGCTTACCAGACCGCGAAGTTCGCCGTCGAGGGCTTCTCGGAGGTCCTGGCGAACGAGGTCGCGAACTTCGGGATCAAGGTCGTCATCGTCGAGCCCGGCGGCTTCCGCACGGACTGGCAGGGCTCGTCGATGGTGCTGCACCCGGTGGGTCCCGATTACGAGGACAGCGTTGGCGCGGTGAACCGGTACCGCAGCGAGAACGACGGTAAGCAGCCTGGTGACCCCGCCCGCGGGGCCAGGGTCATCCTCGACGTCGTCGCGTCCGACGACCCGCCCCGGCGTCTGCTGCTGGGCGCGCAGGCCGTGACCATGGCACTGGAGTCCGAGAGGACCCGTATCGCCGAGACGGAGAAGTGGGCCGACGTCAGCCGGTCAGCGGACTACCCGTGAGACGGGCTGCAGGGCTGACCCTGCACGCCAGGACTGACCCTGCACGCGTCGAGCGGCGTGACCGGGACGCTTACGGGGGCTCCGGCAGACGGCCAGGCCGCGCGGGACGTCCCGGCCGGGTCACAGCGCCGGCAGCGCACCGGGCACGACCGCGCCACCCACGCGGGAGCGGCACGGCTCGGCGCGGCCCACTCGGGCACGCCACTCTGTGACGACGACCGTGCCGTCCTGCTGGCGTCGCCGCGGGTGCCGGGAGCCATCATGCGGGCCGCGTCGCACGGCACTCCGCCGTCGTATGCCCAGGGGGCCGACTCCGAGCTGCCGTGAGTCAGGGAGGAACTCGGCCCCCAGGCGTCCGGTTGCGGGCCATGTAGGCCGTTGGGAGTATGGAGCGACTCCACAACGCTCCACGCCGCCCCAGGTCCAGGGCCCTCCTCAGCAACAGGACAGCGGTGGGCCGTATCCGGGCGCTCGAAGTGGCAGCTTCAGGTATGCATCACCCCGGGCAGGCGATCGTCGGCGACAGTCCGTTCGCACCGTGGGACAACCGGAGGACGGTGAGCGATGAACGCCGACCGTATTGCTGACATCTGGGGGGCGCGTACACCGCATACGGGAGGCACGCCGTGGCCCGAGCGAGTGGACCAGTTCCTTGTCGACGGCGTGCGCGAGGAAGACGTCGACACGTGGGTACGGGGGGCGTGCTTGCTCTGCTCCAACGGCTGCGGCCTGGAGATCGCGGTCCGCGACGGCACGATGGTCGGGGTCCGGGGCCGTGCCGAGGATCGGGTCAGTCACGGCCGTCTCGGGCCGAAGGGCCTCTACGGGTGGCAGGGTGAGCAGCACGACCGGCTGACCACGCCGCTGATCCGGCGTCACGGCCGGCTCGTGGAGACTGACTGGGAGACCGCCATGACCAGGGTGGCGAAACGGTCTCGCGAACTCCTCGACAGCAAAGGGCCCTTGAGTCACGCGTTCTACACCTCGGGCCAGCTGATGATCGAGGAGTACTACACGCTGGCGGTGATCGGTAAGGCGGGGCTCGGCACGCCGCACATGGACGGTAACACCCGGCTGTGCACCGCGACCGCTTCGGCGGCGTTCCAGGAGTCCTTCGGCTCGGACGGCCAGCCCAGTTCCTATACGGACATCGACAGCTGTGACACGTTGTTCCTCTTCGGTCACAACGTCGCCGAGACCCAGACGGTGTTGTGGGCGCGAATGCTCGACCGTCTGGCGGCCGAGAACCCTCCGAAACTCGTGTGCGTGGATCCCCGTCGGACCAATGTCGCCGAGCACGCCACGGTGCACTTGCCCATCCGCAACGGGACGAACCTGGCTCTGATGAACGCCTTGGTGCACGAGCTGATCGCCCATGACCGGGTGGACCGTACGTACGTCGACGCTCACACGGTGGGGTTCGACGAGCTGCGGGACCTGACCCGCGGGACGACCGCCGAGTGGGCGGCCGAAATCTGCGGCGTGCCCGCCGACGACATCCGCGCCGCGGCCGAGATCTTCGGTACGGGTGAACGGGTCGTGTCCACCTGTTCCATGGGCTTCTACCAGTCACATCAGGCCACCGCCGCCTCCTGCCAGGTCAACAACATGCACCTGCTGCGCGGCATGCTCGGACGTCCCGGGGCGGGGATCCTGCAGATGAACGGGCAGCCTTCCGCCGAGAACAACCGGGAGGCCGGCTGCGGACCCGCGCTCCCGGGGTTCCGCAACTGGGACAACCGCCGGCATGTGAGTGAGCTCGCCGAGTTGTGGAACGTCGACCCGATGGTCATCCCGCACTGGTCGCCGCCCACCGACGCCAATACGATCTTCCGCTACGCGGAACAGGGATCGGTGGGGTTCCTGTGGATCGCCGGGACCAACCCCGCGGTGTCCCTGCCGGACTTGGGACGTATCCGTCGCATCCTCTCCGGTGACCAGTGCTTCGTCGTCGTGTCGGACGGCTACCGCACCGAGACCACCGAACTGGCGGACGTGGTTCTGCCGGCGGCGCTCTGGGCTGAGAAGACCGGGACGTACACCAACGTCGACCGCACGGTGCACCTGCAGGAGAAGGCCGTCGAACCCCCCGGACAGGCCCGCGGCGACCAGGAGATCTTCACCGACTACGCCCGTCGTCTCGATCTGAGGGACGCCGCCGGCCGCCCTCTGCCGGCATGGGACACTCCCGAGGACGCCTTCGAGGCGTGGAAGTCGGCCAGCGCGGAGCGACCGTGCGACTACTCGGGTCTGACCTACCACCGTCTCCATGACGTCGGCGGCATCCAGTGGCCGTGCACCCAGGACGCGCCTGAAGGGACCGAGCGGCTGTACACCGACGGCGTCTTCAACACCGACGTCGACAGGTGCGAGACCTACGGACACGACCTCTCCACCGGAGCGCCGGTCAGCGAGACCGCCTACCGGGCACGGCGCGTCGACGGCCGTGCCCTGCTCAAGGCCGCTCCCTACGAGCACGCGTTCGAGGAACCCGACGAGGCATATCCCCTCCGGCTGACCACCGGCCGCACCGTCTATCACTGGCACACGCGGACCAAGACCCGCCGCAGCCGGCAACTCGACGACGCCGCTCCCTCCATGTGGGTCGAGCTCTCCGAGCCCGATGCCCGTCGCCTGGGAGTCGACGAGGGAGACATCGTGCGCGTCACGTCGCGGCGGGGCAGTGTAGAGGCGCCGGCACGGATTTCCGGGGTGCGTGAAGGCGTGGTCTTCGCACCCTGGCACTACGGGGGCCCGGCCTCCGCGGCGAACGAACTCACGCTCACCGGCTGGGATCCGGTGTCCAAGCAGCCCGAACTGAAGGTGGCCGCCGTCACCGTCGAACGGATCGCCGCCGGATCGGGCCCGGCACCGGCTCCGCGCGGTACGGCGTCAGCACCGGCGGCGTCACCCCGACACCTCGCCACCTGACGGTTGGGAGCCATCATGCATCTCGTGACGTACCTCGACTTCCAGCGCGCGCACCAGATCACCGTGGCCTCCAGTTGCACAGTGGTCTCCGAGGGCCATCCGGGGGACGCCGACGTGCAGTGGACGACAGCGCGTTTCGCCCGGCAATGCCGGGAGCAGGCCGACGTCCTCGCGTCCTCGTCGGCGTTCCTGGGCAGCCCTTCGCAGGCTGCCCCGGAGCGCATGCACGTCGCAGGTCTGACATCGGCCCGGTCCGGCCCTGCGGGCCTGCTCCGCGATCTGCAGGAGCTCTACCAGCTCGTCAGTCTCTCCGACATCACCTGGTCACTCGTCGGGCAGGCGGCGCGGGCCGTCCGCAACCGCGAGCTGATCCGTGTCATCGACGACTGCTCGGCGCAGACCACGGCTCAGCTCGACTGGCTTCGCCTGAGCATGAAAACGATCGCGCCGCAGACTCTGCTCGTGGCGACCTGACACGGGTACCACAGGGCGGACAACGCTCACGACGGTCGCGAGCGTGAGGCTGGCAGTGCGGAGGCACACGGTCCGCTGCCCGCTGACGACGAGTGCGATCACGGCGGGCGGAGCGTAAGCGTAGGAGCTGTCCAAGGCATCGGCAACAGCCGCTCCCCCAAGCTGACGTAGCGGCTCCGCGGGCTCCTGCGGAGACGGGGGCCGCCGGCCGCAGGCCGCCGGGAACCACGGCGGGCGCCACGGCCGCTCAGAAGGCGGAGCGGATCAGCCCGCCGTCGACGCGAAGGGTCGCGCCGCTGACGTACTGGGCGACGTCGCCGCAGAGGTAGGCCACCGCTGCCGCGATCTCGTCCGGAGCCCCGAACCGGTTCTGATCGTTCGGAATCATGGCCTCGACGGCGTTCTCGTGGATCTCCTCCCACGTCTCGCCCCAGCCACGCGCCGGGCCGATCTCGGTCACGAACTGCTTGGTCGCCTCCACAAGGATCGCCCCAGGTGAGACGACGTTCGAGGTGACTCCGGTGCCCTTGAGATCACGGGCCAGGGAGACCGCCAGATTGTGTCGTGCGGCCAGAGTCGCGTTGTACTGCGGGTGCGCCGGCAAGGGCTGAAGTCCGAGGCCGCCGCCGATGGTGACGACCCGGCCCCAGCCCCGCTCCCGCATCGCCGGGACCAGGTGCTGGATCATGCGCACACCTGAGACGACGTTGATGTTGTAGGTGTCGTTCCATTCGCCGGAACTCGCCTCGGCCCACGAAAGGTTGCGGTAGAAGCCCGCGTTGTTCACCAGGATGTCGACGGGTCCGTCGGCCTGGGCCGCGCGGGCGACCTCGGCGGCGCCCTCGTCCGTGGCCAGGTCACCCAGGGCGGCGGTGGCGGCGCCACCAGCAGCCTGGATCTCGTCGACGACGCTCCGCACCCGGTCGGTGTCCCTTCCGTGGATGACGACGGCCGCGCCCTCCGCGGCCAGGAGCTTCGCTGTGGCCGCGCCGAGTCCGGCGCTCGAACCGGTGACGAGGGCGCGCTTGTTCTTGAGGTTGAGGTCCATGTCCTTGGCTCTGTCTCTTGAAGGTTGCTCGCGCTTCAGGCGGGCGGTGACGGAGCTGATGGGGATGGCACGTCGTTGAGTCCACCTTAGTCACGGACCCCGCGACGCGCGCGCGCACATGTCGGCGGGCGCTGTCAGAAGGCGGGGTTCACGCCCGTGCTGTCCGGGTGCGCCCGGTGGGCGGCGAGGAGGCCACCGGGCCAGCTGGAGGGCGGGGCCTTGTCCGGGGATCGCAGAGCCTGCGCCACGACCGCGTCGCCGAGCGCCGTCTCGATGTCCAGGCGCGGGATGCGATCGAGGGCGCGGGCCAGTGTCTCCCGGTCGCCGGCCTCGATGAGGTCGGTCCTGCCGAAGTCCGCCAGGACCGCCAGTCTGACGAGCCTCGGCAGCGTTCCCATCCGCTCCGCGATACCGGGAGAGGTGTGCAGCGCCACGGCCTCCCAGACCTGCCGCACGAGGGGTTCGGGCCACCCTTGGTCCGTCAGGAACGTGCTCGCGGCGTCCGCGCCCTCCACTTCGAAGCGCTGCGGTCCGTCGTGGGCCGCCGCCGTCCCCGTGTCGTGGAACAGGCAGGCCACGGCGAGTGCTTCGCGTTCCTCACCTTCGAGGCCCTGCTGCCGCCCCAGGTGGTCCGCCAGCAGCCACACGCGGACGCTGTGGTTGAGGATCGCGGGATGCAAGATGTCTCGTACGTACGCGTGCGCCAGGTCGCCGGTCGGTCCGGCGAAGGTGACGTCCATGACGAACCTTTCCCGTGCGGTGGTCGCCCAGGAGGGCGTGCTGCGAGGTGTCGCGTGCCGTGAGGTCTCGGTGCCGTTCTACCCGACGGGGCCGGTGCCGGAGGGCACCGCGCAGGATCCGTCGGCTTCACACCCGGCCCGGTCCGCAGTGGCGACGAGCGTCGGCCTGGGCGCGTGATCCCGCCAAGCGCGCTCCAGTACCTGCGCGAAGAGTTCGACCGGCTGGGCGCCCGAAACACCGTACTTCCCGTCGACCACGAAGAACGGCACGCCGGTGACGCCGAGCCGTGCGGCCTCTGCCTCGTCATGACGCACCTCGTCGGCGTACGCCTGAGGGTCGGCGAGTACCGCACGGACCTCGGCCTCGTCGAGTCCGGCGCGGACCGCGACCTCCACCTGGTGACCGGCGTCGTAGATCGAGCGTTCGGAGGCGAAGTTCCCCTCGTAAAAAAGATTCAGCAGTGCGTGCTGCCGTCCTCGGGCCGCCGCCAGGTGCAGCAGGCGGTGCAGGTCGAAGGTGTTGCCGTGGTCCCGGAAGTCGACGAGGTAGGTGAGCCCTTCGTCCGCGGCGACGCGACCGAGGTTCTCCTCAGCCGCCCGGGCCGCTGCCGGGGTCATGCCGTACTTCGCCGCGTGGGCCGTGTCGGTCGTGGAGCGGATGTGCGTCAGCCGGGGGTCGAGTTCGAAGGAGCGGTGGGTCACCTCGACGTCGTCCCGGTACGGGAACGCGGCGAGGGCCTTCTCGAAGCGGGCCTTGCCTATGAAGCACCAAGGGCAGGAGATGTCCGACCAGATGTCGACTCGCATGATGTTGCTTTCTCTCCAGGGCTTTCCAGGTGAAGACAGCGGGGTCGCGCTGGCAGCCCGCCAACAAGCGGACGAGACCCGCGCTCGACGGTACGATATGCCGACCAGACGGTCAAGAATGATGCGCCATCCCTCCCGGGTTCCGTCTACGTCGCAGCTCGCGGACAACTCCCAGCCGATCAACCCTGAAGTACCGATCGGTCGCGTAATCGCCGACGGAGCCGACGCCCATCCACTCCTGGCGCTTGCGCCCCTTTCAAAGGGGGCGCGACCTCCATCCCTAACCGTTGAAAAACATTTGACAGGTTAGGCGACTGAGGGTCTACTTGAGGCGAGGTAGCCCGTCGTCCAGACATTGAGGGGTCAGGCAATGACTGAGGTACGCCATCAGTACGCAACGGTGTCGGGACACCGGGTTCACTACCGTGAGGCGGGCCCCGGCGACGCGCCCGTGCTCGTGCTGCTGCACGGGTTCCCGTCCAGCTCGCGCATGTTCCGCAACCTCGTACCGGCGCTGGCCGACCGGTTCCGGGTCATCGCCCCGGACCACATCGGCTTCGGACACTCCGACACCCCGGCGCACGACGCGTTTCCCTACACCTTCGACGCCCTGACCGACGTCACCGAAGGCCTGCTGCGCCATCTCGGCGTCAGGCGGTACGCGATCTACGTCCAGGACTACGGCGCCCCGATCGGCTGGCGGCTCGCCCTGCGCGACCCGGACGCGATCACCGCGATCGTCACCCAGAACGGCAACGCCTACGAGGAGGGTCTGGTCGAGGAGTTCTGGCTGCCGGTGCGGGCCTACTGGGACAATCCCGGACCGGACACCGAGGCCGGGGTCCGCGCCGCCCTGTCGCTGGAGGCCATCCGCTGGCAGTACCTCCACGGGGTCGACCGGCCCGAACTGGTCGATCCCGAGACCTGGACCGCCGACCACCGCGACGTGAGCCGCCCCGGCAACGACCTCGCGCAGCTTTCCCTCTTCCGCGACTACGCCACGAACCCGCGCCTCTACCCGGAGGTGCACACCTACTTCCGTGAGAGTCAGGTGCCATTGCTCGCCGTCTGGGGTGCCGGGGACGAGATCTTCGGCCCCGACGGGGCGCGCGCGTTCGCCAAGGACCTGCCCGACGCGGAGATCCACTTGATCCCCGGCGGAGGTCACTTCCTCCTCGAGAGTCACCTCGACACCGTGGCCGGGTACATGCGCGGCTTCCTCACCGGCGCCGGGCGGCTGTCGGGTTAGCCGATGCCCGACGGCCGGCGCCGCCGGTCCGGCCGGTCCGGCCGGGGCAGCCAACAGGGCATTTTGACTGTTCGTTCTCAAATGGTTAACCTTGCGGCATGGCAAGGGTCAGGGAGTTCGACACCGAGGCGGCGGTGCACGCCGCCATGGACGCTTTCCGCTGCAAGGGCTACGAGGGCACGTCGATCCAGGACCTCGTGGAGGCCACCGGCGTAGGCAGGGGGTCGCTGTACGCGGCTTTCGGCAACAAGGACGGCCTGTACCTGGCCGCCATGGACCGCTACCGCCAGCTGTACGCCGTGCCGCTGATCGACATGCTGCGCGCGGGTACTCCGGCGCGTGAGCTCCTGCGTGAGGTGCTGGTGGCGACGGTGGACGACATCGTCCAGGACGGCGCCCGCAAGTCGTGCCTCATCGTCGGCGCCACGACCGAGCGTGTCACGCAGGATCCGAAGGTCGCGGCGCATGTGCGGGCGACGACCTCGTCGATCGAGGACGCGCTGCGCGACGTCATCAGCTCGGCTCAGGCCGACGGGCAGCTGCCCGACACCCGGAACGCCCGCGACCTGGCCCGCTATCTCATCGTGACGATGCAGGGCCTCAAGGTGATGGGGGCGATCAACCCCGACCGCGACTCGCTCATGACGGTCGCCGAGACGGCCCTCGACACCCTTGGCTGACGGAGGCCTCCTCCCTCCCCTCCCCTTCCTGTTCGCCACCATCCGTCTGCGGCGGAGCCCCCTACTTCCATGTGATCGGATCGGTTCGCAGCGGTCGGGCGGGGGCCGGGCGGTCGCTGCCAGGGTTGACGGCGAAGGGAGGCCTCATGATCTCGGCACTCAACCAGCTCGTCGACCGGGTCGAGGAGCAGCTCACCGGGGAACTCGACGTCAGGGAGCTGGCGGCGGGGCTCGGGACGACCGAGTACCACCTGCGCCGGATGTTCTCGTCGCTGGCCGGCATGCCGCTCTCGGAGTACGTGCGGCGGCGGCGCATGACCGTCGCCGCCGGTGATGTCGTCCACGGCGAGGAAGACCTGCTGGAGATCGCCGTCCGCCACGGGTACGGGTCGCGTGAGGCGTTCGGACGTGCGTTCCGGGCGGTCCACGGCGCCGGCCCCGCGGAGGTGCGCCGCGACGGAGGCCCCCTGCGTACGCAACCGCAGCTCAGGTTCCGCCTGACCGTCGAAGGGAGCACCCCCATGGACACCCGCCTCACCGACCGCCCCGCGTTCCGCCTCGTCGGACACTCCACCCGGGTCCCGCTCATCCACCACGGCGTCAACCCGCACATCCTGCAGCACATCGCCGCGATTCCGCAGGAGGAGCACCAGCGCCTGAAGGAGCTCGGCGACGCCGAGCCCGCGGGCCTGCTCCAGGTCAGCGACGACGTCGACCCCGACGCTCGGGAGGGCACCGAGCTGACCTATCTGCACGGGGTCGCCCTCGGCCGGGACACACCGGTCCCGGACGGGCTCGACGCCATCGAGGTGCCGGCCGGCATGTGGGCGGTGTTCCGTACCAGCGGGCCGCATCCCGAGGCCCTGCAGTCGGCGTGGGCGGCGACCGCGACCGAGTGGTTCCCGTCCAACCCGTGGCGGCTGCGGCCCGGGCCCTCGGTCGTCGCGGTCCTCGACCGCGCGGCCGACTTCTCCACCGCGACCTGCGAGCTGTGGCTTCCCGTCGAGCGGCCGTGACACCGCGGCCTGCCTGACACCGCGATGGCCGCGGGCCCCGCATGAAGTATGTTGAGCGCTCGAACCGGTGGTCAGCGCCTGCGTTCTGCTGTGTGTGGGCCACGGCCGCGCTGCCGGCGAAGGGGTACGGCTCCGGCCCGCTCAGCGATCATCGCCGGCCTGGCCTTCTACCTGATCCATCGCTTCGGTCGGTACATGCTGCTCCGGGGCATCGTGGGGCTGTGCTTCGCCATGGGCCGGCTCACCACCGCGCGCGGAAGGCGGAACACGCTGCAGTACGTCGGTCACAACGTCCCCAGCTGGGGAGTCGCGGTGCTGGTCCCCTGTTCATCGGTCACGGCGCCGGGCCGCTCCCGGAACCGCCGGTCGGGCCCGAGCTGGAAGGCGTCGCCGCCCCGGCCGTACGCCGAGCCGCCGCTGTCCGGACACCGCGCCGCCACCTCGGTGGAGATCGCCGGAAGGCCGACACTGTTCGACGCTTTTCGAATAGTGTCGGCGCCCAGAGTATCCACCGACCACGGGCGAGGAGTTCACCATGGCAGAGGTCGTGCTGTTCCATCACGTGCAGGGGCTGACCTCCGGAGTCGTCGCCTTCGCCGACGAGCTGCGCGCCGTGGGACACACCGTCCACACGCCCGACCTGTTCGACGGGCGCACCTTCGCCTCACTGGAGGAGGGCTCCCGGTACGTCCAGCAGGTCGGCTTCGGCGAGATCACCGCGCGCGGGGTCCGCGCGGCCGGTCCCCTTCCTGACGACGTCGTCCACGCCGGCTTCTCGCTCGGGGTGCTGCCCGCCCAGAAGCTGGCGCAGACGCGGGCGGGGGCGCGGGGCGCGCTGCTGGTGCACGCCTGCCTCCCCGTGTCGGAGTTCGGTCCGGCCTGGCCCGGGAAGGTGCCGGTGCAGGTGCACGCCATGGAGGACGACCCCTTCTTCACCGAGGACGTCGATGCCGCTCGCTCGCTGGTCGCCGAGCATCCCGACGCGGAGCTGTTCCTCTACCCGGGCGATCAGCACCTGTTCACCGATCGCTCGCTGCCGTCCTACGCCCCGGACGCCGCCAAGCTCCTGACGCAGCGGGCGATCGACTTCCTCGGTCCCGTCGAGGACCGGCGCTGAGCGGTCAGCGTCCGCGAAGGGCGTCCGTCGCGTACTCCCAGAGGCGGTCCGCGGCCTGCGGGTCGAGGGCGTGGGCGGCGACGCCGTCGGCCGGGTTCTCCTCGTCCATGACGGTCCGTGCCTCCTGGTTGTCCTCGAAGTAGCGGCCCGTCACCCCCTTGAGCAGGGGCGAGGCGGCCAGCAGAACCGACGTGGCGGCTCCCTGGGCGGGTGTCTTGTAGTACGGGAGCGGCGTCAGGTTGCCCTCGTCGTCCATCACGCCGAACGCGCGCATGGTGTCGTCGTCGAGGTGCCGTTGCAGGTTGGTGAGGATGTAGCCGGGGTTCAGCGCGTTCGCCGTGATGCCGTCGGCGGCCCAGCGGCGGGCGCCCACCGCGAGGAGCACGTCGGCCGACTTCGACTGCCCGTAGGCGGCCCAGGGGTCGTAGGGGCGCCGCTCGAAGTGGGGGTCGTCGAAGTCGAAGGGCGCGTTCAGGTGGGCGCCCGAGCTGACGACCACGATGCGGGCGGCGCCGGCCTCCCTCAGGTATGGGTGCAGGCCGGTGGCCAGGGCGAAGTGGCCCAGGTGGTTGGTGGCGAGCTGCATCTCCCAGCCGCCGGGGGTGAGGGTGCGGGTGGGCAGGGCCATGATGCCCGCGTTGGCGACGAGGATGTCGAGCGGGCCGCGCCAGGCCCGCACGAAGGCGTCGACCGAGGTGAGGTCGGAGAGGTCGAGGGCCGCGGCGCGCACGGCACCGGCGCCGTCGATGCCGGCCAGTTCCCGCACGAGCGGTTCGGCGCTCCGCGGACGGCGGGTGGCGACCGTGACCTCGGCCCCGGCGGCGGCCAGCGCCCGAACGGTCTCGGCGCCGAGCCCCGAGGCGCCGCCGGTGACCACGGCGCGGCGGCCGGTGAGGTCCACGCCGTCGATCACCTCCCGTGCCTCGGCGCGGGAGGTGAACGGGGTGGTCAGGAGGGCGGCGGCCGGGTCGTGACGCAGCGGCCGGGGAGCCTGGGGGTTCGTTGTCATACTTCGACGCTACGGCGGGTGGGCTGGACGAGCTATGGTTGACCGTCCTGCTTTCTTTAGCCGTCGTACGAGTCGGAGGTTGTCGTGGATCCACTGGAGGACGTGCTCACCCTGGTGGAGACGCGCGGCCATCTCTCGACGAGTCTGGCGGCGGGCGGACGCTGGGCCGTGCGGTTCGAACCGCCGCAGGGGGTGAAGTTCAACGCCGTCCGGCGCGGCTCCTGCCTGCTGGAGGTCGACGGTGTGGACGGGCCGATCGCGCTGGCGGAGGGCGACTGCTACCTCCTCACCGGTGCCCGGTCCTTCACCCTGCGCAGTGACCTCGAGACCTCGCCGGAGCCCGCCGGTCCCTTGTTCGCCAGGCCGGAGGACGGTGTGGCCAGGGCAGGCCAGGGAGACGACGTGTTCCTGGTGGGTGGGCGGTTCTCCTTCGGTCCCCGTGCGCAGGAGCTGTTGCTGGACCGGCTGCCTCCGGTGGTGCACGTCCCGGCCGGCACCCCGCACGCGGAGACGGTGCGCTGGGCACTCACCGCCATCGACGAGGAGCTGGCAGGCGGGCAGCCGGCCGCGGGGCTCGTGGCCGAGCATTTGGCCGTCGTCATGCTCGTCCATGTGCTGCGGCTGCACCTAGCACGCGACCCGGACACGGCCTCGGGGTGGCTGGCCGGACTCTCCGACCCGGTGGTCGCCACCGCGCTGGCCTCGCTGCACCGGGAGCCGGCGCGTGCCTGGACCGTCGCGGAGCTGGCACGGGCCGCCGCGGTGTCGCGGTCCACGCTGGCCGTACGCTTCAAGGCGAGGGTGGGCCAAGGGCCGCTGGAGTACCTCACCCGGTGGCGCATCGAGCTGGCGGCCCGGCAGCTGCGGGAGGGCAGCGCGACCCTCGCGATGATCGCCCGCTCGGTCGGCTACGGATCGGAGAGCGCCCTCAGCGTCGCCTTCAAGAGAGTCATGGGGGCCTCTCCCGGCGACTACCGCAGGCAGCAGGCGGGGCCGTCGTCGCCGCAGCCGGACACGCCGACATGAGCTGGCCGGCGCACGCGAGGGACGGGAGAGCGGGATGGCCGGGACGACGGAGCTGACCGGGGTGATGGCCGAGCTGGCCGCGCTCGACGACCCCAGGATCCGCGCGGTGAACGAGAAGCACGGCGACGACCACGGGGTGAATCTCGGCAAGCTGCGTGCGCTCGCCAAGCGGCTCAAGACGCAGCAGGAGCTCGCGCGGGAGCTGTGGGCCACCGGGGACAGCGCGGCGCGGCTGCTGGCGCTGTTGGTCTGCCGCCCCAAGGCGTTCGACCGGGACGAGCTGGACACCATGCTGCGCGAGGCGCGCACGCCCAAGGTGCGGGACTGGCTCGTCGGCTACGTCGTGAAGAAGAATCCGCACGCGGAGGAGCTGCGCGTCTCCTGGTTCGCCGACCCCGATCCACTGGTCGCGAGCGCCGGGTGGGCGCTCACCACCGAGCGGGTGGCGAAGAAGCCGGAGGGTCTGGACCTGGCCGGGCTGCTCGATGTCGTGGAGGCGGAGATGAAGGACGCCCCGGACCGGCTGCAGTGGGCGATGAACCACTGCCTGGCGCAGATCGGCATCGAGCACCCCGGACACCGCGCCCGCGCGATCGCCGTCGGCGAGCGCCTTGAGGTGCTCAAGGACTACCCGACGTCCCCGGGCTGCACGTCTCCGTTCGCGCCCGTGTGGATCGACGAGATGGTGCGCCGGCAGCGGGCCGGGTGACAGCGCGGGTGTGCGTGGCCGTCATTGCACGGTCGGCTGCCTTCACCCGCGCGGCGTCGACGCGGTCCCGTGCACTCGCTCGCCGAGGCGGAATACCGGTGGCGCGGGCGATGTTGGCCGCCATCGTCGATCAACGACGAGGAGAGGTCATGCCTGCGATTCTTCGGCCGCGTGCGCTGCGCCCCGGCGATCTTGTGGTGGTCACCGCGCTGTCGGGCCAGCTCGAGCCGGGAGAGGAGCCGCTGCTCGCGCGGGGTGTGGCGATCCTCGAGCGGATGGGGTTCCGCGTACGGGTCAGTGCGGCGGTCGACCCGGCGCGGAGCCGCTGGTGGGCGGCGGGCACTCCGGCCGAGCAGGCGGCCGAACTCAACTCGCTGCTCCGTGACCCGGAGGTGCGGGCCGTCGTCGCGCACACCGGCGGACAGGCGACCGTCGGGTACCTGGATCTGATCGATCTGGAGGCGATCCGGGCCGACCCGAAGCCGATCGTGGGCTACAGCGACATCTCGCTGCTGCACATGGCGCTGCACGCGCGGACCGGCCTCGTGGGCTTCCACGCGGACATCGCCACCCACGGGTTCGGCAGTGACTGGTACACGCTGGGCGACGAGGCGCGTCGCGCCGAGCTGGTCGACCTCTACACCCGTGTGCTGACCAAGACGGAGGCGTTGGGCGCGTTGCCGCCGCAGGGAGTCTGGGAGAGCTGGCGGCCGGGACGCGCGGAGGGACCGCTGTTCGGCGGGCTGCTGAACCGCCTGATCCTGCTGCAGGCGACGCCGTTCGCGCCGGGCGCCGACCGGTTCGAGGGCGCCGTGCTGTTCTGGGAGGAGCTGCAGCGGCCGGTCTCCCGTATCTGGAACGACCTGCACACACTGCGGCTGTCCGGGGTGCTGGACCGGATCGCGGGGATGGTGGTCGGCGTCCCGACCGAGGTCACGCCCCATGAGGGCGGTGGGGGCCGCGCGGAGCTGCGCGACGTCGTGCTCGACGTCCTGGGCGAGCGTGACATCCCGGTGCTCGCGCAGGTCGACTTCGGCCACACCTCGCCGAACCTGCCGCTGCCCCTCGGTGTCCGCGCACGCGTGGACGCCGACAGCCGGACGCTCGCTCTGCTCGAACCGGCGGTCGCGGGGAGCTGACCCGCACGCCGCCTCGGCTCGGCGTCACGCGGTGGCGGTCCGGGGCCGCGCGACCCCGGTCCGGCGTCGCGCGGCCCCGGTGGGGCGGATGGCCCGGTCCTACGCTCACCGGGCGGCGTGGGCGAGAGGCACCGGCCGCCCGCCTCGTGAGGCGGGCAGGTAGGGCGGGCCGGCACACGCCTCACCGGGCGGCGTGGGCGGGACCGGGACCGGCCCTACGCGTCGGTGGGCGAGGTGGGCGTCAGTTGGGCCTGGACGAGCGGGCCGTAGCGTGCGACGGCCTCCTCGACCGGCGTGGTCCTGAGGTCCGTTCCCCGGGCGATGCCGAACATCACGCCGAGGCCGACCAGCGCGGCGAGGGCCAGTTCCGCGCGCAGGCCGGCGCCGGGGCCGGGCAGGCGGGCGGCGAGCCGACCGGTGACCTGCGCGCGGAAGTTGGCGCGCAGGATGTCGCCGTGGTCGCCCTGCAGCGGCGCGAACGCGATCCGCAGCAGGGGGTCGGACCCGCGTTCGCGCTGACTGACCAGGACGTGCCGGACCATGTGCCGCCCGAGGTCGTCCAAGGGTGCGTCGAGGAGCGCGGCGGCGTCCTCCTCGAAGGACATCACGCGCGCGAAGACGGCGTCCTTGTTGCCGAAGTACTTGAGGACCAGTGGCGGGCTGACCCCGGCGCGCTCCGCGACGGCCTTGAGGGTGATGTCGGCGTGGGCGTGGCGGGCGAGGAGGTGGCGGGCGGCGCGCAGGATGGCCGCCTTGGTCGCCTCGGCGTCCCGCCGGCCGGTGCGGGGTGCCGCGCCGGGCGGCAGGGGGTCGGTGCTCACGCTTCCTCCATCGTGCTGTTGTCGGCGACGGGCCGGGCGTCCTTCGCACGGGCGGGCCCGGCCCCGGGGGCCGGGTCGCCGGGGATGAGCAGCGCCACCGCGCAGGCGACGAGGGCGATCGTGCCGGCGAAGCCGAAGGCCATGAGGTAGCCGTGGAGCGTGGGCAGCGGGAGGCCGCCGACCGGGCTGGTGTGGTGCACCAGGACGGCGGCGACGGCGGCGCTGGAGACGGCCTGTCCCACGGTGCGCATCAGGACGTTGACGCCGTTGGCGGAGGCGGTCTGCGTGGCGGGGACGGCGCGCAGGATCAGGGCGGGGAGCGCCGAGTAGGCGAGGGTGGTGCCGATGGAGACGACCGTCGCGCCGACCATGATCATCACCAGGGAGCGGCTGTCGGCGATGCGTACGCCGTAGCCGGCGGCGATGACCGCGGCGCCCAGGGCGAGGGTGATCCTCGGTCCGCGCGCCGCCGATATGCGGGCGGAGAGCGGGGACAGCAGCAGCATGACGACGCCGCTGGGCAGCAGCACCAGACCCGTCTGGACGATGGACAGCCCCAGGCCGTAGTCGCTGGCCTCGGGGGCCTGGACGAGCTGCGCGGTGACGAGTGTGTTCGCGTAGAAGGCGAAGCCCGTCAGGAGGGCGGCCACGTGGGAGAGGCCGACGCGCGGGCTGGACACCAGCCGCAGGTCCACCAGCGGGCGTTCGGCGCGAAGTTGGTGCAGCCACCACACGGCGAGGACGAGGACGGCCGCGGCGAACAGGCTCAGGACCGGGGCACTCCCCCAGCCCCACTGGCCGCCCTGCGACACCGCGAGCAGCAGGCAGACGAGGCCGGCGGCCAGCTCGAGGGCGCCGGTGACGTCGAACCGGCCGGACTCACGCACCGGTGACTCGGGCACCGCCCAGCGGATCAGCGCGACACCGGCGGCGCCGAGGCCGGCGGTGACCCAGAACATGGCGTGCCAGTTCGCGTACTGGATGATCAGGGCCGCTGCGGGCAGGCCGAGTGCGGCGCCGATGCCGACGGTGGAGCTCATCAGCGCGATGGCGGAGCCCCGGCGTTCCGGGGGCAGTTCGTCGCGCAGGATGCTGATCGACAGCGGCACCACGGAGACCGCGGCGCCCTGGAGGGCCCGGGCGGTGATCAGCAGCGCGATGTCGGTGGTGAGCGCGCAGACGACCGACCCGGCGGTCATGAGGGCGAGGGACAGCAGCAGCACCCGGCGCTTGCCGTACATGTCGCCGGCCCGGCCGAGGACGGGGGTGAGGACGGCGCCGGACAGCAGGGACGCGGTCACCATCCAGGAGACCGCGGCCGCCGACGCCCCGGTCAGACGGGGCAGGTCGGGCAGCAGGGGGACGACGACGGTCTGCATGACCGCCATGAGGATGCCGCCGTAGGCGAGGACCGGGATCGTGAGCCGGGCCCTCAGTCCGGCGCCGCCGGTCGGGTCGGGTATCGGGACGGGCGACGCCATGAGGACTCCAGTGGCGGAATGTGCGGTGAATGGTGATTCACCTTAGCAGTGAATTCCTATTCACCCGGATGGAGGGTCGCCGAGGACGCAGGGAGCGCTCGCATCAACTCCGCCTCCGGATTGCCCAGTTACGCCTGGAATGCCACTTCTCCTCCTCCCTGCGCAACGTCGTTTGCGCGTTTCTGCTCGAAGTGACGCCTCTTCGAGCACCTATTGACATGTCTCTGTCGGTCCCGTCAGAGTCGTTGCCGCCAGTGATGCCCGGTCGTGGATCGAAGGAGCGTTCACTCATGCCCGAACTTCCCGCTGTCTCCCGCCGATTGCTCCTGGGAGGTGCGCTGGCCACCGGGGTGGCGGCCGCCGGTGCGGGTGCGGCGCACGCGGCGCCGGCAGCCGCTGCCGGCGGCGCCGTTCCGGTGCGGACACCGCCGCGCCGTCCCGGTCAGAGATCGATGATCGACGTCCCCTTCGACGCCCGCGAGACCGTCCGCGTCGGACTGATCGGACTCGGCAACCGGGGGTCCGGCATGGCCGAGGGCTGGGCCGCCGTCCCCGGGTGCCGGGTGACCGCCGTCTGCGACATCCGCGCCAACCGCGCCGCGTCCGTGGCGAATCGCCTCGTCGCCCTGGGCAAGCCCCGCCCCGTCGAGTACGGCGGCTCCGAGGACGCCTACGCGCAGATGCTGCAGCGCGACGACATCGACCTCGTGTACATCGCCACGCCCTGGGAGTTCCATCACCGCCAGGGGAAGGCCACGCTGGAGGCAGGCAAGCACGCGATCGTCGAACTGCCCGTCGCCACCGAGCTCGACGAGCTGTGGGACCTCGTCGACACCTCCGAGCGCACGCGCCGCCACCTGATGCTGTCGGAGAACTGCTCCTACGGCCGCAACGAGCTGGCCATGCTGAAGATGGCCCACGACGGGCTGTTCGGCGATGTCACCAACGGCCACGGCGGCTACCTGCACGACCTGCGTGACCTGCTGTTCTCCGACACGTACTACACCGACGCCTGGCGGCGGCTGTGGCACACCCGCAGCACCGCGTCGTTCTACCCGATGCACGGGCTGGCGCCGATCGCCGCCGCGATGGACATCAACCGCGGCGACCGCATGACAGTGCTGCGGGCGACCGCCACCGAGCCCAAGGGCCTCGCCGACTACCGGGAACGCTTCATCGACAGGTCCCATCCCTCGTGGAAGGAGACCTACATCAACGGTGACCTCGTCACCTGTCTGATCGACACCGCCAAGGGGCGGGTCATCAGGGCGGAGCACGACGTCAGTTCGCCCCGGCCGTACAGCAGGATCAACAGCCTGGCCGGCAGCCGCGGCATCTTCGAGGACTACGCGGGCACCTCGGCGACCGGGGGACGGATCTACGTCGAGCCGGACCACAGCGGGCACTCCTGGCGCGACTTCGACTCCTACCGCAAGGAGTTCGACCACTGGCTGTGGAAGAAGATCGGCGACGACGCGGCGAACAACGGCGGCCACGGCGGCATGGACTACGTACTGCAGTGGCGGACCGTCCAGTTGATGCGTGCCGGGCTGGTGCCGGACATCGACGTCTACGACTCGGCCTCCTGGTGCGCCCCCGTGCCGCTGAGCGTCAAGTCCCTGGCCGCGGGCGGCCGTCCGGTGGAGATCCCGGACTTCACCCGTGGCTCGTGGGTCAACCACCGCATGGGCCTGGACTCCCGTGAGTCGGCCATGCCTCCCGTCGCGTGACCGCCGTACCGGACGACCGAGCTGAGGAGCAGGACGTATGAAGGCGACCCGATGGGTCAGTTCCCTGAGAGCCCTGGCGGTGGCCGCGGCGATGACGGTGGCCGCCGTACCCGCCGCCGCCGCGGAGTCCCCGAGGCCGTCACCCGCCGCGCGGACCGAGGTGTCGGTCGCGCCGGTCGACCTGGACGGTCCGGCCATCGAGACCGTCCAGGTGACCGTGAAGAACGCCGGGCCGCAGCGGATGCGGTCGCTGAAGGTGGCGTTCGCGGGGCCGGTCGGCTGGGCGGTCCAGCCGACCGTCACCACCGTCTCCGGTTCGTTCGCCGCCGGCGCGACCGCCTCGGCCGAGTTCCGGATCCAGGTGCCGGAGAAGCGGAGCGGGTTCACGCTGCGCACCTTCACCGCCACCGCCACCTACACCGGTGGTGACGGGGCGGGTTCGGCGACCGGCACCCGCACCGAGACCGTCGGCGCTCCGCTGCCCGATCTCGCCGCCGCCTACAACAACGTGGGGATCACCGACGAGAGCGACCCCGCGCCGGGCAACTACGACGGGGACGGCAACAGCTTCTCCGCGCAGAAGCTGGCGGCGGTCGGACTGACGCCGGGCAGCACGGTGCGGGCCCTCGGCGCCGACCTGACCTGGCCGGACGTCGAACCGGGTACCAAGGACAACGTCTCCTCCCAAGGCCAGGCGATCACCCTGAGCGGGCAGGGAAGCAGACTCGTCCTCCTCGGCTCCGGGGTCACCGGCGGAGCCACCGGTACGGCGACCGTGTACTACACCGACGGCACCAGCAGCCGGGGCTCGTTCGGCTTCCCCAACTGGTCGTTCGACCCGGCGGACGCGCACGGTGCCACGCTGGTGGCGTCCAGCGACGGCCGCAACCGGCCGGACGGGTACGGCAACGCGGGGATCGACTACCGGATCTTCGCCCACTCCGTGCCCCTGGACGCGACGAAGCAGGTGCGGTTCGTGGTGCTGCCGTCCAACGGCAACGTCCACGTCTTCGCGATGGCCGTCGCTCCCTAGGCGAAAGGCCGTTGACCGCGCGCCGACGGTCCGCCGCACCTCGTGGCGGCCGTCGGTGCGGCGGTTCAGACGGCGTGGACCTTGATGCCCGCCTCGGTGAGCCGGGCCGCCGTCTCGGAGGGCAGCCCGGCGTCGGTCACCAGCACGTCGACGCGGTCCAGCCCGCAGATCCGTGCGAAGGCGCGCCGCCCCATCTTCGAGGAGTCGGTGACCACGATGACGCGGCGGGCCCGCTCGGCGAACAGCCGGCTGACGCTGGCCTCGTCCTCCTGGTGGGTCATCAGCCCCAGCTGCGGGTCCACGCCGTCGACTCCGAGGACGGCGACGTCGAGGACGACCTCGTTCAGCACTCCCACGGTGAGAGGTCCGACGAGCTCGTACGTCTGCGGGCGGGCCACTCCGCCGGTGACGACGATCTTCACCTGGGGGCGGACCGCGAGCTCGCCGGCGATGTTGAGCGCGTTGGTGACGACCGTGAACGCGGGCGCCGACGTCTCGGCCGGTTCGCGCCGCCCCCGCCCTTCACGGCTGCCGCCCGCGCGCAGGGCGAGGGCCCGGGCCACCTCGGTCGTGGTGGTGCCGCCGTTCAGGCCCACCACGTCCCCGTCGGCGATCATCCCGGCGACGGCGGTGGCGATGCGCTGTTTCTCGGGAGCGTGCCGGGAGGACTTGTAGCGCAGGGGCAGCTCGTAGGAGACGCCGTGCGCGATGGCTCCGCCACGGGTGCGGACGAGCATCTGCTGTTCCGCGAGCTCGTCGAGGTCGCGGCGGATCGTGGCGGGCGAGACGTCGAGTGCGGCGGCCGCGTCGTCGACTTCGATCCTGCCCTCGCCGGCCAGCAGTTCCAGCAGTTTGCTCCACCGATCGTGCTTGGACATGTGTCGGACTCCCTCGGCCTCGGTACTGCGCTCCGCACACGGTAAGGGACGCCGCAGGCAGCGGGGCCCCAGGGACCACCGTGCGTGATGCTGCTCGGAACATCGTCACTCCTCGCATCGACAAGCAGCCAGTTCGCCCGTTTTCGCAACGGTCGGGTAACGACGTATGGACCTGACCTGCGGTTCGCCTGAATACTGCCCGACACGACAGATGTTCATTACTGCTCGGAAAGCTTATCGATTGAGCATGTTCACGCATTGCTTGTGGAGACAAGGCGGTAGACGGCAGTGAAGAAGAGAATGCTCGTCCTCTCGGCGGCCTGTGCGGCCGGTGCCCTGGTGCTGACCGCGTGCGGGGGCGGCGGCAGCGGGGAGTCCGCGGACGGAGCGGTGACCCTGAAGCTGGTCGCCGCCGACTACGGCGACAAGGCGTCCAACAGCTCCACGGTCTACTGGGAGGACGTGGCCGAGCGTTTCGAGGCCGCCCACCCGAAGATCAAGATCGATGTGCAGGTCGTCAACTGGAACGACATCGACGCGCAGGTCAAGACGATGATCCAGAGCGGCAACCTGCCGGACGTCCTGCAGACCGGCGGCTACGCCGACAAGGTCGCCGACGACCTCCTGTACAAGGCCGAGGACGTGCTGTCCCCGGCCACCCGCGACAACCTGATCGACTCCTTCGCCGAGGCGGGCGAGGTGGACGGCGTGCAGTACGGCATACCGTTCGTGTCCTCCGCCCGTGCCCTGTTCTACAACAAGAAGCTCTTCGCCGACGCCGGCATCACCGAGGCGCCGAAGAGCTGGGCGGACGTCAGGTCGGCCGCCGAGCGCATCAAGAAGAAGAACCCCGACGTGGTCCCGTACGCGCTGCCGCTCGGTCCGGAGGAGGCGCAGGGCGAGAGCCTCATCTGGGAGCTCGGCAACGGCGGCGGTTACACCGGCGCCGACGGCACGTACACCCTGGACAGCGAGGCCAACGTCGAGACCTTCGAGTGGCTGCGCGACAACCTCGTGAAGCCCGGACTCACCTACAGCAGTCCCGCCGCCACCGACCGGAAGACGGCCTTCGCCGACTTCGCCGCGGGCAAGGCGGGCATGCTCAACGGCCATCCGTCGCTGATCCAGATGTCCAAGGACGGCGACGTCGACTACGGCGTCGCGCCGATTCCCGGCAAGGACGGCGCCCTCGACTCCACCCTGGGCGTGGCCGACTGGGTGATGGCGTTCAAGGACCGCGGTCACCAGGAGGAGATCAAGACGTTTCTCGACTTCGCGTACTCCAAGGAGAACACGCTGAAGTTCGACGAGATGTACAACCTGATGCCCGTCACCCAGGACACGCTGAGCGAGATGACCTCCAGCGGCAAGCACAAGGACCTCGAGCCGTTCTTCGAGCTGCTGCCGAAGGCGTCCTTCTACCCCCTCGGCGACACCACCTGGGACGCCGTCTCCGCCGAGATCAAGAAGAGCGGTGGCACGGCCGTCGGGGACGACCCGGCCAAGGTGCTCGGCGACCTGCAGAAGAAGGCCGAACAGGCCCTCGCGAACCAGTAGATCCGCAGGCACCGACACACGGAAGGCACCCCCGTGTCCAGCAATGTCACCTCCGGCGGCTCCAGGCCGCCCCGCACGGGCCGGAGCGGCGCCCGCCGCTCCGGCCTCGGCCGGCTCGGACCGCTGCCCTGGATCGGGCCCGCCGTCCTGCTCATCGTGGTCGTCGTGCTGTGGCCCGTCTACGAGATGGTCCGCACCTCTTTCCTGAAGATCAGCGTCAGCGGCTTCGTCCGGGGCTGGGCCGGCCTGGACAAGTACCGGCAGCTGTTCGACGAGCCGGGCCTCGGCTCCGTCGTCACCGCCACCGTGGTGTGGACCGTCGGCGTGGTCGCGCTGACCATGGTGATCTCCCTGGCCCTGGCCCAGCTGTTCAACCAGCGGTTCCCCGGCCGCCGTCTGACCCGGTGGGCGCTCATCGCCCCGTGGGCGGCGTCCGTGCTGATGACCGCCATCGGCTTCAAGTGGATGCTGGACCGGACCGCCGGTGTGCTGAACACCGTGATGACCGACCTCGGCGTCATCGACTCCCCCAAGGACTGGCTGGGCGACCCGTCGACCGCCTGGCCCTGGATGATGTTCGTGGCGGTCTTCGTCTCCCTGCCCTTCACCACCTACACCCTCCTCGCGGGACTGCAGACCGTGCCCGACGAGGTGTACGAGGCCGCCCGCGTCGACGGCGCCGGTGTGTGGCAGACCTACGTCCGCGTCACCCTTCCCCTGCTGCGCCCGGCGTTCCTGGTCGGCGTCGTCATCAACCTGATCAACGTCTTCAACTCGTTCCCCGTCATCTGGGGCATGACCCGGGGCGGCCCGGACAGCGACACGGCGACCACCACCGTGTTCATGTACCAGCTCAAGAGTTCCGACATCGGGGAGTCCGCGGCCATGTCCGTCGTCAACTTCGCCCTGGTCGTCGTGATGGTGGCGGCCTTCCTGAAGGTCAGCCGCTGGAACCAGGAGGAGGCGTGATGGCCCAGCAGACGATCCCGGCCCCCCTCACGAAGACCGCGCCGGCGGAAGTGAAGGACCGCCGGCCGGCCCGCCCCCGGCGCGCGCTCCGGCCCCGTACGGTGCTCGTCGCCGCCGTCGCCTGGCTGATCGCCGTCGTGTTCCTGCTGCCGTACCTGCAGATGGTGATCACCGCGCTGCGCCCGGCCGGTGAACTGCGCGACGCCACCTACCTGCCCGACCAGTTCGCCTGGTCGAACTTCGTCGACGTCTGGCGGGAGTCGAACCTCGGCAGCAACCTCCGCGTCACCCTCCTCGTGGCCGGCGGCTCCACCCTGCTGGTCCTGCTCGTCGCGATCCCGGCCGCGTACTACACGGCCCGGGTCAAGTACCGCGGGCGCAAGGTGTTCCTGCTGCTGGTGCTGGTCACCCAGATGTTTCAGCCGACCTCGCTGCTGGTGGGCCTCTACCGCGAGTTCTACCAACTGGGCATGCTCAACTCGGTGTGGACCCTGGTGCTGTGCAACGCCGCGTTCAACCTGGCGTTCGCGATCTGGATCCTCACCGCCTATTTCTCCGCCATACCCGTGCAGTTGGAGGAGGCAGCGATGATCGACGGGCTCGGCCGGGGCGGTGCGCTGCTCCGGGTGACGCTGCCGCTGGCCATGCCCGGCGTCGTCACCGCGGTCATCTTCACCTTCATCGCCGCGTGGAACGAGTTCGTCATGGGCCTGACCCTGTCCACCGTCCCGGAGAGCCAGCCGCTGACGGTCGGCATCAACAGCTTCATCGGCAACTACACCGTCCAGTGGAACTACCTGTTCGCCGCGTCCGTGATCGCGATCGTGCCCGTCGTGGTGCTCTTCGCCTTCATCGAACGCCATGTGGTGTCCGGGCTCACCGCCGGCTCGGTGAAGTAGACGGCCCGCCGCGCCGCATCCCCCACCCCCCGTCCCCGAAGGAGCACATCGCCTTGTCCACTTCCTCCCGCACCTCGGCCGAGATCGCCTCCCAGCCCGCCGTGTGGCGCCAGGCCGCCGCGTCCCTGCCGCGCCAGGCCTGGGCCCTGCCGAGGCGGGGCGAGCGCGTCGCCGTCGTCGGCTGCGGCACCTCCTGGTTCATGGCCCAGTCGTACGCGATCCTGCGTGAGACGGGCGGCCACGGCGAGACGGACGCCTTCGCCGCCTCGGAGTTCCCCGTCGGCCGGCAGTACGACCGGGTCCTCGCCATCACCCGGTCGGGCACCACCACCGAGGTGCTCGACCTGCTGCGCCGGGTCAAGGGCACCGTGGCGACCGGCGCGATCACCGCCGACCCGGAAACCCCGGTCATGCAGGCGGCCGACGCCGTCGCCGTGCTGGACTTCGCCGACGAGGAGTCGGTCGTCCAGACCCGGTTCGCCACCGCCAACCTGGCGCTGCTGCGCGCCCATCTGGAGACGGAGGGTGCGCTGCCCGCCGGTGTCCTGCCGCTGGACGCCGCGATACGGGACGCCGAACGGGCCGTGTACGAGCGCCTCGACGCGGCCGTCGTCGGTGCCGAGCAGTTCACGTTCCTCGGCACCGGCTGGACGTGCGGGCTGGCGCTGGAGGCCGCGTTGAAGATGCGGGAGGCGGCGGGCGCGTGGACGGAGGCCTACCCGGCGATGGAGTACCGTCACGGGCCGATCAGCATCACCGGTCCGGGACGGGTGACATGGGCGTTCGGCCGGCTTCCGGAAGGGCTGGACGACGACGTGGCCCGGGTGGGCGGCACCCTGGTGGCCGACTCCACGGGTACGGCCGGGAGCCTGGACCCGCTGGCCGACCTGATCCGCGCCCAGCGGCTCGCCGTGGCGTGCGCCGAGGCTCGTGGCTGCGACCCCGACCGGCCCCGCAACCTCACGCGGTCCGTCGTCCTCCAGGACGGTCATGCCTGAGTCGGCGGCCGGGCGCGTGGCGGGCGGTGCCGGGGAGCGGGCGGGCGGTGCCGGGGAGCGGGCGGGCGGGCTTCCGGCCGCCGATACCCGGGCGGAGGGTCAGGCGCCCGGGCTGCCGGCCGCCCGTACGCCGACGGGGGGCCGTCACCCGTGATCCTCACCGTCACCCTGAACGCCGCCCTCGACGTCACCTACGGGGTCGACAGCCTGCGCCCGCGCACCTCGCACCGCGTGGGCGCCGCCCACCGACGGGCCGGGGGCAAGGGCGTCAACGTGGCCCGGGTCCTCGCCGCCCTGGGGCACGACGTCACCGTCACCGGGCTGGCCGGCGGCCCCACCGGAGCCCTGCTCCGGGAGGACCTGCGCGCCGTGGCGGGGTTGCGTGACGAACTCGTCCCCGTGGCGGGCGAGTCGCGGCAGACCGTCACCGTCGTGTCCGGCGACGACGGCGACGCCACCGTGTTCAACGAGCATGGGCCGGAGGTGAGTTCGCGGGAGTGGGGGGCCTTCGCCGACCGTTTCGCGGTGCTGGCGCGGGAGGCGTCGGTGGTCACGCTCTGCGGCAGCCTGCCGCCGGGGCTGCCGTCCGACGCGTACGCCCGCCTGGTGCGCACCGCCGCCGGGGCGGGGGCGCTCACCGTGCTGGACACGAGCGGTCCTCCGCTCCTCGACGCGTTGGGTGCCGGTCCCGACGTCGTCAAACCCAATGCCGCCGAACTCGCGGCCGCCACCGGCTGCGAGGACGCCGGAGAGGGGGCGGCGCGGCTGCGTGCCCTCGGCGCCCGCTCCGTCGTGGTGTCGTCGGGCCCCGACGGCCTCCTCGCCGACACCCCTGACGGCCGACTGCGCGCCGCCCCGCCCGAACGGCTGGCCGGCAACCCCACCGGGGCGGGCGACGCCTGTGTCGCCGCGCTCGCGGCGGGGCTCGCCGGCGGCGCGGGCTGGCCGGCCGTCCTGCGTGAGGCCGTGGCCCTGTCGGCCGCCGCCGTCGCCTGCCCCATGGCCGGTGACGTCGACGCGTCCGCCCACCGACGTTTCCGTACCGCCGTGATCGTGGAGGAACTCCATGCCCCTCAGTCCCACTGACGACATCGTCGGCCCCGCCTCCCGCGCCGGCGTCGGTGTCGGGGCGTTCAACGTGGTGCAGCTGGAGCACGCCGAGGCCATCGTGAGCGGCGCCGAGGCCGCCGGGCGGCCCGTGATCCTCCAGATCAGCGAGAACACCGCCCGCTACCACGGTGCGCTCGCGCCGGTGGGCCTCGCGACCCTCGCCGTCGCGCGGGCGGCGCTCATACCCGTCGCCGTGCACCTCGACCACGCGGAGTCCGTCGACCTGGTGCGCGAGGCCGTACGGCTCGGCTTCTCCTCCGTCATGTTCGACGCCTCCCGGCTCCCCTACGGGGAGAACCTGAAGGCGACCCGGGAGATCACCGAGTACTGCCACGCGCGGGGCGTGTGGGTGGAGGCGGAGCTCGGCGAGGTCGGCGGCAAGGACGGTGCGCACGCCCCGGGGGTGCGCACCGATCCGGTGGAGGCACGGGACTTCGTCGCCGCCACCGGGGTCGACGCCCTGGCGGTGGCGGTGGGCAGCTCCCACGCCATGACCACCAGGGACGCGGTGCTGGACTTCGCGCTCATCACCGCCCTGCGCGACACCGTGGGCGTGCCGCTGGTGCTGCACGGCTCGTCCGGGGTGGCCGACGCGGAGCTCGCCCGGGCCGTGGAGGCGGGCATGACGAAGGTCAACGTCTCCACCCACCTGAACAAGGAGTTCACCCGGGCCGCCCGTACCTACCTGCACGCCCACCCGTCGGCCGTCGACCCCCGCAGGTACCTCGGCCCGGCCCGGGACGCGGTGGCGGGCGCGGTGACACACCTGCTGAAGGTGCTGCACTGCGGGTACGAATGAGGTTCGGCGGTCAGAGACCGGCACAGAGGGAGCGCGCTTCCGCCAGGTTCTCCTTCACGTCGGCATCGACGCCGAAGACCTGCTGATAGCGGTTGCGGGACCGGGTGAGCGTCTCCGCGAGCGGGCCGTAGGCGGAGTCGCCCGCGGCGGCGGCCGTCGCCAGATCGACGGCACCCGCGAAGCGGTACAGCGCCTGCTCGCCCTGCTTCCCCTTGGCGAGGATCTCGGACTCGTCCAGGCCGGCGAGGGCGGCGCAGGCGCCGTGGGCGTCACTGTCCGCGCCCGCGTTCCGCTGAGGCGTGCTGTCGCCGCCGGTCAGTGCCCAGGCCGCGGCCACACCGGCGCCGCCCACCAGCAGACCGACGAGGAGCGCGGCCACCAGCGGCCCTCGGCCACGGGCCGTGGCGGGAGGGGTGGACGGCGGGGCGGGCACCTGGGGCGGCTGCGGTGACTGAGGCGGTTGCGATGACTGCGGTGGCTGCATGTACGCGACATCAATGGGACGTCGGTCCCCCTGGTGACGCGGGCCGTGTGCGTGGGGCAGGGCGATCAGTGGCATATGTCGCCTGGAGTGCCTTTGATCATGACGTTGTGGGCTCGCCCGGTTGGAGCGCCCCTCGGGGCATCTGGCAGGCTGGTCCTGCGGCAACCACGCACGGACGACGAGGACCGGCGCCGGACCGCCCCCACCGACCAGGCACCGCTGCCACCGGACGTACACCGGTGACGCGGTGCCGAGCGGTGTGTGCCCACCCCCGGCCCCACTTCGGAAGGCTCTTCCCTGCCATGCCCTTGGCTTTGTTCGCCCTGGCCGTCGTCGCGTTCGGCATCGGCACGACCGAGTTCGTCACGATGGGCCTCCTCCCGCAGATCGCCGACGGTGTGGCGGTGTCCGTGCCGGACGCGGGCAACGTTGTCTCCGCCTACGCCCTGGGCGTGGTCGTCGGAGCGCCGCTGCTGACCGCGATGGGTGCCCGGGTGCCGCACAAGCGGCTGCTGCTGATGCTCACGGGCCTGTTCGTCGTCGGCAACGTGGCCTCCGCGCTCGCCCCGAACTACGGGCTGCTGTTCGCCGCGCGCATCCTGGCGGGCCTCCCCCACGGTGCGCTGTTCGGCGTCGGCGCCGTCGTCGCCTCGAAGCTGGTCGCGCCCGACCGGGCCGCCCGCGCGGTGTCGATGATGTTCCTCGGTCTGACGGTCGCCAACATCGTCGGTGTCCCCGCCGGGACGGCGCTCGGGCAGCAGCTCGGCTGGCGCTGGGCGTACGCGGCGGTCGCCGTCATCGGCGTGCTGGCGCTGGCCGCCCTGGTACGGCTCGTGCCCCACCAGCCGCGCGGCGAGCAGGCCGGCGTCCTGCACGAGCTGCGCGCGATGAAGAACAAGCAGGTGCTGCTCGGCATCGTCACGGCGGTCGTCGGCTTCGGCGGCTACTTCGCCATGTACAGCTACCTCGTGCCGATGCTGACCCACCTGACCGGCATCTCGGACTCCTCGACCACCTTGGTGCTCGCGCTGTTCGGCGTCGGCATGACGCTCGGCACCCTCGTCGCCGGCCCGCTCACCGACCGGGCGCTGCGCCCGACCCTCTACGGCGGTTTCGCGCTGCTGGCGGCGGCGCTCGTGACGCTGCACTTCGTCATCGGTCACCTGGTGCCCGCGCTGATCGTCATCACGGTGACCGGTGGCCTGAGTGCGCTGATCACCACGCCGGTGCAGATGCTGCTCATGACGAAGGCGCACGAGGCGCCGACGATGGCGGCCGCGTCCAACCACTCCGCCTTCAACCTGGCGAACGCGGGCGGTGCCTGGCTGGGCGGCCTGGTCATCGCGGCCGGCTGGGGCTGGTCCTCCCCCACCCTGGTCGGCGCCGCCCTGGCCCTGGTGGGTCTCGCCCTCGCCGCGACCGGCGGCTACCTCGACCGGGGCTCCCGCGCCTCGAAGGTCGTCCTCGCGTCCCCGGCCCCCGACACCCACCGCGCGCCCGGGAAGACGCCGACGGGGGTCTGCCCCCAGGACCCGTCGGCCTGACCCACCGACCGGTGACTCACCGCCCCCGGGCCGGCCCCCGGCCGCCCGGGGGTGCGTTGTTTCCCCCACCGGCCCGCCCCGAGCCGGGAAGCAGGGCGGCCGTCGCCTGGCCGACCAGGCGGCGCCGCCGGTCCAGGGGGGTGACGGTGACGGCGTGTCCGGGGTCCTGGTCCCAAACGGTGCGGAGGCCCACCGCTTCGAGGGCGGCCACGACCTCGTGGCCCACGGCCACCGTGGTCTCGGGTGAGCCGTCGAAGCAGCCGTACAGCAGGGTCAGTCCGTGGCCGGCCGCGGCGCAGTCCGTGCACTGGGTGTGGAAGTGGACGCAGCCTCGGGCGTCGGGCTCTCCCGCGCCGCCGACCTCGGTGTCGCCGAAGTCGCGGCAGCAGGCCAAGTCCTCGCGGGCCGTGATGCCGGCGTCCCGCAGGACCGTGAACGCCCGGGTCAGCCTCTCGGGGTCCGTCTCGCCCCGTGGCCTGCTCCGCGACCCGCTCCAGCCGCAGACGGTCGGCCTGCGCCTGCGCCTGCTCGCGTGAGACGGGCCGGCGGTCCGTCAGCACCACGATCTCGAGCATGCGCGGACTCCGGCACACCCCACCGACAACCGGCCCCGTGCCTGTCCCGAAGCTCTGGACTTGCTCAAAAGGCGCTTGGGGTGTGGTGCCCGCGGGGCATCGTGCGAGCAGCCGATGAGCGGCATCCGCGGAGGGGGACAGTCATGGTGGTGGTGCTTCTGCTGGCCGGAGGGTTCATCGTGGTGATCGCCTCCTTGATCGTCTGGTCCGTGCTCCGGACGTTGTCCGGTGTCGGACCCCGTCCGGGTCCGCAACCGGCCGCGCGTGGGCCGCGTCGCGTCGCAGGCACCGCCTGGACGGGCGCGCACGGCTCGCACGGCTCGGCGTCGGCGCACGGCGCGGGCGGCAGCGATCCTCAGCCCGGCTGGTGGGACGGCGGTTCGGGCGCGAGCTCCTCGAGCGGATGCTCGGGGGACACGTCGTCGTCCTCGTGCGGCAGCGGCTCCTCCTGCGGGAGTTCGTCGTCGTCCTGTGGCGGCAGCTCGTCCTCGTCCTGCGGCAGTTCTTGGTGACCCGGGGTCGAGGCGCCCGGCGCGCCTTCGCCGCGAGCACGTCATCACCGCGGAGGGGCGGGCAGTCGTACGGCTGCCCGCCCCTCCCCCGTCCGTCGAGCCGTCAGCCGCGACCGGCCGCCGGCGTCTCCCTGCCGTCCGCGTGGTCCTTGCCGTCGTCGCGGGACAGCACGCCGGGCCACCATGCCTTGGTGCCGATGTCGATCACCAGCGCGGGCACCAGGAGCGAGCGGACCACGAGGGTGTCCAGCAGCACTCCGAAGGCGACGATGAAGGCGATCTGCACCAGGAAGGCCAGCGGAATGACCATCAGCGCGGCGAAGGTCGCCGCGAGGACCACGCCGGCCGAGGTGATGACGCCGCCGGTCGTGGTCAGTCCGCGCAGCACGCCCTGCCGGGTGCCGTGTGTCAGGGCCTCCTCGCGGACCCGGGACATCAGGAAGATGTTGTAGTCGACGCCCAGGGCCACCAGGAACACGAAGCCGTACAGCGGGACCGACGCGTCGGTGCCGCTGAAGCCGAAGAGGTGCTCGAAGACCAGCGCGGAGATGCCGAGGGTGGCCAGGAAGTTGAGGCCCACGGTCGCCACCAGCAGCACGGGCACCAGCACGGACCGCAGCAGCAGCGCGAGGATCAGCAGGATCACGACGAGGATGATCGGGACGATCAGGGTGCGGTCGTCGGAGGCGGTCTGCTGGGTGTCGACCTGCTGGGCGGTGTAGCCGCCGACGAGCGCGTCGGCCCCGGAAATCTCGTGCAGGTTGTCGCGCAGCCGCTGGACTGTCTTCTTCGCGGCGTCGCTGTCGGCGGCGGCCTCCAGCGTGGCGTCGACGCGCGCCCGTCCGTCGACGACGAGGGGCTCTCCGCCGCCCGGCCGTCCGGAGGCGGACACCGGGTCGGCGGAGGCGACGCCCTCGGTCCTGCGGGCGGCGGCCGTCACCTCGTCGAGGCGGTCGGCGTCGGCGATGACGACGGCCGGGTTGCCCGACCCGCCGGGGAAGTGCTCACCGAGCGTCTGCTGGGCGGCGACCGACGGCGCGTCGTTCACGAAGATCTCGTCGAGCGGGGTGCCCTTGGCGGACAGCGACGGCGAGAAGGCCGCGAAGACGGCGAGGACCAGCGCGGTCAGCGCCCACACGCGGCGCGGCTTGCGGTCGACGGTCGCGGCGACACGGCGCCACACCTTGTGCCCCTCGACGGAGGCGTCCGACTCCTTGGGCTTGGCGGGCCAGTACGCGCTGCGGCCCAGCAGGGCGAGGGCGGCCGGCAGGAAGGTGAGCGCCGAGACCACGGCGCACACGATGCCGATGGCGCCGACCGGACCGAGGGCGCGGTTGTTGGTGAGGTCGCTGGCGAGCAGCGTCAGCAGACCGAGGGCCACGGTGGCCGCGCTGGCGGTGATGGCGCCGAACGACCTGCGGACGGCGGCCAGGGCGGCCGTGAACCGATCGCCGTGCACGGCGAGTTCCTCACGGAAGCGGGCGGCCAGCAGCAGGGCGTAGTCGGTGGCCGCGCCGATGACGAGGATGGACAGGATGCCCTGCACCTGGCCGTCGACCCGCACCACGTCGTGGTCGGCCAGGACGTAGACGACCGCGCAGGCGAGGCCGAGCGCGAAGACGGAACCGAGGATGATGACGAAGGGCAGCAGGACACTGCGGTAGACCAGCAGGAGGATCACCAGTACGGCGGCGAGTGCCACGCCGAGCAGCAGTCCGTCGATGCCGGCGAACGCGTCCGACAGGTCGACCTGACTGGCCGCGGGGCCCGCCACCTGGGCTTTCGTGCCGGAAACGCGTTCCGCGGCGTCGCGTACCTCGTCGACCACGTCCGCCAGGCCGTCGCCGAGGTCGGTCTTGAGCTGCACGACCGCCTGCAGCGCCTCTCCGTCCTGCGAGGGGAAGGCCGGTGACGGTGTTCCGACGACGCCGGGCTTGCCGGCGAGTGCGGCGACCGCGCGGGTGGCGTCGGTGCGCTGGGCGTCGGTGACTCGGTCTCCGTCCGCCGTCCCGTCCACCGTCCACACGACGATCGCCGGGAGCGTCGCCTGCTGGTCGAACGCCTCACGCTCGTCGAGCACCCGTGTGGACTCGGCGCTCTGCGGCAGGAAGGAGGCCTGGTCGTTGGTGGCCACCTCGCCGAGCTTGCCCGCGTACGGGCCGAGCATCCCGCCCACGCCGAGCCAGACGATCAACAGAGCGAGCGGGACGAGCCAGCGGGCCCGGCGTGGTGCGGTTGTCATGTGAGTTCCTACTGACGCGAGAGGTTATGTCAATGGTCGATTATCTCAATGATCGAGTGATCCTATACTGGCCGCTATGAGCGGCTCCGAAACCCCCGCGTCTCCTCCGCCCGAGGAGTGCCCGACAGGGCTGCAGTCATTCGCGGTGCAACTGCGTCGAATGACCGCCGAGTTCAACCGCATCGTCCAGGAGTTCGCGCAGGAGCACGGTCTGCACCACACGGACATGCAGGCCCTGATCGCGATCCTCGACGCCGGCGGGCCGGACGAGCCCATGACGCCGGGTCGCCTGCGCAAGCAGCTCAACCTCACCTCCGGTGCGATGACAGCATGCCTGGACCGGCTGGAGCGGGCGGGTCACATCCGGCGTGTCCGGGCGGTGGACGACCGTCGCGTGGTGCACCTGGAGTACGCGGAGCGCGCCAAGGGGCTGGCCCGGGAGTACTTCCAGCCGCTCGCGCGGAGCACCGACGCGGCCCGTGAGCGCTTCACGAGCGACGAGCTGCGCGTGGTCATCCGGTTCCTCGGCGAGCTGAACCAGGAGCTGACGCTGCTGCGCCGACACGCGGGCTGACACACCGGGCGGGGGGGGGGGGGGGGGGGGGGCGCGCCCCCCCCCCCCCCCCCCCCCCGCCCCGCCCCCCCCCCCCCCCCCCCCCCCCCCCGCCCCCGCGCCGCCGCCCCGCCCGCCGCCCCCCCCCCCCCCCGGGGGCGGGGGGGGGGCCGCCCCCCCCCCCCCCCCGCCGGGGGGGGGGGGGGCGCCGGGCCCCCCCCCCCCCCCCCCGCCGCTCGGCCGGTCAGCGGGGCAGCGCCCGCAGCATCAGCCGGCGTGGCCGCAGGGTGATCCCGATGCGCGGCCGGGCGTCGGACCCGGACGCGTGCTCGAAGCGGTAGGCGGTGGCCACCACCGCGGTGATGAGCGTGAGCTCCGCCATCGAGAAGTGGTCGCTCGGGCACTTGCGGTTGCCCACGCTGAACGGGCTCATCGCGAACTTGGGCACCTCCTTCGACCGCCCCGGGAGCCAGCGGTCGGGGTCGAAGTCCTCGTTCCGCTCGTACGAGCGCCGGTCGCGCTGGACGGCGAACGGGCTGTAGATCAGGTCCGCGCCCTTCGGGATGCGGTAACCGCCGAGTTCCGTGTCGGCCACCGCGCGGCGGGTCAATATCCATACGGCCGGATACAGCCGCAGGGTCTCCGTGACGACATTCGCGGTGTACGTCAGCTTACGCACGTCCTCGAATGCGACCGGCCGGTCACCGACGACCGATTTCACCTCGTCGCGGATCTTGTCGCCGAGTTCCGGGTGCTCGGTGAGAACCAGGAGCAGCGACATGACCGTGGATCCGACGGTTTCGGCGCCGGGGGTCAGGATGGCGATGACCTGATCGTGGATCTCCTGTTCCCCGATGGGGTCGCCATTGTCGTCCTTCGCGTCCAGCAAAGCCGTCAGCAAATCGTCCGGTTTTTGACCGCTTGCCCGTCGGTCGGCGATGATCTCGTCCACCAGGACATGCAAATCGGCCAGCGCCCGGTTGAATTCCCGATTGGACGGGAGGGGCACCTTGTAGAGCGGCCCGAGCGGCACCACCATGCGCTGGTACATGCCGCTGAACAGGGTGGCCAGGTCCGTGCATATGCGATCGGCCCGGTCGTCCATGTAGCTCCCGCGCATGAGGCAGCGGGCGGTGACGCGCACCGCCGCGCGGAAGGACTCCGCCGTGATGTCCAGCGGCTTGCCGGCGCGCCAGCGCTCCACCAGCGCGTAGGCCTCCTCGGCCATGATCGGGCCGTAGGCGGGGATCGCGTCGAGCCGGAACGCGGGCTGGATGGTGCGCCGCTGGCGCCGGTGCAGCGGTCCGTTGGCGGTGGCCACGCCCTCCTTGCCGAGCAGGCTCTCCAGCGACTCCCACAGGGGCCCGGCGATGATGTAGTCCGGGCTGAGGGCCACGGCGCCGGTGAGGGCGGGGGTCGTGACGGCGTACACGGTCTTGGGTCCGAGCTTCAGCCGGACGACGTCGCCGTGGTCGCGCAGCTGCGAGAGGAAGGCCAACGGGTCGCGCACCAGCCGCCAGCCGTGGCCGAGGAGCGGGACGGTGCCGCCGGCCACGGGCGGCTCGCGCAGTTCGGTCGTCGGGGCGTTCGGGGTTCCTACCGACTCGACGGTCATTTCTCACCTTCCGTTGCGTTGTTGACGTACGGGGGCGTGGACCGGTCGTCCCAGCTGTCGACCCGGTACCGGCCGGACTCGTGGTGGAACCAGTAGACGGAACTGAACCAGTTCCGCATGTTGCCGACGCAGGCGCGCACGGCGGCGCTCGTCTCCTTTCCGCCCACCGTCCCGTCGTCGAGACGGTCGGCGAACCGTAATGCCTCCTTCTCGGCGTCCAGGAAATCGTTGACGCATTCCTCCACTCGGCGCCTCACATCGGCGATCGCCTCTTCGAGCGTCATTCCCTCGTGGGTGACGAGACTGATGCCGAGATTGTGCACCTCATTGCCTGCAATTTCCTTGGGCAACGAACAGAGGTCGTTGTACCAGGCGGCGAATTCCTGACTGAGCAGGGCCGCTTTCCGGTACGCCTGGTTCTTCCGCACCTCGTCCGGCAGTTCGCATCCCGCGCTCGGTTCCAGGAGGTCGGTCCAGATCCAGTGCGCGAAGGTGAGGCGGCGCAGTTCCAGGTATTCCTCGACGGTCGGGACGATCCCTTCCGTACGGTTGTGGAATTCCCGGTCGTACGCCTCGATGACGGTGTGGAAGTGGCGCGCGAAGCGGGCGTTCCAGCCGCCCGGCAGAAAGGCGTACAGCCGCTGCACGCTGTCGGCGAGCCCCGCGACCACGGGGTCCTCGTGACCGAGGTGGTCACCGGGACGGTCGAGGGCGTTGTGCAGCAGGTCCTTCAGGCGCCGCCAGGAGTCGGGGCGGCCGTGCACGATGTCGCGGTCGTGACGGTCGTCCCAGACGAAGAACCAGGCGCTGTAGTCCGCTATCGCCTGCAGGACCTCGTCGGGCGCGCCTAGGTAGTAGCCCGCCATGAGGTCCGTGTAGCACAGGCCATCGGCATATTCCTCCACCTTCTCCGGGGTCATCAGCTGCTTTTCGAGCAGCCATGCCCGGGTCGCCCTCTGGAGCTTGGGCCAATACGGGTGGAGTTGCCGGGGAAACGCCGCCTCGATCACCGGAAGAGACAGCGCCGGTGGAACTGCGATGGTGGTCGGTGTCGATGTGGTGCCGTGTGACAAAGCATGCACGAACAATCCCCTCTCAGCCGCCAGTTGAGCGCCCGCCCCCCGAGCCGGGCGCACGCCGTGCGTATCCCCGCACCTCCATTCAGCACCACAAGTGACCGTTGTGGGAACGGATTTGCTTCTTTCACTACCTTTGGTTGCGCACAGACGAACGGCGCCCGTCCGGGATGTACCGGATCGGGCGCCGTGCGCGCGGGGTGGAGCGGGCCGTGATACGGCCGTCAGTCGTTGGCGACCACGGGGTAGCGCGGCTCGTTCTCGGCCATCTGCTTGAGCGCGGCCTTGCGCTCCCGCTTCGACAGCCGGTCGATGTAGAGGTAGCCGTAGAGGTGGTCCGTCTCGTGCTGCAGGCAGCGGGCGAAGTAGCCCGTGCCGCGCACCCGGACCGGGTTGCCCTTCTCGTCCTGGCCGGTCACCTCGGCGTAGTCCGGACGGGCCAGCGGCGCGTACGCGGTCGGCACGGACAGGCAGCCCTCGCTGCTGTCGTCCAGCCGGCGCCGCTCGGCGGGCAGTTCGACCAGCTTGGGGTTGCAGACCACGCCGACGTGACGCACGCCCTCGTCGTCCGGGCAGTCGTACACGAAGACCTTGAGGTCGACACCGATCTGGTTCGCGGCCAGGCCCACGCCCTCGGCGGTGCGCTGGCTGGCGAACATGTCGGCGACCAGCTGCTGGAACTCCTCACCGAAGTCCGTGACGTCCTGGCACTCCTTGTGCAGCACCGGGTTGCCGACCACGGTGATCGGGCGGGAGGTGCCGCGCTCCCGCCAGGCCGCCTCGCGCTCCTCGCAGTCCTCCGTGTCGATGACGTAGCCCTCGTCGTCGACGGGGAGCACGCCCGCGTGCTGCTGATCGGTGTCCTGCTGAGCCATGACCGACGTGTGCCTTCCTGAGAAAACCGGAGGTGATGTGACAAGGGTAAGCGGCAGCGCCCCGTGAGGGGCGCGGGGAACTGCGCGATCAACCACGACGAGCCGGCACCCGGCGACGGTGCTAGCAAACCTCTTCGAGATCCCGCCAGTCCCGGGAATCAGGACTGTCCGCGACCCACCCGTCCAGCAACCCCCGCACCAGAGCCGCAGGCGCGGCAATGCCGCATTCCCTCTCCGGCACCCACAACTGCCCGTCGGTGCGGTGCCCGAGCGGTCCGGGATGCCCCGGCTCACTGTGGTCGTGCGGATCGAGGTGCTCGCCGTCCCCCTCGTCGGACGGCATCCGCGACTCCGAGCACATGCGGCACAGCAGCCGCACCGACGACGACCAGTCCTCCGCCGCGAACCCGGCGTCGGAGGCGAGCTGTTCCAGCGCGTCCCGGTCGGCCTCGGACGCCGCCTCCAGCAGCACGACCCAGGTGGGCACCGGCGAGGGCGCCCACAACTCGATCTCGTCGAACACCGGATAGGTGTGCCCGGCGGCGGTGCTCCGCTCGCCGTGCGGCACCCCGTCGTGCAGGACGACCTCGCCCCAGCGGCGCCCGGAGGACGGCAGCGGGATGGACAGCACCTCCATGCGGGCCGGGTCGAGCCGCCGCCCCCACACCACCTCGGCCTCCCCCTCCGGGGACAGCCTGACGGCCGCGCTGCCCAGGTCCATGCCGAGGGGCTCGCCGGAGCCGGTGGCGGAGCCGGGCACCTTGAGGCCGTACGCCTGCCAGGCCCGGCGGGCCAGCGGCCAGTCCTGCAGGGCCGTGGCGGCGATGCCCACGTTCCACCAGTCCGGCGCACCGGTGTCCCGGTCGAGCAGGGCCACGGCACGCAGTCCCGCCGCACGCGCCTGCTCCCAGTCGTGCCGGAACTTGTGCAGCAGCGCGAGGTTGAACCAGGACTCCGACAGCCAGGGCTCCAGATCGGCGGCCCGGGTCAGCAACGCGCCCGCGTCCTCGTACCGGCCGTCGCCGATGAGCGTGAACGCGCGGTCCGTGGCCTGCCGCCAGGAGGCGGAGGGCCGGTGACGTCCCTTGCCGAAGATCCTCACGATTCCCGCCTGCCAGTTCCGTTCGGTGGGCCGGCCGCAGCGGTCGGCGCCCCCGGACACCCTCTCCTTCGCATCCAACCACGTACGGCCGCGACGCCGCTCATTACCCATGGGTTACCCAGCATGGCAGGCCGCCAGACCGTCTCGCCACGTCCCTCACCACGACCGGTCGACCTGCTCACGCGCCCCCTCCGTGTTCCGGGACAGCACCCTCGCCAGGGCCTCCACGACCTCCGGCGCGTACTCCCCGGCGGCCTTGAGCCGCAGTTCCTCCAGAGCGGTCAGCGGCCCCCCGGGGCCTCCTTCCCGGGACTTCTCGTCGTACGCGTTCACCACCCGGACGATCCGGGCGGCCGGCGGCTGTTCGTGGTGCGGGTCGGCCTGGCGTTCCACGATCACGGCGACCCGGGGATCCACACCGGTCTGGCGCACCACCGCGCCGCCGAGGAGCGCGATCCGCCGCTGCTCGGTGACCGGCAGCCCGGCGGTGGCGCCCGCGGGGACCGGGTCCACGAGGCTGAGCTGCCCGATGTCGTGCATCAGCGCTGCGTACTCCAGCACGGTCAGCTCCGGTTCGGTCAGGCCCAGGTCCCGGCCCACCGCCTGACTGAGCGCGGCGACCCGGCGGGAGTGGCCGTGCGGGGTGTACCCGGCGATCTCGGTGGCCCGCGCGAGGGAGGCGATGGTCTGCCGGTAGGTGGCCCGCACCGCGGTGTACCGCCGGTGCGACAGCTGCGCGAGCAGCAGCGGCACGGAGAACACCGGCAGTGCCCACAGCCCCACGACCGCCACCCCCAGCGCCATCACGGCGCCCGTGGCGACGACGGCGGCGCCGATCCCGGGCACGGCCCGCAGTTCGTCGCGCAGCAGCGGCGGGAAGGGCCAGCCGGTGCGGGAGTGGGACAGCGCGGCGGCGAGCACGGCGTCGCACAGCGCGGTCAGCGACAGCAGGACGAGCAGCAGCAGCGCGTGCGACGGCCCGCTGAAGTCGTCGAAGGCGCCGCGGGCGTGCAGCGGCTGGAAGCACACGGCGACGAAGCCGACGGTCAGCACCCGCCGGGTCACCGGGTCCAGGGCGGGCCCGTCGCCGCGCCCCACGTGCGGGACGCTGCCGAGCAGCGACGCGGCGAGCACCACGGTGACGACCTGGGCGGCGCCGTGGTGGGTGCCGTGCCCCGCGGTCTCACCGAGCAGCGCGTACGCCAGTGAGCCGGCGGCGGCGAGCGGCGCGGCCTCCCGGATGCCCCGGCCGCCCCGCCGGGTGAGCTCGCCGACGGCGACCAGCGTGCCGAAGGCCAGGGCCGTGCCGCGGTCCTCGATGCCGTCGTGCAGCGTCATCCCCAGCGACCCGGCGGCGAGGACGGCGGCGCACAGGTGCACCACGGTGTGCAGCCGGGGCCTCACCGGCGCGCCCCGGGGCGGCCGGTGGCCGGTGCGGCGGGCCCGGGGACGGCCGCCGGCCGGGGTTCGTCGGCGGTCACCGCCGGGTGCCAGCCGGCACGGCCGATCGCGCGGACCAGAGCCCGCACCATCCGCGGGTCGAAGTGGGTCCCGGCGCACCGCTGGAGCTCCTCCAGCGCCACCGGCACCGGGCGCGCCCGGCTGTAGCTGCGGGTGGAGGTCATGGCGTCGAAGGCGTCGGCGACGGCGACCACCCGGGCCGACTCGGGGATCTGACCGCCCGTAAGTCCGTAGGGGTAGCCGGTGCCGTCGATCCGCTCGTGGTGGTGCAGCACCGCCGCGCGGGCCTCGCCGAGGAAGGAGATGCCGCGCACCATCTCGTGCCCGTACTCGGGGTGCAGTTCGATCACCCGCCGTTCCTCGGGGGTGAGCGGGCCGTTCTTGGTGAGCAGCCGGGTGGGTACGCCGAGTTTGCCGACGTCGTGCAGGATGCCGGCGAACCTCAGCGTCTCGACGCGGTCGTCGTCCATGCCGAGTTCCCGCGCGATCAGCATGGAGGCCCGGCCGACGCGTTCGCTGTGGCCGCGTGTGTAGCCGTCCTTGATGTCGACGGCCTGCACCAGTGCGCGGATCGTGGCCTGGTGGGCGGCGCGCTCCCGGTGGTACTGGGCGAACGCCCACCACGAGACGCCCATCGGCAGCATCACCAGCAGCGCCGCCACCGGGCCGTACGGGCTGCGCCACAGCAGGGCCATCATCAGTCCGGCGAGGCCGTGCACGGTGAGCGGCGCGAGGGAGCCGAGGAACAGCCGCGACCAGGCGGCCGGGGCGGCGGCGGCCCGGCCGCGCGGGAGTCCTCCGGGAGCCGGCGCGAGGACGCCGCCGTCGAGCAGGGTGAGGACGAGGCAGAACGCGAGCACGGCGGCGCCCGCCGTCGCGAGGGCGCCGGGCATGTCGCAGTGCGCGACCGCGTCCCGGCCCCCGGTCTTGAGGTGGACCAGACTCGCGGCCCAGACGGCGACCACCAGCCGGCCGGTGCGCCAGAGCCGGCGGGCGAGGCGGGGGCGGTGCTCGACGGGGAGCAGCAGCGCGCCGGGGAGCGCGACCAGGGCCGCGGCGGTCGGCGGCAGCAGGAAGGCCCCGGCGAGGAGCACGGGGTGGAAGGTGCCGCCGGGGTGCGGGCCGGCGACGAGCCGGGACCGGGCGAGTCGCTCGCAGCCGGCGTACAGGGCGGCGAGCAGGACGACCGGCCACCAGGGGAAGCGCGGGTCGGGCAGGTACGACAGCACCCCCGGCCGGGGCAGGCCCGGCAGGGGGAGCAGACAGAGGAGGCCCAGAAGGGTGACGCAGACGAGATACACCCGGGCCCGCGCCGGTAACGCCTCCATGAGCCCCTCCCCCGACCGCGCCGCGCGCGATGTGCCGCCTGCCAGGCTCGGAGCCTAGGCGGGACGGGGGTGCCGCCGCGGGCGGACCGCCCGCGGATTAGCACAATCGGGTGACGCGGCGTCCGGGGAGGGACGCGGAGGTCAGGACTCCTGCGGGGCCGTCGCGACGTCCTGGTCGGGCACGGACTGGCCGGAGCGGATCAGATCGATCCGGCCCATGACCTTGGACCGCAGGTCGCCCGGCACGTCGTCCTGTCCGCAACACCGCTTGACGAGCTTCTTCACGGCTTGCTCGAGCCCGTACTTCTCCAGGCACGGCGAGCACTCCTCGAAGTGGTGCTCGAACTTCACACAGTCGGAATCCGGCATCTCACGGTCGAGGAACTCGTAGAGATGATCGAGGATTTCGCTGCAATCCGTCTCGTGCGGCTCTCCGCAGCTCATGACCCCGAGCCTTTCGCTTCGTTCGACTCTCCGGCACCGGCCGGGACCAGTCCGCGCTCACGCGCGTAGTCCTCGAGCATGCCGCGCAGCTGACGACGTCCCCGGTGCAGCCGGGACATGACCGTACCGATGGGTGTCCCCATGATGTCCGCGATCTCCTTGTAGGCAAAGCCCTCTACATCGGCGAGATACACCGCGATGCGGAACTCCTCCGGGATCGCCTGCAGCGCTTCCTTCACGTCCGAGTCCGGCAGGTGGTCCAGCGCCTGCGACTCGGCGGAGCGCAGACCTGTGGACATGTGCGACTCGGCACGCGCCAGCTGCCAGTCCTCGATCTCCTCGGCCGCGCTGCGCTGGGGTTCGCGCTGCTTCTTGCGGTACGAGTTGATGAAGGTGTTGGTGAGGATCCGGTACAGCCAGGCCTTGAGGTTGGTGCCCTCGCGGAACTGGTGGAAGGACGCGTATGCCTTGGCGTACGTCTCCTGCACCAGGTCCTCGGCGTCGGCCGGATTGCGCGTCATGCGCAGCGCGGCCGAGTACATCTGGTCGAGGAACTCGAGCGCGTCCCTCTCGAAGCGCGCACTGCGCTCCGCGGTCGACTCCGCACCCTTGTCGCCCTGGCCCTCGGGCTGCTCCGCCTGGCCGTGTTCGGTCCCTGCGTCGGTACCGGGAACCGGACCCACCTCCTCCAATGTCGTCGCGAGACCGAGACCGGCCTCACCCGAATCGGAGGATAGACGACGATCCGGTCCGCCCGCCGCCCGAATGGGGGCGGTCTTGGCCGCGTGCAGCACCGTCCAGTCCAGGTCGGCGCGGGCACTGCGGCTCGGGCAGAACGTGGAACCCATGCGGTGGACTTCCTCTCCTACGGCGGCGGTGCCGTCACCGGCACATACGACCGTCCCAACAGCGGAAGCCGCCCTCGCATTCCCGGTGTCCGCGCCGCCCCCGGCGTCCCGGGCGTCTCAGTGCAGGGAGCCGGTCCAGCGCACGACGGCGTCCGTGACGACCCGCAGGGCGTCCTCCTGGGTGAGGTCCGCCCGCCGGGGCACGGCGAATCCGTGGTCGGCCCCCGCCACCTCGACCAGCTCGTGGGGCCCCGCGGGGAACTCGGCCGGTCTGCCGAAGGGGTCGTTGCCGCCCTGCACGACGAGCGTGGGCACGCCCGCACCCAGCAGCTCCGGCGCGCGGGACTTCTCCGGTTTGCCCGGCGGGTGCAGAGGGAAACTGAGCGCGAGCACGGCGCGGGCGCCCAGTTCCGTGGCGGTGCGGCAGGCGACGCGGGCTCCGGCGCTGCGGCCGCCGGAGATCACCGGCAGCCCCGGCCCGGCCAGCGCGGGCCAGATCCCGCGCCAGCCGGTGTCCAGGGTCTTCGGCGCCGGGGCGAGCTTCTTGCCCGCCACGCGCCACGGCTGTTCGACGAGGGCGACGGTCACGCCGTGCGCGGGCAGGACGGCGGCGAGCGCCACGAGGTCGCGGGCCTCGATGCCGCCGCCCGCGCCGTGGCTCACGGCGAGGACGAGCCGGGCGCGGCCGGACGCGTGGTGCCAGGTGATCCGGGCGGTGCCCGTCTCGGTCCCGACGTCCTGGGCCGGCGCGGTGGTGTCGTTGGTCACGTCAGAAGAGTGTGCCCTCTTCGGGCGCGGCCAGCTCCTTCAGCAGCTCCGGTCCGTTGTTGCGGACGTTGCTGACGGCGGTGGCGACCGGGTAGGCGCGCATCAGTCCGGGCGGCGGCGGGGCCAGCAGCGCGCGCAGGTCCTCGGGGTCGGTCCTGGCCGGGTCGAGCCAGGCGTCCCAGCGGTCGGGGGTGAGCATCAGCGGCATTCGCGGGTGGATCTCGGCGAGGGCGTGCGGGCCGTCCGCCGGGGCCACGGCCAGCGGGCTCGTCTCCGCCTCGGTGGTGATCACGGAGCAGGTCACCCACCAGGCCTGGGGGTGGTCGTCGGGCAGCGTGCCGTCCCGCCAGAACTCGTACAGTCCGGCCATGGCGAACACCGAGCCGTCGGCCGGCGTCACGAAGTACGGCTGCTTGCGGGGCCGCTTCTTCCGTCCCTCGACCTCCAGGTCCCGCTCCTGCTTGCCGGTGACCCACTCGTAGTAGCCGTCGGCGGGCAGGATGCAGCGGCGGGAGGTGAAGGCGCGGCGGTAGGACGGCTTCTCGTGCACCGTCTCCGCCCGGGCGTTGATCATCCGGGCGCCGCCCTCGGGGGTCTTGGACCAGGACGGCACCAGCCCCCACTTCAGCTTGCGCAGCTGCCGAACCGGGCGCGGGTCCTCGGCGTCCTTCAGGGCACGGTCGAGGACGGCGTAGACCTCCTTGGTCGGCGCCACGTTGTAGTCCGGCTCCAGGGTCTCCTCGGGCTCCCACTTCTCGATTTCGAAGATCCCGGCGAGATCCTCGGGCCTCCGACTCGCTGCATACCGTCCGCACATACGTGCAACACTGCCAGACTCCGAACGCGCAGAGGGAGCGATCCGAACCACATGGCAAGCATGGTCAGCACCGCGTCCGTGTCCTTGATGTCCCTCGGCTCCCTGTGGGACGAGGTCTCGGGCACCCAGCCCGACCCGGACCTGTGGGTGATCGTCGTGACGCTGGTGGCCGCCGCCGCCGTGGTCGTGCCGCAGGCGCCCTGGCGGCTGGCCCGCAACGCCATCACCATCGCCCACGAGGGTGGCCACGGCCTGGTGGCGCTGCTCACCGGCCGCACGCTGACCGGGATACGCCTGCACTCGGACACCAGCGGCCTGACCGTGAGCCGGGGCAAGCCGACGGGCATCGGCATGATCCTCACGGCCGCCGCCGGCTACACCGCTCCCCCGCTGCTGGGTCTCGGCGGGGCGGCGCTGCTCGGCGCCGGCCGCATCACGCTGCTGCTGTGGCTGGCCACGGTGCTGCTGCTGGCGGTGCTGGTGATGATCCGCAACGCCTACGGGGCGGTGTCGGTGCTGGTCACCGGCGGCACGTTCGTCCTGGTGTCCTGGCTGACGGGCCCCCAGGTGCAGGCGGCGTTCGCGTACGCGGTGGTGTGGTTCCTGCTGCTGGGCGGGGTCCGCCCCGCGTTCGAGCTCCAGTCCAAGCGGGCCCACGGCGGCGCCGGCGACTCGGACGCGGACCAGCTGTCCCGGCTGACACACGTACCGGCGGGCCTGTGGCTGTTCCTGTTCCACGCGGTGTCCCTCTCCGCACTCCTGGGCGGCGGCCGCTGGCTCCTGGGCCTGTGACCGAGAACGCCACGGGCGGCACCCGGGGCCGGGCGGATGGGCGGGGGCCGCGCGTAGGCCGTCGGGTCGTTGGCGGGAGCCGGTGGGCGGGGTGTGTTCCGGGTGGCGGGCACGGCGCGGCCTGTCTCCTTACCTCCTTATAAAGTGGCCCCATGGCCCCGAATCCCACGCACACCGCCCTCTGGCCCGCCCCGCACGCGAGCGGAGCCGTCGACGCGACGGTCCACGTGCCCGGGTCCAAGTCGGTCACCAACCGTGCCCTGGTCCTCGCCGCCCTCGCCTCCGAGCCGGGCTGGCTGCGCCGCCCGCTGCGCTCGCGCGACACGCTGCTGATGGCGGGCGCGCTGCGGGCCATGGGCGTGGAGATCGAGGAGGGGATCGGGCCCGACGGGACCGGCGAGGCCTGGCGGGTCGTCCCGGCCGGCCTGCACGGCCCGGCCACCGTGGACGTGGGCAACGCGGGCACGGTGATGCGGTTCCTGCCCCCGGTGGCCACCCTGGCCGACGGCCCCGTCCGCTTCGACGGCGACCCGCGCTCGCACGAGCGTCCCCTGAACGGCGTCATCGACGCGCTGCGCTCGCTCGGCGCCCGGATCGACGACGACGACCGCGGCGCGCTGCCGATGACGGTGCACGGCGGGGGCGCGCTGGAGGGCGGGACCGTGGAGATCGACGCCTCCTCGTCGTCGCAGTTCGTCAGCGCGCTGCTGCTGTCGGCGCCGCGCTTCAACCAGGGCGTGGAGGTGCGGCACACGGGCGCGACGCTGCCGTCGATGCCGCACATCCGGATGACCGTCGACATGCTGCGCACGGTGGGCGCCCAGGTCGACACCCCGGAGTCGGGCGGCGAGCCGAACGTCTGGCGGGTCACGCCGGGCGCCGTGCTGGGCCGGGACCTGACCGTCGAGCCGGACCTGTCCAACGCGCAGCCGTTCCTCGCGGCCGCGCTGGTCACCGGCGGCAAGGTGGTGATCCCCGACTGGCCCGCACGGACCACCCAGCCCGGTGACCGGCTGCGGGAGATCTTCACCGAGATGGGCGGCTCCTGCGAGCTGACCGAGTACGGACTGGTCCTCACCGGCTCCGGCACGGTGCACGGCATCGACGTGGACCTCGGCGAGGTGGGCGAGCTGACGCCGGGCGTCGCGGCCGTCGCGGCCCTCGCGGACTCGCCCTCGACCCTGCGGGGCGTGGCCCATCTGCGGCTGCACGAGACGGACCGGCTGGCCGCGCTCACCAAGGAGATCAACGAGCTGGGCGGCGACGTCACCGAGACGGCCGACGGCCTGCACATCCGCCCCCGGCGGCTGCACGGCGGCGTCTTCCACACCTACGAGGACCACCGCATGGCCACCGCCGGTGCGATCATCGGCCTGGCGGTCGAGGGAGTGCAGATCGAGAACGTGGCGACCACGGCGAAGACCCTTCCGGACTTCCCCGAGCTGTGGACCGGGATGCTCGGGGCGTAGGGGTTCACCATGCGCCGCTACGGCAAGCACACCGACGAGGACGACATCCGCTCCCGCCCCAACCGCAAGGGCAACCGGCCGCGCACCCACATCCGGCCCAAGCACGAGGACGCCGCCGAGGGCATGGTCCTCACCGTCGACCGGGGCCGGCTGACGTGCCTGGTCGAGGACCGGGTCATCACCGCGATGAAGGCGCGCGAACTGGGCCGCAAGGCGGCCGTGGTGGGCGACCGGGTCGCCATCGTGGGCGACCTGTCCGGCAAGAAGGACACCCTCGCGAGGATCGTGCGGATCGCGGAACGCTCGTCGGTGCTGCGCCGTACCGCCGACGACGACGATCCCTACGAGCGGGTGGTCGTGGCCAACGCCGACCAGCTCGCCGTGGTCACCGCCCTCGCCGACCCCGAGCCCCGGCCGCGGCTGATCGACCGCTGTCTGGTCGCCGCCTTCGACGGCGGGCTCGAACCGCTGCTGGTCCTCACCAAGTCCGACCTCGCGCCCCCGGACAAGCTGCTGGAGCTGTACGGCGCGCTCGACATCCCGTACGTCGTCACCAGCCGCGCGGAGCTGGAGAGCGGCGAGGCGGTGGAGCGGGTGCGCGAGCAGCTCGACGGGCGGATCACGGCGTTCGTGGGGCACTCCGGCGTCGGCAAGACGACCCTGGTGAACGCGCTCGTCCCGGAGGAGCGGCGGCGGATCACCGGGCACGTCAACGCGGTGACCGGACGCGGCCGGCACACGACGACGTCCGCGCTGGCGCTGCCGCTCGCGGGGGACGAGGGCTGGGTGATCGACACCCCCGGCGTGCGGTCCTTCGGGCTGGCGCACGTCGACCCGTCACGGGTGATCCACGCCTTCCCCGACCTGGAGCCGGGCACGGAGGGCTGTCCGCGCGCGTGCAGCCACGACGAGCCGGACTGCGCGCTGGACGCCTGGGTGGAGGAGGGCCACGCGGACCCGGCGCGGCTGTACTCGCTGCGGCGGCTGCTCGCCGCACGGGAACGCACCGACGGGGACTGACCTCCGCCGTGTTTGCCCTGACCCGCGCCCGGTAAGTGCATAATCGCACCGAGCCGGACACGAACCTGACGAAGCGGTCACTGTACGCGGGGAATGCGGGAGGACTTCACATGGCGTGGCTGCTGGTCATCGTCGCCGGGTTGCTCGAGACCGGGTTCGCCGTGTGTCTGAAGCTGTCGCACGGCTTCACCCGGCTCTGGCCCACCATCGCCTTCTGCGCGTTCGCGCTCGGCAGCTTCGGACTGCTGACCCTGGCGCTGAAGAAGCTGGACGTGGGACCGGCGTACGCGGTGTGGACGGGCATCGGGGCGGCGGGGACGGCCATCTACGGGATGGTGTTCCTCGACGACCTGGTGTCCACGCTGAAGATCGTCTCGATCAGCCTGGTGATCCTCGGTGTGATCGGACTGCAGCTCTCGGGCTCCGCGCACTGAGCGGTCCCCGTTCCACAGGACTCGTTCGCGGGGCCTCTCACGGCACCGGCTGGCGGCGCAGGGCGCCCCGGACCAGCTCGGCCACCCCGTCGTCCGGCGGGGGCGCGACGACGCAGGACAGCGCGAGGCGGACCACGAGCTCGCAGCACCGCGCCAGGTCGGCCGTGTCGCCCCGCGCGTACCCCGGCCCCGCGAGCACGGCGACGGCCCGGTCGCGGACCAGCTGGACGAGGTCGGCGGGTGTGGGCAGGGGTCCGTCGGCGCGGCGCTGCGCGGGCAGGGCGGACCCGGACGGCACGGCCACGAGAGCCGGCGCGGGCAGGCGTTCGCTCCAGCAGCCGGTGAGCATGGCGCGCACCAGGGCGTTGTCGCGGGCGCTCGCCGTGGTCCACTCGGCGGTCGCGGTGAGCCGGTCGCGCGGGTCGGTGTGGGCGGTGAGGGCGCGGTCGACGCCGGCCAGGTAGCCGTCGGCCTCCCGGCGCACCAGGGCGCGGGCGAGACCGTCCTTGCTGCCGAACTCGTTGTAGAGCGTCTGGCGGGAGACCCCGGCCGCGGCGGCCACGTCCACCATCCGCACCGCGGACCACGGCCGACGGGCCAGGGCGGTGTACGCGGCGTCCAGCAGAGATTCCCGCGCTGCAGGCATCATCGCCTCCCTCGGGGCGAGCGGCCGACCCTGCGGTTAGATTTGACGCGCCGTCGGGCACTGTCAAGGGGTCGCGGAACCGGCCCCCGGTGGCCCGGAACCGATCTCGGCCGATACCGTTCGTGGCATGCCCGACTACCTCGACGACCTGCGTCTCGCCCATGTCCTCGCGGACGCCGCCGACGCCGCGACCATGGACCGGTTCAAGGCCCTCGACCTCAAGGTGGAGACCAAACCCGACATGACGCCGGTGAGCGAGGCGGACAAGGCCGCCGAGGAGCTCATCCGCGGCCACCTCCAGCGCGCCCGCCCGAGGGACGCGGTCCTAGGCGAGGAGTACGGCGTCGAGGGCACCGGACCGCGGCGCTGGGTGATCGACCCGATCGACGGCACCAAGAACTACGTGCGGGGCGTCCCGGTGTGGGCCACGCTGATCTCCCTGATGGAGGCCGGCGAGGGCGGGTTCCAGCCGGTCGTGGGCGTCGTCTCGGCCCCCGCCCTGGGCCGCCGCTGGTGGGCGGCGAAGGGGCACGGCGCCTACGCCGGGCGCAGCCTGTCGTCGGCCACCCGGCTGCGGGTCTCCCAGGTGTCCCGCGTCTCCGACGCCTCCTTCGCGTACTCCTCGCTCACCGGCTGGGAGGAGCAGGGACGGCTCGACGGCTTCCTCGACCTGACCCGCGAGGTGTGGCGCACGCGCGCCTACGGCGACTTCTGGCCGTACATGATGGTCGCCGAGGGATCGGTCGACCTGTGCGCGGAGCCGGAGCTGTCGCTGTGGGACATGGCGGCCACGGCGATCGTGGTGACCGAGGCCGGCGGCACCTTCACCGGGCTCGACGGCCGACCGGGCCCGCACAGCGGCAACGCCGCCGCGTCGAACGGCCTGCTGCACGACGAGCTGCTGGGGTATCTCAACCAGCGCTACTGAGAAGCCCGGAGTCACGCGCACGCCCCCGACCGGCAGCGTGCGCCCTCTTGTTGACCCCCGCTTTGCCTGCCACTCTGAGAGTTCCCCCACTTGTGAACTTGTGAAATCACGAACGAGCGGACCACCAGGCCCGTGACCTCGTGTTTCCGGTAGGAGGTGGCTCCATCCATGCTCGTCCGTGACGCCATGAGCACCGTGGTCCTCACCATCGGCCCCGCCCACACGCTCCGCCAGGCCGCCGCCCTGATGTCCGCGCGCCGGGTGGGCGCGGCCGTGGTCCTCGATCCCGACGGCACCGGCATCGGCATCCTCACCGAACGGGACGTCCTCAACTCCGTCGGCCTCGGCCAGGATCCGGACGCCGAACGCGCCCACGCCCACACCACCACCGACGTCGTCTTCGCCACCCCCTCCTGGACCGTCGAGGAGGCGGCGGGCGCCATGGCCCACGGAGGCTTCCGTCATCTGATCGTCCTCGACCGGGGGGAGCCCGCGGGCATCGTCTCGGTCCGGGACATCATCCGGCTCTGGGCACCCGCGCGGCAGCCGGTCCAGCAGGTGCCGGCCTGACCGCACGCGAGACGGGCCGGACCCCCGAAGGGAGTCCGGCCCGTCGATCGACAAGCGGTCCAGCGCTGGAAATCAGCCGCGCAGGGCCTGCACCGCGGCCTCCAGCCGCTTGCCGAAGTCCTCGTCCGCCTGACGGAAGTTGTTGATCGCGCGCTCGGCGATGTCGTCGCGCGTCACACCCGAGATGGCGTTCGCCAGGTTGTTGACCAGGCGCTCCTTCTCGTCCTCGGTCATCAGCCGGTACAGGTTGCCCGCCTGGACGAAGTCGTTGTCCTCGGCGTGGACGGGCGTGACCGTCTCGCCGGTGACCCCGTTGAGGGCGACGGGCTGCCACAGCGCGCGGTCCGTCTGGAACGGGCCGCCGAAGCTGTTCGGCTCGTAGTTCTTCGCGCCCTTGTGGCGGCCGTCGTACAGGTAGCCGTCACGGGAGTGGGTGCGCGCCTCGGTGGCGTGCGGACGGTTCACCGGCAGGTGGTCGGCGTTGATGCCGACGCGGTAGCGGTGGGCGTCGCCGTACGCGAAGAGACGGCCCTGGAGCATCTTGTCCGGGGAGGGACCGATGCCCGGCACGAAGTGGGCGGGGCTGAAGATCGACTGCTCGACCTCGGCGAAGATGTTCTCCGGGTTGCGGTTGAGCTCCAGCTTGCCGAACTCGATCAGCGGGTAGTCCGCGTGCGGCCAGACCTTGGTCAGGTCGAACGGGTTGAAGCGGTAGGTCGCCGCATCGGCCACCGGCATGATCTGGACGGACACGGTCCAGGACGGGAACTCGCCCCGCTCGATGGCCTCGCGCAGGTCGCGCTGGTGGGAGTCGGGGTCCTTGCCCGCGAGGACCTCGGCCTCCTCGGCGGTCAGGTTCTTGATGCCCTGGTCCGTCTTGAAGTGGTACTTGACCCAGAAGGCCTCGCCGGCCTCGTTGTTCCACTGGTAGGTGTGCGAGCCGAAGCCGTCCATGTGGCGGTAGGACGCCGGGATGCCGCGGTCACCGAACAGCCAGGTCACCTGGTGCGTGGACTCGGGCGACAGGCCCCAGAAGTCGAAGACGTTGTCCGCCTCCTGCGAGCCGGTGTACGGGTCGCGCTTCTGGGTGTGGATGAAGTCGGGGAACTTGATGGCGTCCCGGATGAAGAACACCGGGGTGTTGTTGCCGACGAGGTCGTAGTTGCCCTCCTCGGTGTAGAACTTCACCGCGAAACCGCGCGGGTCACGCACGGCGTCGGCGGCACCCAGGTTGCCCGCCACGGTCGAGAAGCGCAGGAAGACCTCCGTCTCCTTGCCCACCTCGGACAGGAACGCGGCCCGGGTGTACTTGGTGACGTCGGCGGTCACCTTGAAGGTGCCGTACGCGCCGGCGCCGCGGGCGTGCACCACGCGCTCCGGGATGCGCTCACGGTTGAAGTGGGCCAGCTTCTCGAGCAGGAGCTGGTCCTGGACGAGGACCGGGCCGCCGACGCCCGCGGTCTCGCTGTTCTGGTTGTCGGCGACCGGAGCTCCGGCCTCCGTCGTAAGCGGTCCCTGCGTCACGTGCGCCTCCTGCGTCATTACTGCAACTTGTGCCTTGGCTAAAGCCGAGCTCGATCCTACAATGGACATTGTCTAAGTCAAGTAAAGCTCCAAAGTCACACCCGTTCGGGGTTCGACTCCCCCCTGCTGTTAGGCTGGTGCCTATGAGTGACCTTCTGGAACGGCTTCGCGGACGTGGTTGGCGGATGACCGCGCAGCGCCGTGTGGTGGCCGAGGTCCTCGACGGCGAACACGTCCACCTGACGGCCGACGAGGTGCACGCCAGAGCTGTCGCCAAGCTGCCCGAGATCTCCCGGGCGACCGTCTACAACACCCTGGGCGAACTGGTGTCGCTCGGCGAGGTGTTGGAAGTCGCCACGGACAAGCGGGCCAAGCGCTACGACCCGAACGCGCACCGCCCTCATCACCACCTGGTGTGCGCGCGGTGCGGAGCGATCCGCGACGTCCACCCGACCGGCAACCCGCTGGCCGACCTCCCCGCCACGGAGCGGTTCGGTTTCACGGTGTCCGACGTCGAGGTGACGTACCGCGGTCTCTGCCCGAACTGCGCGGCCGCCTGACCGGCACCCGACGCACGAAGCCCCGGCCCCCTGAGGGTGCCGGGGCTTTTCGTCGCGCCCACGCCGGCGCTCCGCAGTCGTACGCATACGACCGAGGGCCGGAACCCTTTCGGATTCCGACCCTCGGCCTTCAGTAGCGGGGACAGGATTTGAACCTGCGACCTCTGGGTTATGAGCCCAGCGAGCTACCGAGCTGCTCCACCCCGCGGCGATGTCTCAAAGCTACGTCAAGGTGCCCGACAGAAGCAAATCCATTGCCTGAGGGCAGCGCTCCAGGGAGCGCGGGGCCTACGCGCAAGGGGCCCGTGAGCTCAGCCCTATAGGGGCGCGGGGAACTGCGCGAAGGGGGTCGGGGGGGCTAGCCCCCGAATCCGCCCGCGCTAGGCCGACAGCTCCTCCCGAAGCGCGTCCCGCAACCGCGCAGCCCTCTCGGTCACCGCCGGAGGCCCCAGCTCGGCCGCCCGGTCCGCCCACCGCTGCCCCTCCGCGAGCTCCCCCCGCCGGGCGTACACCAGCGCGAGCCGCAGCGCCGCACGGCCATGGCCGGCATCCGCCGCGCGGGTCCACCACACCGCCGCCTCCGGCTCGCTCCCCTCCCGGGCCAGCAGCAGCCCCAGGTTGAAGGCACCGTTGCGCGAGCCGGCCTCCGCGGCCTCCCGGTACCACCGGGCCGCCTCGACGACGTCCCCGCGGGCCGCGGCCAGCATGCCGACCCTCACCTGGGCACGCCGGTGCCCCTGGGTGGCCGCCCGCTCGTACCACTCCTCGCACTCGCTGCGCCGGTGCACCGGCTCCCCCAGCTCGTGCGCGGGCTCCGGCGGCCGGCGGGCGTCCAGCACCGCCGCCAGCCGGTACGCCGCCTCCGCGCTGCCGCCGCCCGCCGCGCACCGCAGGAACCGCTCGGCCTCGCCCTCCTCGCCGTCCCGCAGCCGAGCCATGCCGACCTGGAGCGCCGCCTCGGTGTGCCCGGCGCCCGCCGCCCGCTCGTACCAGCGCAGCGCGGCCCGCTCCTCGCCCCGCCCGGCGTGCAGGATGCCGAGGTTGAAGGCGGCGTCGACACTGCCGGCCTCCGCCGCCTTGGAGAACCACGGCTCCGCGCCGGTCTCGTCCCCGGCCCGCAGCAGCAGGATCGCCAGCGCGTTCGCCGCCTCGCGGTGACCGGCGTAGGCGGCGCGGCGGTACCACTGCTCGGCCTGGGTGGTGCGCCCCTGGTCGGCGCAGAGCAGCCCGAGGTTGTAGGCGCCGTTGATGTCGCCGGCGTCCATGGCCGCCCGGTACCACCGCTCGGCGGTCTGCGTCTCGCCCCGCTCCGCGTGCAGCGCGCCCAGCGCGTTGGCGGCGTTGCCGTCGCCGTCCTGCGCCGCGCGCAGCCACCACACGGCGGCGTTCTCGGTGTCCCCGGCGTCGCGCAGCAGGAAGCCCAGCGCGCACGCGGCGCGCGGCTCGCCGTCCTTGGCGGAGGTCAGGTACCAGCGCCCGGCCTCCTTCAGCTCGCCGCGCTTCTCCAGAATCGTGCCCAGGTGCAGGGCGGCCCGGCGGTGGCCGCGTGCTGCGGCCTGCCGGTACCACTGCTCGGCCTCCTCGACCAGCGCGGCACCGGCGTCGGCGGACTCGCGCCCGGCCTGGCGGTCCAGGGCCCGGGCGAGCCGGTAGGCGCCCTCCCGGTGCCCGCGCTCCGCGGCGGCCCGCATCCAGCGCTCGCTGCCCTCCGCGTCGCCCCGGTGCTCCAGGAGGTCGGCGAGGGCGTACGCGCCGAGGGTGTGGCCCTGCTCGGCGGACTGGCGCAGCCAGTACTCGGCGGCGGGTTCGTCCCCGCGCTCGCGGTGGTGGCGGCCGAGCGCGTGGGCCGCCGCCGTGGAACCGGCGACGGCGGCGATCCGCCACCATCCGGCGGCCTCGTCGGGGTAGCCCCGCTGGTGCAGCAGGACGCCCAGGTTGTTGGCGGCGGCGCGGTCGCCCGCAGCGGTGGCGGCACGCAGATGGGGTTCGGCACCGTCGAGGTCACCGCGGCGCAGCAGCATCGCGCCGAGGACGCTCATCGCCTCGACGTCACCGGCCTCGGCGGCGAGCCGCCGGCGCAGCTCCTCCGCCGCCTCGTCGGCCGCTTCCCCCGTCTCGTGAGGGGTTTCCTCCCGGGGGGAGGACTGCACAAAACGCCCTGACTCGAACAGAGTTGCCTTGTCCCCCATAACATCCATCGTCGCACCACCTGCAACCTGGGTACACCTGGTATACCGCAGTCAGTGAGGTCACTTCAGCGTTTTGTCGACATGCCCACAGAGAGACAAGTCAAACACAGATCGCTCAACTCCCGTCGACGGCAGGGCCGTCGAGGAGGCGGGCACATGCGTTCGCCCACCACAAAGGCCCGGATTCCCTTGGGAATCCGGGCCTTTGGTGTCGCTTCCGCGACTTCAGTAGCGGGGACAGGATTTGAACCTGCGACCTCTGGGTTATGAGCCCAGCGAGCTACCGAGCTGCTCCACCCCGCGCCGTTGTGTTGCAACCGTAGCACGGCGCGGGGTGGGCCTGTGACCAGGCCTCCTGGTCAGCTGTTCGTCCGTGGACTCGCGCTCGGGTCCGCGCTCGGGCTGCTCCGTGCGCCGCCGGCCCCGCCGGACTGCGCCGCCTCGGCCCTGCGCAGCGCGTCCTCGAGGTCCTTCTGCGCCCGGCCGTATGCCTCCCAGTCGTTGTTCTTCAGGGCCTCCTGGCCGGCCTCGAAGGCCTTCTGGGCGTCATTCAGGGCCTCCTGGACCGTCGAGGGCTGTTCCGTGCTCGGCGGGGGCGTGGTGCCCTCGTCCGTGCCTTCGTCCTCACCCTCGTCGGCCGGCGGCTCGACGGGTGTGCCCTCGCCGCCGAAGACCTTGTCGAGCGCCTGCTCCAGGGTGTCCTCGAACGCCGTCTGGCCGCCGTAGGTCACCAGCACCTTGCGCAGCAGCGGGTACTTCAGCCCGCCACCGCGGACGTAGACCGGCTCCACGTAGAGCAGTCCGCCGTCGAGCGGGACGGTCAGCAGGTTGCCGTACTCGACCTCGGAGTCGCCACCTCTCAGCAGCCTGATCGTCTCGGCGATGTCCTGCTGGGAGTTGAACTGGCTCTGCACCTGCTTGGGTCCGGAGACCGTGGTGCTGGTCGGCAGTTTGAGGATTCTGATCTTGCCGTAGTCCTCGGTGCCCGGATCGGCGTTGACCGCCATGAACGCGCTCAGGTTGTCACGGCCGTTCGGCGTGAACGTCGTGGTGAGCGAGAACACCTGGTCCTGCTGGTCCGGCATCTTCATGCTCAGGTAGTACGGCGGAACCGTCTCGCCCGTCTTGTTCGTCGGGTCGTCCGGCACCTGCCAGACCTCACTGCCGGAGAGGAACGTGTTGGCGTCCTTCACGTGGTAGCGGGTGAGCAGCTCACGCTGGACCTTGAACAGGTCCTGCGGGTACCGCAGATGGTCCATCAGGTCCTGGGAGATCTCGCTCCGCGGCTCCACCGTGTCCGGGAACGCCTTCATCCACGTCTTGAGGACGGGGTCCTGGGTGTCCCACTGGTAGAGCTTGACCTCGCCGCTGTACGCGTCGACGGTCGCCTTGACCGAGTTGCGGATGTAGTTGACCTGGTTCTGCTGGGCCACCACCGTCCGCTGGTCGTTGGTCGCGGTCAGCGAGTCGGCCGTGGTGTCGCCCAGCGTCGTACGGGACGCGTACGGGTAGCCGTTGGTGGTCGTGTAGGCGTCGACGATCCACTGGATCCGGCCCCCCACGACCGCCGGGTAGGCGTCACCGTCGATGGTCAGCCACGGCGCGATCGCCTCGACGCGCTCCTTGGGCGTGCGGTTGTACAGGATCCGCGAACCCTCGCCGATGGCGCCGGAGTAAAGGATCTGCGGCTCTCCGAACGCCACCGCGTAGGCGGCCCGGTTGACCGGGTTGTCGAGGTTGACGCCGCTGTCGCCCTGGTAGCTGTACGTCTTCTCGCCGCTGTCGTCGGAGTAGTCGATCTCCTTCTGGGGACCGCCGACGATGGAGTACGTGGTCGTCCGCTCGCCGTAGTAGACGCGCTGCTCGTACGTGCCGAGGTCGCCCTTGGAGGGCAGGTCGGACTCGGTGAACGCCGGGCGCCCGCCGGAGTCGGCAGTGGTGCCCTCCGCGGCCACGGCACCGTAGCCGTGGGTGTAGCGGAAGTGGTCGTTGATCCAGTTCCGCTTCGGGATGCCGTTGTAGTTCAGCTCGCGCAGGCCGATGACGGTGTCCTGCTCCTTGCCGTCCTTGGGGTAGCGGTCGACGTCCAGGTTGGTCGGGAACGCGTAGTAGTTCCTGATCTGCTGGAGCTGCTGGAACGTCGGGGACACGATGTTCGGGTCCATGATGCGGATGCTGGCCGCGCCCGACACGTCGTCCCGCAGCTTGGCCTGGTCCTTGGTGGTGGCCGTGCCCGGGTAGTCGGTGACCTGCGAGTCGCCGATCCCGTAGGCCTCACGCGTGGCCGCGAGGTTCTTCTCGACGTACGGCGCTTCCTTGGCCTGCTCGTTGGGCTGGACCTGGAACTTCTGCACGATCGCCGGGTACAGGCCGCCGATGAGGATCGCCGACAGCACCATCAGGCCGAAGCCGATGACCGGCAGCTGCCAGGTGCGCCGCCACAGGGTGGCGAAGAACAGCAGCGCGCAGATGACGGCGATGCAGAACAGAATCGTCTTGGCCGGCAGGTAGGCGTTGGCGTCGACGTACCGCAGGCCGGTCCAGCTGTCGGTGGCCTTGAAGTCACTGGACTTCACGGCCAGTCCGTACCGGTCGAGCCAGTACGCGACGGCCTTCAGCGCGACGAAGATGCCGAGCAGCACCGACAGGTGCCCGGTGGCCGCGGCCGTGGCGCGCGCGCCGGGGCTCGTGATGCGCAGCCCGCCGTACAGGTAGTGGGTGAGCGCGGCGGCGATCAGGCCGAGGATGGCGGCCGCGAAGCCGAAGCCGAGCAGGAACCGGTACCAGGGCAGGTCGAAGGCGTAGAAGGAGACGTCCAGATGGAACTGGGGGTCCTTCTGCCCGAAGGACACGCCGTTGACCCACATCAGCCAGGTGCGCCACTGGCTCGACGCCGAGGCACCCGCGATCAGGCCCACCAGCGCGGTGATGCCGAGCAGCAGCCACTTCTTGTACGGGGCGATGCCCATGCGGTACCGGTCGAGGTTCTGCTGCTCCATCGACATGGCGCTCAGCGGCGGCCGCAGGCGGTGTGCGAGCCAGATGTTGAAGCCGACCGCGACGGCCATCAGCAGACCGAAGACGAAGAAGAGCCCGATCTTGGTCCACAGGGTCGTGGTGAACACCGACGAGTAGTTGACCGAGCGGTACCACAGCCAGTCGGTCCAGAACCCCGCGAACATGGTGAACACCATGCCGAGGACGGCAAGGACGCCCAGTGTCATGAGCAAGGTCCGGACACGTCGGGACGGCCGGCCCACTCTGATCCGTGGCCCCGTCGGGCCTCCGCCGCGGTCCGGCATCTGGAAAGCCAAGGTAGGCACCTCGAAGTTCGCTGTTGATTCGTCGAGCCCGCGTCTTCACGGACCGTTCGTGGCCCCCCGTGATCGTGGGCCCACACCTATGCAACTTACTCACGCTTTACTCGGTTCCCGATTCCGGCCGGGAACGAGAGAGGATTGTGACCATGTCCAACACGCCCATGGCCGCGAACCCCCTCACCCGGGCCGTACTCGAGATCGACGAGTACGTCTCCGGACTGGGCTGGGACCAGCCCGCCCGCCTGTTCGCACTCGTAGACACTGCCCGGCTTCGGGCGGAACAGCCCTCCCTCGCGGACAAGCTCGGCCTGGACGGCGAGCAGGAGTCCGCCGCCCTCACCCCGATCGAGCAGGACGAGATCCCGACGGGCAAACCGCTCGACGAGTTCCTCGGCACCATCGCCTGGCCCGACGCCGTGACCGGCTGCGCCCTCACCGTGGAGCGGCTGATGCTGCCGCCGTCCGCGGAGGCCCAGGTCCCCGAGGGCCTCGACGAGGCCGCGCTCACCAAGTGGGTGGCCGAGCACCCGGAGCGGCAGGAGGTGCGGATGACGGTCGCGGTGCTGCGCGACGGGGCGCGCGAGTCGGCGCTGCGGCTGCGGGAGAAGGACTCCCCCACCGAGGTGCTCACCGGCTCCGAGCTGGTGCCGGGTCTGGCGCAGGCCCTGACGGCGACGTTCGAGGAGTAGCCGGTCCGGTCAGGACGCGGAGCACGACGGCAGGTCGGCGGTGTCGCCCGCGCGGATGTCCTTCAGGGCGCCCAGGGCGTCGTCGATGGTGGCGACCTTCACCAGGGTGAGGCCCTCGGGGGTGTCCTTGGCGGCGGACGCGCAGTTCTCGGCGGGCGTGAGGAAGAACTCGGCGCCCTTGCTGCGCGCGCCGACCGTCTTCATCTCGATCCCGCCGATCGGCCCGACCTTGCCGTTGTCGTCGATCGTGCCGGTGCCCGCGACGAACTCACCGCCGGTCAGGCTGCCGGGGGTGAGCTTGTCGTAGATGCCGAGGGCGAACATCAGCCCGGCGCTCGGGCCGCCGACGTCGGCGAGCTTGATGTCGACGGAGAACGGGAAGGTGTGGTCGGTGCCCGCCGAGATGCCGACGACGGCGCGCTTCTCGCCGGCGTCGTCGGAGGCGCGGGTGGTGATCGTCACCTTCTCGGTCCGCGTCGGCGTCCGCTTCTCCTTCTCCGCGGCCGCCTGCTCCTTGGCCGGCACGATCGTGAAGACCACGTCCTCGCCCGGCCGGTGCTCGGTCACCAGCTCGGCGACGTCGGTCGGCTCCTTCACGGCCTTGCCGTCGACGGCCTTGATCACGTCACCCGCGTGCAGCTTGCCCTCGGCGGGCGCGTCCTTGACGACGGTCGAGACGATCACCCAGGACTTCACCGGGACGCCGAGTTCCTTCAGCGCCGCGACCTTGGCGCTCTCCTGGGACTGGCTGAACTCCTCGGCGTTCTCCTGGGTCGACTCCTCCTCCGTCTTGCCGTCCGGGTAGAGGGTGTCGTGGGGGACGACCTTGGTGTCGTGCGCGAGCCAGCCGTAGACGGCCTCGACGAGGTTCATCCGGTAGTCGGCGCTGGTGACCCGCACGGTGGTCATGTTGAGGTGACCGTCCGTCGGGTAGGTCTTGTGCCCGGCGATCTGCAGCACCGGCTCGCCGTCGTGCTCACCCAGCGTGTTCACCGTCGGCCCCGGCGACATCTCCGCGTAGGGCACCGGGATGAAGACTCCCACGCACAGGAGCGCGATCAGCATCAGGGTGGAGGCGAGCATCGTCGCCGTACGGCGTGGCATGCCTCGACAGTACGGGACGGACCTGTCAGCGCACCGTCAGGGCCGCCCGGACGAGCGGCCCCGACCGCACCACGGGTCCTGACCCGCCGTTCCCTCGCTCAGCCGCCGGAGCGGGGCTTCTCCATGGCTTCCCGGAAACGGGCATATCCGATGAGTTCCGGACCGTCGCCCCGTACCTTGCGGGTCCGGTTGGCCCAACTGCCCCACAGTCCCGCGCCTATCGCGGCCACCAGCGGAATCAGCAACCAGGCAAGCGCCGCCATGCCGACCTCCCAACCCCATGAGCGTCCGCAACACTGACTGATCAGCAGATTAACCATCCGCAGTGACAACGCTCACCTCAGGGGTGCGGTTACGCAACCGCACGGGACGGGCGTACCGCGTGGGAAAGGAAGGCGTGCTAGACGCCGACCCACTCCTCGGTGCCGTCGGAGAAACGCTGGTGCTTCCAGATGGGCACTCCGTGCTTGATGTCGTCGACGAGCCGGCGGCAGGCCTCGAACGCCTCGCCCCGGTGCGCGCACGACACGGCGGCGACCACGGCGAGGTCCCCGACCCTCAGGTCTCCCACCCGGTGGGCCGCGGCGAGGGCCCGCACGGGGAAGTCCGCGGCGACCTTCTCCGCGATCCGCCGCATCTCGTCCTCGGCGCTCGGATGACAGGAGTAGCCCAGCTCGTCCACGTCGGCGCCGCCGTCGTGGTTGCGCACGGTGCCCACGAAGAGCGCCGTGCCGCCGGCCGCGTCGTCGCCGACCGCGCGCAGGATCTCGTCCACCGACAGGGCGGTGTCGCGGATCGCGATCAGCTTGATCGGGTCCTGGGCGGGCTGCTCACCGGGGTGGTCCGTCACGGGTGCCATGCCCCCTATCGTGCCCCACCCCGCCGACAGCGCGGAACAGCCGGATCGTCCGGTACGCGCGCGTGGTGCTTCGGAGGGTCCTCCGAAGGCGCCGGTGCGCAGGCTCCCGCGGGGGCGCCGGCCCGGGTCAGATCCGCCGGCGCGCCTTCCGGGCCCGGCGCACCACCGCCGCGGCGCCGAGCAGCGCCACCGTGGCTCCCGCCGCGCCCGCGGCCGTCGCGTCCTTGCGGCCCAGCCGGCGGCCCGCGACCGTGTGCCGCCCGGAGACCTCGTCGAGCAGCTGCGCGAGCACCTCCTCGTTGGTGTACGCCGGACGCCACCCGGCGTCGTGCAGCCTGCTGCCGCTGATCACCCAGGGGTACATGGTGTACGCCAGGTCCCCGGCCGGGGACGGGGTGAGCCCGATGCGGTGCAGCCGGGCCGCCGCGCCGAGCGCCACCGCCGACGGCAGCTCCATCCGGCGGATCCCGCTGAGCTCCTCCACCTCCTCCTGTTCCAGCCAGCCGTCGCAGCCGACGGCCAGCTCGCCGTCGACCTTTTCCAGCACGGCGTACTCCAGGGCGCTGCACAGGTCGTCGACGTGGCAGAACTGCCACGCGGGCCGCGAGCCCGCCACCACCAGCAGCCGCGGCGACTCGAAGTACCTGGTCAGCGCGGTGTCGGTGCCGCCCACCAGCACGGCCGGGCGGACCACGGTGACATTGAGTCCGGGGTGCGCGCGGGGCGCCCGGCGGGCCAGCCGTTCGATCTCCAGGAGGTCGCCGACGCCGGTGGCCTCCGCGGTGGCCCGCAGCTCCGCGTCCTCCGCCAGCGGCAGCTCGTTGTCCGGCAGGGCGCCGTAGACCATGGTCGAGGTGCACAGCACCACCCGGTGGACACCGGCGGCCGCGGCGGCGGTCAGCACCGTCTGCGTGCCGCGCACGTTGTAGGCCGTCCGGGCGGCCGCGTCGGTCTCCAGGTCCAGGTCGAGGGCCAGGTGGACGACCACGTCGGCCCCGCGCAGCCGGTCCGCGATCACGGGGTCCCGGACGTCCAGGATGTGCCACTCGGCCTCGGCGCACTCGCCGCGCAGCTCGTCGATGGCGACGACCTGCTTGACCTCCTCCGACGCGGCGAGCCGCGCGGTCAGCAGGGCGCCGACGCCGGAGGCGGCACCGGTGACCGCGACGACGGGCCCGCGGGGCGGAGGACTGGTTGACTCGTTTCGCGCTGCGCGAACCTGCGGATCTGGGGAACTCACCGGGCGTCTCCAGCGGTTGTCTTCAGTACGAGCGCGGGCGACGCGTACGTACCAGGTGGCATCCATCCTGCCGCAGGCCCTTTGTCGGCGAAGCACCGAGGCCCGAACCGCTTCAGGTGTCTACGCTGGGTGGTGTTGTCGGGCAGCCGTGCCGCCGGAAAGAACCGGTGGCCCTACAAGCCGAGGAAACCCGTGAGTGACACCCCATTCGGATTCGGCCTTCCGCCGGAGGAGCCGGACGACGGCGACGAAGGCAAGAAGAAGGACCCGCAGAGCGGCGGTGGTCAGGGCCCGGCCAACCCGTTCGGCTTCGGCATGCCCGGGGCGGGCGGCTTTGGCGGCCCGGGCGCGGACAATCCGTTCGCCGCGATGTTCGGGTCGATGAACCCTGGCGACCTGGGAGCCGCGTTCCAGCAGCTCGGCCAGATGCTCTCCTACGAGGGCGGGCCGGTGAACTGGGACATGGCCAAGCAGATCGCCCGGCAGACGGTCGCCCAGGGAACCTCCCAGGGTTCCAAGGACGCCAGCGTCGGCCCGGCCGAGCGCAAGGCCGTGGAGGACGCCGTCCGCCTGGCCGACCTGTGGCTGGACGACGCCACCTCCCTGCCGTCCGGCGCGAACTCCGCCGTGGCCTGGAGCCGCGCGGAGTGGGTCGAGGCGACCCTGCCGGCCTGGCGTGAGCTGGTCGACCCGGTCGCCGAGCGCGTCGGCAACGCGATGGGCGACGTCCTGCCGGAAGAGATGCAGGCCATGGCCGGCCCGCTGATCGGCATGATGCGCTCCATGGGCGGCGCCATGTTCGGCACGCAGATCGGGCAGGCCGTGGGCGTGCTCGCCGGTGAGGTCGTCGGCTCGTCCGACATCGGCCTTCCGCTGGGCCCGGCCGGCCGGGCCGCGCTGCTGCCGCTGAACATCGAGACCTTCGGCAAGGACCTGGGCGTCCCGCAGGAGGAGGTGCGGCTGTACCTCGCCCTGCGCGAGGCCGCCCACCAGCGGCTCTTCGCGCACGTCCCGTGGCTGCGGTCGCATCTGTTCGGCGCGGTCGACGGCTACGCCCGGGGCATCAAGGTCGACACCGGGAAGCTGGAGGACGTGGTCGGCCAGTTCGACCCGCAGAACCCGGAGCAGCTGCAGGAGGCCCTTCAGCAGGGCATGTTCCAGCCGGAGGACACGCCCGAGCAGAAGGCGGCCCTGGCCCGGCTGGAGACGGCGCTGGCCCTCGTCGAGGGCTGGGTGGACGCGGTCGTGCACGCGGCGGCCAAGCCGCGGCTGTCGTCGGCGGACGCCCTGCGGGAGACGCTGCGCCGCCGGCGCGCCTCGGGCGGTCCCGCCGAGCAGACGTTCGCCACGCTGATCGGTCTGGAGCTGCGTCCGCGGCGGCTGCGCGACGCCTCGCGCCTGTGGGCCTCGCTCACCGACGCGCGCGGGGTCGACGGCCGGGACGCCCTGTGGGCCCACCCGGACATGCTGCCGACGGCCACCGACCTGGACGACCCGGACGGCTTCGTGCACCGGGAGCAGATCGACTTCTCCGAGCTGGACAAGATGCTCGGAGAGGCCGCCGGCAAGCCCGACCTGCGCAAGAAGGACGCGGAGGACGCCACGGACGCGGACGCCACGGACCAGCGTGACGAGGGCGGAAACGGCGACGAGAGCAAGGGCGACGACACCGAGTGAGTCTGTACGACGACGCGGTGCTGGTCCTGAAGGCGTACGAGGACCAGCCCGCACTGCGGGACGCCTACCTGGGGCATCTCGCCGCGCATCCGGACGGCCTGTGGAAGGCGTGCGGGGCGGGTCACGTCACGGCGAGCGCCCTGGTGGTCGACCCCGAGCGCGGCCGGGTCCTGCTGACCCTGCACCGCAAGCTGCGGATGTGGCTGCAGATGGGCGGCCACTGCGAGCCCGGCGACGCCACACTGGCCGCGGCGGCCCTGCGGGAGGCGACCGAGGAGTCCGGCGTGACGGGGCTGACGCTGGTCGCCGGCGGTCCCGTGCGGCTCGACCGGCATCCCATTCCGCCGCCCTGCCACTGCCACTTCGACGTCCAGTACGCGGCCCTCGCCGCTCCGGACGCCGTCCACGCGGTCAGCGACGAGTCCCTCGACGTGCGCTGGTTCCCGTACGACGAGGTGCCGGAGGTGGCGGACGACTCGGTCGTACGGCTGCTCGGCGCGACCCGCGCGAGACTCGGGGCCTGACACCGACGAAGGGGCCGCGCCCTTACCGGGCGCGGCCCCTTCGTGTGTCCAGGGTGCTCAGCTCCAGACGTTGCCCTGGTTCTGCCCGCGCGCGCCCTGCTGACCCATGCCGTACTGCGCGGCGAGGCCGCCGCCGATCTGGGCGTTCTGCGGAGGCAGCAGTTCACTCGGCTGGACCAACGCGAAGCCGCTGCCCATGAAGCTGAGCTCCCAGCCCTCGCCGGTGTTGCCGCGGCGCCGCCACACCCCGGAGGAGTGCGTCTGGGCCTGCATCTGCACCCGCAGTGACGTGGACCAGGCGACGATGGCGTCGGCGTCGCAGTTGACGTACTTGTCCGGCGTCACCTGGAGCAGCAGCGGCATGCCCGAGGTCATCAGCGCGACCTTGCCGCGGCCGGTGATGTTGAGCTGGTACTTCCCGGAACCCGAGATGCCGTACAGGCTGTCGACGGCGATGACCTCGTGGTGCAGCGAGGAGTCCATGGCGAGGACGTAGCTGCTGTCGACGGTCAGGCCGTCCTGCTCCACGTCCATGATGTGGACGCGCTGGGCGAGGTTGGCGAGGTAGACGGTGCCCTGCCCGTGGCAGCGCATCAGGTCGAGGCCCTCACCGGTGTGCGCCCGCGCGCGGGCGGCGCTGTTGCCCTGGAACTCGGCGTCGAACTCGACGAGACCCTGGTAGGCGACCATGGTGCCCTTGCGGGCGAGGACGTCGTCGTGGCCCTCGAGGCCGACCCGCAGCATCTGCTGGTTCTGCAGACTCCAGCGCTCCTGGGTCTGCTGGTCGTTGTAGGCGAAAATTGGGCTCTGCATGGTGTGGTTGCTCCCCCTCAGCCCCGGAACCGAAGACGGTCGGTGCTGTCCTCACTGGGCTGGACGACGACAATGCCCTGACCGGAGAAGGCCATCTGGTAGGCCTCGCCGCTGCCGCGGCCGATCAGCGACTGGGCGCGGAAGCTGCGCTTGCCCTTCACCTTGAGGTTCGGGGACCAGGCGACCAGCGCGTCCGGGTCGACGTACGTCTCGTCCTCGCCGCCTCCGCAGTCGACGACGATCGGCTTGCCGCGCGAGGTCAGCGCGACCCAGCCCTGACCGGAGATCTTGGTGTTCCACAGACCCTGCCCGGCGAACTTCGCCAGGCCCTTGACCCGCTCCACACCCCAGGTGAGGTGGGCGTCGAAGGCAAGCAGGTTGGTGGCGTTGACCGAGATGCCGTCGCCGTTGAGGTTGATCACGACGACGTTGGCGCCGTAGTCGGCGAGGTAGAGCAGGCCGTCGCCGGAGCACTTCATCAGGGGCGCGCCCTCACCGGTGAGCCAATCCTTGGCGATCTGGCGGACGGCCGGCGGGTTGGGCTCGTACTGGACGAACCCTTCGTAGGCGACCATCGACCCGACGCGCGCGAGGAGGTCGTTGCCGGTCTGCATGGCGACCTTCAGCATGTGGTTGCCGTGGTTCTCCATGCGGGCGGTGACGGGGGCGGGGGCGTAGCCCGCGAGTGGCTGGTTCATGACGGGCTCCCTCAGATCTCGTACGGCTGGACGACGATGAAGTTGCCGGGGGCGCCCCGGAACTGCAGGTTCACGCTCTCCCCGGTGTCGCCGGGGTAGGAGTTGCGGCGCATCCGCACCTGGCTGGAGACGACCACCTGCGCTGCGGCCGACCAGGCGACCACGGCGTTGCAGTCGGCGAACGTGGTGGGTGTGACCGGCAGCACCACGGGCGTGCCGTGCGTCTTCACGACGATCGTGCCGGTGCCCTGGAACTGCATCGTGAACAGCGCGCCGCCGGGGATGCCGTGCCCCTCGATGCGGCGGATCTCGTACTGGAGTCCTTCGTCGAAGGCGAGGACGTTCTCCGCGGAGACGCACACGGCGTCACCCTGGAGCTCGATCGGGTGCAGCATCGTGGAGTTCTCGGCGAAGAACACCTGTCCCTGGCCGGTGCAGCGCATCAGCTGCATCTCCTGGCCGGTGGCGTTGCCCGCGAGGCGGCCGGTGAAGCCGGCGCCCTTGTAGCTGAAGTCGACCTTGCCCTGGTAGAGCACCATGCTGCCCTGCCGGGCCAGCACGGGCTGGCCGCCGATGCCGAGGTCGGCGCGGACGAGCTTCTTGTTCTGCTGGGTCCAACGCTGTCCGGTGGGCGTCTCCTTGTACGTCTGGAGCGCGCCGAGCACACCGGCGGCCTGCGGGGCACCCTGCGGCATCCCTTGCGGCATGCCCTGGGGCGCGCCGTAGGGAGCCTGCTGGTGGGGCACCTGGCCGGGCGGGGGCTGATGGCCGTAGCCGGGCGGGGGCGGCGCGGCCTGCGGCGGCGCGGGCGGCTGGCCGTAGCCCGGCGGAGGCGCGGGGGCTCCCGGAGGCGCCGGGGGCTGGCCGTAGCCGGGCGGGGGCGGCGCGGCCTGCGGCGGCGCGGGCGGCTGGCCGTAGCCCGGCGGAGGCGCGGGGGCTCCCGGAGGCGCCGGGGGCTGGCCGTAGCCCGGGGGTGGCGGGGGCGTCTGGCTGAAGGGGGCGGGAGCCGGGGCCGGGGGCGGCACCGGGGCGCCTCCGGGCGGCGTGTGCATGGGCGCGACGATCGTCGGCGCGGAATGAACCGGCGGCGCGGGGGCCTGCGGCGGCGCGGCGGGCGCGGGGGCCGGCGGCGTCGCGAAGCCCTGAGCGGGCTGGGGCGCCGGGCCGGGAGTGGGGGCCGGTGCGGGCGCGCCGCCTCCGGGGACGCCGAACGCGGGCGGGGCGAACCCGGGCGCGGCCTGCGGGGCCTGCGGCTGCGGGGCCTGCTGCGGCTCGGGCGCCGCGGGCTCGTCGTCGGCCACCTCGCCGCCGAAGTTGCGCAGCAGCGCGTCCAGCCCGCCGTCGAAGCCCTGGCCGACGGCGGCGAACCGCCACACGTCCTTGAAGTAGAAGTCGCCGAGCATCACGGCCCGCTCGGTGGAGAACTCCGAGCCGTTGAACGGGTACCGCGCCACTTCCTCGCCGCCCGCGACGATACGGATGTACCCGGGCCCGATCTGCGACATCTGTCCGGCGCCGTCGATCGTCGCCGTGAAGGACAGCTTCCTGATCTGCTGCGGAATCTGGTCCAGCGTGACGCGGAAGGACTCCGTGTCGCCCGCCTGTGCACCCAGGAGCTGGATGGACTCCTCGGGGGACTTCGGCTGGTTGTAGAAGACGAAGTACCGGTCGTCGGAGAGCCGTTCGTCGGCGTCGAGCCCGAAGCAGCTGATGTCGAAGCTGAGCCCCGGGCCGGAGATCTGTACTCCTACGTACAGGTCCGTGCCCGCGGTGAGGTCACTGATCCTGGCCTTGTGGCCGCGTTGGAATTCCCTGGCCATGCGTACGACCGTCCCCCATCCCGAATGTGAGTGCGTCGCGCCAGGCTAACGGCAATCCCGGACACCGGAAGCAGTCGGTACAGACCCGGTACACAACGCGCGAGCGCGCTCGCGCCGCGTCCACCTCGGACGGTGGTCACTCGTCCCGGGCGCCCGGGACGTGCGGCAGCCGCTCGGCCGCGACCACGCCCTCAAGGTAGCCGCGGGCCCGTTCGGTGCGGGGGTATGCCTCCAGCAGCCGCCAGAAGCGGGGGCCGTGTCCGGGGACCAGGAGGTGGGCCAGTTCGTGGCAGAGCACGTAGTCGACGACGTACTCCGGCATGCCCTGGAGCCGGTGGGACAGCCGGATGCTCCCCTCGGCCGGCGTGCACGAACCCCAGCGTGTGTTCTGGTTGGTCACCCAGCGCACCGAGTCGGGGCGGGCCCGGCCGTCGAAGTACTGCTCCGACAGCCGCCGCGCGCGCTCGGCCAGCTCGGCGTCGCCGAGGGTGCGCTTGCTCTCCTGGGCGGCGAGCTTGTCGAGCATGACGCTCACCCAGCGCTGCTCCTCGGCCTCGGACATCCGGGCGGGGATGAGCACGACGGTGCGATCGCCCTCGCGGTACGCGGAGACCGTTCTGCGTCTGCGGGAGCTCCTGCGGACCTCGATCGCGCTCGCCCGTGAGCCGTCCGTCGGCTGGCTCGTCGCGCTGCGCTGTGGTGTTCCGGCGCGGTGCAGTGGGTCGGCGGGCACGCCCCGACCGTACCTGCTGCACCCGGGGAAGTCCCGGCTCCGGGACGGTTCTCCGGCGATCCCGTCACCGGGCGCCGGATTTGTACGACGAATTCGGGCGCCTGTGGACAACTTTCGGCCGCGTTTCGGCGACCCTGGGCATGCTGGCAACGCCGGCCGGACCGCGAGCGGACCGGCCCGGTCACAGGCACGTTCCAGGACATACGGGGGTCCGTCATGCATCCAATGATCAAGCCCGCTCTTCGGCGCGGCTGGCGCGATCGCAACACCGTGCAGTTCGGTATGACACCGGCGCACGCGCTGACGCTGGGGCCGGTCGACACGGCCACGGGCAGCCTGCTGGACCTGCTCGACGGCACCCGCGGACTGGATCTGCTGCGCGAGGAGGGCCGGCGCATGGAGCTGCCCGACGGCCACGTCGACCGGCTGGTGCGGCGGCTGTCCCATGCCGGGCTGCTGGACGACTCCCGGGGCGGCGGGCCGGCCGCCGACGCCCTGCGCGCGAAGTCCGGCGTCCTCGACCGGCTCCGCCCGGACCTGGCCTCGCTCGGTCTGACCACCGTCGACCCGGGCGAGCCGCCGCTGGTGCTGGCGGCGCGTCGGAGCATGCGGGTGCAGGTCAGAGGGGCGGGCCGGGTGGGGGCGGCACTGGCGTCGCTGCTGTCCGGGGCGGGCGTCGGCGAGGTCGAGGTGCGGGACGTCGGACAGGTCGAGCCGTGGGACGTGGCGCCCGGCGGACTGCCCGCCGAGGCGGTCGGCGAGCGGCGGGAGGAGGCGGCCCGGCGGGCCGTGCGCCGGTGCGCGCCGGACCGGCCGCCGCGCCGCGCCGCCCGCACCCCTCTCTCCGAGAGTGATCCCGGCCACTCCCTGGTGGTGCTCGCCCCGCGGGACGACGTCGCCGTGCACGCGCCGGACCCGTCGTCCGCCGAGTCCCTCATGTCGTCGGGCACGCCCCATCTCTACGCCGGGGTGGTGGAGGGCACCGGTGTGGTCGGACCGCTCGTCCGCCCGGCGAGACCGGCTGCGCCGGCTGCTTCCAGCAGGACCGCGTCGACCGGGACCCGGCGTGGCCGCGGCTGGTGGCCCAGTGGCGCTCGGGCCGTCAGCGCAGAGTGGGTGCCTGCGATCTGGCGCTGGCCGCCACCGTGGCGGGGCTCGCCGCCGCGCACGCGCTGGCCTTCCTCGACGGACGGATGCCGTCCAGTGCGGGTGCGCGCTGGGAGGTGTCCCTCCCTCAGCTGCACTGGCAGCCCCGGCCGGTGGCGCCGCACCGTCACTGCCCGTGCGGGGCCGCTGACGCGGACCCGGACAAAGGTAAGGGAGAACACACCCCCGCCGACGGGGGGTCGCACGAGACAATGGCCGGGCAAGGGTCGTCGAAGGAGTCCCGCCGTCAGGCGGACACGGAGCGGCCGGCAAGGACCTGGAGGGCGCATGTCTGATCTTCCCCGCAAGGCGGTCACCCGGACCGCCAAGCTGGCCGCTCTCCCGCTCGGCTTCGCCGGGCGGGCGACCTGGGGACTCGGCAAGCGGATCGTGGGCGAGTCCGCGGAGCTCGTCGGCCGCGAACTCCAGCAGCGCACCGCCGAGCAGCTCTTCAAGGTGCTGGGCGAGCTCAAGGGCGGCGCCATGAAGTTCGGCCAGGCCCTGTCCGTCTTCGAGTCGGCCCTGCCGGAGGAGGTCGCCGGTCCCTACCGGGCGGCCCTGACCAAGCTGCAGGAGGCCGCCCCGCCGATGCCGACCCGCACGGTGCACGCGGTGCTCGAGGAGCGGCTGGGTGAGGACTGGCCGGAACTGTTCCAGGAGTTCGAGGACAAGCCGGCCGCGGCCGCCTCGATCGGCCAGGTGCACCGGGCGGTGTGGCACGACGGCCGAGAGGTCGCGGTCAAGGTGCAGTACCCCGGCGCCGGCGAGGCCCTGCTGTCCGACCTCAACCAGCTGAGCCGCTTCGCCCGTCTGCTGGGCCCCCTGGTTCCCGGCATGGACGTGAAGCCGCTGATCGCGGAGCTCAAGGACCGGGTCTCCGAGGAGCTGGACTACGGCCTGGAGGCGCAGGCGCAGCGGGCGCACGCCGAGGAGTTCGCCGGCGATCCCGACGTGGTCGTCCCGGACGTGGTCCACCAGTGCGAGCAGGTGCTGATCACCGAGTGGATCGACGGCACGCCGCTCTCGGAGGTCATCGCCGACGGCACCGAGGAGCAGCGCGACCGGGCCGGACAGCTCCTGGCCCGCTTCCTGTTCTCCGGTCCCGCCCGCACCGGCCTGCTGCACGCGGACCCGCATCCGGGCAACTTCCGTCTGCTTCCCGGGGGTCCGGGGGGTGAGGACGACTGGCGTCTGGGCGTCCTGGACTTCGGCACCGTCGACCGGCTGCCCGACGGGCTGCCCGCCCCCATCGGCGAAGCGCTGCGCATGACGCTGGACGGCGAGGCGGAGGCCGTCTACGAGATGCTCTGCGCGGAGGGCTTCGTCAAGGAGTCCGTGGAGCTGGACCCCGACGCCGTCCTCGACTACCTTTCGCCGATCATCGAACCGGCGCGCGCCGACGAGTTCACCTTCACCCGCGGCTGGATGCGCAGTCAGGCGGCGCGGATAGCGGATCCCCGTTCCCCGGCGTACCAGCTGGCCAAGCAGCTCAATCTGCCGCCGGCCTACCTGCTGATCCACCGGGTCACGCTGAGCACCATCGGCGTGCTGTGCCAGCTGGGTGCCACGGTTCGGCTGCGGGAGGAGCTGGAGGACTGGCTGCCGTCGTTCCTCCCCGAGGAGCCGGGCGGGGAGGACGAGGCGGCGCAGGCCTGACCGACCGGAGCGGCCGGCGTGGGAACACGGCGGACGTGGCGGACCGGGTCACCACCACGGCGAGTCAAGCCGGCCCTCGATCGCGCGCAGGTTCGCGCGGGAGCAGCGCTCGCAGTGGTGCAGGCGGATGCCGTCCTCGACGGAAAGGGTCCAGGTCGGCTGCGGGGCCGCGGCGCGCAGACCGCAGCGCGCGCAGACCAGCGGCTCGGGCTCCGTCAGGGGGCCGTCGTCGTCACTGCCACCGGGATGACTCGTCACCCGGCGACGATAACCCCGTGCGGAAGGCGTCGTCGGCCAACGCACCGCGGGGGCCGGTCCGTTCACACGGACCGGCCCCCGCGGTGCAATCGGGCCTCCGGCTGGGAGGCCGTCGCTTCAGGCGGACGTACGCCTTACTGCATGACCGCCATGGCGAGCGCGCGGCGGGCGCGCCGCGAGGCGCGCTCGGCCCGGCGCTGCATGCGGCGCGCGGTCACCAGGCCGCTGGCCTGACGTTCCCGCTGCGCCTCCTGCAGTCGCTCGTGCATATGCGCACGGGCCAGGGCTTCTGGGATGAGTTGCATCTCTCGGGTCCTGTTCTGGCGCGAGTCGTTCGCACCGCTGGTGGTGAAGTCTTCGGTCGCGGAGCCTGCGGGCTCGTGAGTGGACGGCGTCATCGGGGCCTGCTTCTGGGGGTCGTGCGTGAGGGGGCGGTCGATCGTTCCGGGGGTGTTCATGCCGTGACCGGGTTCTTGCGCGGGCGGCCACGCGGCCGCTTCCGGGCGACGACAACGCCCTGGACGAACAGCTCGCCACCCCAGACGCCCCAGGGCTCACGCCGCTCCTTGGCACCGGCGAGGCAGGCCTCGACCAGCGGGCAGGTACGGCAGAGGGACTTGGCGTACTCGACGTCCGCGGGCGACTCGGCGAAGAAGACCTCCGGGTCGTAGGAGCGGCACGGGACGGGTACGCCGAGGTTCTCGATGGCGTCGTCGAGCGCGGTGAGCGCGGTGAGCGGAGTCAAGGTCGGGTCCTCCGTGGAGCCGGGCTTGGGGATCGTGTCGGAAGGCGGTACGGACGGGACGTGTGCTTCGAGTTGCACGGGTCGTCTTCCTCGTCTGGTCGTGTCCGGCCGGTCGGCCGGGTGGCGGCTGGTACCGGGTTCTTTTCTCTTGTCCCGAGGCGCCTTGCTCTGCCTCCCCGTTCGGGGAAAACAGAAGGGCCGCGGATCCCGGATGGGGTTCCGCGGCCCTGAAGGCGCCGGCCTGATCGAATCAGGCTGGATCACTCCAGGGTTCTGGCCCACGGAAGGCCCACATCAGGTGGTGCTGCGTCGTCTGCTTCCGGAATCCGGCACCGGCCGCCGCAAAGGCATAGGCCTGCGCCTGTGCCGCTACTGCTGCTTCCAGTGCCTTGGTCGGTCGCTCATCGCGCTCAAGGACCACAAGGCCCGCGGAGGCGGGGGAGGACGCCGGACGCACGGCAGGAATGCCGGACAGACCGGTGCCCCGGTTGGAGGCGCCGAGAATGCACAGGGAGACGGCCGAGCGATCGGTCAGTTTGACGCTGGAGCTGATGTTGATGCTGATCACTGGACTCGCCTCCTCTCGGCGTCTAGGGGACCGGGCGAACCGGTCCGCGGATATGCAAGTACAACACGGAATCAGGGCCTCCGAGAAGGCCGCTGTCCCCGTGCCTAAGAACCTATGGGGATTCCCGGGGCATGCGCAAACTATTTTTCCGACGAGTTCGGATCAGTCCTGATCTTGTCCCTCGGCGGGGTCGCGGCCCGCGCAGAGGGCCAGAACGTCGTCGCCGTACCGGCGCAGCTTGCGCATCCCCACGCCGGGGATCCGGGCCAGTTCCTGCTCGCCTTCGGGGACGGCCTCCGCGATGGCGATCAGCGTCTTGTCCGTGAAGACGCAGAAGGCGGGCTGTCCGCTGCGCCGGGCCTGGTCGGCACGCCAGTCGCGCAGCCGCTCGTACAGTCCCTCGTCCATGTCGGAGGGACAGTCCTCGCAGCGCATCAGTTTCATCTCGCCGCCGTCGGTCAGCGTGCGGCCGCAGACCCGGCAGCGGGCGGGGGTGCGCTGTCTGCGGCGCGGTGCCGGCTCGGCCGCGGCGGGCGTCCTCGTGTAGGTGCCGCGCTCCACGCTTCCCGCACCGGCCGTGCCCGCGCGGCCCGCGGGGGTGTTCGACCCCGGGCGCAGTCCGTCGAGGAACCGGCTGGGACGGCGGTTGGGCCGGCCGCCCGGTGAGCGGGCGAGCGCCCAGGAGAGGTGGAGCCGCTCGCGAGCGCGGGTGACGCCGACATAGAGGAGACGGCGCTCCTCCTCGATCTGCTCGTCGGTCTTCGCGTAGGTGATCGGCATCATGCCCTCGGCGACGCCGACCAGGAAGACGACGTCCCACTCGAGGCCCTTGGCCGAGTGCAGTGAGGCGAGCGTGACGCCCTGGACCGTGGGCGCGTGCTGGGCGCCGGCCCGCTCGTCGAGTTCGACGACGAGATCGGCGAGCGTGGCGCCGGTCCGGGCGGCGGTGAAGTCCTGGGCGAGATGCACCAGGGCGGCCAGGGACTCCCAGCGCTCACGGACCGCGCCCGATCCGGCCGGCGGCTGCGGCGTCCAGCCCTCGCCCGAGATCACGGCACGCACCTGGGAGGGCAGGTCGGGGGCGTCGTCGAGGAGCGCGTCGTTGCCGCCGAAGCGGGCCGCCGCGCGCAGGGCGGTGATCGCCTTGCGCACCTCGGGACGGTCGAAGAACCGCTCGGCCCCGCGCAGTTGGTAGGGCACGCCCGCGTCGGCGAGGGCCTGCTCGTAGATCTCGGACTGGGAGTTGGTGCGGAACAGGACGGCGATCTCGCCGGCCGGGACCCCGGAGTCGATCAGTTCGCGGATGCGGCGCGCGGCGCCCTCGGCCTCGGCGGGCTCGTCGGTGTACTCGGTGAAGACCGGGTCGGTCCCCGCGGCACGCTGGGAGACCAGCTCCAGGCGGTGGTCGGCGGCCCGGCCCCGGGCCTGACCGAGCAGGCCGTTGGCCAGACGGACCACCTGGGGCGTCGAGCGGTAGTCGCGGACCAGCTTGACGACCGTGGCCCCGGGGTGACGGATACGGAAGTCCAGCAGATGGTCGGGGGTTGCTCCTGTGAACGAGTAGATCGTCTGGCTGGCGTCGCCGACCACGCACAGGTTCTCCCGGTCACCGAGCCACAGCTCCAGCAGGCGCTGCTGGAGCGGGCTGACGTCCTGGTACTCGTCGACGACGAAGTGCTGGTACTGGGCCCGGACCTGCTCGGCGACGTCCTGCCGGTCCTGGAGGACGGCGACCGTGAGGAGCAGGACGTCCTCGAAGTCGATGACGGAGCGCTCGCGCTTGAGCTCCTCGTAGGCGGCGTAGAGCTGGGCGATCTCGGCGGGGTCGCGGGGCGCCTCCCGGCCGGCCTTGGCGGCGGCGGCCAGGTAGTCCGCGGGGACGGTCTGGGTGACCTTGGACCACTCGATCTCGGCGGTGACGTCCCGCAGCTCACCCCGGTCGAGCCGGATGCGGCAGGCGGCGGCCGCGTCGGCGACCAGCTGGACCTTGCGGTCGACCAGGCGGGGCAGGGAGCCGCCGACCGCCTTGGGCCAGAAGTACTGGAGCTGACGCAGCGCCGCGGAGTGGAACGTACGCGCCTGCACACCCACCGCGCCGAGCTGACGCAGCCGGCCGCGCATCTCGCCCGCGGCGCGGTTGGTGAAGGTGACGGCGAGCACGCTGGAGGGCTGCAGGATCCCCGCCCGCACCCCGTAGGCGATGCGGTGGGTGATCGCCCTGGTCTTGCCGGTGCCGGCGCCCGCCAGCACGCACACCGGTCCGTGCAGCGCGGTCGCCACGGCGCGCTGCTCGGGGTCGAGACCTTCGAGCACCGCGTCGGCCGAGTCCGGTACCTGCGGGAAGAGGGTGGAGTGCGTTGCTGCTGTCACACAGCCATGCTGCCAGGTCGCCCGGGACGGGTGAGCCGGTTGTCCACAGGGAAGGCCCCGCAGTCGTACAAATGCGGCAAGCGTCACGTCCCCGGCTTGTCGGGGACGGGCCCGGCGGCGGGAATGCCTGCCCTTTCAAGTACGTTCCCCCCACCGAGGACTTCCCCGAGCCGCCGAAGGAGCGCGACAGGCATGCAGGGCACTGTGACGATGTACAGCACCACGTGGTGCGGCTACTGCCGCCGGCTGAAGAGCCAGATGGACCGCGAGGGCATCGCGTACACCGAGATCAACATCGAGCAGGACCCCGAGTCCGCGGCCTTCGTGGAGAAGGCCAACGGCGGCAACCAGACGGTGCCCACCGTCCTCTTCGCCGACGGCTCGACGCTCACCAACCCGTCGCTGGCGCAGGTCAAGCAGAAGATCGGCGCCTGAGCGAGCGTCCCGTACACGACGGAGCGGGGTGGCCATCCCGTGAGGGACGGCCACCCCGCTCCGTCGTGTGCGGACGGCGGTCAGAAGGTGTTGCGCATCGGCAGGTCCTCGCCGTACCAGCGTTCGATCAGCCGGGCCGCGATCGAGATGCCGTAGGGCGGGAGCACCTCGCCGGACTCGAAGGCGGCGCGGAGCTCGTCGCGGGAGAACCAGCGGGCCTCGTGGATCTCGTCGCCGTCCACGTTGATCTCGGAGGAGGTGGCGTGGGCGACGAAGCCGAGCATGAGGCTGGAGGGGAACGGCCAGGGCTGGCTGGCGACGTACTCGACCTCGCCGACGGCGATGCCGACCTCTTCGTGCACCTCGCGGCGCACCGACTCCTCGATGGCCTCGCCCGGTTCGACGAACCCGGCGAGCGTGGAGAAACGGCCCTCCGGCCAGTGGACCTGGCGGCCGAGCAGGATGCGGTCCTTGTCGTCGATCACCGACATGATCACCGCGGGGTCGGTGCGCGGGTAGTGCTCGGCGCCGCAGGCGGGGCAGCGGCGGATGTGGCCGGCGGCGGCGATGACGGTGCGCTCGCCGCAGCGGGAGCAGAAGCGGTGCAGCCGCTGCCAGTTCTCCAGGGCGACGGCGTGCACCATCAGGCCCGCCTCGCGGGGCGACAGGAGCAGCCCCGCCTCGCGCAGGCCGGCGGGGCGGGCGGAGTCGTCCATGCGCCCGGGCAGGGCGTCCTTCTGCAGCGCGAAGTAGCTGACGCCGTCCTCGTCGGTGCCCAGGAAGTAGCGGTGTGCCTCGGTGAGCGGGGCCTCGAAGGACGGGGTCATGACGAGTTCGGTGCGCCCGTCGGGCGTCTCGTCGATGAGGACCTGGCCGCCTGAGACCACGAAGCAGCGGGTTGAGGGGTGGCTCCACGCCGCCGCGAGCCATGCCTCGTCGAGCCGGTGGTGGGCGGCGCGGTCGATGCCGCTCGGGGCGGTGAGCGAAATGGGGCGGTCGGCGGTGTGGTCGGTCCTGGTGGTCACGGGTGCTTCCAACTCCCCCGGGGGAACGGATCGGGTCGGCGGGCGGTCTGGCGGACGAAGGCGGGAGGGACCGGGTCCGGCGGGCGCGAGGCGCGGCTTCTCCAGTGTGCCGCGCGCGGGCGGGCATTTCCGGACGGCGTCAGTGGTCAGGGGGCGTGCCGCCAGTGCTCGGCGAGATCGCCCCAGAGGTGGGCGCTGGTCTCGGCGCCCTTGAGCAGCAGGTCCAGCTCGACCTTCTCGTCGGGGGCGTGCCAGCCGTCGGACGGGACGGAGATGCCGAGGAAGAGCACCGGCGCCCCGAGGACGTCCTGGAGGTCGGCGGCCGGGCCGGATCCTCCCTCGCGCGTGAAGAGCACGGGTTTGTCGAAGGCGCGGCCCATCGCCCGGACCACGGACCGCAGAGCGGGGTGGTCGAGCGGGGTGAGGCAGGGGCGGGTGGCGGGGCAGAAGGTGATCTCGTGCCGGATGCCGTCCGGCACCTGCCCGGGCACCCAGGCGCCGACCGCGTCCCGTACCTGTGCGGGGTCCTGGCCGGCGACCAGCCGGAAGGACAGCTTCACCATGGCGGAGGAGGGGATGATCGTCTTGCTGCCGGGGCCCTGGTAGCCGCCGCCGATGCCGTTGACCTCGGCGGTGGGGCGTGCCCAGATGCGCTCCAGGGTGCTGTAACCGGCCTCGCCTCCGGTGCCGTGCGACCGGGCGGTGCGCAGCCACCGCTCCTCGTCGAAGGGCAGCCGGGCGAAGAGGTCACGCTCGCGGTCGGTGAGCTCGACGACGCCGTCGTAGAAGCCGGGGATCGCGACCCGGCCGTCCTCGTCGTGCAGGGCGGCCACCAGCCGGGCCACGGTGGTGGCGGGGTTGGGCACCGCGCCGCCGAAGGAGCCGGAGTGGATGTCCTGGTCGGGGCCGTACAGCCGGATCTCGCACTCGGCGAGGCCGCGCATGCCGGTGCACACGGTCGGGGTGTCCTCGGACCACATGCCGGTGTCGGAGACGATCACGGCGTCGGCGGCGAGCCGGTCGGCGTGCTGTTCGACGAGCGCCCGGAAGTGGGGGGAGCCGGACTCCTCCTCGCCCTCGATCAGCAGCTTCAGGTGGACGGCGGGGCTGGTGCGGCCGGTGGCGGCGAGGTGGGCGCGCACGCCGAGGGTGTGGAAGAAGACCTGGCCCTTGTCGTCGGCGGCACCGCGCGCGTAGAGGCGGTTGCCGCGGACGACGGGTTCGAAGGGGTCGCTGTCCCAGCCGTCCTCGCGCGCGGCGGGCTGCACGTCGTGGTGGCCGTACACCAGGACGGTCGGCGCGGCAGGGTCGTCGGCCGGCCACTCGGCGTAGACCGCGGGGGCGCCGGGGGTGTCCCAGATCTCGGCCGTGGGGAAGCCGGTGTCCTTGAGGGCGGCGGCGAGCCAGTCGGCGCTGCGGCGCACGTCGGGGGCGTGGTCGGGCTGGGCCGAGACGGAGGGGATGCGCAGCCACGCGGAGAGGTCGTCGAGGAACGCCGCGCGGTGGTCTGCGATGTAGGTACGGACGGCGTCGACGGCATTGTCAACGGGCTTGCTCATACCTACGAGCCTATCGGGCCGCGGGGGTGTCCTCGGAGTGCGGAATCTCACCGTACGGGTCCTCCAGCAGCAGTCGCTCCAGTTCGGCGCGGCCGGGGAGGCGCTCGGGACGCACCACTTCGCCGGTGCGCACGTGGAGGAAGGCGGCGCTGACGGCGTCCAGCGGGACGCCCTGCTGCTCGGCCCAGGCGAGCCGGTAGACGGCGAGCTGCAGCGGGTCGGCGGTGCGGCCCCGGCCGGTCTTCCAGTCGACGATCTCGTACGTGACCGCGTCCCCCTCCCCGGTGCCCTCGTGCCGGTAGACGGCGTCTATGCGGCCGCGGACGACGCGTCCGGCGATCGACAGCTGGAACGGCGCCTCCACGCGGTGGGGGGTCCGGTGGGCGTACGCGGTGCGTTCGAAGGCCTCCTTGAGGGCCTCCAGGTCGCGCTCGTCGGCGATCTCGGCATCGCTTCCGGGCAGTTCCTCGGGGTCGAGCATCGGCAGGGTGAGCTCTTCGAAGCGTGCCTCGACCCAGGCGTGGAACCGGGTGCCGCGGCGCGCGGCGGGCTGGGGCGGCCGGGGCATGGGGCGGGCCAGTTCCCGCGCGAAGCCGTCGGGGTCGTCGGCCAGCCGGAGCAGCTGGGAGGCGGTGAGGGAGGCGGGCAGCCGGACCTCGGTGACACTGTCGCGGGCGCGCAGCAGCTCCCCGGTGAGGGCGTCCAGGTCGCGGTCCCAGGAGGCGACGGTGCGGGCCTCCTCGGGGGTGAGGTGGCCCTCGGCGGGCGCGGGGAGGTCCGGCCGGGACCGTGCGGACTCGTCCGGGGCGGTCGCCTGGTGGGGGACGACGGGGCGCTCGGTGGGCAGGGAGTCCCAGTCGACGGCGCCCACCGCGCCGGGCTCCTCCGGGTACGGATCGTCGGCGTAGTCCTCCGGGTACGGCTCCTCGTCGTCCGGCGGGGGCGGCCAGTCCGGGTCGTCGTGGGCTCCCGGGTCGTGGACGGCCGGAGCGGCGTCCGGATCGGCGGCGAGACGGTCCAGGTGGGCGAGGACGGTCGCGGCGGCGGCACGGCGCCGGGCGAGGGCCGCGTCGTCCAGGGGCAGCGGCCAGGCCTGGTCGTCGCCGGACCGCCGCAGGGCCGGGTTCTCCTGGTCCTCGGCGGGTTCGTCCGCCCAGGCCTCGATCTCGCCGTACCCGGCGGCGCAGTGCTCGTAGAGGGCGAGCAGGAACGCGGAGGGTCCCCGGGGCTTCTTCTGGCTGGGGCCCCACCAGTGACCGGAGCCGAGCAGCAGGGAGCGGGGGCGGGTGAAGGTGACGTAGCCGAGGCGCAGCTCCTCGGTGTGCTGATGCTCCTTCATGGCCTCGTGGAAGGCCTTCAGCCCCCGCGCGTCCCAGGAGGGCACGTCGGGCAGGGTGTCGGCGTCGCCGCGCAGCCGGTGCGGCAGCACCTTGCCCTGGGCGGTCCACTTCTCGCGGCCCCGGTCGCTCGGAAAGGTGCCGGTGACCAGCCCGGGCACGGCGACGACGTCCCACTCCAGGCCCTTGGACTTGTGCGCGGTGAGCACCTTGACGGTGTTCTCGCCTCCCGGCAGCGCGTTGTCCAGGCCCTTCTCGTACTGGGCGGCGGTGCGCAGGAAGCCGAGGAAGGCGAGCAGCGTGGCCTCGTTGTCGCCGGCGGCGAAGGACGCGGCGATGTCCAGGAAGTTGGCCAGGGTCTCGCGGCGCCGGGCGGCCAGGGCGTGCGGGGACGCGGACAGCTCGACCTCGAGGCCGGTGACGGCGAGGACGCGGTGGAGTACGTCCATGAGGGGGTCGGCGAGGGAGCGGCGCAGGTCGCGGAGCTCGGCGGCGAGGCGGGCGAAACGCACGCGCGCGTCCGGCGAGAAGGGCAGCCCGTCGTCGTCCCCGCCGCCTTCCAGCGGGGTCTCCAGGAACGTGTCGAGGGCGTCGGCGAGCGAGATCACCTCGGCGGGGTCGACGCCCTCGACGGCTTCGGCGAGCCGCCGGTCGGGGTCGTCGTCGCCGTCCACGCGCGCGTGGGACACCAGGCGGCGGGCGCGCCGGCCGAGCAGGGCGAGGTCGCGGGGGCCGATGCGCCAGCGCGGGCCGGTCAGCAGCCGGACGAGGGAGGCGTTCGCTCCGGGGTCCTGGAGGACCTCGCAGACGGCGACGAGGTCGGCGATCTCGGGCAGGTGCAGCAGTCCGGACAGGCCGACGACCTCGACGGGGACGTCCCGGGCGACCAGGGCGGCCTGGATCTCGGCGAAGTCCGTCGCCGTGCGGCACAGGACGGCGATCTCGCCGGGCGCCTTGCCAGTGTTCACGAGGTGCGCGATCGAGTCCGCGATCCAGTCGATCTCCGCCGCGTGCGTGGACAGCAGGGCGCAGCGCACGGTGCCGTCGCGCTCGGCGCCGGGTGCCGGGCGCAGCGCCTCCACGCCCGCGTGCATGGCGCGCAGCGGCTCGGCGAGGCCGTTGGCGAGGTCGAGCAGCCGGCCGCCGCTGCGGCGGTTCTCGCTGAGCGACTGGCGGGTGGCGGGGCGGCCGTCGGCGTGCGGGAAGTGCTCGGGGAAGTCGTCGAGGTTGGCGACGGAGGCGCCGCGCCAGCCGTAGATCGCCTGGCAGGGGTCGCCGACGGCGGTCACCGGGTGGCCGGTGCCGCCCCCGAAGAGTCCGGCGAGGAGGACGCGCTGGGCGACGGAGGTGTCCTGGTACTCGTCGAGGAGGACGACCCGGAACTCGTCGCGCAGCACGCGGCCCACCTCGGGCAGGGTGGCGAGCCGCGCGGACAGGGCGATCTGGTCGCCGAAGTCGAGCAGGTCGCGCTCACGCTTGGCGGCCCGGTAGCGCTGCACCAGCTCGGCGAGTTCACGGCGCGCGGCGGCGGCCTCGGGGACCTTGCGCAGGTCGGCGTTGGTGAGCTTGGTGTTCTCCAGGGCGCGGAGCAGTTCGGCGTCGTGGGCGCGCAGGTCCTCGGGGCGCACCAGGTGCTCGGAGAGTTCCGCGTCGAGGGTGAGGAGGTCGCCCACGAGGTCGGGGAAGGAGCGGGTGAGGGCCGGGTAGAGGCCGGGCGCCTCGCGCAGCACGCGCGCGGCGAGCTGGTATCGGGTGGCGTCGGCGAGCAGCCGGGATGCGGGCTCCAGGCCGATGCGCAGCCCGTGGTCGGTGAGCAGCCGGCCGGCGAAGGCGTGGTACGTGGAGATCACCGGCTCGCCCGGCGGGTTGTCCGGGTCGATGGCGTCCGGGTCGGTGACGCCGGCCTTGATCAGGGCGGTGCGGACGCGTTCGGCGAGCTCCCCGGCGGCCTTGTTGGTGAAGGTGAGACCGAGGACCTGTTCGGGGGCGACCTGGCCGGTGCCGACCAGCCACACCACGCGCGCCGCCATCACCGTCGTCTTGCCGGAACCGGCTCCGGCCACGATCACCTGCGGGGCGGGCGGCGCGGTGATGCAGGCCGTCTGCTCCGGGGTGAACGGGATCCCGAGGAGCTCCTTGAGCTGGTCGGGATCGGTGATACGGGCGGGCACACACCGAATCTAGCGGCGAGCGCTGACACCGGGGGCGCACTGAGCCCACCGGAAGAGGAGAACCGCAGGTCAGACGGGGTGGTGCGATGCGTCACGCCCGTCACTCGACGACATGACGGCCCTCGGGGCGGGCGCTGCACGAGGCACGGAACGCGCAGTGGGTGCAGTGCTGGCCGGCGTTCGGGGTGAACCGTTCGTCGAGGACCTTGCCCGCGGCGGTGGCCAGCAGGTCGCCGACCCACTCCCCCTCCAGCGGCTCCTGGGCCTGCACCTTCGGCAGGGTTTCGCCGCCGTCCCGCTTGGCGGCGCCCTGGCGCAGCTGCACGAGTTCGGCGCCGCCCGGTTCGGGGCGTACCCCGTCGAAGACGTCGTCGACGGCTCCCTCACGGACGGCGAGCTGGTAGACGGCGAGCTGGGGGTGGCGTTCCACCTCCTTGGAGCTGGGTGCCTGCTTGCCGGTCTTGAAGTCGACGACGTAGGCGCGTCCCTCGGCGTCGGCCTCGACGCGGTCCATCTGGCCCCGGATGCGGACCCGCAGGTCGCCGGAGTCCAGCGTGACGTCGAAGTCGTGCTCGCTGGCCACCGGGGTGCGGCCGGTGCGGTCCATGACGTGCCACTTCAGGAAGCGTTCCAGCGCGACGCGCGCGTTCTCCTTTTCCTGGGCCGATTTCCACGGCGCGTCGAAGGCGAGCGCGTTCCACACGGAGTCCAGGCGCTCCATGAGGACCGCGAGGTCCGCGGGGGTGTGCCCGGAGGCCACCTCGTCGGCCAGGACGTGGACGACGTTGCCGAAGCCCTGGGCGGCGGTGGCGGGCGCGTCGGCCTTCACCTCGCGGCCGAGGAACCACTGGAGGGCGCAGGTGTTGGCGAGCTGGTCGAGGGCGCTGCCGGAGAGCACGACCGGCTGGTCGCGGTCGCGCAGCGGCACCTTGCTGCGGGTCGGTTCGTGCATGCCCCACCACCGGTAGGGGTGCGCGGACGGCACCAGAGGGCGGCCGTCCCCGTCGGCGAGCGCGGCGAGCCGGGCCAGCCGCCGGGCGGCGGCCTCGCGCAGGGCGTCGGAGACCCGGGGGTCGACCGTGGTGGCGCGCAGTTCCGCGACGAGCGCGGCGACGGACAGCGGGCGGCGCGGGCGTCCGGTGACGTCCTTCGGTTCGACGCCGAGCTCGGTGAGGAAGCGGGAGGGCTGGTCGCCGTCGTCGGACGGGGCCTTGACGGCCGTCACCACGAGGCGGTCACGCGCGCGCGTGGCGGCGACGTAGAACAGGCGGCGCTCCTCGGCGAGCAGCGCGCCGGGGGTGAGGGGTTCGGCGAGCCCGTCGCGGCCGATGCGGTCGGCCTCCAGCAGGGACCCGCGGCGGCGCAGGTCCGGCCACAGGCCCTCCTGCACGCCCGCCACGACGACGAGGCCCCATTCCAGGCCCTTGGAGCGGTGGGCGGTCATCAGGCGTACGGCGTCGGGGCGGGCGGCGCGCCGGGTGAGGGTGTCGGCGGCGATGTCCTCGGCCTCGATCTCCTCGAGGAAGTTGAGGGTGCCCCGGCCGCCGGTGCGCTCCTCGGCGCGGGCGGCGGTGGCGAAGAGCGCGCACACCGCGTCGAGGTCACGGTCGGCGTTACGGCCGGCGGCGCCACCGCGGCGGGCGGAGCGTTCCAGCCGTTGCGGCCAGGGTGTGCCGTCCCACAGGTCCCACAGGGCCTCCTCGGCGGTGCCGCCGCCGGCCAGGCGCTCGCGGGCCCGGCGCAGCAGAGCACCGAGCCGCTGCGCACCGCGCGCGTAGGCGGGGTCGTGCACGGCGAGCCGCTCGGGCTCCGCCAGCGCGCGGGCGAGCAGGTCGTCCGAGGGCGGCGGCAGGGGGTTGCCCGCGGCCCGTTCCTCCTCGCGCAGGGCACGCCCGAGCCGGCGCAGGTCCGCGGCGTCCATGCCGGCGAGGGGGGAGGTGAGCAGGGTGAGCGCGGTCTCGGTGTCGAGCCAGCACGGCTCCTCCCGGGCGCCGCCGTCGGGCGCGGCCCTGGTGTCCTCACGGGCGCCGACGGGCGCGTCCTCGGTGTCCTCCCCGGAGCCGTCCTCGCGCGCATCCCCTGAGCCGCCCTCGGGCATGCCGCCGGTGCCCTCGCCGGCGTCGTCCTCGGGCGTGCCCCCGGTGCTGCCCTCCCCAGAGCGACCCTCGGACGCGTCCCAGGCGCCCCCGACGCCGTCCTGGCGCGCTTCCCCGGCGCCCATCCCGTAGCCGTCCTCGGGCACGTCCCAGATGCCCTCGCCGACGCCGTCGCGCGCGTCCCCGCTGCCCTCCCGGTCCGCGGCCTCGGCCACCGCGCGCAGGGCGGTGAGCAGCGGGGCGACGGCCGGTTCGTGGCGCAGCGGCAGGTCGTCGCCGTCGACGTCCACGGGAACGCCCGCGGACGTGAGGGCGCGGCGGACGGTCGGCAGGGTGCGGGAGCCCGCGCGCACCAGGACCGCCATGTCGTTCCAGGGGACGCCGTCCTCCAGGTGGGCGCGGCGCAGGATGTCGGCGACGTTGTCCAGCTCGGTGCCGGCCGTCGGGTAGGTGTACACCTCGACCCGGCCGCCGTCCCGTACCGGCGTGGGCTCCCGGTGCAGGCGGACCTTCTCGGCGGGCAGCCGGGGCAGCGGCATCCGCCGGGTGACCTTGCGGGTCGCCTCGAGCAGGGCGGCGCCGGAGCGGCGGGAGGCGCGCAGCACCTGGACGGGAGCGGGCCGGCCGTCCGCGCGCGGAAAGGCGTGCGGGAACTCCAGGATGCCGCCGACATCGGCGCCCCGGAACGCGTAGATCGACTGGTCCGGGTCGCCGAAGGCGACGAGGGTGCGGCCGCCGGAGGCCAGGGCGCGCAGCAGCCGCACCTGGGCGGGATCGGTGTCCTGGTACTCGTCGACGTAGACGGCGTCGTACCGGCCGGCGAGCTGTCCGGCGGTGTCGGGGCGCTGCGCGAGGAGCACCGCGCGGTGGACGAGTTCGGCGTAGTCGAGGACGCCTTGCAGGTCGAGGACGTCGAGGTACTCGGCGAGGAAGGCGGAGGCCGCACGCCAGTCGGGACGGCCGATGCGGCGGGCGAAGGCGTCGAGGGCCTCGGGGCCGAGCCCCAGCTCGCGGCTGCGGGCGAGGACCGCGCGGACCTCGTCGGCGAAGCCGCGGGTGGTCAGGCAGGCGCGCAGCTCGTCCGGCCAGCGCACGTGCGAGAGGCCGAGCCGCTCCAGGTCGACCTGGCCGGCGAGGAGCCCGCGGACGGTGACGTCCTGCTCGGGTCCTGAGAGCAGGCGCAGCGGTTCGACGAACAGGTCGCTGTCCTGGTGGGCGCGGACCAGGGCGTAGCAGAAGGAGTGGAACGTGGTCGCCTGCGGGGCCTGTGCCGCGCCGATGCGCAGGGCCATGCGGTCGCGCAGTTCGACGGCCGCCTTGCGGCTGAAGGTGAGCACCAGGATGCGCTCGGGGTCGCCGCCGCGGGCGATCCGGGCGGCCACGGACTCGACCAGCGTGGTGGTCTTTCCGGTGCCCGGTCCCGCCAGGACGAGCATCGGGCCGCTGCCGTGCTCAACCACGGAGCGCTGTGCGGCGTCCAGACGGGGGGGATTCACGCGGGCCGGCGGGGTACGCACCAGTCGGTAGGCGCCACGGCTCCCCCGCCGCACCTGGGGGTGCGACAGGCCGCTGGTGGAGGAAGAGGAGCTCACGTGGTTCGCCGGTCCTGGTGGGTGTGCTGTTCGGCTGTCCGCCGTGTGTGGGGGACGGTGGACGAGGGGTGAGGGGGACACGCGCAGCCGACGCTACGCCGGGGAAAAGAGCGGAAGCAGGGTTTCCGCTTCTTCCCTCCGGCCACTCCTGGCACTCGCGTCCCTCGACTCACGAACGTACGTCATGCCGTGGATGTGCCTCATGTCCCCCTGAAGCATCACAGGTCACACGTCGGCGGGCGGAATGCCGGAAGCTGTCAGGTGTGACCCCCGGTGTCCACGCCGCCGTCCCACCGCGCGCGCCCCATGTCGAGGCGGGGGACATGGCCCTCCGCGGCCCGGCCCGCCTCCCGCAGTGGTGTGCCCTCCGCGCGGTAGTGGCCGAGGGCCCGCAGTTCGTGGCCGGGCAGCAGGACGCCGTCCGCGCGGACCACGCGCCACCAGGGCACCGCGCCCCCGTACAGCGCCATCACACGGCCCACCTGGCGGGGCCCGCCCTCCCCCAGCCACTCGGCCACGTCGCCGTACGTCATCACGCGGCCCGGCGGGATCAGCTCGGCCACCTCCAGGACCCGCTCGGCATAGGCGGGCAGGGCGTCCGGAGGCTGGTGGCCGTCGTCGGGCGGAAGGCTCTCCTCGCTCATCCGGACCATCCTGCCCCACCGCACCGACAACGCGACGCGTCCGCGCGCGCGGCCGGACGACTCGCCCCGGAGCAGCGCTTCGGGCAGACTGTGCCGCCCCGCTTGTGGACCCTGATGCCCCCTTGTGGCGGTACGGCATGCCACCATCGTGCGAGCGGTGACCGGTGATACGAGATCGAGAAGAGACGATGAAGCAGCAGGGTGCGCACCCCGAGGACACGGAGGGCACCCCTGACGCCTCGTCGCGCCAGGACTCGGACACCGCACGGCCCGACGCGGACGCCGCACGGCCCGACGCGGACGCCGCACACCCGGGCGCCGCGCAGCAGGACGCGGAGCAGCAGGACGTCGCGCACATCGACGAGGTGGAGGGCGACGAACCGCTGCTTCCCGCGCGCGTGCACCGCCCGTCCGACCTCATGCGGCTCGTGGGCGGCGTGCTCGCCGTCGTGGTGCTGCTGGCGATCGCCGCGTTCGCCCACGGCACCACCTCGGGCCTGGAGCAGGACATCAACAAGGGCACCGGACAGGCGCCCGACCTGCTCATCAAGATCGCCGGCCTGGCCTCCAGCATCGCCATCCTGCTGGTCCCGGTCGCCTTCGCCATCGAACGGCTGATCAAACGGGACGGGCTGCGGATCGCCGACGGCGTGCTCGCCGCCGTCCTCGCGCACGGGGTGACACTCGCCACCGACCTGTGGGTCGCACGGGCCGCCCCCGGCTCGATCCAGGACGCGCTCACCCAGCCCTCCCCCGGCGACATCCACGCCCTCACCGACCCGGTGCACGGCTACCTGGCCCCCGTCATCGCGTACATGACCGCAGTCGGCATGTCCCGCAGACCCCGGTGGCGCGCGGTGCTGTGGGTGGTGCTGCTGCTCGACGCCTTCTCGATGCTCGTCACCGGGTACACCACCCCGTTCTCGATCATCCTCACGGTGCTGATCGGCTGGACCGTCGCCTACGGCACGCTCTACGCCGTCGGCTCGCCCAACGTGCGGCCCACCGGCCGCACCCTGATGGCGGGGCTGCGCACGGTCGGCTTCCGCCCCGTGACCGCCTCCCGCGAGGAGACGCCGGACGCCGCCGAGAGCGGTGACCGGGGCCGCCGCTACTTCGTCACCCTGGAGGAGGGCCCGCCGCTCGACGTCACCGTCGTCGACCGCGAGCAGCAGGCGCAGGGCTTCTTCTACCGCGCGTGGCGCAACCTCGCGCTGCGCGGCTTCGCCACCCGCAGGAGCCTGCAGTCGCTGCGGCAGGCGCTGGAGCAGGAGGCGCTGCTGGCCTACGCCGCCATCGCGGCCGGCGCCAACGCGCCCAAGCTGATCGCGACGTCGGAACTCGGCCCCGACGCGGTGATGCTCGTCTACGAGCACACCGGCGGGCGCACCCTCGACTCACTGGCGGACGACGAGATCACCGACGACCTGTTGCGCGGCACCTGGCACCAGGTGAAGGCGCTCCAGTCCCGCCGGATCGCGCACCGCAGGCTGGTCGGCGACGCCATCCTGGTGGATCGTTCCGGCACGGTGATCCTCACCGACCTCCGCGGCGGGGAGATCGCGGCCGGCGATCTGCTGCTGCGGATGGACGTCTCCCAGCTGCTGGTGACGCTGGGCCTGCGGGTGGGCGCCGAACGCGCGGTGGCCTCGGCGCTGAGCGTCCTCGGTCCCGACGCCGTGGCGGACTGTCTGCCGATGCTCCAGCCGATCGCGCTGAGCCGCTCCACGCGCGCGACGCTGCGGAAACTGGCCCGGGAGCGCGCGGAGCGGGAACGCGAGGCCGTGCTGGAGGCCTCGCGGCATTCCCGTCCGGCCCGCGCCCACGACGCCGACGGCCCCGTCACGCACGACGACGGCCCCGTCACGCTCGACAAGGCCGACAAGAAGGCCGTCCGCGCGGAGCAGCGGGCCGAGAAGCGCGCCATCGACGAGGCCCTGGACGAGGCGCGCGAGGAGGATCTGCTCAGCCAGATCCGGCACGAGGTGCTCCTCATCCGGCCTCAGGCGCCGGTCGAGCCGGCCCGTCTGGAACGGGTCCGCCCGCGCACGCTGATCAGCTTCATCGCGGGCGCGATCGGCGCGTACTTCCTGCTGACGCAGCTCACCCACATCGAGTTCGGCCCGCTGATCGCCAACGCGGAGTGGGGCTGGGTCGCGGCGGCGGTGCTGTTCTCGGCGGCCAGTTACGTGGCGGCCGCGATGGCCCTGCTCGGGTTCGTGCCGGAGCGGGTGCCGTTCCCGCGCACCGTGGCGGCCCAGGTCGCCGGGTCCTTCGTGAAGATCGTCGCCCCGGCGGCGGTCGGCGGCGTCGCCCTCAACACCCGCTTCCTCCAGCGGGCGGGGGTGCGTCCGGGACTCGCGGTGGCGAGCGTCGGCGCGTCGCAGCTGTTCGGGCTCGGCTGTCACATCCTGATGCTGCTGGCGTTCGGTTACCTGACCGGCACCGAGAAGACCCCGTCGCTGTCGCCGTCGCGCACCGTCATCGGCGGGCTGTTGACGGTGGCGGTGCTGGTCCTCGTGGTGACCTCGGTGCCGTTCCTGCGGAAGTTCGTCGTCACGCGCGTGCGCTCGCTCTTCGCGGGCGTCGTGCCGCGCATGCTGGACGTGCTGCAGCGGCCCCAGAAACTGATCACCGGCATCGGCGGCATGCTGCTGCTGACGGCCTGCTTCGTGATGTGCCTGGACGCCTCGATCCGGGCGTTCGGCGACGACTCGACCTCGGTCTCCATCGCCAGCGTCGCCGTCGTGTTCCTCGCGGGCAACGCCCTCGGGTCGGCGGCCCCGACCCCGGGCGGTGTGGGCGCCGTCGAGGCCACCCTGACCGTCGGCCTGATCGCGGTCGGCCTCCCCAAGGAGGTCGCCGCGCCGGCCGTGCTGCTGTTCCGGCTGCTCACGCTGTGGCTGCCCGTGCTGCCGGGCTGGCTCGCCTTCAACCACCTCACCCGCAAGGCGGCCCTGTGACCGGCTGAGACGCCGGCCGGGACCGTCCTCCCTCGGACGGGCCCGTGCCCCGCGCGCCCGTCCGGGGCCGACCCCAGGATGGGGACATGCCCCACCCCTTCCGGCTGCGAGCCGCCGCCCTGACCGCCTGCGCCGTCCTGCTGCCCGCGCTGCTGGCGGGCTGTGCCGGGGACGACGACGAACCGGCTGAGGACCTGGCGCGGCAGAAGCTCGACTGGAAAGCCTGCCCCGCCCCCGACGAGGCCCAGGGCGGGGGCGCTTCGCCCTCCCCGCTGCCCGGCGCCCGGGGCGCGTGGGAGTGCGCGACGATGAAGGCACCGCTGGACTGGGACGACCCCGACGGCGACACCATCGGACTCGCCCTGATCCGGGCCCGCACCAGCGGACCGGCGGGCGAGCGCATCGGCTCCCTGATCTTCAACTTCGGCGGGCCGGGCGGCTCCGGGGTGACCACGCTGCCCGCGTTCGGCCAGGACTACGCCACCCTGCGCACCCGGTACGACCTGGTCAGCTTCGACCCCCGCGGGGTCGGCCGCAGCGCGCCCGTGACCTGCCAGGACGACCAGCAGCTCGACGAGCACTTCCAGCAGGACGGCACCCCCGACGACAGCGCCGAGCGCACGGAACTGCTCGACGGCACCGAGGAGTTCAACGCGGCCTGCGAGGACAACTCCGGGCGGATCCTGCCGCACGTGCGCACCACGGACGCGGCCCGTGACCTGGACCTGATGCGCCAGGTGCTCGGCGACGACCGGCTGTACTACTTCGGCATCTCCTACGGCACGGAACTGGGCGGCGTCTACGCCCACCTCTTCCCCGACAAGGTGGGGCGCGCGGTCTTCGACGCGGTCGTCGACCCGGCGCAGGACTCCGAGCAGGCCTCGCTGGGCCAGGCGCGGGGCTTCCAGCTCGCCCTCGGCAACTACGCCGAGGACTGCGTCTCCGGCACCGAGGAGTGCCCCGTCGGCGACAGCGTCCAGGACGTCCAGGACCGCATCGCGAAACTGCTGAAGGACCTGGACAGCCGGCCCATCCCCGGGGTCTTCCCACGTCAGCTGACCGAGACGATGGCGACGAGCGGGATCGCGCAGGCCCTCTACTCCCAGGACTTCTGGCCGTTCCTCACCGACGGCCTGGAGCAGGCGTACGACGGTGACGGCACGATCCTGATGGTGCTCGCCGACTCGATGAACGGGCGCGGCGAGAACGGCGAGTACAGCAACCTCGTCCCCGCCAACACCGCCATCAGCTGCGCCGACGCCAAGCCCCGGTACACCGCGGCGGACGTGGAGCGGCTGCTGCCCGAGTTCCGGAAGGCGTCCCCGCTCTTCGGGGACTTCATGGCCTGGGGACTGATCACCTGCACCGACTGGGCGGTGCGCGGCGCCGCCGACCACCCGGACGTCAGCGCCCCCGGCTCGGCCCCGATCCTGGTGATCGGCAACACCGGCGACCCGGCCACGCCGTACGAGGGGGCGCGCAGCATGGCGCGGGCACTCGGTGAGGGGGTCGGTGTGGAGCTGACGTACAAGGGGCAGGGGCACGGCGCCTACAACGGCGAGGACACCTGCGTGCGGAACGCGGTGCACGGCTATCTGCTGGACGGCAGGGTGCCCCAGGCCGGGACCGTCTGCCCCTGATCGTGCGGGTACGCCGAGCAGGCCGAGGGGGAACGCCCAGCTCAGAGCGTTTTCCACAGGCCGCCCCGGTGAACGCCGGGACTGCCTACCATGGCCGGGACGCCGTTCGCCGCACGTAGCGGACGGCCTGCGAGGGGGGAAGTGGCACATGACCCGGTTCACACGGTGGGCGGCCCTGTCGGCCGCCGCCGCGCTGCTGACGGCGGGATGCAGCGGCGCGGGACCATCGGACGACGGCTCGAAGAAGGACGACGGCAACGGCGCCAAGGCCGCGCTCGACTGGGGACGCTGCAAGGCCACCGAGGACGCCCCGGCACCGGGCGACGAGTGGCAGTGCGCCACGCTCCAGGTGCCGCTGGACTGGTCGGAGCCGGAGGGCGAGACGATCGGTCTGGCCCTCATCCGGGCGAAGGCCACGGGCGGCGACCGCCTCGGCTCCCTGCTGTTCAACTTCGGCGGTCCGGGCGGCTCCGGTGTCTCCACCCTGCCCGCCTACGCCGCCCTGACCGACGATCTGCGCGAGCGGTACGACCTGGTGAGCTGGGACCCGCGCGGGGTGGCCGCGAGCGGGGGCGTCCGCTGCCGTGACGACAAGGCCATCCAGGCCGCCGAGTCCTCCGTGGACGGCACACCGGACACCCCGGCCGAGGAGCGGGCGTTCCTCGCGGACGCGGCCGACTTCGGCAAGGGCTGCCAGGAGACCGCCGAGAAGCTCTTGGCGCACGTCTCCACCACCGACACCGCCCGGGACATGGACCGCATCCGGCAGGCCCTGGGCGACGACCGGATGCACTACTTCGGGATCTCCTACGGCACCGAGCTCGGCGGCGTCTACGCCCACCTGTTCCCGGAGAAGGTGGGCCGGATGACGCTCGACGCGGTGGTCGATCCGACCGCCGACACGATCGGCCACGCCAAGAACCAGACCAGGGGCTTCCAGACGGCCCTCGACAACTACCTGAAGTCCACCGGGAAGGACCCGGAGCAGGGCTCACGCGAGATCGCGGACCTGCTGGACCGGATCGACGCCGAGCCGCTGCCGACGTCCTCCTCGGGGCGTGAGCTGACGCAGTCGCTGGCGCTGACCGGCATCGTCCTGCCGCTCTACAGCAAGTCCAGCTGGCCGGCGCTGACCAGCGCGCTGGAGGCCGCGCAGGACGGTGACGGCACGGCGCTGCTGGCCCTCGCGGACGGCTACAACGAACGCGACGCCTCGGGTCACTACGGCACCACGACCCACTCCCAGCGGGTCATATCGTGCCTGGACGACAAGCAGCGGCCGACCCTGGAGGAGACGAAGAAGCTGCTGCCCGAGTTCGAGGAGATCTCCCCCGTCTTCGGGTCCTTCCTCGGCTGGGACACGGCGGGCTGGTGCCACGACTGGCCGGTGCCGGGCCAGTTCGACACGCCGGAGGTGAGCGCCCCGGGCGCGGCGCCGGTCCTGGTCGTGGGCAACACGGGCGACCCGGCCACCCCGTACGAGGGAGCGCGGCGGATGGCGGACGAGCTGGGCGAGGACGTCGGGGTGGTGCTCACCTGGAAGGGCGAGGGCCACGGCGCCTACGGCAGTGGCAGCGACTGCGTCGACTCCACGGTGAACGCCTACTTGCTGGCCGGCACGGTCCCGGAGGACGGCAAGGTCTGCTCCTGACGGCGCCGGGGGCTCCAGGCACCCGGCAAGGTACCCGAAGCCCCCGACGAGGACCCGGTGACGGCCGGTGCGGTCCCGCGGACCGCTTCGGCCGGTGCGGCCTAGTAGACCGGCTTCTCCGGTTCGATCTGGTTGACCCAGCCGATGACGCCGCCGCCGACGTGGACGGCGTCGGAGAAGCCCGCGGACTTCAGGACCGCGAGGACTTCCGCACTGCGGACACCCGTCTTGCAGTTCAAGACGATCTTCTTGTCCTGCGGCAGGCTCTCCAGGGCGTTGCCCATGAGGAACTCGTTCTTCGGGATCAGCCGGGCGCCCGGAATGGAGACGATCTCGAACTCGTTCGGCTCGCGGACGTCGATGAGCTCGAGGTTCTCGCCGTCGTCGATCCACTCCTTGAGCTGCTTGGGAGTGATCGTGGAGTCGGCGGCCGCCGCCTGGGCCTCCTCGGACACGACGCCGCAGAAGGCCTCGTAGTCGATGAGCTCGGTGACGGTCGGGTTCTCGCCGCAGATCGCGCAGTCCGGGTCCTTGCGGACCTTGACCTGACGGTACTGCATCTCCAGGGCGTCGTAGATCATCAGGCGGCCGACGAGCGGCTCACCGATGCCGGCGAGGAGCTTGATGGCCTCGTTGGCCTGGATGGAGCCGATGGACGCGCAGAGCACGCCCAGGACGCCGCCCTCGGCGCAGGAGGGGACCATGCCGGGGGGCGGGGGCTCCGGGTAGAGGCAGCGGTAGCAGGGACCGTGCTCGGACCAGAAGACGGACGCCTGGCCGTCGAAGCGGTAGATGGAACCCCACACGTACGGCTTGTTCAGCAGCACGCAGGCGTCGTTGACCAGGTAGCGGGTCGCGAAGTTGTCCGTGCCGTCGACGATCAGGTCGTACTGGCTGAACAGGTCCATCACGTTGTCGGCCTCGAGCCGCTCCTCGTGCAGGACCACGTTCACGTAGGGGTTGATCCCCTTGATCGTGTCACGCGCGGACTCGGCCTTGGGGCGGCCGATGTCGGACTGGCTGTGGATGATCTGGCGCTGCAGGTTCGACTCGTCGACCTCGTCGAACTCCACGATGCCGAGCGTGCCGACACCCGCCGCGGCCATGTACATGAGACCCGGCGAACCCAGGCCGCCGGCGCCCACAAAGAGCACCTTGGCGTTCTTCAGCCGCTTCTGCCCGTCCATGCCCACGTCGGGGATGATCAGGTGGCGGGAGTACCTGCGGACCTCGTCTACGGTGAGCTCGGGGGCCGGCTCGACCAGGGGTGGCAGCGACACGGGGACTCCGTTGGTCGGTCAATCACTACGGTTGTTCTCGCGACAACACTGCCACGCCCTTTTTCATTCCGAGACACCCGTTCCGACACGCGAGACGATGTCGTCCCAGTAGCCGGGCAGCGGCCCCCAGGGATCGGCCGGGCCGGCACGGCCGGAGACACGGTCGGAGTGGTCCGTGAAGTAGATGGTGGCGGCGCCCTGCCAGCGGGCGATGCGCAGGGCCTCCTCCAGGTGCGGCCGGGGCACGCCGTGCACGAAGTGGCAGAACCGCTCGGGCGGATGGTCCGCGGTCCACTCCGCGACCTGCGACCAGCGGTAGTCGCTCCAGGGGCCGGAGTAGGTGACCAGCTGGTCGGCGTGCTCGGCGTAGCCGGGGTGCGGATGCGTGCCGTGGCCGAGGACGACGTGCGCGCCCTCGTGGATCACCCGGAGGGTGGCGACGGTGCGCCGTACCTCGGGGAGCGCCGCGCGGTCGGCGGGGCAGCGGTCGAGGAGGAAGCCGTCGACCTGGTACCAGTCGAGGAAGCGGTGGGCGTCCGAGATGATCTCCCCGAAGCTCCGCAGCCCGTAGGCGGCGTCGATGTGGCCGAGGACGCGCACGCCGGCGTTGCGCAGGCGGCCCGCCGCCTCCAGGCAGTGCGGGTCCGGCTGGACGCCGGGGCCGCCGGCCACGTCGAGCACCACCCAGTGCAGGGGGGTTCCGGGGCGGTGGAGCCGGTTCCACTCGTCGGCGGCGAGGAGGGGGTGCGCGACCCCCGGGACGCCGAAGCCGGTGCGGACGTCGGTGGTCGCGGTGCCCGGTCTGGAGCTGGTCAGATACGGCATGCCGCCTCCATCCAGATGTCCGCCAGCGACTCCTCGAGGTTGATCCGGGGCCGCCAGCCGAGCCGGTCGCGTGCGGTGCGTACATCCGCCTGCTGCCAGGTTCCGCAGCCGTCGGGGTACGGGAACGCGGCGGGTGAGGTGGCGGTGTGGTGCTCGGGTTCGCTGCGGGGGTGCCCGATGGTCGCCCTCAGTTGGGAGGCGTGGGCGGTGTGCATGGTGTGGACGGCCCCTGCGTGGGGGCCGGCGAGACCGTCGAGTTCGTTGAGGGCGCCGCCGTAGCCGGCCACCCGGGCGAGGATCCCGGCGGCGTCCCGGAGGCGGACGGCGCGCCCGGAGCCGATGTTGATGACGCCCTGCGCGGCGGAGAGCGAGGCGGCGTGCACGGCGCGCGCCACGTCGCGGACGTCCACGAAGTCGCGCTGGGCGCCGAGACCGCCGAGCTTCAGCTCGCCGTCGCCGGACTGCATGGCGCGGCGCATGGCTTCGGCGAGGCGGCCGAGGGGCGACCCGGCGGGGGTGCCGGGGCCGACGGGCGAGAACACCCGCAGCACCACGGCGTCCAGGCCGGAGCCGAGGACCAGTTCGGTGGCGGCGAGCTTGCTGACGCCGTAGGGGCCGCCGGGTCGGGGGACGGCGTCCTCGGCCGTGGAGGAGCCCGGCTGGCTGGGCCCGTACTCGGAGCCGCAGCCGATCTGCACGAGCCGCGCCCCGCAGCCACTGCGGCGCAGCGCCTCGCAGATGGTGGCGACGGCGACGGTGTTGTGCCGGGTGAGCTCGCGGGCGCCGCCGCGTGTGGCGCCGGCGCAGTTGACGACCACACCGGGGTGGACGGCGTCGAGGAAGCGGGTCAGGGCGCCGGGGCTGCCGGTGGCGAGGTCGAAGCGGACGTCGGCGTCGTCACCGCGGCCGAGGGCGGTGAGCTGGACGGCGGGGTCGGCGAGCAGGCGGTCGGCCACGAAGCGGCCGATGTAGCCGTTGGCTCCGATCAGCAGGACCCTCATCGGTCGGCTCCTTCGCGGCAGGCGGTGGCGGGTCGGCAGGTCATGCGGGGGTCTCCTTCGGGTGGGGTGGGACGCGCCTGCGGTGCGGCTGCGGGTGGGGCGGGATGTGCGGGACGGGCGGCCGGCCGGTGCTCCGGGGTCGCGTCGGGCCGCGCCGCCCCGCTGCGGCGGGGGTCATCGCGGCTGCTCCGCGCGCAGGTGCGCCGAGGCGCGGGTGAGGGTGCGGGAGGCGTGGACCAGCAGGACCAGGGCGCCGGCACCGCAGGTGAGGACGGGTACGGCGGCGGGACCCCAGGCGGTCACCAGGGCTTCCACCGGTGCGCCCAGCGGGGTACAGCCGGGCAGACGGGCCGCGAAGACCGTGGCGACGGCCAGCACCTGGGCGACCGCGGTGAGCATGAGGATCACGCGCGGCGCGTGGGTGAAGCCGTGCACGGTGAGCAGGCGGGCGACGAGGAGGAGGGCGCCCAGGGTGAGGATCGCCGGGGACACGGGGGCGGTGCCGAGGAACGGCGAGCACAGGGCGACGATGGCGGCCAGGGCGCCCAGGAACAGGGTGACGGCGCCGAGCAGGACGGGGCGGACCGAGGCGGCGAAGTCCTCCAGGCCGCGGCTCGTGGCGAGCTTGCGGCGGGCGACGGTGAGGAAGAGGTGGGTGGTCCAGGTTGCGGGGAGGCAGGCCAGGGTGAGGACCAGCACCGGCGTGAGGGCCAGCGGCCAGTGCCCCTCGGTGGTGCCGTCGGGGAGGCCGTCGGGGCCGCCGGTGACGGCGGTGCGCAGCAGTCCGTCGCCCAGCACGGCGTACCCCACGAGCCACCAGGTCCAGGAGCCGGTGGCTGCCCGGGGGGCGAGGTCCGCGGGGACGCTCAGCGGTCCCCGGCGCACCGCCGCGCGCAGGGCGAGGGCGACGGCGAGGATGCCGGCGGCCGCCGCGTAGAGACGGGTCTGGCCTTGGGTCCGGGAGAGGGCGAACAGCGACGCCGCGCACAGGAGGCCGGGGAGCAGCGGCAGGAGGAGGAGCGGGACGGCCCGACGGCCGCTCCCTTCGCGGGACGGCGTGCCGGCCCCGGACGTTTCGTCAGGCCCGGGCGTGCCGGTCTCCGCGTCGCGCGGGACGCGGGCGTAGAGCTCCTCCGCCAGCGAGAAGACGTCGCGGTGACGGAAGCGTGCGGCGGTCCGGTCGGTGATGCCGTGGGCCTCCAGGCCGGCCGCGATCTCCAGCGGGTCCACCGCGCGTTCGCACAGTTCGCGGTGGCGGTGCAGCAGCACCTTGACCGGGTCGGCCGCTCCGGGCGGGGTCCCGCGGTCGAGTTCGCTCAGGTCGGTCATCGGACGGTCTCCGTGGCGGGCACCGGCGTCTCCACGGCCCAGGTGGGGACGGCGCGGGGGGTGGGTTCGGTCCAGTTGCCGGTGACGTGGGCCTCGGCGGGGGCGGCGAAGGGCTGGGGGTCTCCGGTGCCGTCGAGGACGGGGCGGCGTACCGGTGTCCGCGCGACGATCTCCAGGTAGAGGCCGTGGAACGCGGTGACGTTCTGCTCGACGGTGAACAGTTCGAGCGCCCGGGCGCGTGCGGCGGCGCCGAGCCGCGCGCGGCGCTCGGGGTCGCGCAGCAGCGACACGCACGCCTCGGCGAGCGCCCGCGGATTGCGCGGCGGTACGACGAGACCGGTGCCGCCGATCACCTCGACGACCGCGCCGACGTCCGTGGAGACCGTCGCGCGGCCGCAGAACATCGACTCGATGAGGCCCACCGGGAACCCCTCGACGACGCTGGAGAGCACGGTGACGGCGCCGCCCGCGCGGACGTCGGCGGCGGTCTCGGCGCCGGGGCCGCCGAGTTCCTCGAAGGACACCGGGTTCTGCCCGACGGCGTGCGGGCCGTCGGCCTCGTCCGGGAAGAGCTGCGCGGCCAGTGCCTTGCAGTGGCCGAGGTAGGCGGTGCCCTCCGGACCCGAAGGGCGGCCGACTATCCGCAGCCGGCTCTTGGGCTCGGCCGTGCGGATCTCCGCGAAGGCGTGCAGCAGCGAGACCAGGTCCTTGGCGGGTTCGACCCGGCCGGTCCAGACGAGGGTGTGCGAGTCAGCCGTCGCGGGGTTGTCCGCCACCCGCGCGAAGGGCGCGGGGTCCATCCCGGGGTGGACCGTGCGCAGTTTCGCGCGGTCGGCGCCGCAGCGCTCCTGCCAGCGCCGGGCGTGCGCGTTCCCGGGGGTGATCACCGCGGCCGTGCGGTAGGTCTCGGCGGTCAGCCGGCCGTGGAAGGCGGCGAGCAGCGACCGGACCGCGGGCGAGGCGTCCGGGCGGGTGAGGTAGTGGGTGCGCAGGCGGACGCCGTACTCGGTGACCAGGAGCGGCACCCCGAAGAAGTGGTGGGCGAGCAGGCCCGGGAGTGCGGCGATGCCGCCGGACGCGGCGTGGCAGAGGTCCACCGCCCCGAGGCCGCCCTCCTCGTACCAGTCGAGGGAGAGGGGGCGCAGGGCGCGCTCCAGGTGGGCGGCGACCGTCAGCAGATCCGGGACGCGGGCCTCGCGCGCGGTGCGCCGCGCTCCGGGCGCACGACAGGCGCGTTCAAGGGCGCGTACGGCCTGCTCGGAGCGGAGTGCAGCGACCAGTCCGCCCTCGTCGCGGGCGAGTTCGGCGAGTCCGTGGAGCGCGTTGGCGAAACGGTCCGCCTCGGCGGTGCCGGACTCGGCCGCGGTGCAGAGGACGGCGGCCAGTTCGCCGTAGTGCTCGGCGAAACGCCGGCGGGCGCGGCGGCCGTGGACCACCCCGTCGTCCTCGGCGGTCCACAGCGGCGCCGTGCGCACCCTGGTGACCTGCGGCGGCAGCTCCACCCAGCCCGTGTCCTCCTGGGCCTGGCCGGTGCTGAACGCGTAGACGTCGAACTCGTGTCGGTCGAGCCCGCGCACCAGGCGGTCGCACCACACCCCGCCTTCACCGCCCACATACGGATAGCCACCCTCCGTAAGCAGTCCGATGCGCACGTGTGCACCCCCGATCTCCCGTGTGGTGAGCCTCCCTTGGTCGGGCGGCTCGCAGCGGGACGAACGTATGCGGACAGGACGGTGGCGTGATGGACGGTTGTCCATCACGCCACCAAAAGGGGTGAACGGGCGTAACTTTCCCGCACGGAGCGCGTTCGCCGTGCTGGGACCGGCTCACGCCGGGCCCGCTCCGGGCTCACGACCGGCGCGCGGCCGGCTCACGTCCGCCGACGGGGTGCGCCGGGCGGGGCTCTAACCCTTGGGGTAGGGCCAGGCGTTGGGGCGGCAGCGGATTCCGTCGTGGTCGAGGAACTTGGTCTGCTGCTGCATCACCGGGGCCAGGTCGCCGTCCTTGTCGCAGGTGACGTGGTTGTGGCCCAGGCGGTGGCCGATCTCGTGGTTGATCAGCATTTGGCGGTAGGCGTACATCTTGTCGCCGTAGGTCTCCGCGCCCTGAGCCCAGCGGTAGGCGTTGATCATCACGCGTTCGGTGGCGGCGGAGTCGCAGGAGACGTTGTCCTCGGTGGTGTCCAGGCCCGACTTGGCGCACCAGTCGGCGGTCGTCTCGGGGCCGGCGAGGGTGATCACGAAGTCGGGGCTGCCGGAGTGGATCCGCTCGAAGGTGAGGGCGCCGTTGTGCGCCCAGCTGCGGTTGTCGTTGAGCGTCCGGTGCACGGCCTCGGCGAACAGGGCTCCGTCGAGATCGAGCCCCCGCTCCACGTCCACCCGGTACGTGATCTTCCGCCCCTTGCCGGGCGCCTTGTCGATGCCCTCGACGGCGTCGAACTTCCCCGTGCCCGCGCGGGTGGCGGCCAGGGGGAACTTGCGGTTCATCTGCTGCTCGTACGTCAGCGGCCGTGCCGGGGGCGCCCCGGGCGTCTCGCGGGCGTCGCCACGCGAGGCGGGGTCACGCACGTCACGCGCCTGCTCACCGGAGGACTGCTGTACGCCGGGGGCGTCGCGGTCGTCGGCGACCTGCCCGGCGACGACGACGGCCAGCACGGTGGTGACGGCGGCGGCCGCTATGCCGGTGAACGCGCGGCCCCTCCCGCCCCTGGTCTGTGCCGGGACACCCGTCGGCGCCTCGTCCTCGTCGTCCGTGTCGGTGTCGCGGCCGGAGGGGACGCCGGTGCCGGGAGTGCCCTCCCAGTCGGTGACGGCGTCGTACGGGTCGGCCTGGGTACGGGCGGCGGGCCTGCGCGGGGTGAAGAGGTCGTCGTTCCGGTCGTCGAACGCCTCGACGTAGTCCTGGCGCGGTCCGTCGGCGGGTGCCTGGCGCTGGCGCGGGAGGGGCACGCCCTGCCGGGCGGCCGGTGTGCCGTGGCCCGCCCCGGTCGCGGTGCGGCCGTGCGGGTCCCCCCAGCCACCGCCGGGCTCCTGCTGCTCGGGGTGCCCGCCTCTTACCTGCGGGATTCCGTGCGCCGGGGTCCCGTCCGCGTACCGGGGCACACCCTGCGGCGGAGTCCCGTCCCCGAACCGCGGCACACCCCGCGCCGGGGTTCCGTCCGGCTGCCATCCCTCCGGCAGGCGCGGCACACCCGGTGCCGGCCTTCCGTGCCCCGGCGCCTCGTGCCCGTGTCCGTAGGTGGGAGTGCCGGGCGTGCCCGGAGTACCGTGCGCCGGAGTGGCGGACGGGCCGCCCGGGTAGGGCGAACCGTGACCCTGGCCGGCACCCGAAGGCGCTCGCCGCGTCTGCTGCTGCGCCGGCACCACCCCGTCACGCTCGTCGTGACGCGCTTCACGGCCGTCACGGGCGTCACGGCCGGTGGCGGCGGCGGTGGTGGTGTTCGCCGGGTCGCCCTTCGGGGCGGGTCCGCGGCGGCTGTGGCGTCCCACGTCGCGCCTCAGCCCCTCGTGATCTCTGCGGTGGTCGGGCCACCGGTGTCGGCGGACGGACCCGGAGCGCCCTGTGCGTCCGGCTGCACACTATCCCCCTCGCCCACTGAACCCGTCGCGTCCCTCAGGAGTTCACGGAACGACAACGCCACGGTCTCCGGATACTCCATCATCGCCACGTGTCCCGCGTCCGGGAGTGTCACCAGCCGGGAGTCACGGAAGGCGCGGGCGGAGCGCTGGGCCATGCGGAAGCCGACGAGCTGGTCCCGGCCGCCGTAGATCAGCAGGGTCGGCGCGAGCACCCGCTCGGCCTGCCGCCACAGTCCCTGCTGGCCACCCAGGGTGTAGGCGCTGACGAGCCCCCGCGCGGAGCGCGCCATCGCGTCCCAGAAGTACGGCAGCCGCAGCCGCCGCTCCATCTCCTCCACCGCGTGCCGGAACCCTTCCGGGGTCACCCGTCCGGGATCGCCGTAACAGAGGTGCAGGACGCCGCGGACGCGCTGCTCGGCCGTCCACTCCCGGGTGATCCGGGTGAACAGCGGTGCGACCCCGGGTACGGCCAGCAGCCCCGTGGGGACGGCGGTGCGCTGTACGCGCAGTTCGGGCAGGGCGGGTGAGACGAGGGTGAGGGTGCGGACGAGGTCGGGGCGCACGGCGGCGACCCGGGTCACGACCGCGCCGCCGAGCGAGTTGCCGAAGAGGTGCACCGGTCCGCGGCCGGAGGCCTCCAGACAGCGGATCACCGCGCGGGCGTGCGCGGTGATCGAGTAGTCGCCGTCGTCCGGCGGCGGGGAGTCGCCGAAACCCGGGAGGTCCACGGCCTCGCTGTCGACGACGTCGTCCAGCAGGGCCATCAGGGCCGACCAGTTCAGTGAGGAACCGCCGAGTCCGTGGACGAAGAAGGCGGGCGGAAGGCCTTCGCGGGCCGGTGGCCGGGATCTGACCGTCAGCGTGACGCCGGGCAGCCGCACCGACCTGAGCTGCTCACCCTCCGCCACCCTGACCGCCGCCGGCTCGGGCAGCACGCTGGTGGGCGGTACGGAGGGCAGCTCGGACGCAGACATGCCGCAATGTTACGAGACGATCACGCGGCAGCTCATGTGTTCGGCATCACAGGACGACGAACACCCCTCCGCGCCGCCGTCACGCCCCTCCCACACCGGGCGCGCACCCGGTCGCACCCGGCCGCCGATCGCATGGCGTCCGGATCGGGTGTCTCCTAGGCTCGTACTGAGGGCACCCGTACGTGGCCCCTGCATGCTTCAGGGACGTGACCAGGAAGGGAGCCCAGCGATGGCCGTAGACCCCGTAGACCCCACCGACCCCGAGACGTTGGAGGACGAGGACGTGCAGGAGGGCCTGGAGTACGACGTCGAGGCGCCCGAGGTCGACGCGGCCGAACAGCAGGCGGAGGTGTCGCCCGACCGCGACGACCCGCTGACCGAGGTCGACCCCGGCCGGGCGAGCGAGGGGGACCTGGTGGAACAGGCCCGCGTCGTCTCCCTCGACGAGGACGACTACCGGTGAGGAGCGCGCAGGCCGGGACACCGGCCGCCCGGAAGGGGACAGTTCTTGCCCGCTCTGACAGCTTTTGAAACCGTCCGTACCGCTTCTTCCGCTGTCCGGTCCGTGAAATTCTGCACGTGCACCGCGCACATCAGGATTACCGAAAAGTACGATGGCGGCGCGGCTGACCCCGCATGTGGACGACAATGGGAGGCGGCGTGACAGCCATCGAGCAGACGGACGCGGTACGCCCGAGGGGTACACGCCTTCCGCGCCGTGCCCGACGGAACCAGTTGCTGGGCGCCGCCCAGGAGGTCTTCGTCGCGCAGGGTTACCACGCGGCCGCCATGGACGACATCGCCGAGCGCGCGGGTGTCAGCAAGCCGGTGCTGTACCAGCACTTCCCCGGCAAGCTCGACCTGTACCTGGCGCTGCTGGACCAGCACTGCGAGGCGCTGATCCAGTCGGTGCGGCACGCGCTGGCGTCGACGTCGGACAACAAGCAGCGTGTCCGGGCGACCATGGACGCGTACTTCGCGTACGTCGAGGACGACGGCGGAGCCTTCCGCCTGGTCTTCGAGTCGGACCTGACGAACGAGCCCGCCGTCCGGGAGCGCGTCGACAAGGTCACCAACGAGTGCGCGGAGGCCATCTGCGACGTCATCGCCGAGGACACCGGGCTGTCGCGCGCGGAGTCGATGCTCCTCGCGTCGGGGCTCGGCGGCCTCGCCCAGGTGGTGGCGCGGTCCTGGCTGCACAGCGACCGCAGCGTGCCCCGCGACCAGGCGGTGCAGCTGCTGGCCTCACTGGCGTGGCGCGGCATCGCGGGGTTCCCGCTGCACGGCAACGAGCCCCACTGACCGCCGGGGCGCGGCGGGCGTTTGTTCCCGTCGGCTGTTCGCTGTTGGCGTGGCAGGGCGGAGCGTGTACGTCCCCTCACCGGGCTAATGTGTGCTGGTACGGCGCGGAAGGTCGCGCACTTCACTGACCGTCGGAGGGACATAGCCGTGGAGGTCAAGATCGGCGTGCAGCACGCGCCCCGCGAGATCGTTCTGGAGAGCGGTCAGAGCGCGGAGGAGGTCGAGCGCGTGGTGGCCGAGGCGCTGGCCGGGAAGTCGCAGCTGCTGAGCCTCGTGGACGAGCACGGCCGCAAGATCCTGGTCCCGGCCGACCGTCTCGCCTACATCGAGATCGGCGAGCCGGCCCCGCGCAAGGTGGGCTTCGGCGCGCTGTAGCACGCGAAGCGGTTCGGCACACGGGAAGGCCCGGCGGTTCCCACCGCCGGGCCTTCCCGTGTCCCGGTCCCCCCTTGCCCGCGCCCCCACGGCGTGTCGGGGGCACACCCGGGCGTGTCGCGGGGGGCCGCTGACCCGGACCACTCCGACGGAGTACGGCGAACCCCCCAGGGAGGATTGCATTCCGCAGGTCAGGGGTAAGACGGGCTACGACCTGAACGAGCAGGCCGGCCATGTGGGAGGGACCCCGACATGCTTCTGGAAGCGCTCAGCTCCGCGATCCTCGGCCTGGCCCTGGCCCTGGGGGCGTACCGCCGCCTGTCGCATCGGCTTCCCGCCCCCGTGCTGGTGCTGCCGACCGGTGTCGCCGGGGCCCTGTTCGGCGCTTTCGTCATGAACACTGCGCTGGACGCGGGCAATCTGCTGACGATGCTGCTGGGCGCCGCGATCGTCTCGGTCGCCTCGCTGTCGCTGCTGCTGCGCCCGGCGGGTCGGCTGCGCCGCTCGGCGACCGCCTGACCGGTCGCGAGCGGCGGTGTCCGCGGACGCCGCCGACCCGCCGGGCCCGCGCCGTCGGGGAATGCGGTCAGGCGGCCAGGCCCAGCGCCGCCATCCGCTTGGTGTGCGCCTCGGTGATCCGGGAGAACATCCGGCCGACCTCGGCCAGGTCGAACCCGTCCGCGACCCCGCCGACGAGCATCGTCGACAGCGCGTCCCGGTCGGCGACCACCCGCTGGGACTGGGACAGCGCCTCACCCATCAGCCGGCGGGCCCACAGCGCGAGCCGCCCGCCCACGCGCGGGTCCGCGTCGATCGCGGCACGCACCTTCTCCACGGCGAAGCCGCCGTGCCCGGTGTCGTCCAGCACGGCCAGCACCAGCGCGCGGGTGTCGGAGTCGAGACGTGCCGCGACCTCGCGGTAGAAGTCGCTGGCGATGGAGTCGCCGACGTAGGCCTTGACCAGGCCCTCCAGCCAGTCGGAGGGCGCCGTCTGCTTGTGGAAGCCGTCGTAGGCGGCGACGAACGGTTCCATGGCGTGCGTCGGCTCCTCGCCGATCTCGGCCAGCCGGTCCCGCAGCCGCTCGAAGTGGTGGAACTCGGCCGAGGCCATCTTCGCCAGCTCCGCCTTGTCCCCCATGGTGGGCGCCAGCTTGGCGTCCTCCGCGAGCCGCTCGAACGCCGCCAGCTCCCCGTACGCGAGCGCGCCGAGCAGGTCCACGACAGCGGCACGGTACTGGGGGTCGGCGGAGGCGGCCGCCCAGTCCATGGCGGCGACGCCGGTCCGTGCGGCGGGGGTCTCGGGGGTTTCCGCGGCGGTGTCAGGGCTGTCAGAGCTCGTCATGCAGCGCACAATAGCCCGCCCGGCCTGCGCCGGAGGGCCCTGGCCGATCAGTGTGACGACGACTACGTGACCAAATCGGCCATGGCGTGTGCGGGAATCCGGGGTATGGTGGTATTGCGGCTGCTGAGCACTCTGGCGTATTCGGACGTGCTCGACGGGCCGCAAGTATGAGGATGCCCGGTCGGTGGCCCGATCGGCTCCGACCCGACAGCCCTCTGAAGTCGTACGGCACACCGCGTACGAAATCCGGAGGGACACCTCAGCGGTACGAGCGCTCGAGCGTCGGCAGTGGTCCCGTGTCCTACGGCCTTCACCGTATGGCAGCCGTCGTCCCCGGCACGGTCCCTACACGACCCCCGCGCTCGCCTCGCACCGCGCACACAGAAGAGGCAGCACCCTGACTACGACGTTCCGAGAGCTCGGGATCCTCCCCGAGACAGCCGAAGCCCTTGAAGCCGTCGGCATCACCACTCCCTTCCCCATCCAGGAGATGACGCTCCCCGTGGCCCTGTCGGGCACGGACGTCATCGGCCAGGCCAAGACCGGCACCGGCAAGACGCTCGGCTTCGGCCTTCCGCTCCTCGAGCGGGTCACCGTCCCCGCCGACGTCGAGGCGGGCCGCGCGAAGCCCGAGGACCTCACCGACACGCCGCAGGCGCTGGTGGTCGTCCCCACGCGCGAGCTGTGCACGCAGGTCACCAACGACCTGCTGACCGCCGGCAAGGTGCGCAACGTGCGCGTCACCGCGATCTACGGCGGCCGGGCCTACGAGCCCCAGGTCGAGGCGCTGAAGAAGGGCGTCGACGTGATCGTCGGCACCCCGGGCCGGCTGCTCGACCTCGCCGGGCAGAAGAAGCTCAACCTGTCGGACGTCAAGGCCCTCGTCCTCGACGAGGCCGACGAGATGCTCGACCTGGGCTTCCTGCCCGACGTCGAGAAGATCATCAAGCTGCTTCCGGTGAAGCGCCAGACGATGCTGTTCTCGGCCACCATGCCGGGCGCGGTCATCGGTCTCGCCCGCCGCTACATGTCGCAGCCCACGCACATCCGCGCCACGGCGCCGGACGACGAGGGCGCCACGGTCGCGAACACCAAGCAGTTCATCTACCGCGCGCACAACATGGACAAGCCCGAGCTGGTCGCGCGGATACTGCAGGCCGACGGCCGTGGCCTGGTCATGGTCTTCTGCCGCACCAAGCGCACCGCGGCCGACCTCGCCGACCAGCTGAAGCAGCGTGGCTTCGCCTCCGGCGCGGTCCACGGCGACCTCGGCCAGGGCGCCCGTGAGCAGGCGCTGCGCGCCTTCCGCAACGGCAAGGTGGACGTACTCGTCTGCACCGACGTCGCCGCGCGCGGCATCGACGTCGAGGGCGTCACGCACGTCATCAACTACCAGTCGCCTGAAGAGGAGAAGACGTACCTGCACCGCATCGGCCGCACCGGCCGCGCGGGCGCCAAGGGTACGGCGATCACCCTGGTCGACTGGGACGACATCCCCCGCTGGCAGCTGATCAACAAGGCGCTGGACCTGGGCTTCAGCGACCCGCCGGAGACGTACTCCACCTCTCCGCACCTGTTCACGGACCTGGGCATCCCCGAGGGCACCAAGGGTGTCCTCCCGCGCTCGGAACGCACCCGGGCCGGACTGGACGCGGAGGAGCTCGAGGACCTGGGCGAGCCGGGCGGCCGCGCGCCGCGCGGACGGGGTGGCCGGGACGGGCGTGACGGCCGTGACGGGCGTCGCGGTTCCCGCTCCGAGGAGCGGGAGGCGTCGACGCGTACGCCGCGCCGCCGTCGCCGCACCCGCAGCGGTACCCCGCTCGGCGAGGCGGGCGGGCAGTCCGCCGCTGCGGCCGCTGAGGTCGCGGGGGAGGCGGAGGCCGGCGAGGCCACCGCACGCACCCCGCGCCGCCGTCGCCGTACGCGCGGCGGGGCCACCGCCGCTCCGGTGGGCGCCGTGGGGCAGGAGGCGGCCGAGACCGCCGTCGACACGGCCGAGGGCCCGTCGGTGGAGGCTTCCGCGACCGGTTCCGACACCCCGGAGAAGCCGCGCCGTCGTCGCACCCGCCGGGGTGCGGGGTCCGCCGCGCAGGACGCCACGGCCGTCGAGGCGCCGGTGGCCGAGCAGGCGCCGGCCGCCGTCGAGGAGCCGTCGGTCCAGGAGTCCGCTCCCGAGGCCGCCGAGCCCCGTCGCCGCCGCACCCGCAAGTCGGCCGAGGCCGCCGAGACCGCGGTCGACACGGCCGAGGGCACCGTCGACGCCGAGCCGGCCGCGCCGCGCCGCCGCACCCGTAAGGCCGCGGCGAAGGCCGAGGCCGTGGTCGAGACGGCCGAAGGCACCACCGAGGCGGCCGCCGAGGCTGCCGAGGTCGCTGAGGCCAAGCCGCGCCGCACCCGCAAGAAGGCCGTCGCCGAGGCCGACGTCGCGGCCGAGGCCACCGAGGCCGCGCCGAAGCGCACGCGGAAGACCGCCGCCAAGAAGGCCGCGGCGGCCGTCGACACCGCCGAGGGCACCGAGGCCAAGCCGCGCCGCCGCACCCGTAAGGCCGCCGAGGCGGAGCCCGTGGAGATCCCGGCGCAGACCGCGCCGGAGGCGGAGGAGAAGCCGCGGCGTACGCGGAAGACCGCCGCCAAGAAGGCCGTGGCCGCCGAGGGCACGGCCGAGGCCAAGCCGCGCCGCACGCGCAAGACGGTCCCGGCGCAGACCGCCCCCGAGGCGGAGGCCGCCGAGGCCCCCGCGCCGCGCCGCCGCACCCGCAAGGCCGCGACGGTCGCCCCGGAGGCGGAGTCCGCGGAGGGCTGACGCACACCGACGCCGACGGCCCGGTTCCCCCACGTGGGGCCGGGCCGTCGGCGTGTCCGCACCCGCTACCCTCACCCCGTGACCAGCGCCTTCCCCCCCGCCCCGCCCCCCGGTGACCTGCCTCGCCGACTCCGCACCGCACGGGGCGAGTTCGCCGTCCTGGACGTACCGCCGGCCGGTGACGTCCCGTTGCGGGGAACCGCGTTGCTGCTGCCCGGCTACACCGGCAGCAAGGAGGACTTCACGCCGGTGCTCGCACCGCTCGCCGCCCGCGGGTACCGCGCCGTCGCCGTGGACGGGCGGGGCCAGCACGCGTCCGACGGGCCCGCCGACGACGAAGCCGCCTACGCACAGGACGAGTTGGCGAAGGACGTGCTGGCACAGGCGCGTGAGTTCGACGCGCCCGTCCACCTCGTCGGCCATTCGCTCGGCGGCCAGATCGCGCGTGCGGCCGTCCTCCTCGACCACTCCCCTTTCCGCTCGCTGACGCTGGTCTGCTCGGGTCCCGCCCGTATCTCGGCCGCGCAGGAACAGCGGGTGAGGCTGCTGCGGGACGCGCTGGCCGTGATGTCGATGGAGGAGTGCTGGGAGGCCATCCTGGCGATGGGCCCGCCGGAGGAGGTGGGCGGGCCGGCGCGCGGCACCGGCGGACCGGAGCAGTTGCGGAGGCGCTGGCTGAGCACGAAGCCCGCACAACTTCTCGCCGCTGGGCGCCAGTTGTGCACCGAGCCGGACCGGGTCGCGGAACTGGCCGCCGTACCGCTGCCGACGCACGTCCTCTCCGGCTCGACCGACGACACCTGGCCGGTGCCGGACCTCGACCACATGGCCCGGCGCCTGACGGCCCGTCGCACGGTCGTCGACGGCGCCGGCCACACGCCCATGGTCGACCGCCCCACCCACACGGCGCGGGCTCTGGCCGACTTCTTCGACATCACGGAGTCTCAGCCGTCCCTCAAGTGATCCTCAGGGATCACTCCGGCTCCGGTCCCGCCCGTATCACCGCGCCTGAGGTTCGCCGGGGAGGACCGGGCCCCGGCGACCGGCTGAGCGGCACCACACGAGGCACGCGGCCCCCTCAGCGCGAGGCGGGACGAACCCGTGGCGCCGCCTAGTACTGCGCCTGCAGGTGGTCCCAGAAGCCGTCGCGGAGGGAGCGGCGGAGGTCCGCCTGGCCGCGGAGGGAGTACTGGAGGAGGCCTTCCGCCTCGACCAGCAGGTCCTGGTCGACCGAGCCGGGCAGGTAGGGGTGGCCGGGGAGGAGTTCCATCATGGTGTCCCGGCCGCGGGAGACCAGCCACTTCGCGGCGATCTGCGCGCCGACGAAACGGACGTCCTCCCGGGTGGGCCGGCCGGTCGCCGGCTCGTAGGCGGACGCCGTGCGCCGGGAGACGTACGGCTTGAAGAAGTCCAGGTCGAGGGTGCGCTGGCTGTCGACCTCCCAGAGCAGCGGCTCGGCCTGGTTGCGGCCCTCGGGCGCCTCGATGCCCCACAGGTGGACGCGGGCGCCGTACCCCTGGGCGGCCTCGACGGCGGAGACCAGGTCCTCGTCGCCGCCGAGCAGGGCCGCGTCGCTGATGGCGCGGTGCCGGGCCAGTGACTCCAGGTCGGAGCGGATCAGGGAGTCGACGCCCTTCTGCTGGTTGTTGGCGTTGAGGTTGCCGAGGCGGACCTTGACGTCGGGCAGCTCGGCGATGGTCTGCTGCTCGGCGGTGTGGATGCGACGCCGGGCGCCGTCGTACCAGTAGACGCGCAGCAGCCTGCTGTCGGCGAAGACGGTGCGGGCGCGGTCGATGAGCGCGTCGATGAGCCCCTCGGCGTCGAGGTCGAAGGCGCGGCGGTCCTCCGTCCCGGCGACGAGCCGCCCGGCGGCCGCGTAGAGGTAGCCGGCGTCCACGAAGATCGCGTGGGTCGAGGGCGTCTTGGCCACCTCGGCGAGCATGCGCTGGAGCAGCTCGTTCGTGCGGTCGATACGGGCGTGCAGTGCCGCGAGGTCGTCGTTCATCACCTCACATTGTCCCGCTGGTCACGCTATGAACACAACCGGTCCCGGTCGGTCTCCCTCGAAACCCTTACGGGTCAGTATTTAGTCGATCGAAAAATTTCCTTAGCGTAGGGAATGTTTGCACCGCAAAGCTCGTTGTACCAGTCACTGAACACGGGCCCGTCCGGTCCCGTGGACCTCCACCCCCAGTAGTTCTCCTCCAGGAGGATGACCAGACGAAGGGAGAAGCCCTTGCGCTTCGAAATCATGCGACTCGACGACGTCGACGGCACCACCGTGGACTCGACCGTTGTGGACGCCGCCTCCGTCAACCGCATCGTTCAGCAGGCCGCCGCCGTAGGGCAGCGCCTGTGGATCCGCCCGGCCGACACCACGGCCTCGTAACTCCCGCACCGCGGTCCCGCGGCCGTACGTGCCGCGTCCCGGTGCACTGTACGCATGCTTGAGGAGCCCCCGTACCACCTTGGGTACGGGGGCTCCGGTGTGTCCGGCGGCCCGGTCAGGGCCTGGGCAGGGCCTGGTCAGGCGCCCTGGATCACCTGGGTCACGCCGTTGATGATCTGCTGCACGGCGATGGCGGAGAGCATCATGCCCGCAAGCCGCGTCACCAGGACGACCCCGCCGTCCTTGATGACCCGGATGATCAGCAGCGAGTACCGCATCACCAGCCACAGGACGACGTGGATGGCGAGGATCGCCGCCCACACGGACACCTGCCCCGTGACGCTGTCGGCCTTCTGCACGGCGAGGATGACCGACACGATCGCGCCCGGCCCGGCCAGCAGCGGCATGCCCAGCGGGACCAGCGCGACGTTGACGTCCTTGGTCTGCTGGGGCTCGTCGGTCTTGCCGGTGAGCAGGTCGAGCGCGATCAGCAGGAGCAGCAGACCGCCGGCGATCATCAGCGCCGGGATGGAGACGTGCAGGTAGTCGAGGATCTGATGGCCGAGCAGCCCGAAGACGGTGATGACACCGCCCGCCACACAGACGGCCTGGAAGGCCATGCGCCGCTGCACCTTGGCCGGACGGCCCGCGGTCAGCGCGAGGAAGATCGGGGTGATCCCCGGGGGATCCATGATGACGAAAAGGGTCAGGAAGAGAGAGCCGAAGACGGCGACGTCGAACATGACTGCCTTGCACGAGTACGAAAAGGGTGAGCGAGGAAGGAGGAGGCGCGGGCCGGGAAGAGTGAGGCGCGAGCCGAGAAAAGGTGAGGTCCGGGTGCGGGGTCAGGCCCCGCCGGCCCCCGGCACCGGGAACGCCCCGGTCGCCCGCCGCGTGATCTCGCCGTAGATCTCCGGGTCCGTGGTGAACTCGCCGAGCACGCAGGTCTTCCGGCTGCCGTGGTAGTCGCTCGACCCGGTGGTCAGCAGGCCCAGCTCGCCCGCCAGGCCGCGCAGCCGCGCCCGCGTCGCGGGGTCGTGGTCCATGTGGTCGACCTCGATGCCGTCGAGCCCTGCCTCGGCCAGCTCCGCGATCGCCGACTCCGGCACGGTCCGGCCCCGCTTGCTCGCGGCCGGGTGCGCGAAGACGGCGACCCCGCCGGCGTTCTTGACCAGCCGCAGGGCCTCGAAGGGATCGGTCTCGTGCTTCGGCATGTACGCCCGGCCGCCGTCGGCCAGCCATTCCGGGGTGAAGGCGTCGCTCACACTCGCCACGACGCCCAGTTCGACGAGCGCGCTCGCCACGTGCGGGCGTCCCACCGAGCCGTCGCCGGCGATCCGCGCGACCTGCTCCCAGGTGACCGGGACGCCCAGCTCGTTCAGCTTGGTGATCATTCCCTTGGCCCGCGGCACCCGGTCGTCCCGGACCAGCTCGCGCTCCGCGAGCAGCGCGGGCTCCTCGGGGTCGAACAGGAAGGCCAGCATGTGCATGCTGATGCCGTCGAGCCGGCAGGAGAGTTCGGCGCCGGTGACCAGAGTGAGGCCCGGCGGCAGCGCCGCGAGGGCCTCGGCGTGGCCGCGCGTGGTGTCGTGGTCGGTCAGGGCGACGACGTCGAGACCCGCGGACGCGGCCTTGCGGACCAGTCCGGCCGGGGTGTCCGTGCCGTCGGACGCGGTGGAGTGGGTGTGCAGGTCGATGCGCACGACGCGTTACTCCAAGCGTGACGGACGGATGAGGACGCTCCAGGATAACCGGATTTTCGGCCGCTCCTGTCACACCCGAACCCGGTATGCGCCCCCTACAACCCGAGGTGGACGGACTACGCCTCCGACAACCGAGGTGGGCGGACTACGCCTCCAGCAGCCGCGGGGACAGGGCGCCGCAGGGCACCAGCTCCACCTCGGCGCCGGCGTCCCGCAGGTCGGCGAGCACCAGTTCGTCGTACATCAGCAGGCCCGACTTCTCCGGCCACACGACCGCCCACAGCCACAGGCCGAGCGCCTCGCCCGCGAACACGGCGCGGTCGTCGGGTGTGCCGGACACATGCCAGAGCGGGGTCGGCCGGCCGGCGGCGAGCACCTTGGCCTGGGGCGGCTTCTCGACGTCCATGAAGGGTCCGGGGTCGGGTCCGCCGATGCCCGCGTACCGCGCGCCCAGGCCGACGCCGAGCTCCTCGGCGACCAGGATCAGCTCCCCCATTCCGCCGAGCGGTCCGGGGCCGGTGCAGGCGACGGCCGTCGCACGGCCACCACTGCGGTCGTCACCCGCGGAGGCCACCCCGGTGAAGAGCCAGCCCACCGGCAGGGGCCACGGCATCCACACCGGCACCTTGGTGCGGTGCACGACGACTTCGAGGGCCTCGACGCTCGGCGGTATCACGGGCTGCAGCGGATGCACGGTGCCGTGCACGTCGCACTGCCAGGCATCCGAGAAGAGGCCGGGAGCCCTGACCCGGCCACCGCACTTCGGGCAACTGGGTTCGCCCCTCATAGGGCCCCACGGTCCTAGCTCCGCCGCGTCACGTCAAGGACGATCACCCGTCCGGAGGGAACCGCAGGCCACGGACCACGATAGATGTAGTTTGCATTAGTTAGGTTGGCTAAGCTATTGTGTGCATAACCCAACCAATCTGTCGCCGGACATCCGGCACCCCTCCACGTCCGGGATTGGAGCACCCATGGACCCCATCGACACGGGATCGGGCAGCATTCTCAGGCAGCCGAAAGCCGTGTGGGCGACTGCCGGTGCGTCCGTCGTCGCCTTCATGGGAATCGGGCTCGTCGACCCGATCCTGCCGTCCATCGCCGAGGGCCTCGACGCCACCGCCGGCCAGGTCTCCCTGCTGTTCACCTCGTACTTCCTGATCACCGCGCTGGCGATGCTGGTGACCGGCTTCGTCTCCAGCCGCATCGGCGGGCGCAAGACGCTGCTGCTGGGCCTGGCGCTGGTCGTGGTGTTCGCCGGGCTCTCCGGCACATCGGGATCGGTCGGCGAGCTGGTCGGCTTCCGCGCCGGCTGGGGACTGGGCAACGCCCTGTTCGTCTCCACCGCCCTCGCGGTGATCGTCGGCGCCGCGGCCGGCGGCAGCGCGGCGGCCATCCTGCTCTACGAGTCGGCCCTCGGCCTCGGCATGGCCTGCGGCCCGCTGCTGGGCGCGGTGCTCGGCGACGCGAGCTGGCGCTACCCGTTCTTCGGTACGGCCTTCCTGATGGCCGTCGGCTTCGTGTGCATCTCGGTGTTCCTGAAGGAGCAGCCCCGCCCGGCCCGCAAGACCTCCCTGCTCGACCCGGTCAAGGCGCTCGGGCACGGCGGGCTGGCCTCCGCAGCGGTCTCGGCGTTCTTCTACAACTACACGTTCTTCACCGTGCTGGCCTTCACGCCGTTCGTGCTGAACATGACCCCCTACCGCTCCGGCGCGGTGTTCTTCGCCTGGGGCGTGCTGCTCGCCGTCTTCTCGGTGATCGTCGCGCCGCGGCTGCAGAAGCGCTTCGGTTCACTGCGGGTGCTGGGCGGCTCGCTGGTGCTGCTCGCGGTGGACGTGCTGGTGCTCGGCTACGGCGACCACACCACGGCCGTCGTCTGCATCGTGCTGTCCGGCGCCCTCATCGGTGTGAACAACACCGTGTACACGGAGCTGGCGCTCGGTGTGTCGGACGCGCCGCGGCCGGTGGCGAGCGCCGGGTACAACTTCGTGCGCTGGTTCGCGGCCGCCGCCGCGCCCTTCTTCGCGCCGAAGCTCGAGGAGTGGGCCGACGCCCGGATGCCGTTCGTGGTCGCGGCCGTGACGGCGGCGCTGGGTGCCCTGGTGGTGCTGGTGCGGCGCCGGTCGCTCACCGCGAAGGCCGAGGAGCAGCAGCCCCGGCACGCCACCGAGGACGGGGTCGGCGTCTTCGCCAACTGAGCGGTGCGCCAACGGCGTTGGTGAGCTTGCTCACTCCGGGGTCCGCTCCGGGCCCACTCCGGCGTGGGCCCGGAGCGGGGCTCACTCAGGCGCTCGGTCCAGCGGTACGGACTTCCGGGACGGGTCTCTGAGGTCCGTACCCTGGTCCAGCCAGCGCTCCTGGAGGGCCTGGGCGCCGTGCACCCGCTTCCAGGCGGCCTCGTTGGGCGTCATCGGCAGCAGCGGCAGGAACCGTACGGGCTCCAGGGGCGCGTCGAGTTCGAGGTCCTCGACCAGGCCGCCCGGCTCGGCGACCAGTACCGAGGTGAACGGGGCGCCGGGCCACAGCGGTTCACCGACGTCGAGCGAGGCGCCGGGGGCCACGACCAGCCCCTCGACCTGCGGGGACGCGGCGAGTACGGCGAGCGGGCGGAGCACCTTGTCGGTGTCGGCCGTGCCACCGCGCACCGACAGCACCAGCTCGGCGCGGGGGCCCGCGACCGGGTCCGCGATCACGGCCGTGGGGTCCGCCATGGGCTGCGCGGACATGCCGAGGGTGGCGTAGCGCACGATGTCCCCCTCGTGGAAGCGCAGCACCTCGATGCGGTCCGTGCCCAGGAAGGTGACCGCCGCGCGTGCGTCCGGCTCGCCCAGCGCGGTGCGCAGCCGGGCCTCGACCAGAGGAAGAACATCAGCCATGGGGCGAGCATAGAACTCGTCAGTACCGGGCAAAGCAGAGCCTTGACACAGCAGTCGGCTGATACGCTTGGCCGGTGGTTCGGGCAGCACGCTTCACGCGCTCGACTATTGCCCGAACGCTGTGTGCACCCCCGCTCAAGGGGGAAATCCCCTCAGGGGGATCGCGATCGTCCCTCACGAGGGACCGGCCGGAGGAGGTGGGGCTGGCATGGACCGAAGTCGACCGTGCAGTATCACCCGCTCTTCCGCCCGCTGAGGTAGCTGCTTCCCGTTCGGCTCCCGCCTTTCGCTTCGCGCGTCTTCATCGGAAGAGCACTCGTTTCGTTCTGACTGATCTGCCCCAGTAGCTGTATCAGCGACGAAGCTCGCCACCGCGACGGTGCGGTGCTGCCCGCTTTGTGGACGTGCCAAACATCCGCAGTCCAGGACGTCCTCATTCCGGGTTGTTCCACCCGTCGTTCCGGCGCCTTTCGTTGCCCGCTCGCGAAGGAGCCCGCCATGTCGATGATCCGCGACCTGCGCGCCGTGGTCCGCCCCGCCTCCCGCATCTCGCTCCGTAAGGGGAGCGGCCCGTACGACACCACGCGCGACGCCGCGTCGGCCACCGCCGTCGTCGACTGCGCCGTCTACCGGGACGGCCGCCGCCTGGACACCGAGGACGGACCGCTCGGCCCGCAGGAGGCGATGCGCCGGGTGCGCCGCGACGGAGGCTTCGTCTGGATCGGCCTGCACGAGCCGACGGAGGCCGAATTCGCGGGTATCGCCGCGGAGTTCGGCCTGCACCCGCTGGCCGTGGAGGACGCCGTCCAGGCCCACCAGCGGCCCAAGCTGGAGCGCTACGACGACTCCCTGTTCACGGTCTTCAAGACCGTCCACTACCTCGACCACGACCGCGTCTCCTCCAGCAGCGAGATCGTGGAGACCGGCGAGGTGATGTGCTTCACCGGCCGGGACTTCTTCATCACCGTCCGGCACGGCGGCCAGGGCTCCCTGCGGGCCCTGCGGCACCGCCTCCAGGACGACCCGGAGCTGCTGGCCAAAGGCCCCTCGGCCGTGCTGCACGCCATCGCCGACCACGTGGTGGACGGCTACATCGCGGTCGCCGACGCGATGCAGGACGACATCGACGAGGTCGAGACGAAGGTCTTCTCGCCCGGCCGCAAGGGCACCCCGCGCGGTACGGACGCCGGTGAGATCTACCAGCTCAAGCGCGAGGTGCTGGAGTTCAAGCGGGCCGTGGCGCCGCTGCTGCGGCCGATGCAGCTGCTCAGCGAGCGGCCGATGCGGCTGATCGACCCGGAGATCCAGAAGTACTTCCGGGACGTCGCCGACCACGTGGCCCGGGTGCAGGAGCAGGTCGTCGGCTTCGACGAACTGCTGAACTCCATCCTCCAGGCCAACCTCGCGCAGGCGTCCGTCGCGCAGAACGAGGACATGCGCAAGATCACCTCGTGGGCCGCGATCATCGCCGTGCCCACGATGGTCTGCGGGGTGTACGGCATGAACTTCGACTACATGCCGGAGACCCACTGGAAGTACGGCTACCCGGTGGTCCTCGGCGTCACGGTGGCCCTCTGTCTCGGCATCCACCGCACGCTGAAGCGCAACGGCTGGCTCTGAGACGCACGGGCCCGGCGCCCCGGGGGCGTGGATAGGCTGGCCCGCATGACTGGCGAGCTGCTCGAACGGGCCCTCATCGAGGAGGCCACGAAGAAGTCCGGCCTCATCTGGGTCAGGGGTCCCGGTGTCCCGGCCCGCGCGCTGTGGCACGTGTGGCACGAGGGCGCCGCCTGCGTGATCGGCGACGGACCGGGCGAACAGCCGCTGCCGGGGCTGGCCGACGGGGGGCCGGCCGAGGTGACGGTCCGCAGCAAGGACAAGGGCGGCCGGCTGGTGACCTGGGCCGCCACGGTCCGCGAACTGCCGTCGGGCTCCGAGGAGTGGACGGCGGCCGTCGCCGACCTCAAGGGCAAGCGGCTGAACGCCCCCGACGGCGAGGCGATGCCCGGGCGCTGGGCCCGCGAGTGCCGCGTCCTGCGTCTGGAGCCGACGGGCGGGACGTCACCGCTGCCCGACGGGGACCTGGCCGCGGCCCCGCTGCCGACCCCCGTGACCACCCGGCAGCCGATGCCGGCGGGGCTGCCGCGCCTCCTGGCGAAGCGCAAGCGGCGCCGCTGACCCGGCGGAGGCGTCCGGTCCAGGACACGCGACGCCCTGAGCCGCCGGGGCCGGGACACCGGGCGGCTAGGACGTCGGGAGCTGCTTGCCGTAGTCCAGTGTCTCGCCCTTGGCCGGCTTCTCCAGCGGGAAGTCGGTGCCCCAGGCGGAGAAGGTGAGGGTGCCCGCCTCCCCGGCCCGCTCCAGCCGCAGCGGATAGGGCTTCCCCTCGAGGGAGACGTCCAGGGTGCCGCCCGCCCCCTCGCCGGCGGTGACCCGGACGGTGCGCACGCCGTCCTGCTCGTGGTGGCCGTCGGTGGCCAGCTCCCCGTGCAGCGTCAGCAGACCGCCGAGCAGCACGTTCTTGTCCGTGAAGCCGATGAACTTGGTGTACGAGGGGTCGCCCTTGGGGACCTTGACGTACTTCGCGGCGAGTTTGTCCGCCGCCTTGGAGTCGTTCGCGCCCCCGCTGCGCCCCTGCCCCCAGAAGGCGGCGTCGGCCTTCAGGAACAGCTCCTCGTCGACCCGCAGCAGGCGGAAGGTCTCCCCCTTGGTGGTGACCGAGCCGATGCCGCCCTTCTCCTTCAGGCGCATGTCGAGCGTGTAGGTACGGCCGCTGGTGACGACCGTTCCGTGCAGCCGCACGGTGCCGACGGACGCGGCGGCCTTCTGGGCCTTGGCCTGGATCTGGTCGGCGGGGAGTCTGCCGACGCCGTTCGTTCCCTCGTTCGGATCCTCGGAGCATCCCGTGAGCGCCGTCCCCGCCACGAGCAGCGCGCACACGGCGCCCGCCAGCGTGGCCCTGCGGGTACGGCCCGGGGAGATCGGAATCACAGGTGGGCTGCCTCTCTGACGGGGGACCTGAACGGCGTACCGCAGGGTACCGGGGCCGGGGAGGCCGGACGGAGCCAGTCCGTCCGGACCGGCCACAGGAGCAGCACCGATCGGGACGGGCTAGCCTGAAGCCCACCCGAGCGGGCAATCCGGATAACGGACGCACCAGGCAGTACACGGCAAGGAAGCACTCCGCACGCACGCAAAGGAGCCGCCGGCATGGCAGCGGGCGCACCCCGGTTCTTCGTCTCGCACGTCTCCGGTGTCGCCGTCTTCGACCCGGCGGGCGACCAGGTGGGGCGCGTGCGCGACCTGGTGGTCATCCTCCGTCCGGGCCGGCGCCCGCCCCGGCTGCTCGGCCTGGTGGTCGAACTCCCCACCCGGCGCCGCATCTTCCTGCCCATGACCCGGGTGACCGCCGTGCAGGCCGGCCAGATCATCACCACCGGCGTGCTCAACGTGCGGCGCTTCGAGCAGCGGCCCACCGAACGCCTGGTCTTCGGTGAGCTCCTCGACCGGCGGGTCACGCTGGTCGACAGCGGCGAGGAGGTCACCGTCCTCGACCTGTCGGTGCATCAGCTGCAGGCCCGGCGGGAGTGGGAGATCGACCGGGTCTTCGTGCGCAAGGGCAGGAAGGGCGGCGCGTTCCGGCGCGGCAAGGGCGAGGCGCTGACCGTGGAGTGGTCCGCCGTCACCGGTTTCTCGCTGGAGGAGCACGCGCAGGGCGCCGAGAACCTGCTCGCCACCTTCGAGCAGCTGCGCCCCGCCGACCTCGCCAACGTGCTGCACCACCTCTCCCCCAAGCGGCGCGCCGAGGTGGCCGCCGCCCTCGACGACGAGCGGCTCGCGGACGTGCTGGAGGAGCTGCCCGAGGACGACCAGATCGAGATCCTCGGCAAGCTGAAGGAGGAGCGGGCCGCCGACGTGCTGGAGGCGATGGACCCCGACGACGCGGCCGACCTGCTGGGCGAGCTGCCCGAGGCGGACAAGGAGCGGCTGCTGAGTCTGATGCAGCCCGCGGACGCGGCCGACATGCGGCGCCTGATGTCGTACGAGGAGCACACCGCGGGCGGTCTGATGACCACGGAGCCGATCGTGCTGCGGCCGGACGCGACCGTCGCGGACGCCCTCGCCCGGATCCGCGAGCCGGACCTGTCCCCGGCGCACGCGGCGCAGGTCTACGTCTGCCGGCCGCCGGAGGAGACGCCCACGGGCAAGTACCTGGGCACGGTGCACTTCCAGCGGCTGCTGCGCGACCCCCCGTACACACTGGTCGGCTCGATGCTGGACGACGACCTGCAGCCGCTGGAGCCGGAGGCGACGCTGCCCGTGGTCGCCGGATTCTTCGCCACGTACGACATGGTGGCGGCGCCGGTGGTCGACGAGGCCGGCTCGCTGCTGGGCGCCGTGACGGTGGACGACGTGCTGGACCACATGCTCCCGGACGACTGGCGGGAGCACGAGTTCCACATGGACGAGGGGGTGGTGCCCGATGGCGGCTGAGCGCGAGGGTGTGCGCGAGCGGCAGCCGGTGGGGGCCACGGCGGCCGGGCGGCCGCGTGCGCCGCGGCTGGACCAGCCGCGCCCTCCCCGGCGCCGGATCCTGCCCGAGTGGGACCCGGAGGCCTTCGGACGGCTGTCGGAGCGCATCGCGCGCTTCCTGGGCACCGGGCGGTTCATCGTCTGGATGACGGTCGTCATCATCCTGTGGGTGCTGTGGAACGTCTCCGCACCGAAGGACCTGCGCTTCGACGAGTACCCGTTCATCTTCCTGACCCTGATGCTGTCGCTGCAGGCCTCCTACGCGGCCCCGCTGATCCTGCTCGCGCAGAACCGGCAGGACGACCGCGACCGGGTCAACCTGGAGCAGGACCGCAAACAGAACGAGCGGTCGATCGCGGACACCGAGTACCTGACGCGTGAGATCGCCGCGCTGCGCATCGGGCTCGGCGAGGTCGCCACCCGGGACTGGATCCGCTCGGAGCTGCAGGACCTGGCCAAGGAGCTGGAGATCCACCGGAACGGCCACAAGGAGCAGCACGGGTCATACCCGGCGATGCGGGCGGAACGGCCGCCGGGACGTGACGCAGACGACCGTTGACGTCCTTACCGGCGGGTGTACCCGGCGCCGTACCATCGTCCCTATGGCTACGGAAGACGCGGTGCGCGAGGCACTGGCGACGGTGAACGACCCCGAGATCAACCGGCCCATCACCGAGCTCGGGATGGTCAAATCGGTGGAGATCGGTGCGGACGGTGCGGTCGCGGTCGCCGTGTACCTGACGGTCTCCGGCTGCCCCATGCGGGACACCATCACGCAGCGCGTGACAGACGCGGTCTCCGCTGTCGAGGGGGTGACCCGGGTCGACGTGACGCTGGACGTCATGAGCGACGAGCAGCGCAAGGAGCTGGCGAACGCCCTGCGCGGCGGCCAGACCGAGCGCGAGGTGCCCTTCGCCAAGCCGGGCAGCCTCACCCGGGTGTACGCGGTGGCGTCCGGCAAGGGTGGTGTCGGCAAGTCCTCGGTGACGGTGAACCTGGCGGCGGCGATGGCGGCCGACGGGCTGAAGGTCGGTGTCGTGGACGCCGACATCTACGGCCACTCGGTGCCGCGCATGCTGGGCGCCGACGGGCGTCCCACCCAGGTCGAGAACATGATCATGCCGCCGTCGGCGCACGGCGTGAAGGTCATCTCCATCGGCATGTTCACCCCGGGCAACGCGCCCGTGGTGTGGCGCGGCCCGATGCTGCACCGCGCGCTCCAGCAGTTCCTGGCGGACGTGTACTGGGGCGACTTGGACGTGCTGCTGCTCGACCTGCCGCCCGGCACCGGTGACATCGCGATCTCCGTCGCGCAGCTGGTGCCGAACGCGGAGATCCTGGTCGTCACCACGCCCCAGCAGGCGGCGGCCGAGGTGGCCGAGCGGGCGGGCTCCATCGCCGTGCAGACGCACCAGAAGATCGTCGGCGTGGTGGAGAACATGTCGGGGCTGCCCTGCCCGCACTGCGGCGAGATGGTCGACGTGTTCGGCACCGGCGGCGGCCAGACCGTCGCCGAGGGCCTGACCCGCACCACCGGCGCCAGCGTCCCGGTGCTGGGCGCCATCCCGATCGACGTCCGGCTGCGTGAGGGCGGCGACGAGGGCAAGCCCGTGGTGCTGTCCGACCCGGACTCCCCGGCGGGTTCCGCGCTCCGCTCGATCGCCGGCAAGCTGGGCGGCCGGCAGCGCGGTCTGTCGGGCATGTCCCTGGGGATCACCCCGCGCAACAAGTTCTGAGGGCCGCCGCGCCGGGGCCCGTGCGTACGCCGAAGGGCGCCGTCCGTGTGGACGGCGCCCTTCGGCGTACTGCCGCGCGCCCGGTCAGCCCTCGTACGCGGCGATGTCCTTGACCACGGCGAAGCCGAGGCCGTACGCGCTCATGCCCCGGCCGTACGCGCCGACGTGGACGCCCGCCTGGGTGGAGCCGGCCAGCACCCAGCCGTACTCGGACTCCCGGTAGTGGAACGACGTCGGTACGCCGTCCACGGGCAGCGACAGCGTCGACCAGTCCTCGCCCTCCAGGTCGTCCGCGAGGACCCAGGCGGTCTCGGTCTGCTGCTCCAGCCAGTCGTCGCGCAGGGAGTGGTCCATCTGGCCCGGCCAGGTGAAGGACAGCAGCCCCACACCGGCGAGCCAGGCGGCCGAGGAGACCGAGGTGGCCTCCAGCAGGCCGGTGCCGTCGGCGCTGCGGCGGACCGGGTTGGCCGCCACGGTCACCACGACCGCGAACCTCTCCTTGGCTTCCTGGTCGCCTCCGGCCGCGAACTCGCTGCGGACGGACGGCTCGTCGCCGTGCCCGACCGATCCGTGCTCCACGGCCCCGTCGGCCGACAGGCCGACCTGCATCAGCCAGCGCGGTCCCGTGAAGGCCTCGTCCAGGCCGTACCACGGGAAGGGCGCGCGCAGGTAGCCGTCGACCGTGCGCCGGGCGGAGGGGACTGGTTGTCCGTCCTCCGTGGCCGGCGCCTGCGCGACTGCCGAACTCGTCGTCTCCATGTGCCCGGACGCCTCCTCGCTCTCGTCGGACCGGGCGGCCCGCCCCCCTTCGGGCGTACTCGTCCGTTCCGCACAACAACTCGGCAGCATAACCACCCTGCCGCCACAGGCAGGGAAACCGCCCGGCGCGTGGGGCGTCCGGGCGCCCGGAACGGGCCGTGCGCAGCTCGGGTGGAGTATGAAACGCGTCACGTACGCGCGGGCGCGCGCCGCGAGGACCGGCTCAGGTGGCGTCCATGTCGAAGGGCGGACGGTCGTCGGCCGCCGGCTTCTCGGGCTTCTTCGTCATGTCCACCCGCGCGCCGGAGGACGCCGGGGCGGCCGGCGTGGCGGGCTCGGAGTCGCGGCCGTGGACGGCGTCCGCGACCTCGGCCATGTCCTTCTTCAGGTCGAAGCCGTTGCGGATCTCCTTCAGCCCCAGGTCGTCGTTGTCCAGCTGCTTGCGGATGAACGTCTTGGGGTTGAGGTCCTCGAACTCGAAGTCCTTGAACTCCGGGCCCAGTTCCTGCCGGATGTCCTGCTTGGCGCTCTCCGAGAAGTCCCGGATCTTCCGGATCGTGCGGGTGACGTCCTGGATGACCTTGGGGAGCTTGTCCGGACCGAAGACGAGCACGGCGAGGACGATGAGCGTCACCAGCTCGAGCGGTCCTATGTCATTGAACACCTGAAGCTCCTCGCGATGCCTTCGGTCCTCGGCCCTCGGTGCCGGCCTGTGGTCTTCCGTGGTCCGGGCCGGGTCCACGGTACCCGGACCTCCCGCACGACCGGTACCGTGCGGGCCCCCGGTGGTGTCAGCCGCCGTCCGAGGAGCCGAGCACCAGGGACACCTTCCGTTCCTCGCCGCCGCGCTCCAGGGTCAGCTCGAGGCGGTCGCCGGGGCGGTGGGCGCGGGTCTTGACGATCAGTTCCTCGCCGGAGTGCACGGGCCTGCCGTCGACCTCGGTGATGACGTCGCCGGGCCGGATGCCCGCGTCGGCGCCGGGGCCGCCGGTGCTGACCGGGGGGCCGCCGTCGCCGCCCTCGGTGGCGACGCGGGCGCCGTCGCCGCTGTACTCCATGTCGAGGGTGATGCCGATCACCGGGTGCGTGGCCTTCCCGGTGTTGATCAGCTCCTCGGCGACCCGCTTGCCCTGGTTGATCGGGATGGCGAAGCCGAGCCCTATGGAGCCGGACTGGCCGCCGTCCGGGACGAGACCGCCGTCGGCCGAGCGGATGGCCGAGTTGATGCCGATCACCCGCCCCTTGGTGTCGAGCAGCGGGCCGCCGGAGTTGCCGGGGTTGATCGGCGCGTCGGTCTGCAGCGCGTCGACGTACGACACGTCGCTGCCGTCGCCCTTCTCCCCGCCCGCGGTGATGGGCCGTTCCCGGGCGCTGATGATGCCGGAGGTGACGGTGCCGGCCAGGTCGAAGGGGGCGCCGATGGCGACGACGGGGTCGCCGACCTGGACGTTGTCCGAGTTGCCGAGCGGCAGGGGGCTGAGTCCGCGGACGCCCTTCACCCGGACGACGGCGAGGTCGTAGCCGCTGTCCCGGCCGACCACGGTCGCCTCGGCGGTGTCGCCGCTGTTGAACGTGACGGTGATGTCGCCGTTGTCCCCGGCGGGCCCGACGACGTGGTCGTTGGTGAGGATGTGGCCCCGCTGGTCCAGCACGAACCCGGTGCCGGTGCCCGCGCTCCCGCCGCCGCTGACGTGCAGGGTGACGACGCTGGGCAGGGCCTGGGCGGCGATCCCGGCGACGCTGTCCGGGTCCCGGTCGGCGGACTCCACGCCGGCCTGGGGCAGCTCCACGGTGCCCACACCGCCGTTGCGCTCCAGCTGCACGCCCACCACACCGCCGGCGACGCCGGACACGAGCGCGATCAGCAGGGCGATGCCGAGCGCGGCGCGCCTGCGCCGGCGCCGTCGCCGGTCGGCCTGCCACTCGGCGGGGTCGGCCTGCTGCAGCGGCACGGCGGTCCCGGCGACCGCCCACGGGTCGTAGCGCGCCCAGGGCCCGGACGCGGGCGGTGCCGTCTCGAGAGCGACGGGAGCTGTCGCGGGCGCGTCGGGCTGGGCGGGGACCCGGTGCTGCCCTGCGGCGGGCCCGTGCGGGGGCCCCTCCGGGGCCGTGGGGGGCGCCATCACGGCCATCCCGTGCGCGGGGGTGGTCGCCGGGTGCTGCACCGGCGGCGCGGGCGCCCAGGGCCCCGGCTCGCCGTACGGCGGGGTGCTGTAGGGGTCGGGCTCGTGCAGGGGCGTCGACGCCTCGACGGAGGCGGCCGGACGGGCCTCACCGCCCGGCGCGGGCACGGCGGGGGTGGGGGCATCGGACGCCGGATGCGGGGCGGCGGAAACGCGCTCTGCGGCGCCGGGTGCCACCCGCTGCGCGTCGGAAGCGGCCGCAGCGACGGAAGCGGTGGGCTCACCGCCCGGGGCAGGCACGCCGGGGGTCGGGGCGGCGGACGCCGGATGCGGGGCGGCGGACGCGGCGGGCTGCCCGTCGGAGGCGGAGGCTCCGGCGCCCGCGGTCGCACCGTGAGCCGGGCCGCCGGCCGCTGCAGGCGCGCGACCCGCAGCGACGGAAGCGGTGGCCTCACCGCCCGGCGCGGGCACGGCGGGGGTGGGGGCGCCGGATGCCGGCCTCGGGGCGGCGGAGGCTTCGGCGCCCGCGGTCGCACCGTGTGCCGGGAGGTCGGCCGCACCAGGCGCGCCGTGCACAGCCGGGTCGGGGGCGTCCGGCGTGTCCCCGGAGGCGCCGGGGGTGGTGGCGGCCGCGTCTGCGGCGGGCGTCGGGCCGGTCCCGTCGAGTGGTGCGGCGGGGGCGTCGGAGACGGCCCCGTCCGACGCGGCGACCTGCTGCTCCGGGGCGGCTGCCCGCGCCGTCCCGGGGGTGTCCTCGGTGGGACGGGGGCGGTCCAGTTCGTAGTCGCCTTCGGCAGCGGCGTGGGCGGACTGCTGCACGCGGTCCGGGCGGGCCAGTTCGAAGTCGCCGTCGGGTCCCTCGGACCGCGCGGTCGGCTCCTCCCCCGGTGCGCCCGGCTTCCCCTCGTTCATGCTCTCCCCACGGCTGGACCGGCACGGATCGTGGCACCGTGCTCCGGTCCGCCCGCGCGGTGGAGCCCGGCTCGGCGCCCGTCCGCACAGGCCCGGGCGCGCCACCCGGAATCTAATCAGGTTCGCGCGCCCCTGCGCAGGAGACGGGTCAGCGGACCGTCCCGGAGCTGTGCGTGGGGGCCGGGGCCGGTGACGGAGCGGCGGTGACCAGGCCGGGGGTCTTGAGCCCGACGGCCGTGGCCCAGGCGCTCAGGCCGAGCGGCGGGGTGGCGTTCAGCGGCCGTATCAGCGGGGACATGGCCGTGGCACCGCCCTGTGGGGGCGCGGGGATGCCGGGCAGCAACGGCGCGGCGACGCCGGTGGGGACGACGGGACCCGCCCCCAGGCCGCTCTGACCGCCCGCCACCTGTCCCAGCAGGGGGCCGACGCCCCGACGCCGGGACTCGGGCGTCGTCGCCGCGCCCGCACCCTGGGTGCGCATCGGGGTGACGTTGCTGCCCTTGCCCTGGCCGCGGGCCTCCGCGTCGGCGGGGGTCACGGTGGTGACGCCGCCGAGGGCGATCGCGGCCAGCGACACCGCGCCGGCGGCGACGAAGGCGAGCCGCATCCCGCGCGAGGACGGCCGGTCGGTGGCGTGCCGGTCGGCGAAATCGGAAGCGTCGGCTGCCGCGGCGGCGGCCGGCTGGTGCCGCCGCACCGGCGCGTAGGCGAACTCGAAGCGCTCGCCGCGCCGGGCACCGAAGACCCCGGAGGACGAGCCGAACCGTCCGGAGGAACCGCCCGGCAGCGGGGAGCCGCCCAGCGGTGAACCGCCGTCGCCGAACCCGCCCCCGGCCGGCAGCCCTTGCAGGCGGGCCAGGAGGCTCTCGGAGGGCGGCGGCGGGGCGGCGGCCGCGAAGACGTTCTTCAGGCGGCGCTGCTCGTCCACCTCCGCCTTGCACTTGGCGCAGGTGGCGACATGCGCCAGCACGCGCTCACGCGCGTCATGACCGAGCTCTCCGTCCACCAGGGCGGAGAGTCGGTCTCCCAGGTGATGCTCGGCGAGGTGTCCCTCGGAAGACTTCGGCAGTGAACTGCTCACGCGCTCGCGCCCCCTCCTCCCAGTGCGGGGACACGCGGCACGAACGAGGGGCGCTCAGCACGCGCCTTGGGCGAGCGGTGCGCGAGGGCCTTGCGCAGCTGGGAACGGCCGCGGTGGATACGGGACCGCACGGTACCGAGCTTCACGCCCAGGGTGGCCGCGATCTCCTCGTACGACAGCCCCTCGATGTCGCACAGCACGACGGCGGCGCGGAACTCGGGGGCGAGGGTGTCGAGGGCCTGCTGGACGTCGGCGTCGAAGTGCGCGTCGTTGAAAACCTGCTGGGGCGTCGGCTCCTTGCTGGCCAGCCGCTCGGCCGCGTCGTCACCGAGCGCGTCGAAGCGGATGCGCTGCTTGCGGCGCACCATGTCCAGGAAGAGGTTGGTGGTGATGCGGTGCAGCCAGCCCTCGAAGGTGCCCGGCGTGTACGTCGACAGGGACCGGAAGACGCGGACGAAAACCTCCTGGGTGAGGTCCTCCGCGTCGTGCTGGTTGCCGGTGAGGCGATAGGCGAGCCGGTACACCCTGCCGCTGTGCATGCTGACGATCTCCTCCCAGGTGGGCGGAGTCCACGCCTGCCCGTCCGCGTCGCCGGAGAAGGTCGCGGTCTGGGCCGGGTCGCCGGCGCGGTCATGGTCAGCAGCGGTGTTGTTCACGGATTTCGGCCTGCCCGCCGATCCGAGGAAGCGCCGCAGCACTCCTGCGCGATCCACAGGCGCAGCCGCACCTCCCCTGTCGGCTCTGGTGGTGTCCAGTGGAGCCCCTACCATAGCCACCTCGCCCGTTAGCTCCGGATAAGCGGTTTTACGAGAATTTGATCTGGGCTGCCACGGCTCGTACGACTGCGTCTGCACTTGCTCGGCGTCCGCGTCCATTCCCCGCCCCCCCTTCCCGGCACGCTCTCTTTCTTCTCCCTTTGAACGACTGGTCCCATCTGCGGGTTCCCGACGCCAACGGATACAGTCACGCCCAGGCAACCACGGGGACAGGAGAGGGTCATTACCGCCAACCGGCAGACGAGCTGGGCGTTCGCCGACGCCTATGTCGCCGAGGACGAGACGCTGCGCTGGGCGCGCGACCGGGCCGGCGAGGCAGGCCTGCGCTCGGTGTCGCCCGGCACGGGCGCGGCCCTCAGGTTGCTCGCCGCCAGCGTTGACGCCAAGGCGGTCGCGGAGATCGGCACCGGCTGCGGCGTCTCCGGGATCCATCTGCTGCACGGCATGCGCCCGGACGGGGTGCTCACCACGGTCGACCAGGAGCCGGAGCACCAGCAGTCGGCCCGCCAGGCGTTCCGTGAGGCCGGCTTCGCCGGGAACCGGGCCCGCTTCATCCCCGGCCCGGCGCTGGACGTCCTCCCCCGGCTCGCGGACTCCGGCTACGACCTGGTCTTCTGCGACGGCGACCGGCAGGAGTACCAGGACTATCTCGCTGAATCGTTGCGTCTGCTGCGTCCGGGAGGCCTGGTCGCCTTCGAAGGTGTCTTCGCGAACGGACGCACCATGGACTCCGGCCCCCAGCCCTCGGAGGTGCTGCGGCTGCGGGAGCTGGTGCGGACCGTTCGCGAGAGCCAGGAGCTGGTGTCGTCGCTGCTGCCGGTGGGCGACGGTCTGCTGTGCGCCGTCAAGCGGTGAGCGGCCGCGGAACGGTGCTCTTCCCACTCCCGGAGCGGTGACCGGCGGACGCCGGCGCTCCCCCGCGCGCGCAAACAGCCGCCCCGGCACCGCGTGCGGCACCGGGGCGGCTGAAGGGGTATGGTCGCTTGCGCGTCAGCCGACGACCTTCTTGAGGGCGTCGCCGAGCGCGTCGGCCTCGTCCGGGGTCAGCTCGACGACGAGCCGACCGCCGCCTTCGAGCGGAACGCGCATGACGATGCCCCGCCCCTCCTTGGTCACCTCGAGCGGGCCATCACCCGTCCGCGGCTTCATGGCCGCCATGCTCGTTCCCCTTCCTGAAACCCAGCTAAACCGTCTGAGCCGACGGCCCTGAAGGGCACCTGCGGTCCCTGAAGCAGGACACACGCCACCGGCATCGAACACATTGCTTCCCAGCCATTATCCCGCATGGCAGGACCCGATGACCAACATCAGTAGGCATCGCTTGGGCAACGCACGCGAGCAAAACCACTCAATTCGGCGATGTGGCTGCGATACTTCGCCGCCGCCCGGACTTTCGGTGCCCGGAAACGGGCGGCATTTCTTTGACGCAGGTCACACACGGGCCGTCCGCCCCGACCGGTGATCTGGGTCATGCTGTCCTCCACACGAGGATGTACTCACCAGTACGTCCCGAGCCGCACACGGAGGGATACGACATGGCCGACACCGTGCTCTACGAGGTCAGCGACGGACTCGCGACGATCACGCTGAACCGCCCCGAGGCGATGAACGCGCTGAACGTCGCGGCGAAGGTCGCCCTCCGTGACGCGGTCCGGTCCGCCGCGGACGACGACGCCGTACGGGCCGTGCTGCTGACCGCCGCCGGGGAGCGGGCGTTCTGCGTCGGGCAGGACCTCAAGGAGCACATCGGGCTGCTGGCCGCCGACCGGGAGAACGGCTCGGGGCAGACCATGTCCACGGTGCGCGAGCACTACAACCCGATCGTCAAGGCGATCGCGGGGGCGCCTAAGCCGGTGGTGGCGGCGGTCAACGGGGTCGCGGCGGGGGCCGGTTTCGGGTTCGCGCTGGCCGCGGACTACCGCATCGTCGCGGACACGGCGGCGTTCAACACCTCCTTCGCCGGGGTCGCGCTCACGGCCGACTCGGGCATCTCCTGGACGCTGCCACGGGTCGTCGGTCCCGGCCGCGCCACCGATCTGCTGCTCTTCCCGCGCAGCGTCTCCGCGCAGGAGGCGTACGAGCTGGGCATCGCCAACCGGCTGGTGCCGGCGGCGGAGCTGCGGGCGGAGGCCGAGAAGACGGCCCGCGCGCTGGCCGAGGGGCCGACGGTGGCCTACGCGGCGCTGAAGGAGTCGGTGGCGTACGGGCTGAGCCACTCGCTGGAGGAACTGCTGGAGAAAGAGGACGAGTTGCAGGCTCGGGCGGGGTCCTCCGAGGATCACGCGATTGCTGTGCGGGCGTTCGTGAACAAGGAGAAGCCGAAGTATTTGGGGCGGTGAGGGGGCCTGCGGCGCGGGGGCGGGTGCGGGTGCGCTGTGGCTGGGTGCGCAGTTCCCCGCGCCCCTGAGGGGGTGGGGGCTGCGGCTCGGATTTCGGGTGCGGGTCCGTCGGGGCTTTCGCGCAGTTCCCCGCGCCCCTGAGGGGGGGGTGAGGGCTGCGGCTCGGCTTTTCGGGTGCGGGTCCGTCGGGGCTTTCGCGCAGTTCCCCGCGCCCCTGAGGGGGGGTGAGGGCTGCGGCTCGGTTCTCGGGTGCGGGTCCGTGGGGGCTTTCGCGCGGTTCCCCGCGCCCCTGAGGGGGTGGGGCTGCGGCTCGGCTTTTCGGGTGCGGGTCCGTGGGGGCTTTCGCGCGGTTGCCCGCGCCCCTGAGGGGCGCTTCTCGTGTCGGTCAGGTTCTTGCTGTGCAGGTTTTCAGGTGGTCGTTGACCAGGCCGCAGGCCTGCATCAGGGCGTATGCCGTGGTGGGGCCGACGAAGCGCAGGCCGCGCTTCTTGAGGGCCTTGGACAGGGCCGTGGACTCCGGGGTCACCGCCGGGACGTCGGCGAGGGTGTCCGGCACCGGGCGGCCGGCCGGGTCGGGGGCGTGGGACCAGATCAGGGCGTCCAGCTCGCCCGGCGCCCACCCCGCCAGCTCGCGCGCGTTGCCCAGCGTGGCGTCGATCTTCGCGCGGTTGCGGATGATGCCGGTGTCGGCCAGCAGCCGCTCCCGGTCCGCGTCGGTGAACTCGGCGACCTCCGCGATCCGGAACCCGGCGAAGGCCGCGCGGAAGCCGGGGCGGCGGCGCAGGATGGTGATCCACGACAGCCCCGACTGGAAGGCCTCCAGGCTGAGGCGCTCGAAGAGGGCGTCGTCGCCGTGGACCGGGCGGCCCCACTCCTCGTCGTGGTACGCCAGGTAGTCCGGGGCGGACAGCGCCCAGGGGCAGCGCGGAAGGCCGTCCGGGCCGGCCGGCACCTCGCTCGCGGCGTCGCTCACCGCTGATCGCCCTCCGGGTGCGGGGCGGCCTTGTCCATCGCGACGTGCGCCGCGGCGGCCCGGGCGCCCGCCAGCGCGGACTCCAGGTCGGCGATCCGGGCGTCCCGCTCGGCGAGCTCCGCGCCGAGGCGGCCGAGGGCGTCGTCCACCTCCGCCATGCGGTAGCCGCGGGCGGCGAGCGGGAAGCGCAGGCTGTCGATGTCCGCGCGGTTGACCGGGCGGTCCGGCGGCAGGGAGTCCTGGAGGCGCTCCGGTGCCGCCTCGGGCAGCGGGGCGCTGTCGCCGCCGCCCACCACGGCCAGGGTCACCGCGGCCACCACGACGGCCAGCGCGACGACCAGGAACAGGAACATAACCATCGCCGGGGCCCCCACGGTCGGATGAGTCGGAGTCGGATGTGTGGCTCCGATCGTGCCATGCGAGTCTGACAGTCGGGACCGCCGGGCGGACGGAGGCGGCCCGCACGGCAGGACGAGGAGAGGTCTCAAGGGGATGCTCAGGCTGGGCAGGCGGGAATTCGCACCGCACGAGCGGGTGATCATGGCGATCGTGAACCGGACCCCGGACTCCTTCTACGACCAGGGCGCCACCTTCCGCGACGAGCCGGCGCTCGCGCGCGTGGAGCAGGCGGTGGCCGAGGGCGCCGCGATCATCGACATCGGCGGGGTGAAGGCCGGGCCGGGCGAGGAGGTCACGGCCGAGGAGGAGGTGCGGCGGACCGTCGGTTTCGTCGCCGAGGTGCGCCGCCGTTTCCCGGACGTGGTGATCAGCGTGGACACCTGGCGGCACGAGGTCGGCGAGGCCGTCTGCGAGGCCGGCGCGGACGTGCTGAACGACGCGTGGGGCGGGGTCGATCCGCGTCTGGCGGAGGTCGCCGCGCGGTACGGGGCGGGGCTGGTGTGCACCCACGCGGGCGGCGCGGAGCCGCGGACCCGGCCGCACCGGGTGACGTACGACGACATCATGGCGGACATCCTCGACGTGACCGTGGGCCTGGCCGAACGGGCGGTGTCCCTGGGGGTGCCGCGGGAGTCGGTGATGATCGATCCGGGGCACGACTTCGGGAAGAACACCCGGCACAGCCTGGAGGCGACCCGGCGGCTGGGTGAGATGGTGGCCACCGGGTGGCCGGTGCTGGTGTCGCTGTCCAACAAGGACTTCGTCGGCGAGACGCTGGACCGCCCGGTGAAGGAGCGGGTGGTGGGGACGCTCGCGACGACGGCGGTGTCGGCGTGGCTGGGCGCCCAGGTGTACCGGGTGCACGAGGTCGCCGAGACACGGCAGGTGCTGGACATGGTGTCGTCCATCGCCGGGGACCGGGAGCCGGCCGTGGCGCGGCGGGGACTGGCGTAGGCGGCCCGGCGGGCCGCTGCGGGGGCGGCGGGGTCGTGGCCCCGGCCGCCCCGTAGGGGTCCCGGGGCCTCAGCGGCCCGCTTCCTTGGAGACCAGGGCGACCGCCTCGTCCACGTCGTCCGTGACGTGGAACAGGAGCAGGTCCTTCTCGGCCGCCTTGCCCTGGGCGATCACCGTCTTGCGCAGCCAGTCGACGAGGCCGCCCCAGTACTCCGTGCCGAACAGCACGATGGGGAACTGCGTGACCTTCTGGGTCTGCACCAGGGTCAGGGCCTCGAAGAGCTCGTCGAGGGTGCCGAGGCCGCCGGGCAGGACCACGAAGCCCTGCGCGTACTTGACGAACATCATCTTCCGGACGAAGAAGTACCGGAAGTTCAGCCCGATGTCGACGTACCGGTTCAGGCCCTGCTCGAAGGGCAGCTCGATGCCCAGGCCGACCGAGACGCCGTCGGCCTCCAGGGCGCCCTTGTTGGCCGCCTCCATGGCGCCCGGGCCGCCGCCGGTGATCACCGCGAAGCCCGCCTCGACCAGGCCGCGGCCGAGCCGCACCCCGGCCTCGTACTCGGGCGAGTCCGCGGGGGTGCGGGCGGAGCCGAAGACGCTGATCGCGGGCGGAAGCTCGGCCAGGGTGCCGAAGCCCTCGATGAACTCCGACTGGATGCGCAGCACCCGCCAGGGGTCTGTGTGCACCCAGTCGCTCGGCGCTCGCTCGTCCAGCAGCCGCTGGTCGGTGGTGCTGGACTCCACCTGACCGCGCCGGCGGAGGACCGGCCCCAGGCGCTTCTCCTCCGGCGGCTGCCGCTTCCCCTCGGGGTTGCCCGTAGCCATGTGCGCTCCCTCCGATTGCCAGGTCGTACCGCCTCAGCGTAGATCTACGCGGGTTACATGCGGGGGACGTCAGCATGTCCACGGGAGAGCGTTCCAAACGCGACGCCGCCCGTACGGGTGTCAGGCGGTCAGCCAGGACCGCAGCCGCTCCTCGCCCGCGAGGATCTTGGCGGTGTCGACGCGCTCGTCGCGCTTGTGGGCCAGATGGGGGTTGCCGGGGCCGTAGTTCACGGCGGGGACGCCCAGCGCGGAGAAGCGGGACACGTCGGTCCAGCCGTACTTGGGCTGCGGGGTGCCGCCGACCGCCTCGATGAAGGCCGCCGCGGCCGGGTGGGACAGGCCGGGCAGGGCCGCGCCGCTGTGGTCGTCGACGACGAACTCGGTCACGCCGCAGTCCGCGAAGACCTCCCGGACATGCGCCAGGGCCTCCTCCTCGCTGCGGTCGGGGGCGTAGCGGAAGTTCACCGTGACGACGCACTCGTCGGGGATGACGTTGCCGGCCACGCCTCCGGAGATGCCGACCGCGTTGAGGCCCTCGCGGTACTCCAGGCCGTCGATGACCGGCCACCGGGGCTCGTAGGAGGCCAGGCGGGCGAGGATCGGCGCGGCGGCGTGGATGGCGTTGGAGCCCATCCAGCCGCGCGCGGAGTGGGCGCGCTCGCCGGAGGTCTTCAGCAGCACGCGCAGGGTGCCCTGGCAGCCGCCCTCGACCTGCCCGTCGGAGGGCTCGAGGAGCACCGCGAAGTCGCCCTCCAGCCAGTCGGGGTGCGTCTCGGCGACATGCTTCAGGCCGTTGAGGTCGGCGGCGACCTCCTCGTTGTCGTAGAAGACGAAGGTGAGGTCGCGGTTGGGCTCGGGGACGGTGGCCGCGATGCGCAGCTGGACGGCCACGCCCGCCTTCATGTCGCAGGTGCCGCAGCCCCACAGGACGCCGTCCTCGTCGAGGCGCGAGGGGACGTTGTCCGCGATCGGGACCGTGTCGATGTGGCCGGCGAGGATCACCCGCTCCGCGCGGCCCAGCCGGGTGCGGGCGACCACGTTGTTGCCGTGCCGGTCGACCGAGAGGTGCGGCAGGGTACGCAGGGCCGCCTCGACGGCGTCCGCGAGCGGCTTCTCGGTGCCGCTCTCGGAGGGGAAGTCGACGAGCTGCGCGGTCAGGCGTGCGGCGTCCAGCGTGAGGTCAAGCGGGGTGTCGGCCATGCCGTCGACCCTAGCGCGGACGGGCTTCGGCCCACTGTCCCCACAGGGCTCACACGCGAACGTACTCTCCAGTACCTTGTACGCGTGCCAGAGCCGTCCCCTCCTCTCAAGCGCAAGCGCCGTGGCCGTCTGCTCCGCTGCGGCGCGGCCTTCGCGGTGCTGTCAGCGGTCGCCGGATACGTCGTGGCGCAGTACGTCACCGGAGGCACCGGCGGCCCGGGCTGCAAGGTCGTGTCCGGCAAGGGCGACGGGGCGACCTACGAGTTCACCCCCGAGCAGGCGGTGAACGCGGCGACGATCAGTGCCGTGGGCACCGCGCGCGACCTGCCCGAGCGGGCCGTGACGATCGCGCTGGCGACCGCGCTCCAGGAGTCGGCGCTGCGCAACATCGACTTCGGGGACCGTGACTCGCTGGGGCTGTTCCAGCAGCGTCCCTCGCAGGGCTGGGGCACGCCGAAGCAGATCATGGACCCGGCGTACGCGTCGGAGAAGTTCTACGAGCACCTGGAGAAGGTGCCGGGCTACACGCGGCTGCCGCTGACCGTCGCCGCGCAGAAGGTGCAGCGCAGCGGTTTCCCGCAGGCGTACGCCAAGCACGAGCCGGACGCGACGCTGCTGGCGGCCGCCCTCACCGGGCGCTCCGGGGCGACGCTGACCTGCGAGGGCCGGCCGGCGGCCACCCGGGCGCGCGGCGCGGACGCGGTGCGGGCCGCGCTGGCCCGGGACTTCGGCCGGGACGTGCTGGAGCCGGCCGGCGCCGAGGTGGGCGACGACGCCGGGGAGCGGTCGCGCCCGACGCCCTCCGCGTCCGCGGAGGCGGCGGGCGACGGCTCCTGCGGGCGGACCGTGACGCTTCCCGTCACCGCCGTCTCCGGCGACCGGCGGCACGCCGGTGAGCGGGGGTGGCAGCTGGCCCACTGGGCCGTGGCCAACGCCTCCGAGCTGCACATACGGAGCGTGTCGTACGGCGGGCGGGAGTGGGTCGCCGGGCACACGGACAGCCAGTGGCGGACGCTGGACGGCAAGGGGTCCGCGGGCACGGACGGCGGCGCGGACGCGGTCCGGATCACCACCGGCGAGTAGCACGGGGCGGCTCCGCAAGGAAGGGCACGCAGGCCCGCGCAGGTGTGCGGACGTGCCCCCGCGCAGGAGTGCGGGAGATCACCCGCAGGCGTTGAACCCGGCCGACAATGCCCCGCATTGCCGACTCTTTGCCCGGCGCCTCCGCAACTTTCGGGGCGGTCGCGCGGTAGTCACTGCGTCCGAGCCCGGCGACAGGCGGTCGACAGCCAGTGGGTCGTCACCGGGCGGCCGGACCTCATCGTTCTCTGCCGTCGAAGGAGCACCATGTCCCTCCCCCTGACCCGTCGGATCGCCCGTGCCGCGCTGATCGTCGCTGCGGGAGCGGCCGCCGGGGTCGGTGCCGCCGGTTCCGCGAGCGCGGCGCCGGCGCTGCCGGCCGCCCCGAACCTCGGGCTGAACGCCCTGGACGGTGCGCCGGGCAAGACCGTGGACAACGTGACCAAGGGTGTCGGCAAGACCGCGCCCGACGCGACCGAGGTGGCGCCGGCCGCGGGCACGACCGTGAAGAAGGCCGTGCCGGTGGTGAAGGAACTGCCGACCGACTCCCTCGCCAAGGGCGGCGCGGCGAAGAAGCTGCCGGTGAAGGGCCTGCCCATCGGCTGACCTCACCGCCGCGGGGCGCACCCGGCGAAGGCGACGGGGCCCGGGGAGTTCTCCCCGGGCCCCGTCGTCGTGCCCCGCCGCGTCGGCGACGACGCGGCGGGTCAGGAGGTCAGTCGAGTGACCGCCGACCGGACGCGTTCGTTCGTCGCGGTCAGGGCGACGCGGACGAAGCGGTCGCCGGCCGGGCCGTAGAAGTCGCCGGGGGCGACCAGGATGCCGCGGTCCGCGAGGTGGGCGACGGTGTCCCAGCAGGACTCGTCACGCGTGGCCCACAGGTACAGGCTGGCCTCGCTGTGCTCGATGCGGAAGCCGTGGGCGAGCAGGGCCTCGCGCAGGGCCGTGCGGCGGGCCGCGTACCGCTCGCGCTGGACGCGGACGTGCTCGTCGTCGCCGAGGGCCGCCACCACGGCCGCCTGGGTCGGGGCCGGCGTCATCATCCCGCCGTGCTTGCGGATCTCCAGCAGCGGGCCGAGCACCGCCGGGTCGCCGGCCAGGAACGCGGCGCGGTAACCGGCCAGGTTGGACCGCTTGGACAGCGAGTGGACGGCGACGATGCCGTCGTAGGAGCCGCCGTTGACGTCCGGGTGGAGCACCGAGACGGGGTCGGCCTCCCAGCCCAGCTCGAGGTAGCACTCGTCGGAGAGGACCAGCACCCCGTGCTCGCGGGCCCAGGCGACGATCCTCGTCAGCTCCTCCTTGGGCAGCACCCGGCCCGTCGGGTTGGACGGCGAGTTGAGCCACAGCAGCTTCAGCCGCGCGGGGTCCAGCTCGGTCGGGTCGTCGTACGCCACGTACTCCGCGCGGGCCAGACGGGCGCCCACCTCGTACGTCGGGTAGGCCAGGCGCGGGTAGGCGACCTGGTCGCCGGGGCCGAGGCCCAGCTGGGTGGGGAGCCAGGCGACGAGCTCCTTGGAGCCGACGACCGGCAGGACGTGCCGGTGGGTCACCTCGCGGGCGCCCAGCCGGTGTTCCACCCAGCGGGTGATCGCGTCCCGCAGTTCCGGGGTGCCCCACACCGTGGGATAGCCCGGCGAGTCCGCCGCCGCGATCAGCGCCTTCTGGATGTGCTCGGGCACCGGGTCGACGGGCGTGCCGACCGAGAGGTCGACGATGCCGTCGGGGTGCGCGGCGGCCGTCTTCTTGTACGGCTCCAGCTTGTCCCAGGGGAAGGCGGGCAGCCGGTCGGAGACTGCGGACACGGGCGGGGGCTCACTTTCTGGTTCGGGGAACGCCTCGGTCCCGTACGGCGGGCGGGGCCGTACGGGACCGGGGGCGACGCGTCGGTGCGAGGCCGATGCGGGACGGCTACGCCTGGGGCGGCAGCGCGGCGATGAACGGGTGGTCCCGCTCGATCAGACCGAGCTTGCTGGCGCCGCCGGGGGAGCCGAGCTCGTCGAAGAACTCGACGTTCGCCTTGTAGTAGTCCTTCCACTCCTCCGGAGTGTCGTCCTCGTAGAAGATCGCCTCGACCGGGCAGACCGGTTCACAGGCGCCGCAGTCGACGCATTCGTCCGGGTGGATGTACAAGGACCGCTGGCCCTCGTAGATGCAGTCGACCGGGCACTCCTCGATGCACGCCTTGTCCTTGACGTCGACACAAGGCTGCGCGATGACGTAGGTCACGCTGTCGTTCCTCCTCGATAGGGCGCTGGCGGGCCTCCTCAGGCTCCGCCGCCTGGCGCGCGGGAGCGCGGCGTCGTCGATGCCCGCCCCTAGTATCTCCGTTCCGGAGCATGATCCGAACAGGAGGGGTGAACTGACCTGTGGAAATCTCAGCCGCCGGGCGCCTCGAGGTCCGTATCACCACTGCTGACGTGGGGAAACGGGTCTCCGTACGGAGCTTGATCGAACATGGTCCTTCGGGTGAGAAGTTCGGCGACACGGTCGGCGTTCTCACATCATGGGACAACGGTGTGTTGCGGATCACAAGGAAGAGCGGGGAAAGTGTCCGCGTCGCCGAGTCCGCGCTGGTCGCGGGCAAGGTCGTTCCCGCCGCCCCGGCGCGTCGGCGCGGGCCCGCCGCGTCCTACGAGGAGCTGGCGCGGATCGCCGCGCGGGGCTGGCGGCCGGTGGAGAGCGAGCGGCTCGGCGGATGGGAGCTGCGGGCAGCGGGCGGGTTCACCCGGCGGGCCAACTCCGTGCTGCCGCTGGGTGACCCCGGGATGCCGCTCGACGACGCGTTGACGGCCGTACGCCGCTGGTACGCGGCCCGCGGGCTGCCGGCGTACGTCCAGACCGCCACGGGCGCCGAGGGCACGCAGGAGCTGCTGTGCGCGGAGCTGGAGCGGCGCGGGTGGGTCCGTGACGTGACCGCCGAGCTGTGGACGGGGGCGCTCGCGCCGGTCGCGGACCTGGGTGACCCGTCGTCCGCGGTGCTGCTGTCGCGGGAGGCGGACGGGGCGTGGCTGTCCCGGTACCAGCGCAAGGGCGTGAGCGAGGTGGCCCTGCGGGTGCTGGGCGGGGGTTCCCCGGGCGCGCCGGCCGGGAGTCCGGGTGAGCCGTCGGTGTGGTTCGCGACGGTGCCGGGCGCTCCGGGCGCGGCGGCGCCGGCCGCCATCGGGCGGTGCGTCGTGGACGGCCGGTGGGCCGGGTTCGCGGCGGTCGAGGTGGATCCGGCGCAGCGGCGGCGGGGGCTGGCCACGGCCGTGATGGTGACGCTGGCCCGCCGGGCGCTGGAGGAGGGCGCGTCGGCGGCCTGGCTCCAGGTCGAGGTGGACAACGAGGGCGCGCGGGCACTGTACGGCCGTATGGGCTTCGCCCCGCACCACGCGTACCACCACTACCGCGAGCCGCGCACGTCTCCCGCGGAATCGTCGGCTCCGGCAGGTGACGGAGCGCTGTGAGCGGGCACGAACCGGGTATGCGCTCCCCTTGGCCCCCACCGCCCGGACGCTCCGCCGAACTGCGCCGGCGGTTCGCCGAGGAGGCCCGCAGCGAGCGGCCCGGCCTGTCCGCGCTCTGCCTGCTGGTGGGCGCGGAGGGCGACGGCACGCTCGACGAGGCGGGCATGGACGCGGTGGAGATCGAGCTCGACCGGCTGGCCGGCGAGCTGCCGCACCGGCCCGGGTCGCCGCGTGCCTGGGCGCTGGCGCTGCGGGACCTGCTGGGTGAGCGGTACGGCTTCCACGGCGTCCCGGACGACTACCGGCGGCTGGAGTCCTCGCTGCTGCACGCGGTGCTGCGGCGGCGGCGCGGGCTGCCGATCCTGCTGTCGGTGGTGTGGATCGAGGTGGCCCGGCGGGCGGGCGCGCCCGTGTACGGCGTGGCGCTGCCCGGGCACTTCGTCGTCGGCTTCGGCGACCCCGGGGGGCCGGGCGCCGGACAGGTGCTGGCCGACCCGTTCGACGGGGGCCGGGTGCTCACCGGGGCGGACGCGGAACTGCTGGTCGCCGGTGTCACCGGGGGCCCGCTGGAGGCGTCCATGCTGACGCCGGCGGGGACGCTGGAGGTGGTCGCGCGCATCCTGAACAACGTACGGGCGTGGGCGGCGACCCGTCCCGAGCGGACCGACGTGGCGCTGTGGGCCCTGGACCTCGCCCTGCTCCTCCCGTCCCGGCCCGCCCGGCTGCGCTACGAGCGGGCCCAGCTTCTCGTCCAGCGCGGCGAGTTCACGGCGGGCGCGGCGGAACTGGAGGCGTACGCGGAGGTCGTCGCCGCGGTGGACCCGCCGGCCGCCGCCCGCGTCCGCGGCGAGGCCCACGCCGCCCGCGCGCTCCTCAACTGACAGCGCTGCCCCGGCTCATCCGTCGGGGCAGCCCTCACCGCTGCGCCGCCACAGGACCGCACCGGAGCACCGCGCCTGCCCGCACGCCCCGTCCTGCGAGGCCCGGCCGGCCACCGCTACAGCCACCCCTTGTCGCGGGCGATGCGGACCGCCTCCGCCCTGTTGCGGGCCGCCAGTTTCTGGATGGCGGTGGAGAGGTAGTTGCGGACCGTTCCCGGGGAGAGGTGGAGCGCGAGGGCGAGGTCCGCGTTGGTGGAGCCGTCGGCGGCGGCGCGCAGGACCTCGCGTTCGCGGTCGGTGAGGGGGTTGGCCCCCTCGGCGAGCGCCGCCGCGGCCAGGGCCGGGTCGATGACCCGCTCGCCCGCCAGCACCCGGCGCACCGCGTCGGCGAGCTGTGCCGCCGGGGCGTCCTTGACGAGGAAGGCGTCGGCGCCCGACTCCATGGCGCCGCGCAGATAGCCGGGCCGCCCGAAGGTGGTCAGGACGACCAGCTTCAGTGCGGGGAGTTCGCGGTGCAGCAGGGCCGCCGCCTCGATACCGGTCGCGCCCGGCATCTCGATGTCGAGGAGCGCCACGTCCACGTCGTGGGCGCGGGCCGCCGCGAGCACCTCGTCGCCGCGCGCCACCTGGGCCACGACCTCGATGTCCGGCTCCAGGCCGAGCAGCGCGGCCAGGGCCTCGCGGACCATCGCCTGGTCCTCGGCCAGCAGGACCTTGATCATGCGGCTCCCCCTCCCGGCGCCGGGTCGGCGGCCCTCTCCACGGGGACGCGGGCGACCAGCCGGAATCCGTGCCGGACGGGCCCGGCCTCCAGTGTTCCGCCCACGGCGCCCAGCCTCTCACCCAGGCCCCGCAGGCCGTTGCCCAGGGCGTAGGAGGCGCCGGGGCTTCCCGAGCCGTTGTCCTCCACGGAGAGTTCCAGCACCGGGCCCTGCAGGGACTGCCGGCGGACCAGGCCGACCGTGCAGCGCCGGGCGCCGCTGTGCCGGACGACATTGGTGACGGCCTCGCGCAGCGCCCAGGCGAGGGCCGACTCGGCCTCCTCCGGTACGTCGCCTGCGCCGGACTCGTCGGGCAGGTCGGGGACGACTCCGGCGGCCCGCAACGCCAGCCGTGCCCCGGCCAGTTCGCCGGCCAGGCGTAGCCGCCGGTAGCCGGTGACGGCCTCCCGGACGTCGACCAGTGCCTGCCGGCTGACCTGTTCGATGTCGGCGACCTGCCGGGCCGCCTCCTCCGGGTGGCCGGGGAGCATACGGCCCGCCAGCTCGCTCTTGAGGGTGATCACGGACAGCGAGTGGCCGAGCAGGTCGTGCAGGTCCCGGGCGAGCCGCAGCCGCTCCTCGTTGGCGGCGAGGTGGGCGACGGTGGCGCGGGCCTCGCGCAACGCGATCGTGGTGCGGATCAGTTCCCGTACGCCCGTCATGGCGAAGCCGCCGAGCAGCGCCGGGGGGAGCAGCCCCCACAGCAGGTCCACGCCGTCCGGCACGGCGAACGCGAGCGCGGCCATCACCGCGCAGGCGGCGGGGACGGTCCAGCGGGACAGTCTCGTGGGCAGGGCCGCGCCGGACGCGATGGCGACGTACACGAACAGGACCAGCCACTCGCGGCCGAGGGTGAGGGAGAGGACGGCGGACTGGGCCGCGAGCACCGCGACGGAGCCGAGGACGAGCGCCGTGCGGTCGCCGCGGCCGGTGCGGAAGATCAGCAGCATGTACCAGGTGACGAAGACGGCGAGCCCGAGCCAGCCGAGGACGCGCGCGCCCGTGGGGTGCCCGCCGTGCAGCAGGTCCGTCACGGGCGCGCCCAGGAACACCAGCCAGATGGCCGTCCACAGCACCTTGACGGCCCGCTGCCCGACGTTCTGGGGACGTTGTCCGAAGCCGATGCCGCTCACGCTCGCGAGGTGTCCTTCCGGTACAGCCAGGCCGCGCCCGCGGTGAAGAGGACGAGGAAGACCAGCAGGACGGCAACGTCCCGTACGTCCGGCGCGTGGCTCTGTTCCATCGCCCGGCCCAGGGCGGCGTACGCGTGGGTGGGCAGCCAGCCGGCGATGTCCTGGAGCCACCGGGGGAACGTGGTGGTGGGCATCCACAGGCCGCCGAGCAGGGACAGCCCGAAGTACACGATCATCGTGACGGGCCGTACGGCGTCCCCGGTGGCCGCGTACCCGATGGCCACGCCGAGGGCGGCGAAGACCATGCTGCCCGCCCAGATCGTCCCGGTGAGCGCGAGCCACTGCCAGGCGTCCAGCCGTACGTCCTTCACCGTGGCGGCGACGGCGAAGACCACGACGATCGACGGCAGGGCGGCCACTGCGGCGCTCGCGGTCTTGGCCAGCACGTAGCCCCGGCCGGGCAGGGACGTGAGCCGCAGCTGCCGCACCCAGCCGTTCTCGCGTTCCCGGGCGATGCGTTCGCTGTTGCCCATCAGCACGGCCGTCAGGGCGCCGAAGGACGCCATGGAGACCATCAGGTAGGCGGGCAGGGTCAGGCCGCTGTCGTCGAGCGTGGCGGTGGTGTCGGCGGTGCCCGCGATCAGCAGGAACAGCACGCTGGGGTAGAGCACGGAGAAGAACAGGAACTTGCGGTTGCGCAGGACGCGGACGAGTTCGAGCCGGATCAGTCCCCTCATGGCGCGACGGCCTCCTCGGTCCCGGTGAGGGTGACGAACGCCTGCTCGAGTCCGAGCCCGGCGACTTCGAGGTTGCGGGGATAGAGGCCCAGTCCGTAGAGGGCGTGGACGGTGGCGTCGGCGTCCGAGGAGCGCAGCCGGACCGTGCCGCCGGGCGACACGTCGACGGCCGTGACCGCGGGCAGCCGGCGCAGCGCGGTCCGGTCGGGTGTGCCGTCGGCCAGGTCGAAGGAGACGCGCCGCGCCCCGGTGCTCGCCTTGATCTCGCCAGCGGTGCCGTCGGCCAGCAGCCGGCCCCGGTGCAGGACCAGCACGCGGTCGGCGATCGCGTCGGCCTCCTCCAGGTAGTGCGTGGCGAAGAGGACCGTGCGCCCCTGGCCGGCCTGCTCGCGCATGGTGGCCCAGAAGGCCCGGCGGGCGGTGACGTCCATGCCGGTGGTGGGCTCGTCCAGGACGAGCAGGTCGCTGTCCCCGGCGGTGGCCAGGGCGAAGCGGAGCCGCTGGGCCTGTCCCCCGGACAGCTTGTCGGCCCTGCGGCCGGCGATCCCGGTGAGTCCGGCGCGGGCGAGGACGTCGGGGACGGGGTGCGGCCTGGGGTGGAGGCCGCAGGCGAGCCCCACCAGTTCGGCGACGGTGACCTCGCCCATCAGCCCGCCGCTCTGCAGCATGGCCCCGACGCGTCCGGCGACGATCGCCTCGCGCGGGCCGGTGCCGCAGACGGTGACCGTGCCGCTGTCGGGGCGCCCCAGGCCGAGCAGCAGGTCGAGGGTGGTGGACTTGCCGGCGCCGTTCGGGCCGAGGAGCGCCACGGTCTCCCCGGCGCGCAGGGTGAGGGTCACGTCGTCCACGGCGCGGACGTCGCCGTATCTCTTGGTGACCCGGTCGAACACGACCGCCTCTGTCGTCGTCATGCGCCCATCGTGGCCGCCGGGGGCGGGTGCCCGGCAGTGCCGGCGGTCGTGACCCGGGGATGACAGATGTCATGCCGCACGGTGGGGACGCGCCCCGCGCACGGCCGCCCTGCCGCCGTGCGCGGACGAACCTGCCGCCGTGCGCGGACCAAAGGAAGCGGCGCCGCGCGGAACATCCGTGCGGCGCCGCTCGCTTCGTGTGTGCGTCAGCTCGGGTTCGTCTCGATGACGGCGGTGCGGTCGGACGTGCTGATCAGCGCCTGGCGCAGGGCGCCGTAGACGTCCTGCGGGGTGACGGCGGTCTTCTTGCCGTTGCCCCGGGTGATGAGCACACCGTCGAACGCCTGGCCGTACAGCTCCTCCAGGGCCTTCAGGTCGGGCTTGTCGACCAGCTTGCCGTTGACCGCCTCGACGCGCAGGAACTTCCACAGCGACCTCTCGGGGCTCATCGGCACCGAGTGCGCCGGGTCGGTCTGCACGGTGACCCGGTCGGACATGGCGGGCTCGGCGAACTCCTTCATCATCCGGTCGACCTCGGCCTTGGTGACCTTCGGCTGCTGGGACGTCGTGGGGACGTTCACCGCGTTCGCGGTACCGGTCTCCACCTGCGTGCGGTACGCGGCGGCGACCACGTCGGCCGCCTTGGCGGCGTCGATGCCCTTGCCGGCCTGCGGGTACACCGGGACGGCCTTGCCGGACTCGAACGTGATCGAGCCCTCCTTGACCGTGCCGACGCCTCCGGCCGCGTTCTCCAGGGCGGCCTGCAGCTTCTCGTGGTCGACGGGGATCTCCGGCTCGACCACGCGCGACTGGCCGAACAGCGAGCCGATGACGTTGACCGGGTTGTAGTCGCTGGTGGCGGCCTTGCCGACGGTGGCGTCGATGTCGACCTGCAGGCCGGCGTTGTCCGGCTGGAGTTCGAAGGTCTTGCCGTCGACGGAGAGCTTCAGCGGCTTGTTCAGCCGGCCGTCGAGCGCGCCGTCCAGCTTCTTCACGGCCTCGTCGCGGGTGCCGCCGCCGATCTCGATGCCGAGTACCGTGGTGCCCTTGGGCACGTCGGAACGGTTCATCAGCAGGCCCGCGCCGTAGGCGACGCCGGCGACCAGGACCACGCCGGTGGCGAGCAGGACGAGCTTGCTGCGCCCCTTCTTCTTCGGCGCCTTGGAGGAGCTCGCCGGGGGCGGGCTCACCGGGTCGGGCAGCTTCGGCGGGGTGTGCGGGCCGGGGGCGTTCGGGCCCATGCCGGGCGCGTCGAAGGACGCGCTCGGCGGGATCACCGGGATGCCGCTGGTGACGGTCTGCCCGGACACGTTGTCGTGGCGGGGCCCGTAGCCGGCGGCGCCGGGGTCGGCGAGCTTCTGCGGGGTGAGGATCGCGGTGTCGTCGCTCAGTCCGCCGCCGGGGCCGGTGCGCTCCTCCGCGAAGGGCGCGCCGCCACCGGGGGCGCCCGCGCCGCGTGCGGCGGCGGGCGGAGTCATCGGGCCGTCGCCGGTGACCGGGCCGCCGGTGGGGCCGGAGGGGGCCTGCGGGCCGCCGGGGAGGCCGGGGCCGGGCACGCCGCCGGGCCGCCCCGCGGGGTCGCGCCGGTTGCCGCCGTCGGTGCCGTCCGCGAAGTACGGGAGGTCGTCGCGGCGCGGTTCGCCGCCGCGGTTCGCGTCCGGACGGGCGCCGTTGCCGCCGGGGGCGCCGGCCAGTGCCTCGGTCACGTCGAAGGAGCCGGTGCCGCCGCCGTGACCGGGAGCCACCGGACCGCCGGTGGGGCCGGCCGCCTTCCCGCCGCCGGGACGGGGAGCGCCCGGGGCGCCCATGGAGCCGACCACGCCGCCGGGCCGCGGGCCACCGGGTCGCGCGCCGGGACCGGCCGGCGCGGCACCGCCGGCCGCGGGGCCCGCGCCGTTCGGTGCGGACGGGGCCTGCGGCGGGCCGGAGGGGGCCGCGGTGGGCGCGCCGGAAGTACCGGGAGCCGCCGCCCCGTTGGCCGGCCCCGCGCCCTGACCGGGCTTGCCCGCCCCGGACTTGCGGGGCGCGAACCAGTCGCTGGCCGGCTTCTCCTCGGCGGCGGGCCGGTCGGCGGCCTCGGGCCGCGCGGGGGGCTCGACCGGGTCGGCGGGGGGTGCGGCGGGAGCAGGCTCGGCGGCGGTCCCGGCGTCCGCGGCGGCTTTCCTGCCCTCCGCGTCCGTGACGGGCTTGCGCACCACGACCGGCGGAATCGGCCGGGACCCGGGGATGTTGATCCGGATCCGGGTCGTCAGCGTGGTCTCGGTCTTGCGTTCCTCCGGCCGCGCGGCCGGACGGCCCGCGTCCGGAATCGCCGGGATCCCGTAGGGCGGCGTGCCCGACGGGTAGGCGGCTCCGCCGTGCCCGTTGGGCCCGGAGGACGGAGTGTCAGTTTCACGACTCAAGGCAGGTTCTCCCGGTTGGCTCCGCCGCCCGTCACGACCTCACGGTGGGGGTCCTCCCAGCTCGGGCGAGGCCGAGGGTTCGAGGGAGGCTCGACGGCGCGCACCACCTTACTGGCCATATCCGGCCCGTATCCCAGTACCGCCGGGGAAACCCACACCGGACCATCACGCCCCTGGCACGGCGAAGTGGTACGTCACTTGCGAAGTCGGGCGGAGTCGCCGTCCGGTTGCCTCCCGGCACCAAAGGTGGCGCAGATCACAGCCACGGCGATGCCGCCGAGCAGGAAGAGGTACGAGCCGCTTCCCGCGGCGAACACGAAGTCGCCTTCCGGACGGCTGACCGTGAGCAGGATGACCATGATCATCCAGCCGGCGGCGACGGCCACCCCGCCGGACCGGCCACGCGTCGCCCGGGACGCGCCGAGCACCAGGCCGGCCTCACCGGCCAGGGCGAGCAGGAGCCCGCCCGGGAACCACGCGGGCTGGACCAGCGCCCCGGCGATGCCCACCACGGCGCCCAGCACCAGCAGCCCGAGCAGGGCGACGGCCCGCCCCGCGGAGGGCGGACGCAGGGGCTGCGCCATCAGGGGCACGCGGTCGCCGCTCACGACGCCTCCCCCGCGCCGACGCCGGCGAACAGGTCGTCCTCCGGGCCCGGGGGCCGCCCGCCGCGCACCAACTCGTAGTACTCGGTCGTGAACAGCGGCTGCGCGAGCTCGTTGGACAGCACGAAGTACGGCTGGTCGGCGACGGTGATCTGGGTGGCATGGGCGCGCATCGCGGCGGCCTTGGCGCCGGCGTACGCCGTGCCGTCGACGGCCGTGGTGACCCGCTCGTCGTCGACCACACCGGGGACGTCCTGGACCCCGCCCGCCTTGTCGAAGGGCAGGTCGGGAAGGTCACGCTCCAGCCGGGCGAAGGCGTCCTCGGCCACGGAGCGGGGCACGCGGTTCCAGTAGACCTTGGGGACGTCCCACCCCGCCCCGGCGGCCAGTTCGACGGCGCGCATGGCGACGCGGTGGGCCTGGATGTGGTCGGGGTGCCCGTAGCCGCCGTTGTCGTCGTACGTGACCAGCACCTGCGGCCGCACCTCGAGGATCACCTCGGCGAGCAGCCCGGCGGCCTGGTCGACGTCGGCCTGCCAGAAGCAGCCGGGGTCGTCGTTGTCGGGCAGCCCCATCATCCCGGAGTCGCAGTACCGCCCGGCCCCGCCGAGCAGCCGGAAGTCCGTGACGCCGAGCGCCGCCATCGCCTCCCGCAGCTCACCGAGCCGGTGTCCGCCGAGGGCGGCGCCGCCGAGGTGCCGCAGTCCGGGCGGGATGACCTCGCCGCGCTCACCGAGGGTGCAGGTGACCAGCGTCACGTGGGCACCCTCCGCCGCGTAGCGCGCCATCGTCGCGCCGTTGTTGATCGACTCGTCGTCCGGGTGCGCGTGCACCAGCATCAGACGCCGGGCGGAGCGAGAGGGGGGTCCCCCCGGCCGAGGGCTGGAGGAGGGCAGTTCCGTCATGGGACCACCCTATTTGGCCTGGGGCGCCTTCGGTCGACTTGGCCGGTGCGCCGGACGTCCCGCCCTCCGGCCGGGTACATGACGTGCCCCACGGGCGAAGGTGACCGGAACAGTCCCCCCGGATTCCGGAACACGTCCTTCACGACCGGTCCCGCTCCGCGCCGCCGTCCTGGTAGCGCGGCAGGCCGCTCGTGGAGATGGTCCACTCGCCGATGGTGACGTCCTCGCCGTAGACGAAGTCCTTGCGCACGGCGTAGCGAGGGCCGTCCGGGGTGGAGTGGATGTCGGTGAAAACGGCGCCGGTTCCGGTACGGGGGTCGAAGATCACGTACGTCGGGACCCCCAGCAGCGGGTAGTCGCGCAGCTTGCCCACCCAGTCGTTGTCCGGGTTGGACCGCGAGACGACTTCGATGGCGGCGACGAGCGCCCGGGGGGCGAACCCGGCCGGCACTTCCATGTCCGCCATGGTGATCACCATGACGTCAGGGCGCCGCAGGATGCCCTCATACTCGTCCTCCACATCAGGCGTGCCCGTATGGGCCACGACCTCTTCCGGCATCACCCTCTCCAGGCGCTTGCGCAGCAGCGACGCGGTCAGCTCGTGTCGGCCGTTGGGCGACAGAAGGTCGTGGACGATCCCTTCCTTGGTGATCTCCAACTTCCCCGGCAGTGCGTCGTCCGTGGACCGGACGACGTCGCGCAGGGCCCGGTACCGGTGGGAGGCGCCCTGATGTGCGTGGTCGGTCGGGTGGGGTGGTCATGGCTCTCGCTCCTCGTCGTTCACGCTAGGCAGCCGTCTGGACGTCGGTCCGGCAGTCGCGGCAGCGGGTCTCGGAGCCGGGTGAACGGAAAGCCCGGTCGCAGCCGTCGCAGTTCCGCAGGGGGTGTCGTACGGGCGGCGGCGGGGCGGCGGCCGGTACGCGGAACGGGGGCGGGGGTGGGAGCTGGTCCGCGAGGCGGTGGGCCAGGAAGGCCGCGGGCCGGCGTACACCCTCGGGCGGCAGGTCGGCGGTCAGGGCCCGGCGTACGGCGGCGGGGGTGACGTCCCGCTCCAGCCAGGCGGCGACGCCGGGGGTCAGGTGGGCCGTGTCGGTGGTGGAGAGGAGCAGCCGGGGCTCGTGGCGGTGGAGGTCCGCGAGGAGGTCGGCGGCGGCCCGGAACAGCGCGGGGACGCTGCACCCTGGGCGGGGCACGGCGGGGAGGGGTTTGCGGGGCGCTCGTTGCTCACGCGTCTCCCGTGGGGGGCGCTCCTCGCGGGCCTCCTGTGGCTGTGGCTGCGGCTGCGGTTCGGCTGTCGTTCGGGAAAGTGCCTCGGCAGGGCGGCGGGCGGCCGTCGGCTGGTTGCACGAGGTCGTGCGGGTCACGATGCGGCCGGTGGAGGTGCGGACACGTTCGCGGCGCAGATAGCCGTGGGTCTCCAGTTCGCGCAGGGCGGCGGCGATACGGGTGGCCCCCTCGGGGAACCGGGCGGCGAGGGTCTTGATGTCGGCGGGGGCGCCCTTCGGCAGGGACTGGAGGTGCGTGCCGAGCCCGATGGCGAGGAGCGAGAGCCGCTGGTGCTGGGCGAGGTGGTTGCCGATCACCGTGAAGCGGGTGGTGTGGCGGGTGTTGTCGTGCCGGAGCCCGCCGGTGGTGCGGTGGGCCTGGTTCGGGTGCTTGTTGCCCGCTAGGCGGGCCTGGGCGTGCGGGGGCACGCTAGGGTTCTGGGTACCCATCGGGAAGCTTCCTCTTCCTCGGTGGTCAGGCCCTCGCAGTGGGATTGCAGTCCCGGCGGGGGCCGTCTCATGTCTGTGATCGCGGTGGTGCGTTGCGCTGAGCGTCGGGCCTGGGCGGCTCGGAAATCCAGCCGAACCGGAGATGTTCACCCGCCCGAGTGAGCGCGACCACGGGCGGGAGCGGTGGGGTTTGGTGGGGTGTTTTCCCCGAGAGTTCTTTGTCTTTCAGTCGTCGACGGCACCGGAGCGCGAGGGTGCGTGTTCCGGTGCCGTCAGACTCAGTTCGGCCCAGACGGTCTTGCGCGGGAAACGCCCTTCGGTCACCCCCCAGCGGTCGGCCAACGCCTCGACGAGCAAAAGGCCCCGGCCCGACTCGGCCGCTGCGTCCGGTGCTTGCGGCGCGGGCATCCGGTCACCGCGCGTGTCGGTGACCTCGATGCGGAGCGTGGTGCCGATCACGTAGAGCGTGAGCCGGAAGCTTCGGCCGGGGAGGCGGCCGTGGGTGGCCGCGTTGGCGGCCAGCTCCGCGACGACGTGGCTCGCCCGCTCGTACGGGAGTCCCCAGCTCCGGAGCGTGTCCACCGCGAGCAGGCGGGCGAGGCGGGCACCGCGGGGGGTGGAGGACAGCAGCATGGTGACGTTGCGGATGCAGTGCTCGTGTTCGGGTCCTGACCCGTGCCGGGCGATCCCCTGAGTTTACTGATTCACGTGACCGAGCGTGGTCGACCGGACGTACCGTTACCTGTGATTGCCCTGTTACGTAGAGCTACGGTCCAAGGTTTGTCCAGCGCTGTCGGGACTGTCGAAGCAGCTCCTGCGAGCGGGGCGGAACAGTACGTCGCAGCATTACGGAGGGGCGCGCATGTCGGTGAACGGCGAGGCGGTGCGGGTCGGGACCGGGACGGACCGGACGGACGAGCCGGGCTGGGAGGTGGACCCGGACGACGACTGGGCGCTCGCCGTGATCGCCACGGTGGGACGGCAGTTGAGGCTCCGCCGCGAGGCAACAGGGATGCGCGTCGGCGACTTCGCGGTGGCGGTCGGGTACGGCGAGGATCTCGTCTACAAGATCGAGACGGGGAAGCGGATCCCGAGGCCCGAGTACTTGGACACGGCGGACGATGTGCTGGACGCCGGCGGGCTCGTCGCGGCGATGAAGGAGGACGTGAAGAAGGTCCGGTACCCGAAGAAGGTGCGGGATCTTGCGCAGATGGAGGCACGGGCGGTTGAGCTTCAGCAGTACGACCCCGTGAACGTCCATGGGCTTCTCCAGACGCCCGAGTACGCCCGCGCCCTGTTCCGCATGCGGCGACCGCGCTACGCGGAGGAGGAGATCGAGCGGGGCGTCGCGGCACGCGTGGCGCGCAAGGCGGTATTCGACCGCGACTCGGCGCCCGAGTTGAGCTTCGTCCAGGACGAGTGGACGCTCCGACGACGCCTCGGGGGCCGGGAAGTTGTCCGCGCCCAGCTCGAACACCTGCTGATCGTGGCCCAGTTTCCCAACGTCGAGATCCAGGTCATGCCGATGGACCGGGAGGAGCACGCCGGGGCGGACGGCGGGATCGAGGTGCTGAAGTTCGAGGACGGAACGGCGGTCGGCCGCTCCCCCGCAGTGGCCGGGGGCCGTCCGGTCACCGATCCACGGCACCTTCGTATCCTTGAACTGCGCTACGGCATCATCCGGGCGCAGGCGCTCACTCCACTCGAGTCGACCGCCTTCATCGAGCGGCTGTTGGGGGAGACATGATCCGCGAACTGGCGTGGCTCAAGAGCAGCTACAGCAGCGGGGCCGAGACCGACTCGTGCGTCGAGATCGCCACCGAACCCACCACCGTCCACGTCCGCGACTCCAAGCACGTCGACGGCCCCCGCCTCGCCTTCACCCCGGCCGCCTGGGCCGACTTCCTCACCTCCGCCGGCGCCGACGGTCCGGCGTGACGTCCCTGCGGCGCAGGGCCGGCGCAGCTGCCGGGCTGCTGATCGACTGCACGGTGCCGAGTGCCGCCCGCGATGTGCCGTCATGACACCCGACGCGCGCCACGAGTCCGACGCCGACGTCACCGTGGAGATGACGACGCTGCAATGGCATTGCATCGACGGCGGTGTGGACAACGAGGTCTCGATCGCGGCGGTGGACGGTCGCGACGACGACGTCGAAACGGGCCACGCCGTGCGCGAGGCGGGTTGGCGGCAGGCCGCGGGCTGGACGGGCGAACCCGGGTCGGGCCGTTGGCCCCCCGATGACGCACGCGTCAGGGTGTCGCTGCCCGGCTCACAGTGGCGTTTCGTGATCCACGTGCTCGACCGGGACGAAGCCCTCGGCCCTCCTGCCCACCCCGGGAACGCCACCGACCGGCGGTTCTGGCCGGTGCTCCGGCGAGCGATCGTCGCCGCCCTGGAGGCCGGGTCCGCGTAAGGCGCGCCCGGTCCAGCGCCGCGCGCTCCCTCACGCGCCCCTGAGGCTCGGGAACGGCCGATCCGCCTCCAGTTCGAACGCCAGCTCCAGCAGGGTCCGTTCGGCGCCCGGGCGGCCCGAGAACATCACGCCGATCGGCAGGCCGTCCGGTGTCGTGGACGCGGCCGGGAGGGAGAGGGACGGGGTGCCGACGACGTTGTTGACCGGGGTGAACGCCACGTAGGCGAGGATCCGCTCGATCAGCGTGGCGTACGGGACGGACGGGGCGAGGTGGCCGAGCGGCGGGGTGGTGTGCGCCAGGACCGGGGACAGGATGACGTCCTGGCCCCGGAACGCCGCCGCGTAGGCCTCCCGGGTCCGCTTCAGGCGGCGCACGACCGCGGGTGTGCTGCGCCAGTTGCGGACGTACGTCTCGCGCAGGCCGCGGCTCAGGCCGTCCATGCGGTGGCGGTCGAAGTCGGTGCCCATGGTCCGGCCCGTGGCGCCGATGAGGAACGACAGCATGCCCCAGTAGGTGAGGAAGTCCTCGGTGAAGCGCGGGTCGATGGCCAGCTCCACCGGCGTCACCGTGTGGCCGAGGCGTTCGAGGCGCCGCGCCGTCTCCGTGACGGCCGCCCGGGTGTCCTCGTCGGTGCGGGCGCCGTTCGGGGAGTCCACCAGCAGGCCGACCCGCAGCCGGCGCTCCCCCGGGCCCTCCACCAGCCCCACGGACGGCAACTTCGCGTTCCGGTGGTGCAGTTCCGCAGCGGCGAGGAACGCGGCGCTGTCCCGGACCGTGCGGCTCACGACGCCGTCGACCACGATGTCGATGGGCAGCTGGCGCCCTTGCGCGTTCGGCACGGTCCGGCCGCGGGTGGGCTTGAGCCCGACCAGGCCGCAAGCGGCGGCCGGGATGCGGATGGAGCCCCCGCCGTCGTTGGCGTGCGCGACCGGCACCGCGCCGGCGGCGACCAGGGCGGCGCTGCCGCCGGAGGAGCCGCCCGCCGAGTGGCCGGTGTGCCAGGGGTTGCGGACCGGCGGGCCCTCCTCGTACTCCGTGGTGGGGCTGAAGCCGAACTCGGGCAGCCGGGTCTTGCCGAGCACCGTGACGCCGGTGCTGAGCAGCTGGCGGGTGAAGGCGGCGTGCCGCCGGGCCGGCCGGGGCCGGAACGCGGTGCTGCCATGTCCCGTGGGCAGGCCCGCGAAGTCGGTGTTGTCCTTCACGAAGGTCGGCACCCCGGCGAACGCGCCGCCGCCGGGGGCGCCGTGGGCGGGGATGTCGAGGTGCACCTGGACGGCGTCGAGCCGGGCGTCGGCGTCCCGGACCCGGGCCGCGGCGTCCTTGGCGACCTCGGCGGGGCTCACCTCGCCCCGGCGGATCGCCGCGGCGATGCCGACCGCGTCCAGGTCACCGAGGGCATCGTCACGGAAGACGTGGACCTGGGTCCGCGCCTCGCCGCGTCCTTGGCTCTTTTCCTCGGAAGTCGTCACCGTAGGCTCCGCCCTGCGCGCGTGAATGCTGGCCCGTCCATCATTGCTTACCGACGGGTAACACGCGAGAGGCCGGCGTCGGCCGCGCTCAGAAGTTGAGGCTGCCGATCATCCCCGCGATGTTGGTGGTGACTTCGTTGATCGTGGGCGCGATCGTCGACGAGGCCAGGTAGAAACCGAGCAGCATGCACACGATCGCGTGTCCTGCTTTCAGACCCGACTTCTTGATCAGCAGGAAGACGATGATCGCCAGCAGCACCACCGCCGAAATCGAGAGTGCCACGGCGGCTCACCTCCAAGGGTCCCAGGGGCGCGGGGGTCACGGAACATGGGGGCAGTACGTCCACACAGCAGGCAGCAGGTTCATACCCACTATGCGCTAACGATCATAACTATCCGTACGTGCGCATCGATCGGCGCACGGCCGCACAAGGGGGCGCATGGCCAATATGGTCAGGGCATGACGACCGAGACGGACTCCTTCCCCCGACTCCACGCACGCACCCTCCGCTTCACGCTCGGCGCACCGCGTTCGTTCAGCGTGGCGCCCGACGGCTCACGTGTCGTGTTCCTCCGCTCGAGTTCCGGCACGGACCGGGCCAACGCCCTGTGGGTGCTCGACACGGAGGGGGGTGGGGAGCGCGTGGCGGCCGACCCGCGCGCCCTCCTGGGCGGCGCCTCCGAGCAGCTCTCCGCGGCGGAGCGGGCGCGGCGCGAACGCAGCCGCGAGTCCGGCGCCGGCATCGTCGGCTACGCCACCGACGCGGCGGTGGAGCTGGCGGCTTTCGCCTTGTCAGGGCGGCTTTTCACGGCCGAGCTGCGGGCCGGCACGGCACGCGAACTACCCACTCCGGGACCGGTGATCGACCCCCGTCCGTCGCCCGACGGCCGGCATGTCGCGTACGTCGCCCGGGGCGCCCTGCGGGTGATCTCCGCCGAGGGGGCGGGCGACCGCGCGCTCACCACCCCCGAGTCGGAGGACGTCACCTACGGTCTGGCCGAGTTCATCGCGGCCGAGGAGATGAGCCGGTCGCGCGGCTTCTGGTGGGCCCCGGAGTCGGACCGGCTGCTGGTGGCGCGGGTGGACGACACGCCGGTGCGGCAGTGGTGGATCTCCGACCCCGCCCACCCGGAACGTGACCCGCAGCACGTCCGCTACCCGGCGGCCGGCACCCCCAACGCGGACGTCCGGCTGTTCGTCGTCGATCTCGAGGGAGCGCGCACGGAGGTCTCCTGGGACCGCGCGCGCTACCCGTACCTGGCGCGAGTGCACTGGTCAGCGGCGGGAGCCCCGCTGCTGCTCGTACAGGCGCGCGACCAGCGGGGCCAGCTGATCCTGGCCGTGGACCCGGAGTCCGGTGCCACCCGGATGGTGCACGCCGACGAAGATCCGGAATGGCTGGAACTTTTCCCCGGTGTGCCCTGCTGGAGCCCTTCCGGACAGCTCGTGCGGATTGCCGACGAGGGGGGTGCCCGGTGCCTCGCCGTAGGTGAACGGCCGCTCACCGGACCGCAGTTGCACATCCGTGCGGTTCTCGACGTCTCGGACGACGACGTGCTGGTCTCGGCGTCGGCGGGCGCGGAGGCGGCCGATCCGGAGACCGGCCAGGTGCACGTCTACCGGGTGAACGAACTGGGCGTGGAGCGCGTCTCCGAGGAGCCCGGGGTGCACACCGCGGTGCGCTCCGGAGGGGTCACGGTGCTCGTCTCGGCGACCCTGGATCGGCCAGGTTCCCGCGTGCGGGTGCTCCGTGACGGGAAACAGACGGCGACTGTCCCCTCGTACGCCGAAGACCCCGGTATGTCCCCCCGGGTGACGCTGACACAGGGGGGCGCACGCCGCATCCCGTGCGCCGTGCTTATGCCTCGGGACTACGCCGGTGACAGCCCCCTCCCGGTGCTCATGGACCCCTACGGCGGTCCGCACGGCCAGCGGGTCGTGGCCGCCCACAACCCGCACCTGACCTCCCAGTGGTTCGCCGACCAGGGCTTCGCGGTGATCGTCGCCGACGGGCGCGGCACCCCGGGCCACTCCCCCGCCTGGGAGAAGTCCGTCAAGGACGACATCGCCGCGGTCGTCCTGCAGGACCAGGTGGACGCGCTCCAGGCGCTGGCGGAGGACTTCCCGCTCGACCTGGGCCGGGTCGCGATCCGCGGCTGGTCCTTCGGCGGCTACCTGGCCGCGCTCGCGGCACTGCGCCGCCCCGACGTGTTCCACGCGGCCGTGGTCGGCGCCCCCGTCACCGACCTGCGCCTGTACGACACCCACTACCAGGAGCGCTACGTCGGGCACCCGGACGAGCAGCCGGAGAACTACCGCCGCAACTCGGTGATCGACGACGCCGGCCTGGTCGACGCGGCCGAACCGCACCGGCCCATGATGATCATCCACGGCCTGGCCGACGACAACGTGGTCGTCGCCCACTCCCTGCGGCTGTCCTCGGCGCTGCTGGCGGCCGGCCGCCCCCACGAGGTGCTGCCGCTGTCCGGCGTCACCCACATCACGCCGCAGGAGGAGGTCGCCGAGAACCTGCTCCGCCTCCAGCTCGGATTCCTCCGCCGCGCGCTGTCCCTCCCGGACACCGCCGCGACGCGTTAACACCGGGGCAACTCCACGGAAGCGGTACCGATATACGGACAGGGGAGGCTGGTCAGCGTACGGCCGTGCGGGTGCCGTGAACGGGCCGGGGTGCGCCATGTCACCCCGGCCCGTCCCGCGTCCACCGGCTTCGGCACCGGCACCGGTCATCCGGGCCCGTCGCCCCGCTCCTCCGCCGGCACCACGTGCTTCTCCTCCGCGAAGTGGCACGCCGAGTCGTGGGCCGCGGGTCCCCCCTCCAGCCACTCCGGCACCGCGAGCAGCGGCACCTCCTGGGCGCACCGCTCCCGCGCCTTCCAGCAGCGGGTGCGGAAGCGGCAGCCGGACGGGATGTTCGTCGGCGACGGCACGTCCCCGGTCAGCACGATCCGCTCCCGGTGCTCGCGCGCCCGGGGGTCCGGGACGGGCACGGCGGACAGCAGCGCCTGGGTGTAGGGGTGCGTGGGGTGGTCGTAGATCTCGGTGTCGGTGCCGGTCTCCACGATGCGGCCGAGGTACATCACCCCGACCCGGTCGGAGATGTGCCGGACGATCGACAGGTCGTGCGCGATGAAGACGTAGGACAGGTCGAACTCGCTCTGCAGCCGGTCCATCAGGTTGATGACCTGCGCCTGCACCGAGACGTCCAGGGCCGAGACCGGCTCGTCGGCGACGATCACCTCGGGGCGCAGCGCGAGGCCCCGCGCGATGCCGATGCGCTGCCGCTGGCCGCCGGAGAACTGGTGCGGGTAGCGGTTGATGTACTCCGGGTTCAGGCCCACCACGTCCAGCAGGTCCTGCACCCGGCGCCGCCGGTCCCCCTTGGGCGCCACCTCGGGATGGATGTCGTACGGCTCCCCGATGATGTCGCCCACCGTCATCCGCGGGTTGAGCGAGGTGTACGGGTCCTGGAACACCATCTGGATGTTGCGGCGCACCGCCTTGAGCGCCTTGCCGGACAGCCGGGTGATGTCCTCGCCCTTGTAGCGGATCGAACCGGCCGTCGGCCGCTCCAGGTTGACCAGCATCTTGGCGACCGTCGACTTGCCGCAGCCGGACTCCCCCACGATGCCCAGCGTCTCGCCCCGGTCCAGGTGGAAGTCCACGCCGTCGACCGCCTTCACGGCGCCGACCTGCTTGCGGAAGACGATGCCCCGGGTCAGCGGGTAGTGCTTGACCAGGCCGCTGACCTCCAGGATCGGCTCAGCCATCCAGGCACTCCCTCCAGAAGTGGCAGGCGCTCCCGCGCGTGCCGGAGACCTCGTACAGCGGCGGGTCGTCGGTGGTGCAGACGTCACGGGCCAGCGGGCAGCGGGGGTGGAAGGGGCAGCCGGGCGGGATGCGGGTGAGGTTGGGCGGCAGGCCCTTGATGGCGTAGAGCTCCCGGCCCTTGTGGTCCAGGCGCGGGATGGAGTCCAGCAGACCCCGGGTGTACGGGTGCGCCGGGGCCTTGTAGATGTCGTGCACCGGCGCCGACTCCACGATCCGGCCCGCGTACATCACCGCGATACGGTCGGCGACGTCGGCGACCACCCCGAGGTCGTGGGTGATGAGGATCAGGCCCATCCGGTACTCCCGCTGGAGCTCCGCGAGCAGCTCCATGACCTGGGCCTGGACGGTGACGTCGAGGGCGGTGGTCGGCTCGTCGGCGATGATCAGGGCCGGTTCCAGGGCCAGCGCCATCGCGATCATGATGCGCTGGCGCATGCCGCCGGAGAACTGGTGCGGGTACTGCCGGACCCGCTCCCGGGCGGCGGGGATGCGCACCCGGTCCATCAGCTCGATCGCCTTCGCCCGCGCGTCCTTGCGGGACATGCCCCGGTGCACGGTGAACATCTCGCCCAGCTGGTCGCCGACGGTGAGCACGGGGTTCAGGGCGGACAGCGCGTCCTGGAAGATCATCGCCATCTCGGCGCCCCGGACCCGCCGGCGCTCCTCCTCCTTGAGTCTCAGCAGGTCCCGGCCCTGGAAGACGACCTCGCCGCCGGTGATCCGGCCGGGCGGGACGTCGAGGATGCCCATGATCGCCTGGGCCGTCACGGACTTGCCGGAGCCCGACTCGCCCAGCACGGCCAGGGTCTCCCCCTCGTCCACGCCGTAGCTGACCCCGTTGACGGCCTTGGCCACACCGTCCCGGGTGCGGAACTCCACGTGCAGGTCACGCACTTCGAGCAGCACCGCGGCTCACCTCAGCTTCGGGTCGAGGGCGTCGCGCACCGCGTCGCCGAGCATGATGAACGCCAGGACCGTGATCGCGAGGGCCCCGGAGGGCCACAGCAGCGCGTGCGGGGCGTTGCGGATGTAGGGCGACGCCGAGGAGATGTCGATGCCCCAGGAGACACTGGGCGGCTTCAGCCCGACCCCGAGGTACGACAGCGTCGCCTCCAGGGCGATGTACGTGCCCAGCGCGATGGTCGCGACGACGATGACCGGGGCGACCGCGTTGGGCGCGATGTGCCGCAGCAGCAGCCGCGAGTTGGAGGCGCCGAGCGCCCGCGCGGCCTGCACGTAGTCGTTCTGTTTGGCGGTGATGACGGCGCCGCGGGCGATGCGGGAGATCTGCGGCCAGCCGAGCAGCACGATGAAGCCGATGACGGGCCAGACGGTGTTGCTGGTGATGACGGACAGCAGCACCAGTCCGCCGAGGACGACCGGGATGGCGAAGAAGACGTCGGTGATCCGGGACAGCACCGAGTCGGAGACGCCGCCGAAGTACCCGGCGAGCGCGCCCAGGACGCTGCCGAAGACGGCGACCCCGAGGGTGGCGAGGACCCCGACCGCGACGGAGGTGCGGGCCCCGTACACGGTGCGGGTGTAGACGTCGCAGCCCTGCCCGTCGAACCCGAAGGGGTGACCGGGCTGGGAGCCCTCCTGCGCCTTGGACAGGTCGCACTTGAGGGGGCTTCCGGAGGTGATGGCCGACGGCCACAGGGAGATGAAGACCAGGAACAGGATGACCAGCGCGGAGACGATGAACACCGGGTTGCGGCGCAGGTCCCGCCAGGCGTCGGACCACAGGGAACGGGGGCGGTCCTCCGGTCCGGCACCGTCCGGTCCGGGCCTTTTCTCCAGGGTCTCGGCCTCGTCGACGCCCAGATCCATGGCCCCGCCCATGCCGGTGCCCGCGATGGCCGGGTCGCGTTCGTCGTGACGGTCAGACATAGCGGATCCTCGGGTCGAGTACGGCGTACAGGAGGTCGACGACGAGGTTGGCGACGAGGAAGACCAGCACCAGGACGGTGACGAAGCCGACCACCGTCTGCGTGTTCTGCCGCAGGATGCCCTGGTAGAGCTGGTAGCCGACACCGTGGATGTTGAAGATGCGCTCGGTGACGATCGCGCCGCCCATCAGGAAGCCGATGTCGGCTCCGATGAAGGTGACGACGGGGATCAGGGAGTTGCGCAGCAGGTGCCGGACGACCACCCGGCGCCGGGGCAGGCCCTTGGCGATCGCGGTGCGGACGTAGTCGGAGCGGCGGTTCTCCGCGATGGAGGTGCGGGTCAGCCGGGTGACGTAGGCGAGGGAGACCGACGCCAGCACCAGGCCGGGCAGGATCAGCTCGTCGAAGGGCGCCTCGGAGGACACCGAGGGGCGGATCCAGCCCCACTTCACGCCGAGCAGCAGCTGCAGCAGCAGACCGGTGACGAAGGTGGGCACGGAGATCACGACGAGGGTCAGCAGCAGCACCCCGGTGTCGACCGGCCGGCCACGGCGCAGTCCGGTGACCACGCCGAGGGTGACGCCGATGACGATCTCGAAGAGGATCGCGATCAGGGTGAGCCGGACGGTGACGGGGAACGCCGTCGCCATCAGCTCGGTGACCTCCTGGCCGTTGAAGGCCGTGCCGAAGTCGCCGGTGAAGACGTTCCCCATGTACGTCAGGTATTGCTGCCAGACCGGCTTGTCGAGGCCGAACTCCTGCTCCAGACGGGCGGCCGTCGCCGGGTCGCACTGCCGCTCCCCGCACAGTCCCGCGATGGGGTCGCCCATCACGTTGACCATGAGGAAGATCAGCAGCGTGGCCCCGATGAAGACCGGGATCATCTGGAGCAGCCGCCGGACGACGTAGCGCCCCATGCCGGCTCAGCTGACCTTGATCTCGTTGTAGACGGGGACGCTGAACGGATTGAGCTTGACGTTCGACAGCCGGTCCGACCAGCCGGCGCTGCCGTTCTGGTACCAGAGCGGGATCGCGGCCATGTTGTCACGGACCACTTCCTCCGCCTGCTGGAACAGACCGACGGCCTTCGCGGTGTCGGTCTCCTGGTTGGCCTGGTTCACCAGGTCGTCGAACTCCTTGTTCGACCACTTGCCGTCGTTGGAGGAGGCGTTGGTGTAGTAGAGCGGCTGGAGGAAGTTCTGGATGAGCGGGTAGTCCATCTGCCAGCCGGCGCGGAACGGCCCCGTCATCTTGCGGTCGGTGATCTCGTTGCGGAAGTCCGCGAAGGTGCCGACCGGGTTGGCGGTGCAGGCGCGCTCGTTGTCGAGGGCGTTGTTGATGGAGTTGCAGACGGCGTTGACCCACTCCCGGTGGGAGCCGGTGTCGGCGTTGAAGGTGATCGTCACCTTGCCGCCGGGCAGTCCGCCGCCCTCCTCGATCAGCTTCTTGGCCTCGTCCGGCTTGAACTCGCAGAACTCCCCGCACAGTCCGTCCTGGAAGCCGCCGTCCTCGCCGAGCACCGGGGAGGTCCAGTCGGTGGCGGGGGTGCGGGTCTTCTGGAAGATCGTGTCGGTGATCTGCTTCCGGTCGATCGCCATGGACAGGCCCTGACGGACCTTCGTCGCGCCGTCGGTGTTCCAGGCGTCGTCGTAGAACGGGAAGGCGAGGGTCTGGATGATGCCCGCGGGGGTGTTGAGGTAGCGGTCGCCCAGGTCGTTCTTCACGTTCTTCAGCTGCGCGGCGGGCACGTCGTCGACGAGGTCGAGGTTGCCGGCCAGCAGGTCGGTGTAGGCGGTGTTGTTGTCGGTGTAGACCTTCAGGTCCACGCCGCCGTTCTCCGCCTTGTCGTCGCCGGGGTAGTCGTCCCACGTGCGCAGGGACATCTGCGAGCCCCGGTTGTACGACTCGACCAGGTAGGGGCCGTTGCCGATCGGCTTCTTCACCCAGGCGTCGTGGTCGTCGAAGAACGCCCGGGGCAGCGGGGCGAAGGCGTTGTAGCCGAGGGTGTCGGGGAACGTCGAGAACTTCTGGGTGAGCTTGACGGTGAACGTGCGGTCGCCGGTGACCTTCAGACCGGACATGGTGTCCGCGGTCTGCTCACCCTCCTCCGGGTGCACCTGGTCGTAGCCCTCGATGTAGCCGAAGAAGTACGAGTTGCGCTGGTTGTTGCGCAGGCTCGCGCCGTAGTTCCAGGCGTCCACGAAGGACTGGGCGGTGACCTTCTCGCCGTTGCTGAACGTCCAGCCGTCCTTGACGGTGACGGTGAAGTTCTGCGAGTCGTCGGTCTCGATGCTCTCGGCGAGCATGTCCTTGGCCTCGCCCGTCTCCGGGTCGTACCGCTTCAGCCCCCGAAAGATCATGTCCAGGACCTTGCCGCCCTGGACCTCGTTGGTGTTCGACGGCTCCAGCGGGTTCTGCGGGTCGCCCCAGGAAGCGCTCAGCACGGCCGCGGAGTCGCTCCCGCCGTCTCCCCCGCCGCCGCATCCCGCCGTGGCGAGGGCGACCGCCATCGCGCAGGCGGCCCATCTGGCGTGCGTGGTGATGCGCATGGGGTGCCTCCTCGTGCCCGGGTCCCTTACCGGGTCAGCCTGGAAGCGGGGGACCCGGCGCGCACGCCCACCGGGTCCGTACGAGTACGGAGCATCCTCCTAACGGCCCTAGGAGCCCGCCCCGGGGCGCGGGGCGGGGCGCTTCCAACCCGCACCCGGCGGCCCCCTGTCCTCACGGACGGACACGCCGAGGCCCGGCCGGGCGGCGCACGCCCGCCGCGGGGTGGTGAGTTGGGCCTGGGCCACGGTCCGGCAGCGGGCCGGCAGGCGGCGCGCGACCCGGCGCCGCAGGGTGGCGCGGGCGCGGAGACGCGGGTGGCGGACGCCGAGGTCCGGACCCGCGAGGGCGCACCGGGGTCGGGTATGCCGGAGGGCCGGGGCAGGAGGGTGCGCCCTCCTGCCCCGGCCCTCCGGGACGGCTCAGCTCTTGGAGATGTCCGACTCGTTCTCCAGGGCCTTCAGGCCCGGGTCCATCACGACGTCCTCGGTGCGGGCCGCGATCGTGCCCTCCTCCGGGTAGTGGCACGCCGTCAGGTGGCCCTCCTTGCTGCCCTGGATCCGCACCAGCGGCGGCTCCTCCGTGGCGCACTTCTCCGTCGCCTTCCAGCAGCGGGTGCGGAAACGGCAGCCGGACGGGGGCGCGATCGGCGAGGGGACGTCACCGGCGAGGCGGATCCGCTCCCGCTTGTCCGCGTCGATGTCGGCGTCCGGCACCGCGGACAGCAGCGCGTGCGTGTACGGGTGACGGGGCCGGTTGTAGATCGAGTCGCGGTCCGCGATCTCCACGATCTTGCCCAGGTACATCACCGCGACGCGCTGCGAGAAGTGCCGCACGATCGCCAGGTCGTGGGCGATGAAGACGAACGCGATGCCCATCTCCCGCTGCACTTCCTGCAGCAGGTTGACCACCTGCGCCTGGATCGACACGTCCAGCGCCGAGACCGGCTCGTCGGCGACGATCAGCTTCGGCTGCAGGGCGACGGCGCGCGCGACGCCGATGCGCTGACGCTGACCGCCGGAGAACTCGTGCGGGAAGCGGTTGTAGTGCTCCGGGTTGAGACCCACGATCTCCAGGAGTTCCCGCACCCGCTTCTCACGGCCGCCGGGCGGGTTGATCCCGTTGATCTCCATCGGGCCGGAGATGATCGTGCCGACCGTCTGCCGCGGGTTCAGCGAGGCGTACGGGTCCTGGAAGATCATCTGGATCTCGGACCGGATCGGCGCCAGCTTCCTGCGGTCGGCCGAGCTGATGTCCTGGCCCTGGTACTCGATGGTGCCCGCGGTCGGCTCGTAGAGCCGGGTGATCAGCCGTCCGGTGGTGGACTTGCCACAGCCGGACTCGCCGACCAGGCCGAGGCTCTCGCCCGGGTAGACCTCGAAGTCGACGCCGTCGACGGCCTTGACCGCGCCGACGGTGCGCCGGATCGGGAAGCCGCCCTTGATCGGGAAGTGCTTGGTCAGACCGCTGACCTTCATCAGCGGCGCCTCGGAGCCGTTCCGCTGCTGCGGGACGGAGTCGGCGACCGCCGTGGTCGTCTTGCTGTTGTCGCTCATGGAAATGCCCCAGTCGCCGGTTTCCGCTCAGCCCAGCCGGGGCTGAATCGTCTCGATGAACACCTGCTGCCGCTGTTCCGCCGTCAGGTGGCAGGCGGCGGCGCGTCCCGGTGCGAGCGTCGGCCGCTCGCCCGAGCAGCGCTCCCCCGAGACCTTGTCGGTGAAGGCGCACCGCGGGTGGAACGGACAGCCCGTGGGCGGGTTCAGCAGGGAGGGCGGCGAGCCGGGGATCGGCAGCAGCGGCTCGTCCACGTCCGAGGACAGCCGCGGCATGGAGCCCAGCAGACCCCAGGTGTACGGGTGCTGCGGCGACTTGAGCACCTCACGCGTGGTGCCCCGCTCGACCGCGCGGCCGGCGTACATCACCAGGATGTCGTCGGCCATGTTGGCGACCACACCGAGGTCATGGGTGATCATGATGATCGCGGAGCCGAACTCCTGCTGCAGGTCCTTGAGCAGGTCGAGGATCTGCGCCTGCACGGTCACGTCGAGGGCCGTGGTCGGCTCGTCGGCGATCAGCAGGTCCGGGTCGCAGGAGAGCGCCATGGCGATCATCGCGCGCTGGCGCATACCGCCGGAGAACTGGTGCGGGTAGTCGTCGACCCGCTGCTGCGGGTGCGGGATGCCGACCTTCTCCAGGAGGTCGATGGCGCGCACCCGGGCGTCCCGCTTGGAGGCGCCGGTGTGCTTCATGAACGGCTCACCGATCTGGCGGCCGACCGTGTAGTACGGCGACAGCGCGGTCAGCGCGTCCTGGAAGATCATCGACATCTTCTTGCCGCGCAGCGTCTCCAGCTGCTTCTCACTGGCGGTGGTCAGTTCCTGGCCGTCCAGCGTGATCGACCCGTCGATGGCGGTCTTCTTGCGGTTGTGCAGGCCCAGGACGGCCAGGTTGGTCACCGACTTGCCGGAGCCGGACTCGCCCACGATGCCGAGGGTCTTGCCGCGCTCCAGGTCGAAGGAGAGCCCGTCCACCGCCTTGACGATGCCGTCCTCGGTGGAGAAGTGGACCTTGAGGTCGCGCACCGAGAGGAAGGCTTCCCCCGCGGCGGCGGCCGCGGCCTCTTCGGGCTTGGTCTGAGTGGTCACGGTAGTTCTCCTAGGACAGACGCACGCGCGGGTCGATGACGGCGTACAAGGCGTCCACGATCAGGTTGAAGAAAATGATCAGCGCGGCGCTGACCAGCATGACGCCCATCAGCATCGGCAGGTCCTTGTCGACGACCGAGGACAGTGCCAGCCGGCCGAGACCGGCCAGGCCGAAGGTCAGCTCGGTCACCATGCCGCCGGACAGCAGCGACGAGAGGTCGATGCCGAGGATGGTGATGATGGGGATGAGGGAGCCGCGCCACGCGTAGCGGAAGAACACGAAGTTGCCCGACATGCCCTTGGCGCGGGCCGCCTTGACGTGCTCCTCCTGGAGCTGCTCGATCATCGACGAGCGGCTCATACGCGTGTAGTTGGCGGTGAAGATGGTGGCCATGACCACCCAGGGGATCAGCAGGCCCATGAACCATCCGCCGAGATCCTCGGAGAAGGGCACGTACTTGGGCTTGTCGAGCCAGCCCGTCTGGTAGACGAGGAAGAGCAGGACCAGCGGGCCGAGGAAGTAGATCTGCATCGAGCTGATGACCAGCGAGCCGGAGCTGAAGGTCTTGTCGACCCAGGTGCCGCGGAACTTGGCGGCCAGCATGCCCGCGCCGAGACCGACGATCAGGAAGACGATCAGCGAACCGACGGTCAGCGACAGCGTCAGCGGGAAACGGTCGAGGATCGTGTCCCAGACGTTCTGGTTGTTGGCGAAGGAGACGCCGAAGCAGGGGGCGCTGCAGTGGCCGACGGCGAAGTCACGGCCGGCGAAGATGCCGATGAGGAAGTTCCAGTACTGGACCGTGACCGGCTTGTCGAGGCCCAGGTTCGTGTGGATGATCTCCAGCGCGTCCGGAGTGCAGTTCTTGCCACAGGCCAGCAGAGCCGGGTCCTGCGGGATGGCGAAGAACATGAAGAAGGTGAACGCACTGATCAGGACAAGGATCAGTGCCGCACCGAACGTCCGGCGAATGAGGAATTGAAGCATGGCAGGAAGCTGCTCTCAGGACGGCGGCTGTCGGAAGGAAGATCTGAGGGTGGCCTCCGGGGCCGGTGGTGGGCGTTCCGCCGCGCGCCCACCACCGGACTCCGGCCTGGCGGTTACTTCTTGAGGAAGATCCGGGTGACGTCCACGTAGCTCGAGTCCGAGCTGTAGCGGAGGCCGCCGATGTTCGAACCGAAGATCTGGAAGACCTTGGTGTAGTAGATCGGGGCAGCCGGGTTGACTTCCTTGGCGATGTACTCGCTCAGCTCGGTCCAGGCCTTGGTGGCCTCGTCGGTGTCGGTGATCTGCAGGATGCGCTGGATCTCCGAGTTGACGTGCTTGTCGTTGATGTGCGAGTAGTTCGACGCACCGTCCTGGATCTGCGTGCCGTCGTACAGCGGCGGCACCACGGTGGAGGCGGACGGCCAGTCCTGACCCCAACCGGTCATGTAGAGGTCCAGACCGTTGTCGACCTTACCGACCTGCTCGTACCAGGTGGCGGCGTCGATCTCCTTCTTCTGGATGTCGAGGCCGATCTTCTCCAGCGCGTCGGTGATCAGCACGGCCTGCTGCTGACGGACCGGCGTGTTGGCGTAGGCGTAGACGAGCTTCTTGCCCGCGAAGCCGCCCTCGTCGATCAGCTTCTTGGCGGCCGCGATGTCACCGTTCGGCTTCTTGTGCCGGTTGAACGGGTCGAAGTCCTCGCGGTAGCCCGGGGTGGTGGGCGAGGTCAGCGAGTTGGCGACCTCACCGCCGTAGGCACCGCCGTCGGCCTTGTAGATGGCCGTGGCCGGCAGGGCCAGGGTGATCGCGTCACGGAGCTTCTTGTCCTTGACGCGGTCCATGTTGAAGTTCAGCTGCCACACGTAGGGCGCGTAGCCCTGGATCGTGCGCTTCATGGCCGCCTTGTCGCTGACGACCTTCTGCAGCTGGGTGGTGGCGACCTGACCCGTGAACATCATCGCGTTCTTGGCCTCGCCCTGGTCGGCGAGAAGGGTCTTGGTCTGGTCCTCGTCGTCGTGGTTCATCTCGATGTTGAAACCGTCGACGTACTGGTGGCGCACGGAGTCGGACTTGGGGTCCCACTGCGTGTTCTTGACCAGCTTCATGGACTTGCCGGGCTTGAAGTCCGCGATCTTGTACGGGCCCGAGGCGACCGGGTCCTGGTCGTACTTCTCCTTGGTGTCCGTCTCCACGGGGACGACCGCGTAACCCGGCATGGTCAGCATCTGCGGCAGGTCGGGCTGCGCCGTCTTGAAGTGGAAGACGACCGTCTTGTCGTCCGGCGTCTCGAGGACGTTGTTGGGCAGGTGCTTGCCCTTGAACGGACCGTCGTAGGCCTTCCGGTAGGTGGTGCCCGCGCCGGACAGCCACTGCTGCAGGAAGGTCGGACCGTCGGTGATGAACGAGGAGTAGAGGCGCTCGACCGTGTGGCGGATGTCCGCCGAGTTGATCGGGTTGCCGTTCTCGTCCTTCAGGTTGTCCTTGAGGGTGTACGTCCAGGTCTTGCCGCCGTCGGTGGTCTTGCCGGCGTCGGTGGCCAGGTCGCCGACGACGGTCAGGTTGCCCTGGTCGTCCTCGTCGTACTGGGTCAGACCGCGGAAGATGAGACGGCCGAGCAGCTTGCCGTCCGAGACGTAGGTCTGGCCCGGGTCCAGGTGGGAGAAGTCGTCCTCCTGGTACACGTTCACCGTGCCACCGGGCTTGGCGCCGGGGATCTCGGCGGCCGGACCGGTCGACGCCTTGACGTCACCGATCTGCACCGGCTTGGACTGCGACTTGGCGTCGTCCTTGGTCTTGCTGTTGTCCTTCGCGGAGCTGTCGCTGCCACCGCCACCGCAGGCGGTGAGGGTCAGGGCGCCGGCGGCAACCGCGACTATCGCGGCCGTGGCGGCACGGTTACGGAAGATGCTCATGGAGACGGATCCACCTGCCTGTAGTAGTGAGCACTGCTGGTATGTGGCCGAAGCGGAAGCCGTGGAGGCTGCCGGCGCCGGCCGGTCGGGAGCGTGGGGGGTTCCCCTGTGGGCTCAGCGCCCCGTCTTGGGGTCGAAGGCGTCGCGCACCGAGTCACCGAGGAGGTTGAAGGCCACGACGAAGATCACCATCGCGATACCGGGGAAGAGCATGTAGTACGGGTCCTGCTCGATGATGTTGGCGCCGATGGCGAACATCCGGCCCCAGTCCGGCGTCGGCTCGACGTATCCGACGCCGACGAACGAGAGGAACGCGATGCTGAGGATCGTGGAGGGCAGCGTCAGCGTCGCCTGCACCAGCGTCGGGGTGACGATGTTGGGCAGGAGCTCCTTGCGGATGATGCGCCAGGGCGAGGCACCGGAGATCCGGGCCGCTTCGATGAACTCACGGTCCCGCAGGGACAGCGTGGCGCTCCGGACGATCCGCGCCATGCTCATCCACCCGAGGAAGGACAGCACGATGATGATCGCGGAGGTGCGCACATAGGTGGGCGTCTCCTCGTCGGGGGCGACGAAGACGGTGGTGATGACGGGCATCGCGGCCACGAAGAACAGCTGGCTGGGCAGGGCCATGAAGAAGTCGGTGACCCGGCCGAGCCAGTAGTCGATCTTGCCGCCGAAGTAACCGCCGGCCAGACCGATCAGCACGCCCAGCACCGTCATCAGGATCGTCGCGGCCAGGGCCGTGGCGAGCGAGGTGCGGATGCCGTACAGCAGCTGGGTGAACACGTCCCGGCCGAGGCCGGGTTCGATGCCGAACCAGAACTCTCCGGTGATGCCGCCGAAGGGAGCCGCCGGCATCGTGAACAGGTCGAGGAGGTCGGGGTTCTCCTGCCCGTACAGGGTGTACGGGTTCTTGCCGTACACCTTCGCGATGAGCGGCGCGGCCGCGGCTATCACGAAGAAGAACAGGACGACGACGGCAGAGACCACGCCGGTCCGGTCACGCTTGAAGCGCGCCCACATCAACTGCCCGGGACTGCGGCCTTCGAGCTTCTTCGGCTCTTCGGCGTCGCCCTGAGGGGCGTTCTCCTTGTCCAAGACCGTAGAGGTGGGAGCACCCTCAAGCTCGATTGGACTCGTCATCAATTCGTCCGTTTCACAGGTTGGAGGTCGTCGGGAGCACCTGCGGCCCGACGGCCTTCGCACGACGTACGTCTTGCGCGGCGCGCGAGGGGAACAACGACGGAGGGGCGGCAGCCGCCCCGGGGGAACCCTGGCGTGGTCGTGACCTACCGACCGGCCTCACGAGTCGTCAAGGAAGGGCGCGACGCCGCGCCGCCACCGGGACGACCGTGACGGGACTGGGCGCACCCGCGGGACCTCCACCCGCCACCGGGTACGACGCGACCCATTGGGCGCTTGTGGCACCTCGCATGGGTTCCTCCTCATGAATCCGCTGGTTCACCGCAAAAAGGAACACCGGAAACCTCCGGCCCCTCGTCGGACCGAAGATCGTCAAGTGCCCCTGCGCTCGTGGACCGTCGCCGTCAGCTCACGACCCGTTCATCCGAGCTCTACGCGCCTAACTATCTGCCATGCGCCACGACCGAGCCACACCCCCGAGGTTTCGGTTCGATCACAGCTCTCGCCTACATCTTCCAAAATCCGGACAAAGGGTTTGGCGAAAGATCCCTGCGAAACGGACTTGTTACACATCTACCGGAGACCGGCGTCCGTATAGCGGACGTTTCGCGGGGGAAAACCGATTGCGCTCAGGGTGCCCGGCGTGCAGGGTGCCCGAGGGGGCATCCGGGCACTCGGCCCGCCGAGCCGGCTCGGCCACGGTGACGGCCCCAACGATCCGGGGACCACCGCCCGCGGGGCGCCGTTCCGGGAGCAGGGTAGTGCCGGGCCGGACCGTTTCAGCCTGATCAGCCCGTCATCAAGGGTTTTCCCTACCCTCCCCTTGCCGTCACCCTTTCGTCCCTCTCCGCCCCGTTTCCGCCGCCCTCACGCCTCGCCGGGGCGCCGGAGACGCGAACGGCACCGGACGCCCCCGTGAGGAGGCGTCCGGTGCCGTGTGCCGGTGCGGCGGGGTCAGCCGTGCTTGGCGCGGCTCGCGGCGCGGGCGCGCTCGCGGGCGTCCAGGTTCACCTTGCGGATGCGGACGGCCTCCGGGGTGACCTCCACGCACTCGTCGTCGCGGCAGAACTCCAGGGACTGCTCCAGCGACAGCTTGCGCGGCGGGACGATCGCCTCGAACGAGTCGGCCGAGGACGACCGCATGTTGGTGAGCTTCTTCTCCTTGGTGATGTTCACGTCCATGTCGTCGGAGCGCGAGTTCTCACCGACGATCATGCCCTCGTACACCTCGGTGCCGGGCTCCGTGAAGAGCACGCCGCGCTCCTGGAGGTTGGTCATCGCGAACGCGGTGACCGCACCCGAGCGGTCGGCGACCAGCGAGCCGTTGTTACGGGTCGTCAGGGTGCCGAACCAGGGCTCGTGGCCCTCGTGGATGGAGTGGGCGATGCCGGTGCCGCGGGTCTGGGTCAGGAACTCGGTACGGAAGCCGATCAGACCGCGGGAGGGCACGACGAACTCCATGCGCACCCAGCCCGAGCCGTGGTTGGACATGTTGTCCATCCGGCCCTTGCGCACGCCCATGAGCTGCGTGACCGCGCCCATGTGCTCCTCGGGCACGTCGATCGTCATGCGCTCGACGGGCTCGTAGGTCTTGCCGTCGACCTCCTTGGTGACGACCTGCGGCTTGCCGATGGTCAGCTCGAAGCCCTCGCGGCGCATCTGCTCGACCAGGATGGCCAGCGCCAGCTCGCCGCGGCCCTGCACCTCCCAGGCATCCGGGCGGTCGGTGTCCAGGACGCGCAGCGAGACGTTGCCGATCAGCTCGCGATCCAGACGGTCCTTGACCTGACGGGCGGTGACCTTGCGGTCCTTGACGACCGCCTTGTTGTCCGCGCCCTTGCCGGTGGCGCCACGGCCGACCAGCGGGGAGGTGTTGGTGCCGATGGTCATGGAGATCGCCGGCTCGTCCACCGTGATCAGCGGCAGGGCGACCGGGTTCTCCGGGTCGGCCAGCGTCTCGCCGATCATGATCTCCGGGATGCCCGCGACGGCGCAGATGTCACCGGGGCCGGCCTTCTCGGCGGGCTTGCGGGTGAGCGCCTCGGTCATCATCAGCTCGGAGATGCGCACGTTGCTCACCGAGCCGTCGCGCTTCATCCAGGCGACCGTCTGGCCCTTCTTCAGCTCGCCCTGGTGGACGCGGAGCAGGGCGATACGGCCGAGGAAGTTGTCGGCGTCGAGGTTGGTGACGTGGGCCTGGAGCGGCGCGTCCTCCTCGTAGGTGGGCGCAGGGATGTGCTGGAGGATGGTGGAGAAGAACGGCTCCAGGGAGTCGGAGTCGCTCGGCACCGTGCCGTCGGCGGGCTTGGTGAGCGAGGCGACGCCGTCACGGCCGCAGGCGTAGACGATCGGGAACTCGATCTGCTCCTCGTCCGCGTCCAGGTCGAGGAAGAGGTCGTAGGTCTCGTTGACCACCTCGTCGATGCGGGCGTCGGGCCGGTCCGTCTTGTTGATGCAGAGGATGATCGGCAGTCGCTGCTGCAGCGCCTTGCGCAGCACGAACCGGGTCTGCGGGAGCGGGCCCTCGGAGGCGTCCACCAGCAGCACCACACCGTCGACCATCGACAGTCCGCGCTCGACCTCCCCGCCGAAGTCGGCGTGGCCGGGGGTGTCGATGATGTTGATGGTGATGGGCTCCCCGCCGTCCTTGGGGTGGTACTTCACCGCCGTGTTCTTGGCGAGGATCGTGATGCCCTTCTCACGCTCCAGGTCGTTCGAGTCCATCATGCGGTCGTCGACCTGGTCGAGCTGGTGGGCGGCGAAGGCGCCGGCCTGCTTGAGCATGCCGTCGACGATGGTGGTCTTGCCGTGGTCGACGTGGGCGACGATGGCGACGTTGCGGATGTCGTGACGCGTTGTAGACGCAGCCATAAAAGGCGTATCTCCCGGAGTGCTGAGGAAGGCCCTGCACGAGAAGCTCTGGTGGGCGGGCCCTGCCGGGCTGTACACGCCTCGGCCTCACCCCATGGTACGGGCCTCCGGCGGCTACGGCTCCCGCGGCCGCCGCGGGCACCCGCCACGACGGCCCTGACCGGCGGTTACGGCCGCGCGATCTCAGTCCTCGGCGGACTCCCCGGCGCTCTTCGTGCCCGGGGTGCCGGCCGGTCCCTGCGCCGACTTCTTCAGGAAGCCCATGTCCTCGTAGACCGGGGTGCCGAAGCCGAAGGCGCCGGCGTTGGCCAGGTTCTCCCGGGCCGCGACGAGCTCCGGGCGCTGGTAGAGCGGGATGGAGCCGGCGGCCGCCCAGATCCGGGAGTCGGCCTTGCGGATCAGGTCACGGCGCTCGGCGTCGTCGAGGGTGGCGACGGCCTGGTCGAAGAGCTGGTCGACCTGGTCGGTGCCGACGCGGGTCCAGTTCTGCTCCACGTTCAGCGAGCCGTCGGCGGCCGGGACCGGCTTGGCGTGGACGGGGCGGGCGTCGGTGGCGGGGAAGGCCGTCGCGGGCCAGGAGTACAGGGCCAGGTCGAAGGCGCCGGAGGCGATGTGGTCCTTGAAGTAGCTGTCGTTGTCGACCTTGGAGACGTCGGTGCGGATGCCGATCTTCTTCAGCATCTTCGAGATCCGGTCGGCCACGCCGGCCAGCGTCTCGGAGCCGGGTCCCGACGGCAGTACGAAGCGCAGGACCAGAGCCTTGCCGTCCTTGGCGACGGGCGCCGTGTCTGCGCGGGCCGGGGCGGCGGTGCCCTTGGGCGCGTAGGCGCCGGCGGGGGCGCCGCCCTGCGTGAGGCGGCCGGTTCCGGTGCCCGAGTCGTGCGGGGCCTTGCCGTCGCCGTGGTTCTTCCCGTCGTCCTCGCCGACGATGTAGGTGCCGTCGTCGCCGGAGCCGTCCGCGTCGCCGTCCTTGTCGGCCTCGGAGCCCGCCGCCTCCTCGCCCTCGTCCTTCTTCTCGTCCTTCTTCTCCTCCTTCACCGGCCCGCCCGGCACCCAGCCGGCGTCCGCGAGCAGGGCGCGTGCCTCCTTGGCGTCCTGCTTGCCGAGGGCGCCGCTGTTGTCGGCGTAAGCGGCCTGGCCGGACAGCGCGAGATGGCTGCCGACCGGCTCGGAGGGCAGACCGAGCGGCTTCAGGACGGACGCGGCGAGGTCCTCACGGTCCAGGGCGCGGGCCACCGCGCGGCGGACGCGCTCGTCGGCGAGGGGGCCCTCGGCGCCGTTCAGGGCGAGCTGGGTGAAGGCGGGCTCCAGTGACTTGCGCACCTCGAAGCCGCTGAGGGCCTTCTGCTGCCGGGCGTACTTCTCGGCCTTCTTGCGCAGTTTCTTGCGGGCGGAGGCCTCCTCGTCGGCGGCGTCCTCGTCGGTGCCGTTGGCGACCGCCCAGGAGCGCAGCGCGTCCGCGGCCGAGCGGTCGGCCTCGGGGCCCATCAGGGGCGTGCTCCCGTCCTGCGGCAGCGCGGCGACGGTGACGCGGCGGGCGGCCTCGGGGTCGATCTCGGCGAGGTCGAGGGTGCCGTCGCTGAGGGCGGAGACGCGCTTGTCGTGCGGCACGGCGCGCAGCACGATCTTCTGCAGCTTGGGCGGGCTCCCCCACCAGCGCGGATTGCGGGCGAGGACGACCTCGTCCTCCTTGCTGTCGACCTTCTCCACCGTGAACGGCCCGGCGGTGACCTTGATCTTCTTGCGCGCCCCGTCGTTGAAGGAGTCCGGGGTGCCCATGACCTCCTTGGGGTAGAGCGGGGTGAACAGCGACTTCCAGTCGGCGTAGGGGCGGCTGAAGGTGACCTTGACCTCGAGGTCGTTCTTGCCCCGTTCGACCTTCTCGATCCGGTCGTAGCCGGCGTTGCGGGCGGTCCAGTAGGCGGTGTCCTTGCCGGACAGGGCGCGCCACTGGGCGGCGAAGTCGGCGGCGCCGATCTCCCGGCCGTCGCTCCAGACGGCCTGCTGGGCGAGCCGGTAGACGACCACCTGCTTGGGTTCGGTGTCGACGACCTCGGCGGAGGCCAGGTAGTCGGCGTTGCGCACGGCCCGGCCCCGTTCGTCCGTGCGGTACATCGACGGCAGGACGGCCTCGGCGATCCGGGAGGTGGTGCCGTCGGCGTCGGCCTGGAAGGTGTTCAGGGTGTCCGGGACGGTGTCCACGGCCCAGCGCAGGGTGCCGCCGTCGGCGACGTCGGAGCGGTCCGCGCGCGCGACGTCCGCCCCGGCGAGGGGCTCGCCCGCGGGGTCGTCGGAGCCGCATCCGGCCAGCACGGGCACCGTGAGCATGCCGGCGGTGAGGAAGGCGACCGAGCGCAGGACCGCGCGCGGGCCGATGCCGTCGTGGGACATCTCTGGGTACCTCCGGAATGCCGCGGACATGAAGATCACGCTGGTGGTATTTGGCGCTCATCCGATGTATGCGGCCCACTGAAGAGGAAAGGTTCCGGCGACCCCCGGCGACACGGCGGCCCCGGCCGCCAAGCCCACCCGTGCGGCGCAACGCACCCGGCGCGACGCCGCCGGGCACCGCACGATGCACCCATGCGCCTCGGCCAATCGATGCACATCCCTTCACAGCGCAAGGTGTGACGCGCAACACTCGCAGGCGCATGACCGATGCACCGCCTTGGGCCTGAAAGACCCTGGAAGTGAGGTCACGTCATGTCCGTGCACGACGAACTGACGACCGTCCAGCGCTGCCTCGACGACCTGACGCGGTCGGTGGGGCGCCTGGAGAAGCAGCTGGGCAGCGGCGGTCTGGAGATGCGCCGCGTCCGCTCCGACACCAACCACCTGCGCGAGAGCCTCGCGCTGCTCCGGGAGACCGCCGTCGCCACCGCGGGCCCGGCCAAGCGGCCCGACCTCGTGACCATCTCCGACACCCCCTACGACCCCTCGCTGTGGGTGGACACCGACGACGAGGGACTCGGCGCCCGCGACCGCCGCGCACCCTGACCCCCGCCCGGCAGCCCCGCCGATCACTGCACCCCCGACGCCTACCGGAGTGGACGACGTGGCCACTGGTACGGAACCCCCTGCGACCGAACCCGATCACCGCGGCGGCGTGAGATCCGGCACCCGCGCCGCGATCTCCGCCCCGCACCTGCGGACCGACCGCTGGTGGCTGGCCCCCGCCGCCACCGCGGCCGGGCTGCTCGCCTTCGTCGTGTACTCGACCTGGCGGGCCTTCGCGAACGCCGACTACTACGCGGCACCGTACGTCTCGCCGTTCTACTCGCCGTGCCTGGCGGAGAACTGCGTACCGATGCGGGGCGGGCCGAACTGGGAGCTGTTCGGCGGCTGGTGGGGCATCTCACCGGCGATCATCATCCTGATCTTCCCGCTCGGTTTCCGGCTGACCTGCTACTACTACCGCAAGGCCTACTACCGGGGCTTCTGGGCGTCCCCGCCGGCCTGCGCGGTCGCCGAACCGCACGCGAAGTACACCGGCGAGACCCGGTTCCCGCTGATCCTGCAGAACATCCACCGGTACTTCTTCTACGCGGCGCTGCTGGTCGCCTGCGTGCTGACCTGGGACACCGTGCTCGCCTTCCGCGACGAGCACTACGCGTGGGGCCACATGGGCCTCGGCACCCTGGTGTTCCTGCTCAACATCGCCCTGATCTGGGCGTACACCGTCTCCTGCCACTCCTGCCGGCACATCGTCGGCGGCAAGCTGAAGCACTTCTCGAAGCATCCGGTGCGCTACCGGATGTGGCAGTGGGTGGGCCGGCTCAACGCCCGGCACATGCAGCTCGCCTGGGCCTCGCTGCTGAGCGTGGCGCTCGCCGACTTCTACGTCTACCTCGTCGCGTCCGGTGTCTTCGACGATCCGCGCTTCTTCTAGCTGGGGGCCTTACCTATGTCCGTGGTCGACCGACAGGAGTGGGACGTCGTCGTGGTCGGGGCCGGTGGCGCGGGCCTGCGCGCCGCGATCGAGGCGCGCGAGCGGGGCGCCCGTACGGCCGTGATCTGCAAGTCGCTGTTCGGCAAGGCGCACACCGTGATGGCGGAGGGCGGCATCGCGGCGGCGATGGGCAACGTCAACTCCGGGGACAACTGGCAGGTGCACTTCCGTGACACCCTGCGCGGCGGCAAGTTCCTCAACCAGTGGCGGATGGCCGAGCTGCACGCCCAGGAGGCGCCGCAGCGGGTCTGGGAGCTGGAGACCTGGGGGGCGCTGTTCGACCGGACGAAGGACGGCCGGATCTCCCAGCGCAACTTCGGCGGCCACGAGTACCCGCGCCTCGCGCACGTGGGCGACCGCACGGGCCTGGAGCTGATCCGCACCCTCCAGCAGAAGATCGTCGCGCTCCAGCAGGAGGACTACGCGGAGACCGGCGACCACGAGTCCCGGCTGAAGGTCTTCCAGGAGTGCACGGTCACGCGGGTGCTGAAGGACGGTGACGAGGTCAGCGGCGTCTTCGGCTACGAGCGGGAGTCGGGCCGCTTCTTCGTCCTGGAGGCACCGGCCGTGGTGATCGCGACCGGAGGCATCGGGAAGTCCTTCAAGGTCACGTCGAACAGCTGGGAGTACACCGGCGACGGGCACGCGCTGGCGCTCCTCGCGGGGGCGCCGCTGCTGAACATGGAGTTCGTGCAGTTCCACCCCACCGGCATGGTCTGGCCGCCGTCGGTGAAGGGCATCCTCGTCACCGAGTCGGTGCGCGGCGACGGCGGGGTGCTGCGCAACTCCGAGGGCAAGCGGTTCATGTTCGACTACGTCCCGGACGTCTTCAAGGAGAAGTACGCGCAGTCCGAGGAGGAGGCGGACCGCTGGTACGACGACCCGGACCACAACCGCCGCCCGCCCGAACTGCTCCCCCGCGACGAGGTCGCCCGCGCCATCAACGCCGAGGTCAAGGCCGGCCGCGGCTCCCCGCACGGCGGTGTCTTCCTGGACGTCTCCACGCGGATGCCGGCGGAGGTGATCAGGCGCCGGCTGCCGTCGATGTACCACCAGTTCAAGGAGCTGGCGGACGTCGACATCACGGCCGAGCCGATGGAGGTGGGCCCGACCTGCCACTACGTGATGGGCGGCATCGCCGTCGACTCCGACTCGGCGGCGGCGCGCGGGGTGCCGGGGCTGTTCGCCGCCGGTGAGGTCGCGGGCGGTATGCACGGCTCCAACCGGCTCGGCGGCAACTCGCTGTCCGACCTGCTGGTCTTCGGCCGCCGGGCCGGCTGGCACGCGGCCGAGTACGCGAGCGGCGCGGGTTCCGCCCGCCCCCGGGTCGACGACGCGGAGGTCGACACGGCCGCCGCGGAGGCGCTGCGCCCATTCTCCGCGGAGGGCGAGGAACCGGCCGAGGGACCGCCGGAGAACCCCTACGCCGTGCACCAGGAACTGCAGCAGACGATGAACGACCTGGTCGGCATCATCCGCCGCGAGCACGAGATGGAGCAGGCCCTGGAGAAGCTGGCCGAGCTGCGGACACGGGCCCGTCGCGCGGGCGTGGAGGGCCACCGGCAGTTCAACCCCGGCTGGCACCTCGCGCTCGACCTGCGGAACATGCTGCTGGTCAGCGAGTGTGTGGCCCGGGCCGCGCTGGAGCGCACCGAGTCGCGCGGCGGCCACACCCGCGAGGACCACGCCGGCATGGACCGCGCCTGGCGCAACGTCAACCTGCTGTGCTCGCTCACCGACCCCTCGGGCGGTCTCGCCGCCACGGACGCCGTGCGCGGCCGGATCACCCTGACCCGTGAGACCACCGAACCCATCCGCCCCGACCTGCTCGCCCTGTTCGAAAAGGACGAGCTGGTCAAGTACCTGGCCGAAGAGGAGCTCTACGAGTGAGCAGCTACGAGGCCCGTTTCAAGGTGTGGCGGGGGGACGTCGACGGAGGCGGCCTGGAGGACTTCGCGGTCGAGGTGAACGACGGCGAGGTGGTCCTCGACATCATCCACCGGCTCCAGGCCACCCAGGCCCCCGACCTCGCCGTGCGCTGGAACTGCAAGGCCGGCAAGTGCGGTTCGTGCTCGGCGGAGATCAACGGCCGCCCCCGGCTGCTGTGCATGACCCGCATGTCGGTGTTCGACCGGGACGAGACGATCACCGTGACGCCGCTGCGGGCGTTCCCGGTGATCCGGGACCTGGTGACGGACGTCGGCTTCAACTACACCAAGGCGCGCGAGGTCCCGGCGTTCGTGCCGCCGGCCGGGGTCGGACCGGGCGAGTACCGGATGATGCAGGAGGACGTGGACCGGCCGCAGGAGTTCCGCAAGTGCATCGAGTGCTTCCTGTGCCAGGACACCTGCCATGTCGTCCGCGACCACGAGGAGAACAAGCCGGCGTTCGCCGGACCGCGCTTCCTGATGCGGGTCGCGGAACTGGACATGCACCCGCTGGACGCGGCCGAGGACACCGGCCTGGACCGCAAGCGCGCGGCCCAGGAGGACCACGGCCTCGGCTACTGCAACATCACCAAGTGCTGCACGGAGGTCTGCCCCGAGGGCATCAAGATCACCGACAACGCGCTGATCCCGCTGAAGGAACGGGCGGTGGACCGCAAGTACGACCCGCTGGTCTGGCTGGGGAACAAGATCCGTCGCCGGTCCTGAAGGGTCAGCGGACCCAGCCGTCCTCGAACTCCTTCCAGTTGGTCTCGGTCGCCGCGAAGTCGATGTACGGGGCGAGACCGAACAGCTCCCGGTCGGGGTCGGTCCGGGACAGACCCAGCCGGGCACCGCGCACGGCGGCGGCGACCGTCTCGGCGTGACCCCAGTGGCTGGGGTTGTTCTCGTAGTAGAAGGGCAGCCCCATCAGCAGGTGGGTGGTGGGCGGGGTGACCTCCAGCGCGAGCGAGGTCTGCTGGGCCACGTACCCGCCGTAGGTGCTCTCGAAGAGGCGCGCGGTGTCGTACGACATCACGGCGATCTGGTCGACGCGCCGGGCCACCTGCCCGAAGAACCGCTGCGACCACCACTTGGGGTGGTCGGCGACGAAACCGGCGACCGTGTGCAGGTGCGGCAGCGGGTCGATCTGGTGGGCGGCCACGGACAGCTGCGCGTCCCGGGCGCGGGTGACGGCGCGCAGGTCGTCCAGCAGGGAGAGGTAGTCCTGGTCGTCGGAGTGCAGGGGCTCCAGGTCGAGGTGGACGCCCTCGTAGCCGGTGTCCAGGACCTGCCCGGCGCTGCGCACCACCTCGTCGCGGGTGGCGCCGTCGCTCAGCTCCAGGCCGTCGGGGCCGCCGTTGGCGAGGACGTCCCCGAGGAAGGCCTGCACGCGGACGCCCGGCAGTTCCCGGTGCACCGCGTCGATGAACCAGCGGGCGCGCGGGTAGACCGACCTCGGCAGCGTGCCGTCGTGCTCCAGGGGACCGGTGTGGACGTAGAGGTCCCGGATGCCGGTGTCCTTGAGGCGGCCGGCCAGGGCGGTGACGTCCGCGTCCTTCTTGCGCCCGTCGACCCAGGCGTGCCCGAGCCACATGGCGTCCCGGTTGCGGGTGTGGGTGCCGTCCGCCGGGTCGCCCATGTAGTTGACCCGCAGCGTGGCCTCGATGGCGAGGAGCGGCACGACGACCAGGAGCGCGAGCACGAGGGCGGTGCGTCGGGCCCGGCGCACCCAGGGTCTGCGGCGCTTCTTCGCGGGCTCGCACGCGGATTCGAGCGTCGGTTCGGGAGCGGGTTCGGACGCGGGCTCGGGCGTGGGCTGCGTGCCGTCCGTGCGCTCGTCCGCACCGGCCGTCCCGTCACGCGACTCCGTGTGGTCCATGCGGCCGTTCCCCTCGTCGTCGGATGTTGCGGGTGAGGACGAGGAGAACAGGTGTCCTGGTTGCGGCCAGGACACCATGATCACGAAGGGTCACGGCATGGTCGACACGCGTCAGAACAGGCTGAGCAGCGCCTCCGCCGGGTCGGTGAGGGCGGTGTCGGTACCGGGCAGCGGCAGCTCGAACCACACCGTCTTGCCCCGGGGCGTACGCCGTGAGCCCCAGGCGGCGCTGAGCAGCCCGACGAGCTGGAGGCCACGGCCGCCCTCGTCGGTGTCGCGCGCCCGCCGTCTGCGGGGCTGGACCAGGCCGGAGTCCCAGACCTCGCAGACCAGCGTGCGGTCGAGCAGCAGGCGGAGTCTGATCTCCCCCTCGCCGTACCGCAGGGCGTTGGTGACCAGCTCGCTGACCAGCAGCTCCGTGGTGTCGACCAGGGGCTCCATGTCCCAGGCCAGCAGCTGGGCGCGGGCGTACTCGCGGGCCCGGCCCACGCTGCGCGGCTCGCGCGGCAGGGTCCAGTCGCCCACGGAGTCCGCGGGCAGGCCCTGCACCCGTGCCATCAGCAGGGCGATGTCGTCCTCGCCGTGATGGGTGTCCAGCGTGTTGAGGACGTGGTCGCAGACGTCCTCCAGCGGGGCGGAGGGGTCCGTGAGGGCGCCCACGAAGGCCTGCAGACCCTCGTCGAGGGGGTGATCGCGGCTTTCGACCAGTCCGTCCGTGTAGAGCGCGAGCAGCGCGCCTTCGGGCAGTTCGACCTCCACCTCCTCGAAGGGCTCCCCGCCGACACCGAGCGGCATGCCGGGCGGCACGTCCAGCATCAGCGCGGTCTCGCCGGGCTCCACCAGGACGGGCGGCAGATGGCCCGCGTTGGCGAAGGTGCAGCGCCGGGTGACGGAGTCGTACACGGCGTAGACGCAGGTGGCCAGGTAGACCTCGGAGAGGTCCGCCTCGCGCGGACGGCGGGCGGCGCGGGTGGCCTGCTGGACGCCTCCGGCGAACGCCTGGGAGGGCCCGCCCGGTGCGCCGAGACCCCGGGCGATCTCGTCCAACTGGGACAGCACCTCGGCCGGTTCGAGATCGAGCTGGGCCAGGGTGCGTACGGCGGTGCGCAGTTCACCCATGGCGACGGCCGCGCGCAGGCCGCGGCCCATGACGTCGCCGACGACCAGGGCGGTGCGGTGGCCGGGCAGTTCGATGACGTCGAACCAGTCGCCGCCGACCTCGCTGGGCCGGCCGGTCGCCGCGTTGCCCGGGAGGTAGCGGCAGGCGATGTCCAGGCCGGACGCCTCCGGGTCGCCGGGCGGGAGCAGGGACCGCTGCAGTATCAAGGCGCGTTCGTGCTCGCGCCGGTACAGCCGGGCGTTGTCGATGCAGACGGCGGCCCGCGCGGCCAGTTCCACGGCGAGGTCACGGTCCCGGTCCCCGAACGGCTCGCTGCCCTTGGTGCGGGCGAACTGGGCGAGGCCCACCACGGTGTCGTGGGCGACCATCGGCACCGCGAGCGTGGACTGCACCAGGCCGCCCTCCTCGCCCGGCACGGCCTGCGGGCGGGCGGTGCGCAGGGCGTCCGCGCAAGCCGAGTTGAAGGGGTAGTGATGGACGGCGCCCAGCTTCACCGGCTCCCCGGTGCCGCTGAAGGGTCCGTCGGAGACGGCGCTGGCGAAGGCGACCCGGCGCACCTCGGCGCTGCCGTCGGCGAGCCCCGGCGGGGTCTCGTCACCGGCCAGCAGGCCCTGGTACAGGTCGACGGTGGCCAGGTCGCAGAAGCCGGGCACCACCACGTCGAGGAGTTCGCGGGCGGTGGTCTCCAGGTCGAGGGAGTTGCCGATGCGCGCGCCCGCCTCGTTGAGAAGGGCGAGATTGCGCCGCGCGGCGGCGGCCTCGCGGGCGGCGGCGCGCCGGGCGGTGATGTCCGTGCCGAGCCAGGAGATGCCGATGGGACGGCCGCTTCCGCTGTGCACGCGGTAGAGGTTGACGGACCAGTGGCGGCGCTCGTCGGAGCCCGGGACGAACCCGGTGACGTGCATGTCCGTGATCGACTCGCCGGTCTCCAGCACCCGGCGCAGGGTCGCCGCGACGCGCTCGGCCTCCCCGCGCGGCAGGTAGTCGTGGACCCCCTTGCCGCGGTGGTCGTCCGGGGTGCCGCCGAAGAGGGACGCGAACCGCTGGTTGGCCCGGCGGACCCGCAGGTCGGGGTCGATCAGCAGGAAGCCGAAGGGAGATTGGCCGAATATGGCCTGCGAGGCGGCCAGATCCGTCTCGATACGGCGCAGGGTGCGGACGTCGACGACGATGCAGACGGCGGCCTTCTCGCCCGCCTCGGTCCGCGTCGGCATGACGTAGACCTCGGCGATGCCCTCCCGCTCGCGCTCGTCCCCGGCCAGGTCGGCGGGCAGCCGGAACGGCACCACGCCCGTCCACTCCCGGCCGTCGAGGATCTCGGCCATCTTGCGCTGGCCGCGCTCCCTGCGGACGGGTTCGAGGAACGCCTCGATCGGGTCCATACCGACGGCGCGCTCCGCGGGGATGCCGAAGATCTGCTCGGCGCGCAGGCTCCACTGGTCCACCAGCCCGTCGGGGCCGATGGAGAAGGAGGCGACCTTGATGTAGTCGTACATGGAGCCGGGCGGGGCGGTCTGCCACATCGCGTCACCGGACGGAGCATCGCCGGACACGAGGCCGTCGGCGGCCTCGCTCCTCGAGCCTCCCGTCGAGTCCTCGGACTCCGTGGCCTTCGCTGGTATCTCGCTCACGCGAACCGTCCCCTCCAGCTCACCGCGTCCGGCACCGGTCACCGGGGGCGGCTGCCCGCAGTATCCAGCACTACGGCGCCGCACAACACGGTGTTCACGATCACAGCACGGTCCCGATGCTTTTCGGTCCGCGCCGTGAGAACACTCCCAGTCTTCTAACCAGCGGACACGTCGTCGAATCCCCCAGTCCGACAACCGTCACGGACCGGAACCGGTCACTCGGTGCGACGGGGGCGCGCATCCCCCCGCGAACGACCGTGCGAGACCTCACCGCGGGACCGCGAGTTCGAACCACACCGTCTTGCCGCGCGGTCCCGCCTGGTGACCCCAGCGGCACGCGGAGACGGCCAGGAGCTGCAGTCCTCGTCCCCCTTCGTCGTCGGGGCGGGCGGCGCGTTCGCGCGGGGGGTCGGGGAGCGGGTCGGACACCTCGACGAGGAGCACTCCGGGGCGCACGGAGGGCCTGGTCAGGCAGACGCCGACGGGGCCGGTGGCGTACCGCAGGGCGTTGGTGACCAGTTCACTGACCAGCAGCGCGGCCACGTCCGAGAGGGTGTCGAGGTGCCACGCGCCGAGCTGGTCCCGCACGGCGCAGCGGGCGGTGTGCACGGCGCCGAGGTCCGTGGTGAACGTCCACGTGACCCGGTCCGTGTCGGTGTCGGTCACACGGATCACCTCCTCGCCGAGCGAGCCAGGCAGTCCGACCGTGTCCGGTTCCAGTGTCTGGTTCCATGTGGTCACTAGGCACGTACCCGTTATTCACGGGAGATACCGCGCACAACGGCGTGGGGCCGGCGGCACCGGCGCATCGCGGGCGCCCACGGGCCGTCATCTTCACGTCCGCGCGCCGCGGTCGCGCTCACCCGCCCAGCGCACCGCCGGCCCGGAGGTCGTCGAACAGCAGCTGGTCGACCGGGGGCACCTGGGCCCGGTCCGCGTACGAGAACCAGGCGATCTCGTCGATCTCGCTGCTCGCGGCCAACGTCCCCGCGTACTCGGCGGTGTAGCAGCTCATCCGCACCACCGTGCCGTCCGGGGCGCCGGGCACCTCGGCCTCGTACGTGCCCACGTGCACCGCGGTGGCCGGGTCGAGGAGCACCGTCAGCTCCTCCTTGATCTCGCGCAGCAGCGTCTCCACGTCGGTCTCGGCGCCTTCCCGCTTGCCGCCCGGGATGTAGAAGACGCCCTTGCCCCGTGGTCGCGCGCAGAGGATCCTGCCGCCTTCGATACGCACCCACGCCACCGTGTCGATCAGGGTCGACATCACTCCGCCTTCGTCGTCCGGCTCACGTGAGGACCCTAACGGGAGCACGGACGCGGCCTTCCCCGGAGGCTACGGGCGCGGCCCTGGGCCGCATCACCGGGCGCGGCGGCCCGGCGGCGGGCGCCCGGCCCGCTCCACGGCCTCCGGCCGGCGTTCCGGTGCGCGTCAGTGGGCGGAGGCGCCGTTCTGGCCGATGCGCTCGACCCAGTAGAGCTGTTTGTGGCCGCGGCCGTCGAGGCTGTCCGCGATCTTCTCCGCCTCGGCGCGGGTCGCGTACCGGCCCACCCGGTAGCGGTTGCCGTTGTCGTCCTGACGCACGACGAGCCAGGGAAGAGTCACCGTGCCGTCGCTCATCGCTCCCCTCCACTTGCCTTCCGCGGCCAGTGCCGCGCCCCGCCCGGTAAGGAAACCGCAGTCCGCATATGCCCGAGCCTACGCCTTACCTTCACTGAGCGAATACGGGTTTTCACAAGGAGGCACGCAACCGGCCAGCACGGAGGGGGCGCACGGTGGCGGATGCGCCGTGCGCGGGGACCGACGTGTCCGGTCAGCGGCGTATGTGCGGCCTTGCCCGGCCCCAGGGGCGACCTGCGAGAACGGCCAGATTGCTTCGTCCGGCAAGCGGTTGCGGCACACGCGGTGCGCCGGAGCGGAGGCAGGGCGCGGGGCGCGGAGGGGAGCGCGAGGGGGTGATGGGGCGGATGGGGAGGCGCGGAAGAGGCCCCGGATCGACTGACGGCCCCTCAGGAGGGCCCTCCAGTCCGTCGCGAGCCCGCCGGGCGGGGCATGCCGGGCGGGGCGTGCGACTTCCGCTCGGGGCTGCCTACTTCACCGGCAGGTGGTACGCGGCGCGGTAGCGGTCCGCGGGGATGACGACGTCGGCGGTCTCCACCGGGCGGCCCGAGGCGAAGTAGGTGCGCTGGATGACCAGGACGACATGGCCCGGGACACCGCCGAGCAGCACCAGCTCCTCCGCGAGGCCGGGGCGGGCGCCGACCTCCTCCGTCACGTTGTCCACGATCACGTCGATGGCGCGCATGCGCTCGACGACGCCCATGCCGCCCAGCGGGCCCTCCTCGGGCAGCATCACGGGCGTCCGGCCGGTGAGCGCCAGCGGCTCCCAGGAGGTGGAGAGCATCATCGGCTCACCGGCCTCCCGGAAGAGGTACGTGGTGCGCATCACGCGGTCCCCGGGGTCCACACCGAGCCGCTGGGCGACGTCCACGCAGGCGTCCGTCTGCTCGCTGCTGGACTCCCAGGTGCCCCGCACGCCGATGTCGGCCTGCTCCTGACGGAAGGGCGTCGCCCCCCGCTCCGGGCGGAACCCGGAGCGGGCCACCCGCCGGGGCTCGGGCCGCTCACGCACGTACGTCCCCGAGCCCGAGCGGCCCTCGACGAGCCCTTCGGCCATCAGCACCTTGCGCGCCTCCAGCGCCACCGTGTCCGAGACGCCGTACTCCTCGCGGATGCGGGCCTGGGAGGGGAGCCGGGTGTGGGGCGGCAGCAGACCGTCGACGATCTTCTGTCGGAGATCACCCGCGACGCGCAAGTACGCCGGCTGCTCACCGAATGTCACTGGCCACTCCCATCAGCTTGTACAGACAGCAACAGAGTGGCAACCCTGGGTTGTCCGAAGCAAGCACAGGCCAAACAATCACTCGATGTGATGACTTCTGCCGCGTGAGGGCTTTACGCAGGCACTTTCTCCCCGCTATGGGCGCGCTCACACCTGCATGTCGCCGGCTTCCGGCTCGCGCTCGGCGTCCTCGTCGTAGTCGGGCGGCGAGGAGGCCAGGCCCAGAGCTTCGCGGGTGGTGACGGACTGAGCGGGGTCGGTCAGCTCCCAGGCCTTCTCCTCACGCAGCCAGTAGCCGTCCGGGTCGGTGGTGTCCGCCGCCTTCCCCCAGGCGGCGCGCGCCTTCCCGAGGTCCGCGATCAGGTCCTCCACCGGCTGCTGCGCCGCGGCCGGCCACGCGTGCGCGCGCAGCTGCCGGATCTGCTCGGCGAGGGCCTCCTCGACCTGTCCGGCCCACTCCCGGTCGTCGCTCACGTCGTCGTCCGGGTAGTCGGAGACGGGCACCTCGTCCAGCGCGGCGTTGAGCACCTCCGCCGCCTCCAGATAGGCCAGTTGGTGGGCGTCGAGCGTGGTCTCGTCACTGCGCAGCGAACCGGCGAAGCGGCTCCCGTCCTCGCGGCCCAGCACACAGGCAATGGAGCGGTCACCGAAGGCCCAGCTCTGCCGCGACGGGGCGAAGTAGTAGACGCCGACCTCACCGGGCAGGGCCCAGCTGTCCCGCACATAGGCGTCCTGCAGCTCGTAGCACCGGTCCTCCCCCATGTCGACGAGGCGGTCGTCCCCGGGGAAGTCGCCTTCGGGGACGGTGACGAGGGCGAAGACCTCACCGTCGTGCCGGTCGGCGCAGGGCACCCGGTCGACCTCCGTGGTCCACCCCTCCAGTCCGCCGGGCGAGGTGAAGCAGTCACCCTTGCGCAGCGAGAGGACGCTGTTGCCGCTCGTCCCGTCCCTGAAGCCCACCCAGGCGTCCACCGCGACACCGCTGGCGAGCGACACGGCCCACAGCACGAGCCCGAGCGACGACATCACGATCCCGGTGACCGCCATCCCCAGCCCGCGCTCGCCCCGCCGTTTGATCTGCCGCAGCGCGATCAGGCCCAGCACCAGCCCGAAGGCGGGCAGGAAGCACAGCAGACCGAGCACCAGGGCCGCGATGGCGACACCGTTGACGGCGGCGGGCGGCCGGGGCCCGTACGGACCGTAGAGACCGTACGGCGCGGGACCGGGCCAGCCCTGGTGGGGGAACTGCGGCGGCTGGGCGCCGCCTTGGTGCTGCGGCCCGGGGGGCGGAGGTATCGACACGAGGCGCATCGTAAGCGGACGAGGGTGCACACCGCCCCCGGGGATGCCTCCCCTGGGGACAGGCCCTGCCCCCAGGGGACGTCCCCCGGGGGCAGGGCTTCCGGTCCCGCCGGACCGGAAGGCGCGCGCGACCGCGCCGGTACCGGTCCGCTCAGCCCACGTACAGCAGGCGGTTGGGCGAGCCGCTGCCCGGGCTGCCGACCACACCGGTGGTGGCGGCGGAGGTCAGCGCGGACGAGACCTGGGCCGGGGTGGCCGACGGGTTCCCGGCCAGGTACAGGGCCGCGGCACCGGCGACGTGCGGGCTCGCCATGGAGGTGCCGGAGATGGTGTTGGTGGCCGAGTCGCTGGTGCGCCAGGCGGAGGTGATGGAGGAGCCGGGCGCGAACAGGTCCACCACCGAGCCGTAGTTGGAGTAGCCGGCGCGGGCGTCGGTGGAGGTGGTGGCGCCGACCGTGATCGCCTCGGTCACCCGGGCCGGGGACTTGGTGGAGGCGTTGGTGGACTCGTTGCCGGCCGCGACGACGAAGGTGACGCCGGCCGAGACGGCGTTGCGGACGGCCGCGTCGAGCGTGCTGTCGGCGCCGCCGCCGAGCGACATGTTGGCGACGGCCGGCTTGACCGCGTTGCGCGCCACCCAGTCGATGCCGGCGACGACCTGGGCGGTGGTGCCGGAGCCGGAGTTGTTCAGCACCCGGACGCCGACGATCTTCGCCTTCTTGGCGACGCCGTAGGAGGTGCCCGCGACGGTGCCGGCGACGTGCGTGCCGTGGCCGTTGCCGTCCTGGGCGACGTTGTCGCCGTCCACGGCGTCGTAGCCGTTGGACGCGCGGCCGCCGAAGTCGCTGTGGCTGATCCGGACGCCCGTGTCGATGATGTACGCCGTCACGCCCTGCCCGGCCGAGTCCGGGTAGGTGTAGGCACGGTTGACCGGCCGGTTGCGCTGGTCGATGCGGTCCAGGCCCCAGGAGGGCGGGTTGGACTGGGTCGCGGTGATCGTGAAGGTGCGGTTCTGCACCACGGAGGCGACGGCCGGGTCGGCGGCGAGACGCTTCGCCTCGGCCTCGGACGCCTCGATCTCGTAGCCGTTGAGCGCCTTGCTGTAGGTGCGCTCGATGTCGGCGCCGTACTTCTCCGCCAGGGCCCGGCCCTTGGTGGTGGTCGAGCGGGCCTCGTCGGCCTTCAGGGTCACGATGTAGCTGTCGGCGACGGCGTTGGCGGCGCCCGCGTACTGGATGCTGCCTTCGGGAGCGGGCGCTGCCGCCCCCGCGGGGAGTGCGGAGACCAGGCCCGCGACGAGTGCCACGGAGGCCGCGGCACCGAGGGTGGCCAGTCTTCGCCGGGGGTGACGCATCACTGCCATGTGAGGGTTCCTCCTCAGTCGGTGGTGCGCGTTCTGTGTGGGGGGTGGTGCGGTGACGCACGGGTCGGCGTGCGACGGCCGTTTTATGTCGGGAGCATGACAAGGGCGGCCGACGCGGCCGTGTGCGTCAGCCGAAAGATTGAGGGTTCTACAGGAATTGCACAAGGGCGCCTCGGCGACGTACGGACTTCGCCGTTCCGATCCGGACACCGGACACCGGGCGCCTGACGCAGGGGACCGGGCACCGCGCGCAGGGGACCGGGCACCGCGCGCAGAGCGCCGGGCGCCGGGCGCAGATGCGGCACAGGCAGCCCATGGACTCCGCCCACACCCCCGTTAACATGTTCGAACTCACCACGGATGTCCTCATTCACCGGCTGACCACCGGACGACCCTGCCCCTCAGCGCGATGTGCCACGTGCGCACAAAACGAAGACATAGGCCGAACAGTTGATAACCGAACCGACTCGAACACCGCCGCGGGACGACCGCGGGACGCAGCCCGCCGCGTGGCGCCGGCCCCGCGTGGTCCTGTGGACCGCGGCGGGTGCGGTGACGCTCGGCTTCCTCGTCGCGCTGGAGATAGTGGCGCGCGGCTACGGTTTCTCGGGACCGATCACCGAGCAGTCCCGGGAAGTGATCTTCAAGCCCGAGTCGGGTCCGCTGCTGTACGGCGGGCTGGCGCTGACCATGGTGGTGCTCACCTGGCGGCAGCGGCTGATCGCGCTGGGCGTCGCCGCCGGCGTGGACATCGTCTTCTTCCTGGTCCGATGGGCGGCCGGCGCCGACCTGAACTTCGGCAACGGCGCGCTGTGGGTGGTCCTGGGCTGCGCGGTCCTCGGCCTCACCCGGCGCACCGGGCGTGAGCGCGCGCTGCTGCTGAAGGGCGCCGGTCTCGGTCTGCTGCTGGTGGCCGGCCACAAGACCGGTGACACCTGGCTGCTGATCACCTCGGAGACCCGGCCGACCGTGCTCGACGCCTACGTGGCGGCCGCGGACCACGCCCTGGGCGATCCGTCCTGGATGATGGGCCGCCTGCTGGAGGCCACCGCGCCGGTCAGCACGGGCGTCCTGCACGTGGTCTACGGCCAGCTCCCGCTGGCCGCCGCCCTCGTCGGCCTCTACCAGCTGCGCCGGGTGGCCGTGGACCGCCGCTTCCCCGCCCACCACCTGGTGCGCACGTTCCTCGTGATAGGCCTGCTCGGCCCGGCGATCTACATGATCTTCCCGGTCGTCGGCCCGATCTTCGCCTACGGTGCCGACGGCGGCGCCTACGCGGTGGCGAACCTCTGGCCGGACACGCTGCCCCCGGTCACCGGCCCGCAGCCCATCCCGTTCGACGACTTCACCCCGCGCAACTGCATGCCCAGCCTGCACACCGCCTGGGCCGTCACGCTCTTCGTGCACACCCGCCAGGGGTCCCGGGCGATGCGGTACGCGGGCACGTTCTGGCTGGTCGGCACACTCTCCGCGACGCTGGGCTTCGGCTATCACTACGGCGCCGACCTGCTCGCCGGCGTGGTGTTCGCGCTGACCATCGAGACGGCGGTGCGGTGCTCCGCACACGGCTGGAACCGGTCCGCCGTCCGGCTGGTCGTCCTCGGCTCCGCGGTCTTCGCCGCGCTGCTGTCGGCGTACCGCTGGATGCCGGTGGAGCTGGCCGCCCGCCCGTGGCTGTACGGCCCGCTCCTCGTCCTGGCGACGGGCACCGTGATCTACGCGTACGTCCGTACGGCACGGGGGCAGGACACGGAGGCGCCCGTCCCGGGACCTCGGTCGGCACCGGAGGCGGTGGAGCCGGCGGTGATGGAACCGGCGGTGATGGGCCTGGCGGTGATGGAACCGGCGGTGGCTGCCGAGTCGGTCGAGCCGACGGAGGCCGCGGACCCGGCGACGTCGATCGAACTCCGGAAGACGGCCGGGTCCCCGTCGTCCCCCGAGTCACCGGAGTCACCGGAGTCGAGAGAGACCCCGGAGTCGCCCGGGTCCCCGGACGCACGGCCGGAACTGGTCTGACGCCCCGGTTGGGGCGCGCGTGCCTGAACCACCGTCCCCTTGAGCCCCGTTGACAAGGATGGCCCGGCGGACGAACGCTGGCTGTCGTACTTCTAGGCCTCGTGAGGCAACGGTCGGGGGAGGAACGGCATGGCGAACAAGATCGAGATCCGTCCGCTGGACAAGAAGGAGACCACCGGCGACAGCGGTGGCAACGGCGGCGCCTGACGGGTGCTCAGGATGGACCGCTACCTGACGGTCGCGGACGTCTCCGCGTCGGCGCGGCGGCTGGTCGCCCGCTGTCCGGGCGCCGGCCGCCTGCGCCGTGTCGGCACGTCCCGCGCCGGCCGCCCCCTGGAGATGCTCTCCGTCGGCCACGGGCCGCACCACGTCCTGGTGGTCGCCCGGCCGCACCCCGACGAGCCGGTCGGGGCCGCGACGGCGCTCGCGCTGGCCGAGCGGGTGGCACGCGGCGACGGACGCACCGCGGCGACCGACCCCGCGCGCGTCACCTGGGACTTCGTGCTGTGCCTGGACCCGGACGGCGCGGCGCTGAGCGAGGGCATCGAGGATGCCACGGCCGGCCCCGACCCCTCCTTGGAGCACTACTTCCGCAGCGCGTTCCGACCGGTCGCGGCGGAGCAGCCCGAGTGGGCGCCGATCGTGCCGCGGCATCTCCCGGAGAGCCAGGCCGTGTTCGACCTGATCGACACCCACCGGCCGGTTCTGCAGTGTTCCCTGCACGGCATCGAGGCCGGCGGCACCTTCGTCCAGCTGACGGACGCCCTCCCGAGCCTCGCCGCCCCCTTCCACACGGCGGCCGCCGACCTCTCCGTCCCCGTCCAGCACGGCACGTTCGACGCCCTGTACTGGGAGAACCCCGCCCCCGGCGTGCACGTCCTCCCGCCGCCGGAGGGCACCGGCCGGCTGGCCGCCGGTTCCGAGAACATCGGCCGGTCCACGTGGTGCGCGCCGCAGCGGTACGGCGGTGTCACGGCCATCGTCGAGGTGCCCATGTGGGCGAGCGCCCTGGCCGACGCCCCGTCCCCGCACCCCGACGCCGTACGCGCCCTGCGTGGCCTGTCCCGGCTGGTGCGGGACGGCGGCGAGCAGGTGACCGCGGTCCTCGACAAGGCGCGCGGGCTGCTGCCGCCTGCGGAGGAGAGCGCGCCCCGGCGCGTACTGGAGTGGATGGCGGACGGCCTGTACGACCTGGTCGCCGACTCCTGGGAGCCGTTGGCCCGGCAGGCCGCCGAGGGTTCGGAGCCGCTGACCACCTCGCAGGTGTGCGCCCTGGACGTGGTGGCCCGCCGCCAGCCGCTCCGCGCGGCGGGGCTCCTGCTGCGCCTGCTGTCTGCCTCGGACGACCCGGCCGCCCCCGCCCTCCACGACGAGCTGCACGCCCTCTTCACGGCCTGGTGCGCGGCCTTCGCGCAGGCCCTGGCCCTGCGCTGGGTCCCGGTACGCGACCAGGTGGACCTCCAGTCCCGCACGGTGCTGGCGGCGGCGGAGTGCGCGCTACGGGCGGCGCATCGCTGACCTCCCACGGGTGGAGGCCCGCCGCCGAGCTGGGCCGCCGATCGCAGGCCGGCTCACGGGGGCGTCCCGCGACGCTGTGAACTCATGGCCACCCGGCAGGAGGCACGGGAACCCACTGGCACATCGTCCTGCCACGCATCCCCGCCTGTAACGCACGCCATCGTCACTGACATGCAGGTTAGTAACATCGAGGTCAGTAACACCTTGGTCGGTCCACCCCTCGCATCACCGGAAGGTGGGCGGACGTGTACTCCTCGGCGATGTCGAAGACGCAGGCGCAGCGGGGGGCATTCGGCGTGGCCGAAGAGGTGGGCGATGCCGTCGGCGAAGGGGCCCTGACCACCTCGGACGGCCGTCGCGTGCATCCGCCGTCCGACGCCGGAGAGGGCCGCAGGGTCCGCGGGCCTCAGGTCGCGCCGGTCCACGTCCCCGAGGTTCCAGTCCCGGATCGCCGAGTAGCGCCCGTACGCGCCGATGGCGATCGTCACGTCGACGGCGCAGTGCGGGCAGGCGACCTCGTATAAATCGTCCGAGAAGTCCCCGAGGACGGCACTTCAGTGGTACTGCTCCTCGGTCGCCAGCAGAAAGCGGAAGACCCGCCCCAGCAACTCGGGAACACGATCGACATCCCCGCAACAGTCGCACATACCGCCCCAGTCCACGGCCCGAGTATGCAGGCGTGCGGTCGGCCGCACCCAGCCGGTGCTGCGGACCGAGAGGCCCCTCAGCTGGAGCGAAGGGCCTCTTGATCGGGTGCCGTGACGGTCCCGTCCGTCAGGCCCAGGCGGGCCTGCTCCTCCTCGACGATGCGGCGGGCCAGCTCGGTGTCCGACACGTCGACCGCGTCCGGGGTCGCTTCGGCCACGGCGCTGCGGCGGGCGTAGGCATCGAACAGGCGGGTCTTCTTCTCCAGCATCGTCACCATGCGTTCGTCCACTCCCCCGGTGGCGAGCAGGCGGTGCACGCGTACCGGCCTGACCTGGCCCATGCGGTGGGCCCGGGCGACCGCCTGGTGCTCGATGGTCGGCTTGATCTGCGGTTCGCAGATGACGACGACGGAGGCGGCCTGCATGTTGAGGCCCACGCCGGCCGCCTGCACCTGCGCCAGAAGCACCGCCGGCCCGTGCACACCGGCGAAGTCGTCGACGATCTGCTGCCTCCGTGCCGCCGGGACGCCTCCGGTGAGCGGGCCGAACACCGCGGCGCCGGCAGCGGGGTCCGTGGCCAGCGCTGCCTCCACCACGGCCAGCACGTCCTTGAAGTAGGAGAAGACCACCGTCTTCTGCCCGTTCTCGCCGGCCTCCTGGACGATCTCGCGGAGGCGGGCCAGCTTGGCCGACTTCTCGGGGCGTGCGTACGCGGCCCTGCGCATCGCCATGAAGTTGCCGGCGTGCACGGCTTCGCGGTACGCCTCCTCGTCCGCCGCGCTCAGCTCCTCCCACTCGTCGGTCCGCTGCAGACTGGGGAGTTCGGTCAGCACGTCCTCCTGGTTGCGCCTCAGGTAGACCGGGGCGACGGTCCTGCGGAAGGCGACCGATCCCACCAGGGCGCCTCGCTCGCCCAGGGAGTCCGCGACCTTCGCGTCGAGCATCCGGACCAGGTTGCGGAACTCCGCGGCCCGGTTCTCCATCGGGGTCCCGGTCATGAAGAGGCCGCGCTCACAGCGGTCGGTCCACAGTGCGACCGTCTCGGACCGCTTGGCCCTGGGGTTCTTCACGGAGTGCGCCTCGTCGACGACGAGCAGGCCGACCTCCCCGCCGCCGGGCGCCGGGAAGCCGCGCAGTGCGTCGAACGTGGTCACGCCCACCCCGCCCCGGCCCTTCCAGTCCGCGAACGCGTCGTGCCGGTCGGGACCGTGGAGCACCGTGACGCGCAGGGCGCTACGGGCCTCGATCTCCCGGGTCCAGTTCACGAGGACGCTCGCCGGACAGACGACCATGAAGTGGCTCTGCCCTTCGGCGGCCAGGTGGGCCAGCACGGCGATCGCCTGGATGGTCTTCCCGAGACCCATCTCGTCGCCGAGTATCACCTTGCGCTGGGCGAGGGCGAAGCGCGCACCGAACGCCTGGTAGCCACGCAGGGAGACCCGGCGGTGCGTGTCGTCGAGGCGCTGGGTCCGTACCCGCTCGGCGATCTCCTCCGGCAGGAAGCCCTCGGCGGCGGCCGTGTCGGGCGGCCGGCCGGCGATCTCGGCGAGGAGGCTGTAGTACTCGGCGGAACGGAGTTCGAAGTCCACCCAGGCCGCGACGTCGGACGGGGAGCCGCGCAGCAGGTCCACCGATGTCTGGGCGAGCAGCTCGGGCAGGCCCCCCTGCTCGGCCTCCTCCACCAGCGAGCGGATCTCGTCGACCGCCGCGAGGGCGCGCGCCCTCTTCTCCTGGCCGGCCAGAAGCATCCTGATGCGTCCGGCGGCGGGCCGCGCCTCGGCCAGCAGCGGGCCGAGCCGCTCCGACAGGGCCGAGGCCCTGTCCACCGCGCGCCGGGCCTCGGGTCCCGCTTCCACCAGGACGTGCAGGGCGATGACCAGTGCGGTGGTGCTGGGCTCCGGCCTGTCGACGTCCAGGTGGACGGCCACCGTCTCGTGCACGGCCTCGGAGAGCCGGCGAGCCGCGGCGAGCATCTGATCGACCGTGCGCTGCCCCACCCCGGGGATTTGGCGCAGCCGGTAGGGGCCCGCTTCGAGGACGCTGCCCACCGTGCGCAGGCCGCTGCCCTCCACGTTCCCCAGCCGCAGGCGTCCTTCGGTGACGTCCTGCAGCCGGGCGACGGGGATGGTGTCGAGCTCCCGCTTCACCGCCGCGTCCTGGAGCGGCCGCAGCGCCGTCCTCACCGCGTCGACGGCCTTGCCGTGGTCGGCGGCCACCGCCAGCGCCGCCTCGTGGAGCCGCGCTCCCCTCACAACGACGTCCCGCTCACCCCGCCCCACCCCGTGCCCCTTTCACACTCCTCGCATCCTCCCACGCCGATGTGACGGGGAACGTCGGTTGAGCGGGCCGGAACCAGCAATCAACCAGCGGCGGTGACCGGGGACATACACCCGCACACTTGAAGCAGCGCACCGGCCGACGCGGCATGTCGCCTACGTCGAGAGCCTCTTCTTCTCTTCCAGCGGGAACTGGAGCGGGAGCGTCTGCGTGAACTGATCGCCGCCGCGGAGGCGGAGCACGGTCCGATGGTCGAGCGGGCGGTCAACGCCAAGGGGGCGACTCTGGGCGGTGACGCGGCAAGCTCGGCTGACGCCTCGTTAACGGGTCCTCCAGAAGCAGTTCGACTACGCCGTCTCGCGCGTCAACACCGTCCCACCCGGCGAGGCCACCGCACCGGCCAGGCGCGCAAGCTCCTCACCAAGACCGGCCTGCACGGTCACAAGTACGCGTTGGACGCCACGGTCGTGGGGGTGCGCCAGCGCTCCGGCCGAGGGGCGTCGATACCGACCAGATCCCTCAACTAGGCGCCTTGACCCTGGCTACACTCGGGCTTCATGACGACGATCTATAAGACCAAGCAATGGAGCGGCTACGGGAAGCAGAACTACTACTGGAACGAGTACAGACTCGAAGGCGACACCGTCGCCAAGTACAAGTGCCACAGACAGAAGTTCTTCGACGGCGACGAGAACACCTGGCAAGAGGACGAGACGCTACAGGAGTCCTGGGGGGTCGACGATCCGAGCATGCCTGACTGGCTGAAACAGCGCATCTGATTACACGTCCGACCCTCGGTCGAAGAACTGGCGTATGACGGTGAGGAATCCCGTGACCGTCAAGCGGCGCGCGTCACACAACGGCTCATGGCCGTGCTCGGGCCCGTCCGCCCCTGCGTGAAGTACGCCGCCGTCCGAGCTCTGGACGATCCCGCCCGCGCACTCACGCAGACGAGTGTCTGAGGCCGCGAACCAGCGGCCAACCAGGGCGCTTACAGCACCACAGGGATGGCCACGGCGGACGAAACCGCCGCGCGCCAACCAGATACCCAGCACCGGAAATGCCGGCGAGGCCGGAAGGTCGCGGCACAATCACCGGATCCGGTCCCCTGCTTCCCACCAGATGGGGGCATGAACAAGCCAAACGCACACCAGAAAGCCGGTTCTGCCCGACGACAGAAATTCTGGCCCCTGCATAACCGATCACGTACGGGTGCAGTGACCCGCTTCCAGCGCGGCTCTGACCCCTCTCTTCGAACAGCGCGACCGTCGACAGCCGCAGCGCCGCCTGCTGGCGAGCAAGGTAAGACGCTCGCTTGCCTTCCAGACGAAGCTGAACGTATGAACGAAGGCTGGCCGTGTTGTCGACTCAGGCTTCAGGGATGGCGTTCGGCGGCGAACACGACCGTGAGGGAGCCGTGGGGAGCTTCGACGCCCCAGGTGCCGTCGATGATGTGGGCGATCTCGAGGGACTCGGCCTTCACCATGAGGCCGGTCTCCTCGTAGAGCTCGCCGACCGCGGTTTCGGTGGTTGGCCCGCCGGGATCGCTCTTGCCGACGGGGAAGCCGCCCAACCCGCTCCCTCGCAGGTCAGACGGCCTTCGCCGAACGTATTAGACGTTGAAGCGGAACTCCACCACGTCGCCGTCCTGCATGACGTAGTCCTTGCCCTCCATGCGGGCCTTGCCCTTGGAGCGGGCCTCGGCGACGGAGCCGGTCTCGACCAGGTCGTCGAAGGAGATGACCTCCGCCTTGATGAAGCCCTTCTGGAAGTCGGTGTGGATGACACCGGCGGCCTCGGGGGCGGTGGCGCCCTTCTTGATGGTCCAGGCGCGGGATTCCTTCGGGCCGGCCGTGAGGTAGGTCTGCAGGCCCAGGGTGCGGAAGCCGACGTGGGCGAGAGTGGCCAGGCCGGGCTCCTCCTGGCCGACGGACTGGAGGAGTTCGAGGGCCTCGTCCTCTTCCAGCTCGGCGAGGTCCGCCTCCAGCTTGGCGTTGAGGAAGATCGCCTCGGCCGGGGCGACCAGCGCACGCTGCTCGTTCTTGAAGTCGTCGTCCGTCAGCTCGTCCTCGTCGACGTTGAAGACGTAGAGGAACGGCTTGGTGGTGAGCAGGTGCAGGTCGTGCAGCAGCTCCGCGCGCTCCGTGCCCTGGACGATGCCCTGGGAGAACAGCGTGTCGCCCTTCTCCAGGATCTCCTTGGCCTCCTCGACGGCCTTGACCTTGGGCGCGATGTCCTTCTTGATGCGCGACTCCTTCTGGAGGCGCGGCAGGACCTTCTCGATGGTCTGCAGGTCGGCGAGGATCAGCTCGGTGTTGATCGTCTCGATGTCGTCCTTCGGCGAGACCTTGCCGTCGACGTGCACGACGTTCTCGTCCTTGAAGGCGCGGATGACCTGGCAGATCGCGTCGGACTCGCGGATGTTGGCGAGGAACTTGTTGCCCAGGCCCTCACCCTCCGACGCGCCGCGCACGATGCCGGCGATGTCGACGAAGTCGACCGTGGCCGGGAGCACGCGCTGGGAGGAGAAGATCTCCGCCAGCTTGGTCAGCCGGGGGTCGGGGACACCGACGACACCGACGTTGGGCTCGATCGTGGCGAACGGGTAGTTGGCCGCCAGCACGTCGTTCTTGGTCAGGGCGTTGAACAGGGTCGACTTGCCGACATTCGGCAGACCGACGATTCCGATCGTGAGCGACACGTTGCGACTTCCCGTACGTGAGGATGGGGGCGAGGACCGGCCGGCTGGGCAGCATGGACCGATCCACCAGTCTACGGCGTACCCTCGCGGGCGCCCGGCCGCTGTGTCGAACGCCCGGTCGACGCACCGTAGGCGCCCGGTCGACGGACGGCCGGCACCCGGTCGACGGACGGCCGGGCGCCCGGCCGATGCACGGTAGGAACCCGGCCGACGGCCTTCGGCGCCCCGCCCCCGCCCCGCCGACGTCCGGTTCTCGGCGTGTCTGACGGACAGCTCGGCACATAAAACGACCTAAGTTGGTCCAGTGGAGCAACACAGGACGCGACCCGCCCAGCACGGACCGCGACGCGACCCGGCGCCGGGCCCACCGCCATCGCCTCGTTCGTCACGGTCACCCAGGCCGCCGCTGCCCCCGCAGGCGGGCCGCGCGGCGGGCGGCGGGGTGGCCAGGTCCGCGCGCTCCCAGCGGCCCTCGCGGCCTCCCGGGCGCCGGCCCGCTCCCCCGCCCGACGCCCGGCGCCTGCCGGGACCGCGGCTCACCGGACTGGGCAGCGGGCTGTTCTGCGGGGCCGTGATGCTGGCGCTCGGGCTGCTGACGGAGGCGCTGTTCGGGGCTTCGCAGACCGTCTACGGGGTGCTCTTCCTGCCGGTGTGCGTGCTGGCCGCGCTCTGGGTCCGCGACGGGGACCTGCTGATCGCCCCCGTGGTGCTGCCGATCGCCTTCGCCGTGGGCATGGTGCCCCTCGCCGACGAGGGCGGCGGGAGCACCCTCGACCGGCTGATGGGCATGGTGACGGGCCTCGCCACCCAGGCGGGCTGGCTCTACGGCGGCACGCTGGCCGCCGGTGCGCTGGTGCTCGTCCGCCGGGTGCGGCGGGTGCGGGTGATCAACCGGGTGAAGAAGAACCGGGTGAAGAAGAACCGGCCACAGCAGAACCGGCCCCGCGCCACGGTCTGACCACGGCCCGACCCCGCACGGCACCTGGGTGCCACCGGCACCCACCCCCACGCACGGTGCCGCCGGCACCGCCCCGCCTACGCCCCCGTGGCCGCCCGCATCGCCGCCCCCACGATCCCCGCGTTGTTCTGCAGGTGGGCCGGGACGATCTCGGCCCTGATGCCCTCGATCCTGGGAAGGAACTTGTGGGCCTTGCGGCTGACGCCGCCGCCGATGACGAACAGCTCGGGCGAGAACAGCATCTCCACGTGGGCGAGGTACTTCTGCACCCGGCGCGCCCACTCGTCCCACGACAGGTCGTGGTCCTCCTTGGCCTTGGTGGCGGCCCGCTTCTCCGCGTCGTGGCCCTTCAGCTCCAGGTGACCCAGCTCGGTGTTGGGGACGAGGATGCCGTCCACGAACAGGGCACTGCCGATGCCGGTGCCGAAGGTCAGCACGATCACCGTGCCCTTGTGGTGCCGTCCGGCGCCGAAGTGCATCTCGGCGACGCCCGCCGCGTCCGCGTCGTTGACCACGGTCACCGGCAGTCCGCCCAGGCGGTCGCCGAGCAGCACGCGCGCGTCGGTGCCGATCCAGCCCTTGTCGACGTTGGCCGCCGTACGGATCGTGGCGCCGTCGGTGACGACGCCGGGGAAGGTGATGCCGACCGGGCCGGTCCAGCCGAAGTGGTCGACGACCTCCTTCACGCCGTCGGCCACCGCGTCGGGCGTCGCCGGGTGCGGGGTGAGGACCTTGTGGCGCTCCTGCGCCAGGTCCCCCTTGTCCAGGTCGACCGGGGCACCCTTGATCCCGGAACCGCCGATGTCCACACCGAAGATCTGCATGGCTCCACGTTACGACGTACGACGCACGGTCACGGAGTCGAACGCCGTGACCGCCGCCGTCCGCGAAGGGTGCTCAGGACTGCGCGCCGGTGCCCTTGCCGCCCCGCTCGGCCACCAGGGTGGCGGCCTCCTCGCGCAGGTCGCGGCGGAGCTCCTTGGGCAGGGAGAAGATGATGGACTCCTCGGCCGCCTTGACGATCTCGACGTCCTCGAAGCCGCGCTGCGACAGCCACTCCAGGACCTGCTCGACCAGCACCTCCGGCACCGAGGCGCCCGAGGTGACGCCGACCGTGGTCACGCCCTCCAGCCAGGCCTCGTCGATCTCGTCGGCGAAGTCCACCAGGTGGGCGTCGCGGGCGCCGGCCAGCTTGGCGACCTCGACCAGCCGCTTGGAGTTGGAGGAGTTGCGGGAGCCGACGACGATCACCAGGTCGGCCTCGGCGCCCATCTGCTTCACGGCGAGCTGCCGGTTCTGCGTGGCATAGCAGATGTCGTCGCTCGGCGGGGAGATGAGCTGCGGGAACTTCTCCTTGAGGGCGTCGACGGTCTCCATGGTCTCGTCGACGCTCAGCGTGGTCTGGGAGAGCCAGACGACCTTCGAGGGGTCGCGGACCTCGACCTTCGCCACGTCGGCGGGGCCGTCGACGAGCTGGATGTGGTCGGGGGCCTCGCCGGAGGTGCCGATGACCTCCTCGTGGCCCTCGTGCCCGATCAGGAGGATGTCGTAGTCGTCGTTGGCGAAGCGGACCGCTTCCTTGTGGACCTTGGTGACGAGCGGGCAGGTGGCGTCGATGGTGGCGAGCCGGCCGCGCTCGGCCTCCTCGTGCACGACCGGGGCGACGCCGTGCGCGGAGAACATCACGATGTTGCCCGGGGGCACCTCCTCCGTCCGCTCGACGAAGATCGCGCCCTTCTTCTCCAGGGTCTGCACGACGTACTTGTTGTGCACGATCTCGTGCCGGACGTAGACGGGAGCCCCGTACTGCTCCAGGGCCTTCTCGACGGCGATCACGGCGCGGTCGACTCCCGCGCAGTAGCCCCGGGGGGCGGCGAGCAGGACACGGCGGCCAGACGAAGCGGTCATGCGTCCCATCGTAAGGGCCGTGGCCCGGGGGTCAGGTAGCGGTGCGCCGACGGTGGCGGCGCACCGGTGTCGGCGGGGCGCACTAGTCTCGCGGGCATGGCTGTGAACACGTCCGCGGAAGCCCCCCTGCCGGTCGGGGAGGTGTCGCGGCTCATCGGAGGGTGGATCGACCGGCTCGGCGCCGTGTGGGTGGAAGGTCAGATCACCCAGCTGTCGCGGCGGCCGGGGGCGGGGGTGGTGTTCCTGACCCTGCGCGACCCGTCGTACGACATCTCGGTGGGGGTGACCTGCTACCGGCAGGTGTTCGACGCCGTCGCGGACGTCGTGAGCGAGGGCGCGCGGGTCGTCGTGCACTGCAAGCCCGAGTGGTACGCGCCCCGCGGGCAGCTGTCGCTGCGCGCCGCAGAGATCCGCCCGGTGGGGGTCGGGGAGCTGCTGGCACGGCTGGAGCAGCTGAAGAAGTCGCTGGCGCGGGAGGGGCTCTTCGCGCCGGAGCGCAAGAAGCCGCTGCCGTTCCTGCCGCATCTGGTCGGGCTGGTCTGCGGGCGCGCGTCGGCGGCCGAGCGGGACGTCCTGGAGAACGCGCGGCACCGCTGGCCCGCCGTCCGCTTCGAGGTGCGCAACGTGCCCGTGCAGGGGGTGCACGCGGTGCCGCAGGTGGTCCAGGCCGTGAAGGAACTGGACGCGCTCGACGACGTGGACGTGATCGTCGTGGCGCGCGGCGGCGGCAGCGTGGAGGACCTGCTGCCGTTCTCCGACGAGCAGCTGGTGCGGGCCGTCGCCGCCTGCCGCACACCGGTCGTCTCGGCGATCGGGCACGAGCCGGACAGCCCCCTGCTGGACCTGGTCGCCGACCTGCGCGCCTCCACACCGACCGACGCCGCCAAGAAGGTGGTGCCGGACGTGGGCGAGGAGTACGAGCGGGTGCGGATGCTGCGGGACCGCGCGCGCCGCTGCGTGGGGGCGCTGCTGGACCGCGAGGAGCGAGGGCTGGCGCACGCGCTGGCCCGGCCGTCGATACAGGATCCGCACCGGATGATCGACGCGCGGGCCGAGGAGGTCACGATGCTGCTGGACCGGGCGCGGCGGACGCTGCGCCACCAGCTGGACCGGGCCGACTCCGAGCTGACGCACACGCACGCGCGCGTGGTGGCCCTCTCCCCGGCGGCCACGCTGAAGCGCGGGTACGCGGTGCTGCAGCGGGAGGACGGGCACGCGGTGCGCGCTCCGGACGAGGTGGGGCCCGGCGAGGTGCTGCGGGCGCGGGTGTCCGCGGGCGAGTTCACTGTCCGAGTCGATACATAGGGTGGGCGGAATGACCGGCAAGACGGAGCAGACGGCCGCGGCGGCGGCCGAGGCGCTCGGATACGAGCAGGCGCGGGACGAGCTGATCGAGGTCGTACGACGCCTCGAGGCGGGCGGGACGACGCTGGAGGAGTCCCTGGCGCTGTGGGAGCGGGGCGAGGAGCTGGCCAAGGTGTGCCGCCGTCGGCTCGACGGGGCGCGGGCCCGGCTGGACGCGGCGCTCGCCGAGGAGGAGGCCGAGGAGGCGGACGAGGACGCCTGAGGGGCGGGCCGGAGCAGATCGCCTCGCCGCAGCGGTTCATCGCGAAGACGGAGTGGAGCACGTCACTCCGCCTTTTGTTGAAGGTTGAACTTCATAGGGGTACTGTCGAACCGTCAACCGGACCGTGGTCCGCCTTCGGGCCCCGGGCCGCCGCTCATCCCCTGAAGGTTCACGCATGTCTCTCGTTCTCGACGCCGCCGCCCAGGACCTGCTGTTCCGTGAGGCGCGCACCGCCAACACGTTCACCGACGAGCCGGTGACCGACGAGCAGGTCCGGGCGATCTACGACCTGGTCAAGTACGCCCCGACCTCGATGAACCAGTCGCCGCTGCGTATCACGCTGGTCCGCTCCCCCGAGGCCCGCGAGCGCCTGGTGCGGCACATGGCCGAGGGCAACCGGTCCAAGACGGCCGCCGCCCCGCTGGTCGCGATCCTCTCCGCGGACAACGAGTTCCACGAGGAGCTTCCGCACCTCTTCCCGCACTTCCCGCAGGCCAAGGACGCCGTCTTCGCCGAGCGCCCGGTCCGTGAGGGCTCCGCCGCGCTGAACGCCACCCTCCAGGCCGCGTACTTCATCATCGGCGTGCGCGCCGCCGGCCTGGCCGCCGGCCCGATGACCGGCCTGGACTTCGAGGGCGTGCGCAAGGAGTTCCTGGACGACGACCACACCCCGCTCATGGTCGTGAACATCGGCCGCCCCGGCCCCGACGCCTGGTTCGCGCGCAACCCGCGCCTGGAGTACGAGCAGGTCGTCACCACCGTCTGAGCCCGAGCGGGACAGCACGAGGGGCGGGGGCCCCGGGGGGGCGGGGGGGGGGGCCCCCCCCCCCGGGGGGGGGGGGGGGGCGCCCGGCGGGGCGGCCCCCCCCCCCCCGCCGGCCGCCCCCCCCCGGGGGGGGGGCGCCCCGCCCGCCGCCCCCCCCCCCCCCCCCCCGCCCCTCTGTCGTGTGCGCGCCGCTCACTCCGTGCGCAGCGCCTCCACCACCGTCGTCAGCTCGTCGAAGGACGCCGTCCCGGTCACCACGGTCGTCGAGCCCGGGGTGTCCTCCAGCACCAGCGCGTCGTACTGGTCGCCCTCGTAGCGCGTCCAGGTCCTGCCGTCGATCCGCTCCGTGACGTCGGTCTTCTCCGCGCGCTGCGTCGTGTCCTCGATGAACGCCGACCGCTTGCCGGCGGACTGCTCGACCGCCACGTACTCGCCGTCGGGGGACCGGAAGCCCAGGTGCCAGGCCTCGTCCTCCGCGCCCCGGTAGCGGACCGAGGTGGGCTTCCACTGCTCGGGCAGGCCCTCGGGGGCGGCCACCGGATAGGAGGCGGCGCGGCGGGCGGTGAGCAGATCGACGCGGTAGTCGACCCGCTTGATGTCGGGCTCACCGTCCGTGTGCGGGATGAACAGCCACACCACTCCCGCCGCGAGCACGATGAGGGCCAGGGACAGGATCATGTCCCGGGCGGTCTTCTGCATGCTGTTCGTTCCTGCCACGCCCCCTATCGTCGCAGGTGCCCGGAGCGCTCATCCGTGGGGTCCCCCGCGCGCTCATCCGTGGGTCCCCCTGCTCATATTGTCTGCCTGGCGATAGAGTCGTGGCCATACCCTCATCCGGCCGTCGTCGTACAGAAAGGTGCGCTCCGATGACCGAACACCACCACCTGCCGTCCGAGCTCGATGTCCCTTCCGAGGCACCCGACCGCAACCTCGCCCTGGAGCTCGTACGGGTCACCGAGGCCGCGGCGATGGCCGCGGGCCGCTGGGTAGGGCGCGGGGACAAGAACGGCGCCGACGGCGCCGCGGTGCGCGCCATGCGCACGCTGGTCTCCACCGTCTCGATGAACGGCGTCGTCGTCATCGGCGAGGGCGAGAAGGACGAAGCCCCGATGCTCTTCAACGGGGAGCGCGTGGGCGACGGCACCGGCCCCGAGTGCGACATCGCCGTCGACCCGATCGACGGCACCACGCTCACCGCCAAGGGCATGACCAACGCGATCGCGGTGCTGGCCGCCGCCGAGCGCGGTTCGATGTTCGACCCGTCGGCCGTGTTCTACATGGACAAGCTGGTCACCGGCCCCGAGGCCGCCGACTTCGTCGACATCAACGCCCCGGTGAGCGTGAACATCCGCCGGGTCGCCAAGGCCAAGCGGGTCACCCCCGAGGACGTCACCGTGGTGATCCTGGACCGGCCGCGGCACGACGGCATCATCAAGGAGATCCGGGAGACCGGGGCGCGCATCAAGCTGATCTCCGACGGCGACGTGGCCGGCTCCATCCTGGCGCTGCGCGAGGGCACCGGCATCGATCTGCTGCTGGGCGTCGGCGGCACCCCCGAGGGCATCATCTCGGCCTGTGCCGTCAAGTGCCTGGGCGGCACCATCCAGGGCAAGCTGTGGCCGAAGGACGACGAGGAGCGGCAGCGGGCGATCGACGCGGGGCACGATCTGGACCGGGTGCTGACCACGGAGGACCTGGTCACCGGGGACAACGTGTTCTTCGTGGCGACCGGCATCACGGACGGTGAGCTGCTGCGGGGGGTGCGGTACCGGTCCGAGACGGCTACCACCGACTCGATCGTGATGCGGTCCAAGTCGGGGACGGTGCGGCGGATCGACTCCGAGCATCGGCTGAGCAAGCTGCGGGCTTACAGCGCGGTCGACTTCGACCGGGCCAAGTAGCGGCGGGGGCCTCCGGCGGTCGGGCGGGGGCTGGTGCGGGCGCGTGGGGCGTGATCGCGCAGTTCCCCGCGCCCCTGGGTGGGCCGGCCCGGCCGGTGACGGGAAGAGGGTCGGCGCGGCACCTGGGCGGGTGCGGGTGCGTGCGGGGTGATCGCGCAGTTCCCCGCGCCCCTGGGTGGGCCGGCCCGGCCGGTGACGGGAAGAGGGTCGGCGTGCTGAGAAGGGGCGTCCCCTGTGCGGAGGGGGCGCCCCTTTTTGTGCGTGGCGGTCAGCCTGCTGCGGCTATGCGGCCCTGGGGGGCGGTCTTCTTCAGTTCCATGTCGCGGCGCCGGCGGCGGGCCAGGACCACCCGGCGTTCGGCGGCGGTCAGGCCGCCCCAGACACCGTAGGGCTCGGGCTGCAGCAGGGCGTGCTCGCGGCACTCCACCATGACCGGGCAGCGGGCGCAGACCCGCTTGGCCGCCTCCTCGCGGGAGAGCCGCGCGGCGGTCGGTTCCTTCGACGGCGCGAAGAACAGGCCCGCCTCGTCGCGCCGGCACACCGCCTCGGTGTGCCAGGGGGCTTCCTGGTCCCTGTCCCGCGCTGCCACTCGCTGGGCCGGAACGGCGGCTACCTGCAGGGACGAATGCGGCGGTTGCAGCACGGTCTACTCCTGACGACGGCTTCGCGAGCTGGCGAGTGCCGTGGATGCACACGGGTCGGCCCGGCGTGAATCCCTGGCGCCCTCCAAGGAGACGATGCGTCAAGGCTTACCCGATGTGCGCGCGCCTATGCACAGAGTCCCCAACGGGCCTGGGCCCGCCCCGCGTTCAGTGCCCCAGGTGCTTGCGCATGCTGCGGTCCACCGTCCGCTGCACGCGGTCGAGGATGTCCTTCACGAGCTTGCCGCGCTTCGGCCGGGCCTCGACGCTGCCGAGGACCGCCCATCCGTCGACGTAGACCACCGGGGCGTTGTCGTCGTCCGAGTCCTGCGGGTCCACCTCGAAGGCGCCGAGCACACCGCCGCCGGAGCCGCGCAGCGACACGTTCTCCGGGACGCGTATCTCGACGCTGCCGAAGACGGAGAACGCCTTGATCATCACCTGCTGGTGGTCGAACAGCGCCTCGCTGAGGTCGATCTCCACGCTGCCGAAGACCGCGTAGGCGTGGATGCGACGGCCGGTGCGCCAGCGGCCCTTGCGGGCGGCGGCGCTGAACACCGCGACGACGTTGTCGTCGGGGTCGACCGGGAAGACGCCCCCGGTGGGACGCCCCGGCCCGGAGGAGGGGGCCGCGCGCCGCTGGTGGGCGGCCGGCAGGTCCTGGATGAACACCTCCAGCTCCCCCACCGTCTTGGCGGCCAGCACGCCCTCGACGCGCTCCGCGTGCTCGTCGGCGGTCAGGCGCCCCTCGGCGAGGGCCTCGCGCAGGAGGTCGGCGATACGGTCACGGTCGGCGTCGGAGGCGCGCAGGTCGGTGCTCCGCGGTGCCGTGTCCGGCTGCTGGGCGTGCTTCTGAAGGTCCACGGCAGCAGCGTACCCAAACGCGATAGATCGCGACTACCCCACTGCGGGGACAACTGAGGACAACCTCACAGGACCGCCGTCCGAGGCAGGTCCTAGGCTGGGAAGGCCCGCCGACGGAGGCGGGCGGTCTTCCGTCGAGTGAGGAATGGGCGAGATGCCTGAGTTCGAGTACGCCGATCTGCTCCCCATGGGAGAGGACACCACCCCCTACCGGCTGGTGACCTCCGAAGGTGTCTCCACCTTCGAGGCCGACGGCCGGACGTTCCTCAAGGTGGAGCCGGAGGCGCTGCGCAAGCTCGCCGAGGAGGCCGTCCACGACATCCAGCACTACCTGCGCCCCGCGCACCTCGCCCAGCTGCGCCGCATCATCGACGACCCCGAGGCGTCGTCCAACGACAAGTTCGTCGCGCTGGACCTGCTGAAGAACGCGAACATCGCGGCGGCGGGCGTGCTGCCGATGTGCCAGGACACCGGTACGGCCATCGTCATGGGCAAGCGCGGCCAGAACGTGCTGACCTCGGGCCGCGACGAGGAGGCCCTGTCCCGGGGCATCTACGACGCCTACAAGAACCTCAACCTGCGCTACTCGCAGATGGCTCCGCTCACCATGTGGGAGGAGAAGAACACCGGCTCCAACCTCCCCGCGCAGATCGAGCTCTACGCGACGGACGGCGGCGCGTACAAGTTCCTGTTCATGGCCAAGGGCGGCGGCTCGGCCAACAAGAGCTTCCTGTACCAGGAGACGAAGGCCGTCCTGAACGAGGCCTCCATGATGAAGTTCCTGGAGGAGAAGATCCGTTCGCTGGGCACGGCTGCCTGCCCGCCGTACCACCTGGCGATCGTCGTCGGCGGTACGTCCGCCGAGTACGCGCTGAAGACCGCGAAGTACGCCTCCGCGCACTACCTGGACGAGATCCCGTCCGAGGGCTCCCCGCTCGGGCACGGCTTCCGGGACAAGGAGCTGGAGGAGAAGGTCTTCGAGCTGACGCAGAAGATCGGCATCGGCGCCCAGTTCGGCGGCAAGTACTTCTGCCACGACGTGCGCGTGGTCCGCCTGCCGCGGCACGGCGCGTCCTGCCCGGTCGCCATCGCGGTGTCCTGCTCCGCCGACCGCCAGGCCGTCGCGAAGATCACCGCCGAGGGCGTCTTCCTGGAGCAGCTGGAGACGGACCCGGCGCGGTTCCTCCCCGAGACCACGGACGAGCAGCTGGAGGAGTCCGGCGACGTCGTGCGGATCGACCTCAACCAGCCGATGAAGGCGATCCTCGCGGAGCTCACCAAGTACCCGGTGAAGACCCGGCTCTCGCTGTCCGGCCCGCTGGTCGTGGCGCGCGACATCGCGCACGCGAAGATCAAGGAGCGGCTGGACGCGGGCCAGGAGATGCCGCAGTACCTCAAGGACCACCCGGTGTACTACGCCGGCCCCGCGAAGACCCCCGAGGGGTACGCGTCGGGGTCCTTCGGGCCCACCACGGCCGGGCGGATGGACTCCTACGTGGAGCAGTTCCAGGCGGCCGGCGGGTCGATGGTGATGCTGGCGAAGGGCAACCGCAGCAAGCAGGTCACCGACGCGTGCGCCGAGCACGGCGGCTTCTACCTGGGCTCCATCGGCGGGCCCGCGGCCCGGCTCGCGCAGGACTGCATCAAGAAGGTCGAGGTCGTCGAGTACGAGGAGCTCGGCATGGAGGCGGTCTGGAAGATCGAGGTCGAGGACTTCCCGGCGTTCGTCGTCGTCGACGACAAGGGCAACGACTTCTTCCAGGACCCGGCGCCCCAGCCGACGTTCACGTCGATCCCGGTGCGGGGGCCCGGACTCGCCTGAGCTTTTCAGCGGCCCTCCCGGGCCTCGTCCTCGAACGCGGGACGGGCTGAGTTCAGCCCGTCCCGCGTTCGAGCGGGGTCCGGGGCGGCACCCCGTGTCCGCATAGCGGAACCTCTGTGCTGCTTTCGGACAAACATGGCCCCGCCCCACCACGTGCCGTTGACGGCCTCAACAACCTGCTGTGACTCTTCCTGACAGCCCGGCATGCACATGCCATGCCAGGTTCCCCGCGTGGCAACCCCACAGCCACCGTCCGGAGGAGTCCAGGTGAAACGAAGATTCGCCACGGCGAGCACCCTGCTCGCCCTCGTGCTCGGCCTCGGCACGCTCCCCGCCGCGGCATCCGCGTCCAGCACGTCCCCCGCCTCCACCACCACCGCCCTCGCCGCACCCGACGTCAGCATCACCGCGGTGCGGGCCCACCTCGACGAGCTCAGCGCCGTCGCCGCCCGCAACGGCGGCAACCGCCGCTCCACCACCCAGGGCTACCGCGACTCCGTCGCCTACGTGAAGGGCAAGCTCCAGGCCGCCGGATACACCGTCACCGAGCAGCCCTGCACGTCCGGCTGCACCAGCGGCGCCGGCCCCAACCTGATCGCCGAGTGGCCCCAGGGCGACGCGAACAACGTCTACATGTTCGGCGCGCACCTCGACGGCGTCTCCGCCGGGCCCGGCATGAACGACAACGGTTCCGGCTCCGCCGCCCTGCTCGAGAACGCCCTGACGCTCGCCCGGCAGAACCCGGAGATGCGCAACCGGGTCCGCTTCGCCTGGTGGACCGACGAGGAGCAGGGCCTCAACGGCTCCTACTTCTACGTCCGTTCGCTGTCGTCGACGGAACGCGCCCGGATCAAGGCGTACTACAACTTCGACATGGTCGCCTCCACCAACGGCGGCTACTTCGTCAACCACATCACCTCCGCGGCCGCCGCACCGATGAAGGCGTACTGGGACTCCCTCGGTCTCCAGCCCGAGGAGAACACCGAGGGCGCCGGCCGCAGCGACGACTACTCCTTCGAGCGGTACTCCATCCCCACCTCCGGCTACGCGATGGGCGCGAGCGCCCGGAAGACCTCCGCGCAGGCCGCCAAGTGGGGCGGCACCTCCGGCGCGTCGTACGACCCCTGCTACCACCGGGCGTGCGACACCCTCACCAACATCAACACCACCGGCCTCGACCGCGCGGCCGACGGCATCGCGTACACCCTGTGGCAGCAGGCCGTGGGCACCGGTGGCGGCGGCACCTGCGACCCGGCCGGCGTCGTCGGCAACGGCGGGTTCGAGAGCGGCACCGCGCCGTGGACCGGGACCACCGCGGCCATCGCCGCCCACACCTCCCGGCCGGCCCACGGCGGCACCCGCTTCGCCTGGCTCGGCGGCAACGGCTCCACGAGCACCGAGTCGATCAGCCAGACGGTGACCGTGCCGGCCGGCTGCACGCGCGCGTCCCTCGGCTACTGGCTGCGCATCGAGACCGCCGAGTCCGGCTCGCGTGCGTACGACACCTTCACCGTCCGGGTGAACGGCGCCACACTGGCCACCCTGTCCAACGTGAACGCGGGCAGCGGCTACGTGCAGCGGTCGGCCGACCTGTCGGCGTACGCCGGGCAGACCGTCACCCTGACGTTCACCGCCACCGAGGACTACAGCCTGCAGACCGGCTTCCTGCTGGACGACGTGACCCTGCAGAGCGGCTGACACCCCCCCACGGGTGCTCCGCCCCGCCGCGCGAGGCCGCGGCGGGGCGGACGGCTCCCTCGGGGAATACGCTCGTCCGGGACCGCTGCTGTGGATCACGGAGGTACACGATGACGACCACGGACGACGACCGGAACTATCGCGTCGAGCACGACTCCATGGGTGAGGTGAGAGTCCCCGCCGACGCCAAGTGGCGGGCGCAGACCCAGCGGGCGGTGGAGAACTTCCCGGTCTCCGGGCAGCGGCTGGAGCGCGCCCACATCGAGGCGCTGGCCCGGATCAAGGGCGCCGCGGCGAAGGTGAACGCCCGGCTCGGGGTGCTGGACGAGGACATCGCCGAGGCGATCCAGGAGGCGGCCGCGGAGGTCGCCGGGGGCCGGTGGGACGAGCACTTCCCGGTGGACGTGTTCCAGACCGGGTCGGGGACCTCGTCCAACATGAACACCAACGAGGTGATCGCGACCCTCGCCACCGAGCGCCTCGGCCGGGACGTGCACCCCAACGACCACGTCAACGCCTCGCAGTCGTCCAACGACGTCTTCCCCTCGTCGCTGCACATCGCCGCCACCGCCGCGGTCACCCGGGACCTGATCCCGGCCCTGGAGCACCTCGCCGCCGCCCTGGAGCGCAAGGCGGAGGAGTTCGCGGACGTGGTGAAGTCCGGGCGTACCCACCTGATGGACGCCACGCCCGTCACCCTGGGCCAGGAGTTCGGCGGGTACGCCGCCCAGGTGCGGTACGGCGTCGAGCGGCTGAACGCCTCGCTGCCCCGGCTGGCCGAGCTGCCGCTGGGCGGGACCGCCGTAGGCACCGGCATCAACACCCCGCCCGGGTTCTCGGCAGCGGTCATCGAGGAGGTGGCGCGGGCGACCGGGCTGCCGCTGACCGAGGCGCGCGACCACTTCGAGGCGCAGGGCGCCCGGGACGGCGTGGTGGAGACCAGCGGGCAGCTGCGGACCGTCGCCGTGGGCCTGACGAAGATCGCGAACGATCTGCGGTGGATGGCGTCCGGACCGCGCACCGGCCTCGCCGAGATCGCCCTGCCCGACCTGCAGCCCGGCTCCTCGATCATGCCCGGCAAGGTCAACCCGGTGATTCCGGAGGCCGTGCTGATGGTCTGCGCCCAGGTCACGGGCAACGACGCGACCGTCGCGGCGGCCGGCGCGTCCGGCAACTTCGAGCTGAACGTGATGCTGCCGGTGATCGCCAAGAACGTGCTGGAGTCGGTGCGGCTGCTCGCCAACGTCTCCCGGCTGCTCGCCGACCGCACGGTCGACGGGATCGTCGCGCACCGCGACCGGGCCCGGGAGTACGCCGAGTCCTCGCCGTCCGTGGTCACCCCGCTCAACAAGTACATCGGCTACGAGGAGGCCGCCAAGGTCGCCAAGAAGTCCCTCGCGGAGCGCAAGACCATCCGCCAGGTGGTACTGGAGGGCGGCTACGTGGAGCGCGGAGACCTGACGGAGGAACAGCTCGACGAGGCCCTGGATGTCCTGCGGATGACACGGCCGTAAAGCCTGGCGCGCCGGGGGTGAACCGTGACGGGGGCCGCAGCGCTGTGTGGTCCGGCCACCTAATATCTGCGCATGACAGAGGGTGGAACCACGATGCGCGGCGCGGCGGGCGGGGCGGCCCGCCCCTACTGGGCTCCCGGGACGCAGATCCTGTGGCGGTACCGGGCGAACGGCGGCGCGCGCATCCACATCGCGCGCCCCGTCACGGTCGTGCGCGACGACTCGGAACTGCTGGCCGTATGGATGGCGCCCGGTACCGAGTGCGTCAAGCCCGTGCTCGCCGACGGCACCCCGGTGCACCAGGAACCGCTCGCCACGCGCTACACCAAGCCGCGCACGGTGCAGCGGGACCGCTGGTTCGGCACCGGCGTGCTGAAGCTGGCCCGGCCCGGGGAGCCCTGGTCGGTGTGGTTGTTCTGGGAGCCGGGCTGGCGGTTCAAGAACTGGTACGTGAACCTGGAGGAGCCGCTCGTCCGCTGGGCGGGCGGGGTGGACTCCGAGGACCACTTCCTGGACATCTCCGTGCAGCCGGACGGGGGCTGGCACTGGCGCGACGAGGACGAGTTCGCGCAGGCCCAGCGGGACGGTCTGATGGATTCCGCGCTGGCCGGACGGGTCCGGGAGGCCGGGCGCGCCGCGGTCGCGGTGATCGACGCCTGGGGGCCGCCGTTCGCGGACGGCTGGGAGAACTGGCGTCCGGATCCGTCCTGGGCGGTACCGTCACTGCCACAGGATTGGGACCGCACACCGGCGCACGCGTCCCCGTGAGACCCTTGCTGCGCCCCCGGGCACGAAACGTAGGATCGTCGTCCGCAAGGGCGCGGAGCAGCAACCACCGGAGCGCGCGCGAGGCTTGACCAGACGTCACCGAGGGGCGGCAGGACGTGAGCGAGGGGTACGGAAACACCGGAAGCGGCCAGGGACGGCCGGCCGGCGTCGCAGGAACAACCTCTGACCACACGCGAAATCCGTTCCGGGGGCACGTGTTCCGGGTATCGGAGTTTCGGCGGAGCGAACCGCGCGCACGGCGTGCGCCGGACGGATGGACTCGACACGCGTGACGGAGCAGCCGACCTCCTTCGAGCGCCCCCAGCCGGGCGTGGACCCCGCGGATCCCCGCGGGGCGTTCCCGTGTACCCCGACACCGGAGCGGGCGGCCGGCACCGGGGCCGCCTTACCGGTACAGGGCCGCGCCGCCGGTGAGCCTCCCGCGCCCGGAGCGGCGCCGGGAGCCGGCGCGCCCGGCACGGTCACGCCCGGCGGCTCCGCCCCCGGCCCCGCGGACGGCCCGGGTTCCGAGCACTCCCAGCCGGGCACCGGCCCGGACGCGGAGCCGGACGCCCACCGTCCGCGTCCCGCGCCGGACGGCATCCCGGTGCAGCCCGCCGACGGGCAGGGCCGGGTGACCCGGCCGCCGGAGGGCAAGGAGCGCCGCACCGGCCAGGTGACGCGGCCGGGCCGGCCCACCCCGATGCGGCGGGACGGCGACCGGCTGCGCTTCGTCGGCGCGGCCACCCGGCGGATCGCCCGCGGCATCGACCTGGACGAGATCGTGATGGGGCTGTGCCGGGCCACCGTGCCGACCTTCTCCGACGCGATCCTGGTGTACCTGCGCGATCCGCTGCCGGTCGGTGACGAGCGGCCCACCGGTCCGCTGGTGCTGCGGCTGCGCCGCACCGACCGGATCCCGGCCGAGCGGGACACCGAGGGCGGCGGCTTCCTGCCGGCCGCGCCGCCGGAGCCGTCCGAGCTGGACTCGGTCGGCGAGGAGCTGTGCACGGTACGGCCCGGCAGTGCGCTCGCCGAGGTGCTGCGCGGGGTGCGCCCGGTGTTCACGGACGCGCCCGCCGCCCGCGCGGCGCTGCCCGAACTCCTCGGCGAGGAGGGTGCGTCGGCCGTCCCGGACGGCCAGCGGGCGATCCTCGCCCCGCTGCGCGGCCGCCGCCGGGTGATCGGCGCCGCGCTGTTCCTGCGCCGCCCCGAGCGCATCCCGTTCGAGGCCGACGACCTGCTGGTCGCGGCGCAGCTCGCCACGCACAGCGCGCTGGGCATCGACAAGGCCGTGCTGTACGGGCGCGAGGCGTACATCGCGGACGAGCTGCAGCGCACGATGCTGCCGGAGACCCTGCCGCGCTGCACCGGCGTACGGCTGGCGTCGCGTTACCTGCCGGCCGCGGAGACCGCTCGGGTCGGCGGCGACTGGTACGACGCGATCCCGTTGCCGGGCAGCCGGGTGGCGCTGGTGGTCGGCGACGTGATGGGCCACTCCATGACGTCGGCGGCGATCATGGGACAGCTGCGCACGACCGCGCAGACCCTCGCCGGGCTCGACCTGCCGCCGCAGGAGGTGCTGCACCACCTCGACGAGCAGGCCCAGCGGCTCGGCGTGGACCGCATGGCGACCTGCCTCTACGCGGTGTACGACCCGGTCGCGCACCGGATCACCATCGCCAACGCCGGCCATCCGCCGCCCGTGCTGCTGCACCTGGGCGGGCGGGCGGAGGTGCTGCGGGTGCCCGCGGGCGCCCCGATCGGCGTGGGCGGGGTGGACTTCGAGGCCGTGGAGCTGGAGGCGCCCGCGGGGGCGACCCTGCTGCTCTACACCGACGGCCTGGTGGAGTCCCGGCTGCGGGACGTGTGGACCGGCATCGAGCAGCTGCGCGAGAAGCTGGCCGCGACCGCGCAGTTGACCGGGCCCGATCATCCGCCGCCCCTTGAGGCACTGTGCGACGAGGTGCTCGACATGCTCGGGCCGGGCGACCGGGACGACGACATCGCGTTGCTCGCCGCCCGCTTCGACGGGATCGCGCCGAGCGACGTGGCGTACTGGTTCCTGGAGCCGGAGGACGCGGCGCCCGGCCGGGCCCGTCGGCTGGCCCGGCGGCAGCTGTCCCGCTGGGGCATGGACGAGCTGAGTGACTCGGTGGAGCTGCTGGTCAGCGAGGTCGTGACCAACGCCGTGCGGTACGCGACCCGGCCGGTGACGCTGCGGTTGCTGCGGACGGATGTGCTGCGGTGCGAGGTCGGGGACGACGTGCCGCAGTTGCCGCGGCTGCGGCAGGCTCGGGCGACGGACGAGGGCGGGCGCGGGTTGTATCTCGTCAACCGGCTGGCCCGGCGGTGGGGGGCGACGCGGCTGAGCACCGGCAAGGTGGTGTGGTTCGAGCTGAACCACGGCTAGTGGTTCGCTGACGCGTGAGAGGGGCGTCCGGTGAGGTCACCGGGCGCCCCTCTTGGGTGTGCGGGGTGCTGCCGCGGGGGGTGCGGCATGCGGCACTGGTGCCGGGTGCGGGTTGTTGGGGGCTGGTCGCGCCGTTCCCCGCGCCCCTGAAGGGCCCGACCCGCCGTGGGGGCTTCTCGCCTTTGGCGGGTGCGGGCTGTCGTGCGTCGCTCGCGCCGTTCCCCGCGCCCCTGAAAGGCCCGACCCGCCGTGGGGGCTTCTCGCCTGTGGCGGGTGCGGGCTGTCGTGCGTTGCTCGCGCAGTTCCCCGCGCCCCTGAAAGGCCCGACCCGCCGTGGGGGCTTCTCGCCTTTGGCGGGTGCGGGCTGTCGTGCGTCGCTCGCGCAGTTCCCCGCGCCCCTTCGAGGCGGCGCTATTCGCGGTCGTTGAAGGGGTCGTCCGGGCCGCCCGGTAGGTCGAAGGTGGGGCTCTGGGTCGGCGGGGTCTGGGACGGGGGCGGGGTCGTCGGGGTCTGGGACGGGGGTTCCGTCGTCGCCGGCGGGGACGTGGTCGTCGGCGGGGCCGAGGTCGTCGGCTCCTCCGTCGTCGGCGTCTGCGACGGCGTCTCCGATTGCGTCTCCGACTGGGTCGGGCTCTTGGTCGGCCTGACGCCCGCGCCCTGTTCGGTCTCCAGGTCGAACTTCTTGACCTCGTCCATCACCCCGAAGGTGTACGCCGCCCAGATCTCGGCGGGGAAGCCACCGCCGTTGACGCGGTAGTCGACGCCGCCGGCCCTGTACATCGGGACCTGCTTGCCGTTCTCGGCGTCCTCGCCGAACAGGCCGACGGAGGTGACCAGGCCGGGCGTGTACCCGGTGAACCACGCCGACTTGTTGTTGTCGGACGTACCGGTCTTGCCCGCCACCTGCTGGCCGTCGCGCAGCGGGTTGTCGCGCACGGAGGCCTTGGCGGTGCCGTCGTCGACCACTCCGGTGAGCACCGAGGTGACGGTGTCGGCGGCCCGGCGGCTGATCACCGACTGACCGACCGGGTCGGGCATCTCCAGGGTGCGGTCCTTGTGCTCGACCGTCTTCACGATCGTCGGCGTGACCTTCTTGCCGTGGTTGGCGAGGGTGGCGTAGACGCCTGCCATCTGCATCGGGCTGGCACCCATGCTGCCCAGGGTCTGCGCCGGGAACGGGTCCAGGTCCTCGGACATGCCGAGCTCGCCCGCGACCCGCATCACCTCGGTCATGCCGACGTCGACGCCCATCTGCGCGAACACCGAGTTGACGGACTTGTTCATCGCCTCCTGGACGGGGATCTCGCCGTAGTTGGTGTCGTCCTCGTTGGGCGGCGCGAAGCCGACCTCCTTGCCGTCGTCCGTGACGGGGTGCTCGCTGTCGCCGTCGTAGAGCGTGTCGGCCGTGATCGGAACGCCGTCCTGCGTCTCGGCGCCCTTCTCGACGGCCGCGGCGAGGATCACCGGCTTGAAGGTGGAGGCCGGCTGGTAGTCCTGGCGGGTGGCGTTGTTGGTGTAGTGCTTCACGTAGTCCACGCCGCCGTACATCGCCACGACCTTGCCGGTCTTCGGGTCCACGGAGACGGCGCCGGCCTGGACGTTCGCGTCGACCTTGCGCTTCTTCGGGTCGAGCTTGCTGGTGAGCCGGTCCTTGACCGCCTTCTCCAGCGCCTTCTGCTTCTTCTTGTCGATGTTGAGCGTGATGGTGTAGCCGCCGCGGTCCAGCAGCGCCTTGGCCTGCTCCAGGTCCTCGGCGACGCCCTGCTCGACGAGCTGCTTCTTGACGGCCGTGTTGGCCGCCTCGACCAGGTAGCCGGTCTGGCCCTCCATGCCGGGGGCCGCCTTGGGCTCCTTCGGCACGGGGAACCTCATGGCGCCGCGCTCGCCCGCGTCCAGCCACTTCTGCTCGACCATGTTGTCCAGGACGTAGTTCCAGCGCTCCTGGACAAGCTTCTTGCCGGTGTCGCTGGCGATGGCCCAGTCGTACTGGTTGGGCGCCTGGAGCAGCGCGGCGAGGTAGGCGCCCTGCTCGACGGTGAGGTCCTCGGCGTCGACCCGGTAGTAGGCCTGGGCGGCGGCCTGGATGCCGTAGGCGCCGCGGCCGTAGTAGCTGGTGTTGATGTACCCGGCGAGGATGTAGTCCTTGGACTTCTCCCGGTCCAGCTTCAGGGAGATGACCAGCTCCTTGAGCTTGCGGCTGACGGTCTGGTCCTGGGTCAGGTAGTAGTTCTTGACGTACTGCTGGGTGATCGTCGATCCGCCCTGCGCGCCCTTGCCGGACAGGGTGTTGAGGACACCGCGGGCGGTGCCCTTCAGGTCGACGCCGCCGTCCTTGTAGAAGGTCTTGTTCTCGGCGGCGACGAAGGCGCGCTGGACGTCCTTGGGGACCCGGGCCAGGTCGACGATCTCGCGGTTGCGGTCGCCGTCGCGGGCCATGATGCTGCCGTCGCTGTACTCGTAGACGTTGCTCTGCAGCTCGGCGTCGGCGTTCCCCTCGGGGATGTCGATCATCATGTACAGCACGATGAAGGCGCCCATGCCGAGCAGGCACAGGGTGAAGAAGGTGCCGACGATCTTCTTCCAGGTGAAGAGGCGGCGTATGCCGGTGCGGCCGGCCGCACCGTCAGCGCGGCGGCCCTTGGGTGCCGCACGGCGCCCGCCGCGCTGTCGTGCGCGTCTTTCTTCCGCTCGTCCCATACGCCCGTTCCGCTCCGCTTCGTGTCTGTGTGCTCATCAGGCACACGCGTTCGCCGCTCAGGTCAGCTCAGCAAGCTAGCACCGGGAGCTATGACAAAGGGCTGCCGATCCGGCCTTTACGGACGTGACAATCAGCACCCACTCCAAAGGAACCGACGTACGAAACGCGCAGGAGGTTGCCGTGGACGGGTAATGTGCTATCACTTAGATAGAAAGTCGATAGGCGACACCGGTCGACGACACCACCGCACGAACAGCGCCGTGCGCAGTCGCACGGAGATACGGGGGAGCAACCATGCCCACGCACGACCCGCAGGTCACGGCCGACGTACCCGAGATGCCGGCCCCGCGCGTCCGGGAGGTCAAGGCGCACAGCATCGGCGGCGGTCTCGCCCTGCTGCTGGGACTCGTCGGCCTGGCGGCCGGCGTCGCGATGATCGTCGTCGCCACGGCGGTGGCCGGCACCGCCGCCAAGGCCGTCCTCATCGTCGGCGGCATCCTGGTCGCGCTCGCCGCGTTCCTCGCGATGTGCGGACTGAACATGGTGGCGCCGGGCGAGGCCCGGGTGGTGCAGCTGTTCGGCCGCTACCGGGGCACCATCCGCGAGGACGGCCTGCGCTGGGTGAACCCCTTCACCTCCCGCACCAAGATTTCCACCCGGGTCCGCAACCACGAGACCGCGGTGCTGAAGGTGAACGACGCCTACGGCAACCCGATCGAGCTGGCCGCGGTCGTGGTGTGGCGGGTCGAGGACACCGCGCAGGCCACCTTCGAGGTGGACGACTACGTCGAGTTCGTCTCCACCCAGACCGAGGCGGCCGTGCGGCACATCGCCATCGAGTACCCCTACGACGCCCACGACGAGGACGGCCTCTCGCTGCGCGGCAACGCCGAGGAGATCACCGAGAAGCTGGCCGTCGAACTGCACGCGCGCGTCGAGGCGGCCGGTGTCCAGATCATCGAGTCCCGCTTCACGCACCTGGCCTACGCCCCCGAGATCGCCTCGGCGATGCTCCAGCGGCAGCAGGCGGGCGCGGTCGTCGCGGCCCGGCAGCTGATCGTGGAGGGCGCCGTGGGCATGGTCGAGACGGCCCTGGCCCGCATCCAGGAGCAGGACATCGTGGAGCTCGACCCCGAGCGGAAGGCGGCGATGGTGTCCAACCTGATGGTCGTGCTGTGCGGTGACCGCTCGGCGCAGCCGGTCCTCAACACCGGGACGCTCTACCAGTGACCGCACCGTCCGGGGGTCCTGCCCCGCAGCGCCGGCAGCAGCGCAAGCAGGTGCTGCTGCGACTGGACCCGGCGGTGTACGAGGCGCTGGCCCGCTGGGCGGGTGACGAGTTGCGGTCCGCCAACGCGCAGATCGAGTTCCTGCTGCGCCGGGCCCTCGCCGAGGCGGGCCGCCTCCCCGGCGAGGCCGGCCCCCTCCCCCGCCGCGGCCGCCCACCGGCCGCCGGACCGCCACCGGGCGCCCGCCCGCCCTCGGGCGGGAGCGCACCCCCCGGAGGCGGGAGCGCACCCCCGGGAGGCGGGACCACGCCTCCGGGAGGCGGAACCACGCCCGCCGGCTGAACCGGCCCCTGCACCGGCCCCCGCCGCACGAGGCGGGGGCCGGACGCATGTCCGCGGGCGCCCGAGAGCCGGTGACAGAACCGTGACAATGCGGCCCCACCAGCGGCGGACCACGCACCGGCACGGACTCCGCACCGGGGGTATACATCGTGCGTATACACCGTGTGTAGAGTGCTCCCCATGTCCATCGGTCACACCCTTCTGGGGCTCCTGGAGTCCGGCCCGCGTCACGGCTACGACCTGAAGCGCGCCTTCGACGAGAAGTTCGGTCACGACCGGCCGCTGCACTACGGCCAGGTCTACTCGACGATGTCCCGCCTGCTGAAGAACGGTCTCGTCGAAGTCGACGGCATCGAGGCCGGCGGCGGCCCGGAGCGCAAGCGGTACGCCATCACGGAGGCCGGCATCACCGATGTCGCCCGCTGGCTCGCCACGCCGGAGAAGCCCGAGCCGTACCTCCAGTCGACGCTCTACACCAAGGTCGTCCTCGCCCTCCTCACCGAGCGCGACGCGGCCGACGTCCTGGACACGCAGCGTTCGGAGCACCTGCGCAGCATGCGCATCCTCACCGACCGCAAGCGCACGGGCGATCTCGCCGACCAGCTGATCTGTGACCATGCCCTCTTCCACCTCGAGGCCGACCTGCGCTGGCTTGAGCTCACCGCGGCCCGCCTCGACAAACTCCGTGAGGCGGTGGCCCGATGACCACGTCCGCACCCGCCGGTTCCCTGCTCGCCGCGCAGGACCTGCACAAGATCTACGGCCCGACCAAGGCCCTCGACGGGGCCGGCTTCTCGATCCACCCCGGTGAGGTCGTCGCCGTGATGGGGCCCTCCGGCTCCGGCAAGTCGACCCTCCTGCACTGCCTCGCCGGCATCGTGACCCCGGACTCCGGGTCGATCACGTACAACGGGCGCGAGCTGACCGCGATGAACGACTCCGAGCGCAGCGCGCTGCGCCGCTCCGAGTTCGGCTTCGTCTTCCAGTTCGGCCAGCTCGTCCCCGAACTCACCTGCGTGGAGAACGTCGCCCTGCCGCTGCGGCTGAACGGCACCCCCCGCAAGGAGGCCGAGCGGGCCGCGCTGTCCTGGCTGGAGCGCCTGGAGGTCGCGGACGTCGGCGGGAAGCGCCCCGGCGAGGTGTCCGGCGGTCAGGGCCAGCGCGTCGCCGTCGCCCGCGCCCTGGTCACCAGCCCGCGGGTGGTGTTCGCCGACGAGCCGACCGGCGCGCTCGACTCCCTCAACGGCGAGCGGGTGATGGAGCTCCTCACCGAGGCCGCCCGCTCCACCAACGCCGCCGTCGTCCTCGTCACCCACGAGGCGCGCGTCGCCGCGTACTCCGACCGCGAGATCGTCGTCCGCGACGGCAAGTCCCGTGACATGGAGCGGGTCGTATGAGCGCCCGCCAGTGGGCGCGGGACCTCGGTCTCGGCGTCCGCTTCGCCCTCACCGGCGGCCGGGAGGGATGGATCAGGGCCCTGCTCACCGCGGTCGGCGTCGGCCTGGGCGTGGCGCTGCTGCTGCTCACCACCGCCGTGCCGAACCTGCTCGACGGACGGGACCGGCGGGAGGCCGCGCGCCAGGACAACGCCTACAGCGAGGACACCCTGCGCCCGGCGGACGACACCCTGCTCATCGCGCACGTCAACAGCGACTTCCGGGACAGCGACATCCGCGGCCGTCTGGTGGAGCCCGAGGGGCCGAAGGCCCCGGTGCCGCCCGGCGTGAGCGAACTCCCGGCGCCCGGCACGATGGTGGTCTCCCCCGCGCTGAAGAAGCTCCTCGCCTCCGACGAGGGCAGGCTGGCGCGGGACCGGATGCCGTACGACATCGTGGGCATCATCGGCGACCAGGGGCTGGTCGGCTCCCAGGAACTCGCCTTCTACGCGGGCTCCACGGGCCTGGCCGAGCGGCTCTCCGGCCCGACCGTCATGCGGATCAAGGCCTTCGGCGAGACGCAGCCCAACTCCAGCGAGCCGCTGGATCCCGTCCTCGTGATGCTGGTGCTGGTCATCTTCGTGGTGCTGCTGGTGCCGGTCGCGGTGTTCATCGCCACGGCCGTGCGGTTCGGCGGCGAGCGGCGCGACCGGAGGCTCGCCGCGCTGCGGCTGGTCGGCTCCGACAGCCGCATGACCCGGCGCATCGCCGCGGGCGAGGCGCTGGCCGGGGCGGTGCTCGGGCTGGGCTTCGGCACGCTGTTCTTCCTGGCCGGGCGTGAGTTCGCGGCGTCCGTGGAGCTGTTCCGCCTCAGTGTCTTCCCGAGCGACCTCAACCCCTCGCCGGTGCTGGCCCTGCTGGTCGCCGTCGCGGTCCCGGCCGCCGCGGTGCTGGTCACCCTGGCCGCGCTGCGCGGCGTGGTCATCGAACCGCTGGGTGTGGTCCGCACGACGCGGCCCGCCCGCCGCCGGCTGTGGTGGCGGCTGCTGCTGCCGCTCGCCGGTGTGGCCATGCTCGTGCCGATGATCGGACAGGGCCGCGACAACGGCGACTTCAACCAGTACCTGGTCGTCGGCGGTGTGCTGTGCCTCCTCGTCGGGGTCACCGCCCTGCTGCCGTGGGTCGTCGAGACGGTCGTCTCCCGGCTCGGATCGGGCGGCCTGGCCTGGCAGCTGGCCGTGCGCCGGCTCCAGCTGAGCAGCGGCACGGCCGCCCGCATGGTCAACGGCATCGCCGTGGCGGTGGCCGGTGCGATCGCCCTGCAGATGCTGTTCGCGGGCGTCGACGACCAGTACACCCGTACGACCGGGCAGGACGTGTCCCGGGCACAGATGGAGGTCAACCTCCCGGACGGCGTCCCGTACGCGCCCGCCGCGGCGAAGCTGGAGGACACCCGGGGCGTGCGTGAGGTCGACGCGCTGTCCCACGGGTACCTCTACGAGCACTCCTGGAAGGCGGAGGACACGGGCCTCGGAGCACAGCTGACCGTGGGCGACTGCAAGGCCCTGCGCCTGGTCGCGAAGCTGTCCGACTGCGAGGACGGTGACGTCTTCGCGGTCACCGGAGCCGACTACGACACCGACACGCCCGCCATGAACAAGCCGGGGCGCAAGCTGCACCTGGAGCCCAACGGCTACGCGCCCGACGCACCGGACAACCTCTGGACCGTGCCGCGGGACGTGAAGACCGCCGTCTCCGTCATGGATCCCACCGGGATGATGCAGAGCGGGTTCCTGCTGACGCCCGGCGCGATGTCCCCGGAGGTCGCGGAGTCGGTCACCGCGCGGCTGTACCTCTCCATCGACGACTCGGTGCCCGACGTCCAGGAGCTCGTGCGCAACGCGGCCGCCGCCGTCGACCCGCTGGCCCACACGACGACCTGGTCCGCCACCGAGCGCACCACCCGGTTCGACTCCATCCGCACCGGCCTGTTCGTCGGCGCCACCGCCGTGCTGTTCCTCATCGGGGCGAGCCTGCTGGTCTCCCAGCTGGAGCAGCTGCGGGAGCGCCGGAAGCTGCTGTCGGCCCTGGTCGCCTTCGGTACCCGGCGCCGCACGCTGAGCCTGTCGGTGCTGTGGCAGACGGCGATCCCGATCGGCCTGGGGCTGGCGCTCGCCGCGGTGGTGGGTACGACCCTCGGTGTGGTGCTGCTGCGGATGACCGCGACTCCGGTGCACGTGGACTGGGGGAGCGTGCTCGGGATGACGGGAGTCGGCGCGGGCGTGGTCGCCCTGGTCACCCTGCTGAGCCTGCCGCCGCTGCTGCGGATGATGCGCCCGGACGGTCTGCGCACCGAGTGACCCGCCTCCGGCCGGGGAGGGCGCTCAGTCCTCCACCGGCCGGACCGGCAGAACGCGCATCGCCTCGCGCAGCGCCGCCGCCAGTTCCCCGTACTCCGCCGCCCTCGCCGCGCCCGTGCGCATGGCGAGGGCGATGCGGCGTTTCGGGGCCGGGTCGGCGAAGCACGCGGTGAGCAGGCGGTCGGCGCGGCTCGTCTCCACCTCGACGGCGGTGCGCGGCAGCAGCGTCACCCCGAGGCCGCCCGCCACCAGCTGCACCAGCGTGGACAGTCCGGCCGCGGTGGTGGTGGCCGCCACCCCCGCGCTGCCGGCCTCGCGGCAGATGTCGAGGGCCTGGTCGCGCAGGCAGTGCCCCTCGTCGAGCAGCAGCAGGTTCAGCTCGCGCAGCACCGTACGGGGTATGCCCCGGCGGCCGCCGAGCCGGTGGCCGGGCGGGGTGACCAGTACGAAGTCCTCGTCGAACAGGGGAAGTTCGGTCACGCCGCCGACGCCCAGCGGCACGGCGAGCAGCAGCAGGTCGAGGCGCCCGGCGGCCAGTCCGTCGAGCAGGCTGGCGGTGTGCTCCTCGTGCACCTGGAGGTCGAGGCGGGGGTAGCGGTCGTGGACCAGCCTCAGGACCGTCGGCAGCAGGTAGGGGGCGACGGTCGGGATCACACCGAGGCGCAGCACCCCGGTGAACGGCGCCCGCACCGCGTCCGCCTCCTCCATCAGCGAGGCGACCTCCGCGAGCACGCCCTTGGCCCGGGCGGCGAGCCGCTCCCCTGCCGGGGTGAGCAGCACCTTGCGCGTCGTACGCTCCACCAGCGTGACGCCGAGGGTCTCCTCCAGCGCCGACAGGGCGCCGGACAGCGCCGGCTGACTCATCCCCAGGAACGCGGCGGCGTCCCTGAAGTGCAGGTGCTCCGCCACCGCGGCGAACGCCCGGAGCTGCGCGAGGCTGGGCTGCCTGCGCCGGTCACCCACGGTCACTGATAGGTCCCTCCGATCAACCCGACCGAGTGTAGCTATTTCACTGATCAATGCACTCTGTGCCAACATCAACCAGGTCCAACCCATGGGAAACACCCGAAATTGGGGTGTTTCTTCGCTGCAAGGAGAGCCTGTGCTCACTGTCGGTGACAAGTTCCCCGAGTTCGAACTGACCGCCTGTGTCTCGCTGGAGAAGGGCAAGGAGTTCGAGACGATCAACCACAAGACCTACGAGGGCAAGTGGAAGGTCGTGTTCGCGTGGCCCAAGGACTTCACCTTCGTGTGCCCGACCGAGATCGCGGCGTTCGGCAAGCTGAACGACGAGTTCGCCGACCGCGACGCCCAGGTGCTCGGCTTCTCCGGTGACTCGGAGTTCGTCCACCACGCCTGGCGCAAGGACCACGACGACCTGCGCGACCTGCCGTTCCCGATGATGGCGGACTCCAGGCACGAGCTGATGCGCGACCTCGGCATCGAGGGCGAGGACGGCTTCGCCAAGCGCGCGGTGTTCATCGTGGACCAGAACAACGAGATCCAGTTCTCCATGGTGACCGCCGGCTCCGTCGGCCGGAACCCCAAGGAGGTCCTGCGGGTCCTGGACGCCCTGCAGACCGACGAGCTCTGCCCGTGCAACTGGACCAAGGGCGAGGACACCCTGGACCCGGTCGCGCTGCTGGCCGGGGAGTGACCTGACATGTCCCTCGACTCCCTGAAGTCCCGCATACCGGACTACGCCAAGGACCTGAAGCTCAACCTGGGTTCGGTCATCGGCAACTCCGACCTGCCGGCCCAGCAGCTGTGGGGCACGGTGCTGGCGACGGCCATCGCGTCGCGCTCGCCGATCGTGCTGCGCGAGCTGGAGCCGGAGGCCAAGGCGAACCTGTCGCCGGAGGCGTACACGGCCGCCAAGGCCGCCGCCGCCGTGATGGCGATGAACAACGTCTTCTACCGCACCCGCCACCTGCTGTCGGACCACGAGTACGGCAACCTGCGGGCCGGTCTGCGGATGAACGTCATCGGCAACCCCGGCGTCGACAAGGTCGACTTCGAGTACTGGTCCTTCGCCGTCTCCGCCATCAACGGCTGCGGCATGTGCCTCGACTCGCACGAGCAGGTGCTGCGCAAGGCCGGCGTGGACCGTGACGTCATCCAGGAGGCATTCAAGATCGCCGCGGTGGTCCAGGCCGTCGCCGCGACCCTCGACGCCGAGGCGGCCCTCGCGGAGTAACTCCGCGCCCGCCCCGTCACGTACGGGCCCGTCCACCCGCCGCGGTGGACGGGCCCGTCACCGTTTCCGCGCGCCCGCCGGCGTCAGCGTTCGTCCGTGTTTCCGCGCGCCCGCCGGCGTCAGCGTTCGTCCGTGGGCTCCGAGGGCCGGTCGGTCTCCGTCGCCGGGGGCCGCGGTTCGGGGGCCGCCGGGGCCGGGGCGTCCGGCGCGGACATCGCCGTCGCGCCCCGTGGCCGGGGCGACTGCGCGAGGGCCGCCTCGTGGGAGTAGGCCCGCAGATAGCCGACGACGGTGTTGGCGACCGCGACCAGCGGTACGGCGACCACCGCGCCGCCGATGCCGGCCACGATGCCGCCGGTGGCCACCGCCAGCACCACCGCGAGCGGATGGACCCGCACCGCGCGGCCGAGGATGAACGGCTGGAGGATGTGCCCCTCGATCTGCTGGACCGCCAGCACCACCACGAGCACCATCACACCGGTGAACACGCCCTGGGTGACGAGGCCGACGACCACGGCCAGCGCGCCCGACACCACCGCGCCGACGAGCGGGATGAACGAGAACAGGAAGATGAAGACGGCGAGCGGCACCGCCAGCGGCACGTCGAGGAAGTAGATGCCGAGGCCGATGAAGATGGCGTCGATCAGCGCCACCACCACCGTGCCGCGCACGTAGGCGGTCAGCGTGCGCCAGGCGACCGGGCCGGCACCGGCGACGCCCGGACGGGCGGCGGCCGGGACCAGCTTGAGCGACCAGCGCCAGATCCGCTTGCCGTCGTAGAGCAGGAACAGTGTCGAGAAGACCGCCAGCAGGATGCCGGTGAGGGCCTCGACGACGACCGTCACGCCCTCCAGGCCCGCCGAGGTGATCTGCTCGGTGTTGGCGCCGACCGCCTCCCGCAGATTCTTCGCGATCTCGTTGATCTGCTTGTCGGTGACGTGGAAGGGGCTGTTGAGCAGCCAGTTGCGCAGCTCGTCGATGCCGTCCTGGATCTGGTCGGCGAGGGTGTCGATGTTCTCCATGACCTGCCAGGTCACGAACCAGCCGATGAGCCCCATGACGACGAAGCCGAACAGCGCCGTCAGCACGGTGGCCGGTCCGCGCGGCACCCCGAGCCGCGTCAGCCGCGACACCGTGGGCTGGAGCAGCGCGGTGATCAGCAGCGAGGCGACGAACGCGAGCACCACCAGCTGGACGGCGCTGATGATGCGCATCAGCACCCAGACGGTGCCCGCCAGCACCAGCAGGCGCCAGCCGGCCTCGGCGGCCACCCGTACGCCCCACGGCACGGCCTGTGCCGGGTCGGGTCGCGCGGGGAGGACGACCTGGGTGTACTCGGGGGGCGCGGACGGCCGGTCGGGGTCGGTGGTGTGGCGCCCGGGGCCGTCGTCGGGCCCCTGCTCGCCCTGCACTTCGGCGCGGCGCTCCTCGAGCTTCTTGCCGACCTTCGTCAGTCCGGCTCCGACCCGGCCGAGCCACCCTGGCAGTTGCGACATGATCCGTCCTCTTCCCCCGTTTCCGCCCGCCAGTCACCCCTGGAGCCGTCGGTCAGACGGTACATGGCGAAAGCCCCGCACCGTAGGACGGTGCGGGGCTTTGCCGAGGTCGCGCGCGCCCGTCGGTGACGGGGCGGGTCCGCGGGCCTAGTACCAGTTGTTGGCCTGCCAGAACTCCCAGGCGCCGCACGGGCTGCCGTAGCGGCTGTCCATGTAGTTGAGGCCCCACTTGATCTGGGTGGCCGGGTTGGTCTGCCAGTCGGCGCCGGCGGAGGCCATCTTGGAGCCCGGCAGGGCCTGCACCAGGCCGTAGGCGCCGGAGGAGGGGTTGGAGGCCGTGTAGTTCCAGCTGGACTCGTGGTCCACGATGTTGCTGAAGCACTGGAACTGGTCGGCCGGCACCATCTGGCGGGCGATGGCCTGGACCTCGGAGACCGAGTAGGAGGCCTGGACCGCGAAGGAGGACGCGTCCCGGGAGGCGGAACGGCTGGCGGCCTTCTCGGCCTCCTCGCGTTCCTTGGCCTCCTGTGCGGCCTTCTCGGCTTCCTTCTTCTTCGCGATCGCGGTGTCGGCGGCGGCCTTGCGGGCTGCCTCCTCCGCGTCCTTCTTGGCGGTCGCGTCCGCGGCGATGGCCATCGTTTCGGCCTGCTGCGTCAGCGACGCGGTCTGCACCTGCGCCTGCTGCCCTGCGGGGATGTCCGCGAGCAGCGTGGTGCCGGCTGCCGTCGCTTCGGCGTCGTTGTTCTGCGCTGCGGTGCTGCCCGAGGCAACGCCGACGACGCTTCCGACGGCGGTGACCGCCGTGGCCGAGGCCACTGCGAATCCCCGGACCGAGATCCGGCTCACACGGTTTCCTTCCAGCATCGCCCGCTTCGGTGACCCTCGCGGACGCAATCGTGCCCCTGACACTGGCCTCCCCAACTACGGGTCACGGGAGGCACGGGCCCGGTGGGCAACTCCTTCGACAGGAGTGCCGCGTGGTGCTCGGGCGGCATACGACGACGCTATGGAGTTGGAACGGTGTTCTCGTGTGGTTCTGCACCGCTGGGGGTGCAGCTGTGTCGTATGCGGGGCCTGACAGGAGTGAGACTCTGCCGTAACCGGGCGGCGCAAGGCAATTCCCTGTTGCGTGTGAAAGCTCACATGCAGTTTGCCCCTGGGGATTCCCGGAAAGCCACACACGCGCCGACGCCGCCCGGCTAGGCTCTTGGCCTTTTCCGGACGGCGCCAACTACTGCGTAACCGGCCCGCGTTGGGACGCGAAGGTCAGATGTGACCGTCTTCGAGCATTTCGGTCACAAGGGCCGCGATCTGGGACCTCTCGGACCGGTTCAGGGTCACATGGGCGAACAGCGGATGCCCCTTCAACTTCTCGACGACGGCGACCACACCGTCGTACCGGCCGACCCTCAGATTGTCCCGCTGCGCCACGTCGTGCGTCAGGACGACCCGGGAATTGGCCCCGATCCGGGACAGAACGGTCAACAGGACGTTCCGCTCGAGGGACTGGGCCTCGTCCACGATGACGAACGCGTCGTGCAGCGAGCGGCCCCGGATGTGGGTGAGCGGCAGCACCTCCAGCATGCCGCGCGCCGTGACCTCCTCGATGACCTCCCGGCTGGTGACCGCCGACAGCGTGTCGAACACGGCCTGGGCCCAGGGGCTCATCTTCTCCGCCTCGGAACCGGGCAGATAACCGAGCTCCTGCCCGCCCACCGCGTACAGCGGACGGAAGACCATCACCTTCTGGTGCTGCCGGCGCTCGAGCACGGCCTCCAGGCCCGCGCACAGCGCGAGCGCGGACTTGCCGGTGCCGGCCCGGCCACCCATGGACACGATCCCGACGTCCGGGTCGAGCAGCAGGTCGAGCGCGATCCGCTGCTCGGCGCTGCGGCCCTTGACGCCGAACGCCTCCCGGTCGCCGCGCACCAGGCGGACGTTGCCCTCGGCGGTGACCCGGCCGAGCGCCTTGCCGCGCTCGGACTGGATGGTCAGGCCGGTGTGCACGGGCAGCTCGGCCGCCTCGGGCACGTACACGTGTCCTTCCTCGAAGAGGACGTCCACCTGCTCGCCTGGCAGGGTCAGTTCGGACATCCCGGTCCAGCCGGAGGTGTCCGTGATGGCGAGCTCCGCACGGTACTCCTCGGCGAGGAGACCGACGGAGGACGCCTTGATCCTGAGCGGGAGGTCCTTCGACACGACGGTGACGTCGAACCCCTCGGCCTGCAGGTTCCGGGCGACCGCGAGGATGCGGGAGTCGTTGTCCCCCAGGCGGTAGCCGCTGGGCAGCACGCTGGGGTCCGAGTGGTTGAGCTCGACCCGCAGGGTTCCGCCGAGGTCCCCGGTCGGAATGGGGGCGTCGAGGCGGCCGTACCGCACCCGGTAGTCGTCCAGCAGGCGCAGTGCCTGCCGGGCGAAGTAGCCGAGCTCGGGATGGTTCCGCTTGGCCTCCAGCTCCGTCACCACGACGACGGGGAGCACGACCTCGTGCTCGTCGAAGCGGCTCGGGGCATGGGGGTCGGCCAGCAGGACGCTGGTGTCGAGAACGTAGGTGCGCCGGTCGGGCTTGTGGCGCTTTGCGCTGGTCACCACGGAAGGACGAACCCCCTCGGATGAGGTCGGGGAGCGACGAGGCGGAGCTGGACCGGTCGACGGCCGCCTTGCACGGCGGGCCGAGAACCGGCCCTCCGCCGCTTCTTCCGTGCCGTGACCGCACGGGCGGGCTGGTGCAAAGGGCCTCCCGGGCGGACGGCTCCCATGCCGTCCGCTGAGATCCGACACCCGTGGTTCGGGCGTCGGCCTGACTCAGTTATGCCCTCGAACGTGCGCCGCCATGCCACGGACCGTCACGGCGCGCCGGTGAACGAGGCGTGACACGCGGTGACGCAGGGGTGGAGCGGGAGTGGTGTGGGGCCGGACGCGGGTGTTCAGCCGCCGTAGCGCCGGTGGCGGGCGGCGTAGTCACGCAGCGCGCGCAAGAAGTCCACCTTGCGGAAGGCCGGCCAGAAGACGTCGCAGAAGTAGTACTCCGAGTGGGCGGTCTGCCACAGCATGAATCCGGACAGCCGCTGCTCGCCGCTGGTGCGGATGACGAGGTCCGGGTCGGGCTGGGCCTTGGTGTAGAGGTGACGTCCGATCATGTCGACGTCCACGGACTCGGCGAGCTCGTCCATCGCGACGCCCTGGTCGTGGGCGTCGAGCAGCATGGAACGCACGGCGTCGGCGATCTCCTGGCGACCGCCGTACCCGATGGCCACGTTGACCACTATGCCGTCGACGTGCGCGGTGGCCGCCTCGGCCTCCTTCAGGACCGTCTGCATCCCGGAGGGCAGCAGGTCGAGGGTGCCGACGTGGTGGACCCGCCAGCGTCCGTCGGCGGCGAGGGTGCGCACCACGTCCTCGATGATGCCGAAGAGCGGGACGAGCTCGTCCTTGGGCCGGTCGAAGTTGTCCGTCGACAGCAGCCACAGGGTGACCACTTCGACGTCCGTCTCGGAGCACCAGCCGAGGAACTCCCCGATCTTGTCGGCGCCGGCCCGGTGTCCGTGCACGGTGCTGGAACCCGCGGCCTTCGCCCAGCGGCGGTTGCCATCCATGATGACGCCGATGTGCTTGGGCACCTGAGCGGTGTCCAGGTGGCCTTCCACCCGGCGTGCGTACAGCCTGACCAGCAGGCTCCGCAGCTTGTCGCGCAGGTTCACGTGATCGTCAGCCCCTCCGTGCGGATCGGACAGGCACGGCACCCCGCCGCGTCGCGCGGCAAGCGGCCCGGTCTCGGCCGCGGGCGGTCCCTGCCCGGATGGCGGTCCCCGAAGGCGAAGCGTACCCCCGCCGGGGCGGGGGTCCCCAACGTCCGGGGTGACCCGGATTTGTCAGCTGTACTGCGGCGGCACGCCGTTTGGGGAGTGCCGCCGAACCCACTGCTTCGCGGTGTTCTGGCGGAGCAGGGCATCCGGAGGCGTCGCGGACGGGGGCGGACCGGCGCGGAAACCCGGGCACAGAAAACGGGCCGGTCCGTGGGGGGGAGACGGACCGGCCCGAGGGGGGGTTTCCACCATAACCCTTCGTGAGTGATGCCGCGTGCATCGGCGCGGCACAACTACTCTCCGAAACCGTCCGGCGACGCCCGGAAGGCCCCGGAGGGGCCGATTCACCGGCTTTCGATGGCCGGAACCCAGCGAAATCGCGCGAAAAACGTGCGTTGAGGGGACTCTGTGCACGGTGTGACACCAACCCTGCACCATTCCGGCCACTCTTTCGGCCGTCCCCCCGACGGGTGACCCCCGGGGTGGCTCAGGCTTGACCTGCCGACCCGGCCGAGGGAGTCGATGGGCACCGCGCAGCCCCCTCCACTGCGCGGTGACCTCGCCGCGCAGCTTTGCTCGCGCGAATCAACTTGGTCCGAACCTAAGTGATCCGCTGCCGTGGAGGCCAGGCTCGTCCCATAACGATGCGGAAACTACCGGCGTGGGGTGTGGTGGACGGCGGAGCCGGTCCGGCGGGCCTCGACGAGGTGCCGCGTGCTGTGGGCGACGAAGGGCCCCTCGGCCTCGATCCGCTCGTGCAGCGCCCGCAGCCGGGACCGGTGGGCCTCGACGGTGAAGCCGGGGACCATCCAGATCACCTTGCGCAGGAAGTGGACCACCGCGGCGACGTCGTGGAACTCCATGCGCAGCCGCTCGGCCCGCAGGTCGACGATCTCCAGCCCGGCCGCCTCGGCCGCCCGCCGCTCACGGTCGGGGTGCCGCGCCTGCCGTCGTTCCGGCGGCTGCGGTCCGAGGAAGTACTCGACGACCTCATAGGCGCTGTCGGGTCCGACGTGCTGGGCGAAGTAGGTGCCGCCGGGCCTGAGGACGCGGGCGATCTCGCTCCAGTGCGGCTTCACGGGGTGCCGGCTGACGACGAGCGCGAAGGACCCGTCGGCGAAGGGCAGCGGCGCGTCCTCGGCCGCCGCGACGACGGTGGCGCCGCGGGGCCGCAGCAGGGCGGCGGCCCTGCGGACGTTGGGCGGCCAGCCCTCGGTGGCGACGACGAGCGGGGGCCGGCGGGATGCCAGGGCGAGGGCGAAGTCGAGGACCTCCCCTCCCCCGGTCTGGACGTCGAGCACGGGCCCGTCCGCCATGCCCAGCCGGCCGGCCTTCAGGGTCGCGTACCCCCAGGAAGGCCGGGCCTCGGTGGCGCGCCCCTCGAACCACGAGAAGTCCCACCCCTCGGTGGGCACGGAGGCGCCTTCGGCGAGGAGTTCGTCGAAGGCACGGCTCGGGGGTTGGGGCCGGCAAGGCGTCTGGGGACGGGGACGGGGACGGGTCATGCGGCGAGGATGCCCGAGCGTCGGTCGGTCCGTCGCGGGGTTTTCCGCCCGGCGGCCGTGGGGCCGGGCGCGCGGGGCGACCGTGGGGTCGGGCGCGCTGGGCGGCCGTTCCTTCATGCGCGCTCGGCGGCCGAGGGTTCACGTGAGGAGAGGCCCTACCTCCTCGCCGGCGAAGCGGACGAAGCCCTCCGGGTCGGGCTCGTCGCCGGTGGGCTGGAGGACGACCGTGTCGGCGCCGGCCTCGGCCAGCCGCCGCACGGCGTCGGCGACTGCGCGGGCGTCCCCGGCGACCCCGAGGCCGTCGTCCGCGCCGTGGCCCTCGGCGACCAGCTCGGCCCGCAGCCGCTCGCGCGCCCCGTCCCCGGTCGCGGTCAGCAGATAGACGACGACCCGGTGGTCCGCGCCGTCACGCCCCGCCGCGACACGCCCCTCCTCGATGAGCCGGCGCGCCTGCCGCACACCGTCGGCCGAGGTGTCGGCGGTGAGGATGGTGCCGTCGGCGGCCTCACCGGTCAGCCGTACGGTCCGGGGCCCCATGCCGCCGGCCAGGACGTCGACGGGACCGGGCGGGGGCCAGTCGAGGGCGACGTCGTCGAGGGTGACGTACCGGCCCTTGGTGGTGACCCGTTCCCCGGCCAACAGGGCGCGCAGCGCGAGGAGATGCTCACGGAGCAGGGTGAGGGGCGATTCGGCCCGCGCCCCGACCTGTCCCATCCAGTCCTGCACGCCGTGCCCGACGCCGAGGATCACGCGGCCGGGGAACATCCGGTGCAGGGAGGCGGCCTCCATGGCGGTGACGGCGACGTTCCGCAGGGGCACGGGAAGCAGACCGATGCCGACGCGGACGCGTTCGCTCCACGCGAGGGCGGCCGCACCGGTGGAGATGCCGCCCTCCCGGAAACAGTCCTCCCACAGCCAGAGCTCCTCGAGTCCGGCCGCGTCGGCCGCCCGCACGACGGAGCGGAGCCGCTCGGGGGCGAGCTGGGGCCGGAACACAGCGCCGAGTGTCGTCATGGGGCTGTACCTACCCACACGCGTCCGCCCCGGCACACCCTTGCCGGGGCGAACGGGTACGTCCTAACGGTTGACGGCCTGGATCTCCTGGACGACAACGTCCTGCGTCGCTCCGAACTCACCTTCGGGCAGGTCGCCGCCCGCGCCGCCGGAGCCGGTCCAGTGGATCTCCCACGTGACCGTCGCCTGCAGCGGGAAGGTGCCGTCGCCGGAGGAACGGAGGTACTTCACTCCGCACGGCGGCGTCCGGTTCGCCTTGCCCGCCGCGTAGGGCTCGCCGATATGGCCGTTGTCGATCTCGCAGACACCGGAGGCGGGGTACGTCTCGGCGTCCGGGGTGCCTGGTTCGATCTTCAGCGAGACCGGTTCGGCCGTGGCGGTCGCCTCGATGCCGATCGCCGGTACGGACGCGGTCACCGAGACCGGCTGGAACTGCGCGCCGTCCAGCCACGACCAGGTCGGCAGGTTCACCTTGGTCGCCTGGGCGGGAGCGAGCGTGACCTCGGTGCCGGGGACACGGATCTCCGCGTAGGCGAGCTGGGCGAGGATCTCCGGGGTGACGGCGTTCTCGATGTTCGCGGGCGGGGCGTCACCCTCGTCCACCCAGAAGTAGTCCTCGTCGCAGGAGTCCCAGCCGGGCGGGTAGCTCCTGTCGACGTAGGCGTCCCACCAGTAGCCCTCGCCGGACTTGTGCTTGTTGAAGTCCTTCTCGGGGTCGTCCGGGTTCGTGTACTTCTTGCGCTGCTCGGCGTCCCACTCGTGACCCGTCGACCCGGCCTCCCAGATCGGCTCCAGGTAGTTCTGCAGCTGCTCCGGGGTGTACTTGGGGGCGTACCAGCAGGGGGGCGGCGACCACGAGGTGGTCGAGGTGAGGCCGCCGACCTTGCCGCCCTTGCCGTTCTTCGAGTGATCGAAGACGACACCACCGGCGGTGACGGAAAGATTCCCGTCACCGTCGAGGTTGGCGTCTTGTTCAGTTTCGCCGTGGCTTCCGTGCTTGTCCCGTTCGGCGAAGGCTGCCTGGGCGGTGAAGAGGGAGGCGCAGACGACCGCCAGAATCGTCGTCACCCTGCCCGCATTCCTTACGGCTGACACTCCTTGGCCCCCCTCTTCGAAACAATGTCGGTGGTCTGCCAGACGCCCTGCGCGTTTCTGGTGAGCGCCGCGTTGTAGAGCACGTAGCTGTTCGAGGTCGCCGGTGACTTGTCGACCTTCCCGGTCTTCTTGTTCTTGATGTACGACTTGCTCTCATCCGAGCAATAAGTGACGTACGCCTTCTTGGCGCCGTTCAGTGTCGCCTTACGGTCGAAGTACCGCGTCTCGCCAGTCCAGGTGTCGTTGGCGTCGATGTAGCGCTGCACGTAGGTGATGGCCGAGCTCAACGACTTGTCGGCGTGGTAGAAGCCGAGCGCCTCCGTGCCCGTGCTGCCCTTGAAGATGGCTTCGTCGACCGCGTCGATGCTCGCGGCGCTGTCGGCGAGAACCTCGTCCTTCGTCGGGTCGCCCGTTTCCCCGCCCTCGAAGACGTTCTTCGCGTCGGCCGGGAAGGTGATCTTCGGGCGTCCGTCGGAAGCGGACTCACTCGGTGTCGGCAAGGCCGACTTCTTTTCGCCGGTGTCGGATCCCGCGATCTTGTCGTTGTCCTTCGCGGGGGAGTCGTCGTTTCCGCACGCGGACAGCGTCAACGCCGCGGTGGCGGTCAGCGCGAGCGCTGCGAGCAGGGTGGGACGGCGGTTCACAGTCGGCTCCCGGTGGGGCGAGGCGTCACATCAGCGCGCCAACGCTATCCATCGCGCCCAGTGCGGCACCAGAGCGGATGGGGCAACTGCAACACAGCTAATACCGAACTGGGACGCAGGCGCTCTACATCACGGCCGGCACCTGTCGCTTCCTCGCTGCGATGTCAGTCGCTCCGTGACCCACACCCCGGTCGCGTTCTTGCGCAGTGTGCTGGCGTAGACGACATAGGAGTCCTTGGTCACCGAAGTGACATCCGTCTTGCCGGTCTCGAGGAACTTGTTGAAAGCCTTACTTTGGTCCTCGCAATACACCAGAGCGGCCGTTCCGTCCTCATGGACCGTCACGCTCGCGTCGTAGAAGCGGGTCACACCCGTCGTACGGGCCTTGTGATCGACGAATTCCTGGATGTACCGCTGACTTCCCGCGGCGGCTGTCCCCTCGAAGTAGAAGCGGTAGGCCTCGTGGAGCGGGTCCTGCTCCGCGATGGCCATGTCCACCGCCTTGATCCGCTGCTCGGCGTCGTTGAGCACGGCGTCCTTGACCGGGTCGTCCGTGCTGCCCCAGTCGAAGACGTAGGTGACGTCGGAGGGCAGCTCGACCACCGGGCGGCCGCTCGTGGCGGAAGCGGAGGGCGACGGCGTCTGGACTTCGGACGCCTCACCGCTGCCCTCAGCGGGCGCGTCGGAGTCGTCGCTGCCGCACGCGGTGAGTGACAGGGCTACGGTCAGGGTCAGGACTGTCAGGAGGGCGGGACGGCGGTTCAAGGAGACTCCCGGTGGGGCGAGGCGTCGGTGTGGCGGGGCAGGTTCTCTACGGCCGGCATTCGGTCGCCCCGCGTGTGGAAATGATCTGAGACGTCTGCCAGATGCCTTCGTCGTTCATGTCGAGCGTGGTGTCGTACAGCACGTAACTGTTCGCGGTGACCGGTGTCTTGTGGATCTCGCCGGTCTTCTTGTCCTTGCTGAAGCCCTTGCTCTCGTCCGCGCAGAAGACCAGGGCGGCGGAGTTCTCGTCCCGAAGGGTCACCTCCCGGTCGTAGTAGCGGGCCTCGCCCGTCAGGGTGGCCCCTGCCCTCTCGAACTGGGTAACCCAGTCCTGAGCGGCCTTCAGGGCCTTGCCCGTGTTGTAGAAGGCGAGCGCCTTCTTCTCGGGATCGGTCCCCGTGATCGCGGCGTCGACCGCCCGCATGCGTTCCGCGCTGTCCGCGAGAACGGCTTCCTTGACGGGGTCTCCGGTCGCAGCGCCCTCGAACGTCAGCTTCAGATCCGCCGGCAGCTCGATGTCGGGGCGGTCCGCCCCCGTGGCAGCGGACTCGGCCGGGGACGCCGACTTCAGGCGTCCGGTGTCGGTGGTGCCTACGGCCTTGTCCTCACCCTGGGACGGATTGTCGTCCTCGCTTCCGCACGCGGACAGCGTCAACGCAGCAGTGGCAGTCAGCACGAGCGCTGCGAGCAAGGTGGGACGGGGGTTCACGGGCGGCTCCCGGTGGGGCGGGGGTTCACATCGGCTCGCCCACGTTATCCATTGGGGCGTACGTTCGTGGGGGCGATGGAAGGGTGGCCGATGGCGGCACGGTGGAGCGACGGGTTCGGCGAGCTGGTCGTGCGGGCGCGGGACGGTGGCATGAGGGCGCGTGTCCCACTGGAGATCGCGACCTCTTACCGCGCCCGCACCAAAGGGCTGCTCGGCCGGGACTCCCTGGACGGCGCCCTGCTGCTCTCCCCCGCCAACAGCATCCACACCTTCCGTATGCGCATGCCCATCGACGTCGCCTATCTGGACCGCCGTCTCCGGGTCATCTCCGTGCGCACCATGCCCCCCGGACGGCTGGGGCGGCCACGCCTCCGGGCCCGCCATGTGGTCGAGGCCGGGGCGGGGACCATGGAGGGGTGGGGACTCAAGGCCGGAGCGGTGGTGGAAGTGATGCGAGGAGAGGACTGACCTTCAGTTCTCTCCTCGCGGGAAGGAGATCTCCACCCTTCGGTTCTTCTTGCGGCCGGCCTCCGTCGAGTTGTCGGCGATCGGGTAGTCCTCTCCGTAGCCGCGCACCTCGTACGTGAGGTTCGCGTCGCTCAGCTCCTGGACGAGGATGCCGTGGACGGCGTTGGCCCGCTTGCGGGAGAGGACGTCACCGTGGGCGGACGAGCCGAGGTTGTCCGTGAAGCCGAAGACGCGGATACGGGTCGCGTTCTGGACCTTGATCTCCTCCGCGATGTCGGCGATGCGAGCCCTCGCCTGTGCGCCGATCTTGGCGCTGTCCTTGCCGAAGAGGACCTCCGCCTGGAGGGCGAACTTCACGTCCGTGTTGGTGTCCTCGCGGCGTTCGTCACCGCTCTGGTCCTCCACGACGGACTTGATGTCGAGGACTTTGGGTTCGGCGAGCGTGGCCCCGTCCGGGAGCTTCAGGTCGGGGTCGTTCGCGTCCAGTTCCACGGGCGCGGAGGCGCTGGCTTCCGTGCCGGGCGGAACGCTCGGGCCGTCGTCGGCGTGGGCCACGGCCGGGCCTGTGGCCAGGAGCGTGGCGAGGGTGCCGATGAGGAGGAGGCGTGTGTGTGTCATCCTCTGCCTCACCCAGAGATCTGGATGGTGCCGCTGGCGAACGACGGCAACTGGAAGGTGACCTCGGACGTGTCCGCCGGTGGAGCGGGGAACTGCATGAACACGGGAATCGACTCACCGGCCTTGAGCCGCGGCATGTTCGTCGTGGTCAGTGGACGCCCTTCGGTGTCCCGCAGAACGTAGTACCGCTTCTTGCTCGCACTGTCGACGAGCGTGGCGCCGCCGAGCGACGGTCCGTGCCTGAGGATCTCCGTCTCGACCCCTGCGGCCCGGAGCGACACACGCGCGGGCTGGGCACTGTCGTTCTTCAACTCCCCGTTCAACGTAACAAAGCCACCCGCATCTCTCATCGCCGACGTGATCTTGAGAATCAGACCTCCCTCACCGCGGAGTTCCGTCAGAACCTCGTCGGTCCCCTCCTGAGTGCTCGGGCCCGGGCCGCCGTTGCCCTTCGAGGCAGGGGCCGACGCCTTTGGCTTACCGTCCTCACCGTCGCCGCCTCCACTGCACCCGGTGACGCCGAGGGCAAGTCCGGCGGTAACAACCAGCGCGACGGCCTTTGCCCGGGCCTTCGTTGTGAACCGAACACTCATACCCTGCATCCTCAGTCACTTGTCGTTTGCTTGTCAGTCGGCCAGGTGCACGTCGAAGAGATCTTCGGGCTTGGGCAGCGAATCTTTGGGCGTCTCCGGGTCAAGTTCCCAGTCGAACCCGCCTTCGCAGTTGAGCGTGGGGAGTTCATGCTCCACGTCTGCGTCCTCGTCCGTACCGAGGAGCTGGAAGCTGCAACGCGGCTCGATCACGGCGGTGGCCGTCGCCCTTGACCTCTTAGTCTCGGTGCCAGGCACGATGGAGTCCCCAACCGTCTTGTTCGTCTGCACTTCAACTGTGTGACCGAGGAGCCCGTCCGCGCTGCAGTTCAGTACCGTGGCGTCGTTGTTGGCCGCCAGTTGCTCGGCCCGCCAGCAGGCCGGAGTGAGCCCCTCCGCCATGCCGTCGAAAATCTCATGCCACTTCTCGGGCTCTAGAAGATGTTCTACCCATGCCCCTGAGAGCTGGTCACGCCTCTCCTGCGCAGCAGCGAGCGCCGCCGCGTCGGCGGCGGTCTGGGCACCGTTCCTGTTCGCCGCGGCTTGGCCGACAGCGAGATAGGCGAACGCGAGAAAGAGCAGGCCCCCCACCACCATGATGTAGATGGGGAATGCCTGCCCTGAGTCGGCGGGAAGTCTTCGACGGATCAGCCGACCAGCTCGTCGATCTTGTTCACGATGGCGTCGTAAATCGTCTGCCCGATGCTCGTCCCCGTGATCGCCAGCACGATGGCCACCACCACCGCGATGATGCCCAGGTACTCCACCGCCGTCTGGCCCCGGTCGTCGCGACGGGCCGTGCGGGACTGGAGGTGCCTGACCGTCGTGTTGATCCAGTTGCCCATGGTGTTCCCCTCCGGCGGACGCGGTGGCGGCCCGGGTCATGAGGCCGCCGTCGACGTCGGCACCGTACGGGCCGTCGGCCGGGGTGGTGAAGGGTCCCGGGACCCAATTCCGGGCCCACTTCCGGGCCCACCGCGTGGTCATCACAGGTCACCCCACTCCCGGCCGGAACCCGGTACCTTGCCCAGCCACTTCGCCGTGGCCTCGGAACGGCTCGTGCTGTGCAGCTTGGCGAAGATGCGGTTGATGTGGTTCTTCACCGTCTTCTCGCTGATGAAGCAGGTGGCGGCGATCTGCTGGTTGTTCATGCCGGACGCGATGAGGTCCATGATCTCCGCCTCCCTCCCGCTCAGCCCGTATGCCGACCTGTCAGACACCGACTGTGCCACATCCGGTTGCAGTTGCGAAAGGTTTTCCGTAGAAGTAGGACCTTCCCCGCGCCAACGCCCTTCAGGCGGAGGGCCGGAGGCCGTACTTCCGGGACTCCCCTCCCTCAATTGCGCGAGCAACGCCCCCGCCGCCGTCGGCGTGACATGCGGTCTCCCCCGCCTGGTGTCCCGCACCGCCGTCACCAGTTCGTCCGCCGTGAACTCGCCGTGCACCAGGTAGCCGTTGGCGCCCCGGCGCAGAGCCTCCTGGACGGTCTCCTTCTCCCCGCTGTACGTCAGCATCAGCACCGCGGTGAGCGGCACCAGGTGCGGGAGGGCCGCGATGCCGTCGACCCCCGGCATGCGGACGTCCAGCAGGACCACGTCGGGGCGGTGGGCGCGGGCGGCCTCGTACGCCTCCTTGCCGTCCGCCGCCTCCGCCACCACCGTGAGGTCCTCGCGTCCGTCGAGGAGGGCGGTCAGGCCCGCGCGGACCACGGGGTTGTCGTCGGCCACGACCACGCGGAGGGGGGCGGGGGGCGGCGCCTCCCCGAAGGGGTTCGGCTCACCGGTCATGGTGCACCTCCGTCGGACTCGTCGTCGTCACCGCCGCGAGCGGCAGCTCCAGGCGGACCTCCGTGCCACGGGCGCCCTCGACCCGTCCGAAGTGGATGCGGGCGCCCACCGATGCGGCCCGTTCGGCCATCCCGACCAGGCCGAAGTGGCCGGAGCGGCGCAGGTCCGCGAGGTCGGTGCCGGCGGGCAGGCCCGTGCCGTCGTCGCGGACGCTGACGCGCAGCACGTCGCCGTGGACGCCGGTGTGGACTCCGGCGTGGACGTCGACCCGGGTCGGCCGGGCATGGCGGTGGGCGTTCTCCAGGGCCTCCGAGGTGATGGAGAGCAGCTGACGGGCGACCGCCGGTGGGACGGGCGGGGCGGGCGCCTCACCCGTCCTCGTGTACGTCACCGGCACCTCGCCGCGCGCAGCGAAAAGCCGGACGCAACAGGCGAGTTCACCCAGCACGTCCACCGCTCGCCCCGGATCGCCCTCCCTCCGCAGGTCCGTCAGCAGTTCACGCGACTCGGCGGCGGCCCTGCGGGCGGACCGGGCCACCAGTTCCGCCTGCCGTCTGACCAGGTCCGGGTCCATCCGGGCGGCGCCCGCCGAACAGGCCAGGCCGTCCGCCGCCAGGGCCACCCCGTGCAGCGTCTTGGCCACGGAGTCGTGCATCTCCCGTGCCAGGCGCGCCCGTTCGGCGTCTACCGCCTCGGTGACGGCGAGGCGGGCGCGGACCGCGGCCAGGGCGCGGGTCGCCTCGCCGAGGTGGAGCATCAGCTTGCGCAGGCTGGAGCCGACGGCGCCGGCGATGACGCACAGTCCGGGCAGGATCAGGATCTCGGCGGGCTCCGTGTGCGGCTCGTCCAGCGCCGCGTGGACCAGCAGCAGGATCAGCGCCTGCAGCGACGCGAAGACGGCGGCGCCGCGCCAGCCGTAGATGAGGCCCGCGAGCAGGGGCGTGCAGACGCTGACGTAGGCGAGTGTGGTGTCGGGGCCGGCCGAGATCAGCAGCAGGGCGCCGAAGAGGGTGTCCGCCGCGAGAAGGGTGGGGTGGCGCAGGAGGAGGGGGCCGAAGCGTTCCCAGTCGCGGAAGAGGGCGTACGACACCATGAAGGTGACGACGACCGCGATGCCGACCAGGCGGGTGCCCCAGCCGGGGCCGGCGTTGAGGAGGGCGGAGGGGGCGGCGACGGCGATCATCGCCAGCCGGAAGCCGAACGCCTGCCGGCACAGGGCCTGGAGGGCGTTCACCTGGAGCTGGGTGTCCGGCTCCCGCGGGGCCGGGGCTGCCGGGGGGCCCTCAGCCGCCATGAGCCCCCCGGCCGCCCTATGCCCCTCAGCCGCCGAGAGGTCCTCGGCGGCCGTACGTCCCTCAGCCTCCGTACGGTTCTCACCGCCCCCGCTCCCGTCCCGGGCCGGAGCGGCCGTGAGGCCCTGCGGGGAACGGGCGCAGGCCGAGACCGCCGCCGCCCGCCGCCCGGCCGGCCGGCGGCGTCGCCACGTGCGGTGCCTGATCGTCGTCATCGCGTCCCTCCCCGTCACTCGCCCGTGAGGGAGCCGAAGTCGGTGCCGGAGCCGAGGATCAGGCCCGCGCCGAGCAGGATCATGGTGGCCGGGACCATGAAGGTCGTGATCATCATGGTGGCCTTGGGGACGGCACGGGCCGCCTTGCGGCGGGCGTTCTGCGCGTCCGTGCGGCGCATGTCCTTGGCGAGCGCGACCAGCGTGTCCACGATGGGCGCGCCCAGCTCCTCCCCCTGCTGCAGCGCCGTGACGAACATGGCCACCTGCTCGGAGTCGTTGCGGCGGCGCAGCTCCGCGAAGGCCTGTCTGCGGCTCATCCCCAGGTCCATCTGGCGCAGGGTGATGCGCAGTTCGTCCGCCCAGGGACCCTCGTACCGGGACGAGACGCGGTCCAGGGCCTGCCGGAAGCCGAGGCCGGCGCCGACCACGACCGCGAGCACGTCGAGGAAGTCGGGCAGGGTCCGTTCGATGACGTCCTTGCGGATGCGGATCGCCGACCAGATGCCGACCTCCGTCCAGAACGCGCCGAACGCGAGCAGCAGCAGCGCCACCAGGAGCTGGCCGCGCATCAGGAACACCAGGAAGCCGGTGCCGCCGAGGGCGCCGTAGACGGCGCGGCGGGCGGCGTAGCGGTGGATGGTGAGACCGCCGGGGTTGCCCGCGAGGTCGATCTTGCGGCGGTACTTGGCGACCTGCTTGGGCCCCATGAGGCGCAGTACGGCGGGGGCGTAGCGCATGCCCATGCGGTCGACGAGGGAGTCGACGGCGCCGGTGCGGGTGGAGCCGACCTCCAGGGCCAGCATCAGGTCGCCGGGGAGTTTCGCCTCCGCCCGGTACATGCGGATGCCGGCGAAGATGCCGCACACGGCGAGGGCCATGAGGGCGGCGAGCGCGAGTGCCATGTCGTCGTCTCCTCTCCGGCTCAGACGTCGATGCGGGACAGTCGGCGGATGAGGAGGAAGCCGACGGCGTACAGGCCGAAGGCGACGAGGACCGCGATCTGGCCGCCGGGGGAGCCGGTCATGCGTTCCAGGGCGCCGTCCTTCACGCCGTTCATCAGGAACAGCGAGCCGACGCCGAGGACCGGCACGGCGTACGAGGTCATGCTGACCTGGGAGAGCTGGGTGCGGATCTCGCGCCGGGTCTCCTTGCGCTCCTCCAGCGTCTCGGTGAGGTTGCGCAGCGCGCCCACCACCTGGCCGCCCGCCCGGTTGGCCAGCACCAGCGTGGTGACGAGGACGACCAGCTCGCGGGAGGGCAGGCGGTCGGCGAGCTCGCCGAGGGCGTCGTCCATGGAGGCGCCCATCGCCAGCTGGTTGGCCACCTTGCCCAGTTCCTCGCCGGCCGGGGCCTCCAGTTCCTCCGCCGCGATGCCGACGGCGGTGCGCAGCGCCAGGCCCGCCTGGGTGGCGTTGGCCAGGATGCGGGCGAGCTCGGGCAGCTGGTTGATGAACTTCTCGATGCGCTTCTGCCGCTGCCAGTTGAGGAACTGCACGGCCGCCCACACGCCGAGGAGCCCGGCGATCGGGCCGAAGAAGGGGGCGAGCGCGGCCTGCCCGACCAGCCACAGTCCGGCGACGGTGACGAGCATCGCCACGAAGAACTCGCCGGGGGTGACGTCGAGGCCGGTGGCCACCAGGCGCAGCTCCAGCTTGCGGCCGAGGTGGGTGCGGCGCAGGCGGCGGTCCAGCGTGGGGAAGCGGCGCCGGCGTCCGGCGTCCGGCAGCTGCCCGGTGGCCGTCAGCCGGTCCACCAGAGCCTGCCGCTGCGCCCGGCCGGCCGCGTAGGAGTGCACCCCGACGACTCCGAGGACGCAGGTCAGCAGGGCGACACCGGTGGTCAGCGTGATGAGGTTCTGCAGCTCCATGGGGGCGGTACCTACCTGGCTTCTCGGGTGGCGAGCTGGTCGGCGGTGTGGGCGATGCCGAACGCCTGCGGGACGGGCTGGCCGGCCATGTACAGGCGGTCGGCGGTCCGCCGGGGCAGGGGATGGTGGACGAAGGAACCATGGACGCGGCCGTCGTGGGTCATCGGCAGCGCGTCGAAGCGGGCGACCGTCGCCAGCCGGTACGGCTCCCCGCCGTGGCTCTCCAGCAGGGCGATCTCGGTGATGCGGCGGGCGCCGTCGGCGAAGCGGGTGAGCTGGACGATCACGTCGACGGCGCTGTTGATCTGGTCGTGCAGGGCGACGAAGGGGATCTCCACGTCGGACATGGAGGCGAGGGTCTGCAGCCGGGTCAGGGCGTCCTCGGCGCTGTTGGCGTGGACGGTGGCGAGGGAGCCGTCGTGGCCGGTCGACATCGCCTGGAGCATGTCCAGGGACTCCCCGCCGCGGACCTCGCCGACGACGATGCGGTCGGGCCGCATGCGCAGGGAGTTGCGCACCAGGTCGCGGATGGTGACCCGGCCCTTGCCCTCGACGTTGGGCGGGCGGGACTCCAGGCGGATGACGTGCGGCTGCTGGAGCTGGAGTTCGGCGGAGTCCTCGATGGTGATGATGCGTTCGCCCTCGGGGATCAGTCCGGACAGGGCGTTGAGCAGGGTGGTCTTTCCGGTGCCCGTGGCTCCGGAGACGATGACGTTGAAGCGGGCCTGTACCAGTCCGGCCAGCAGGTACAGCATGGGCTCGTCGAGCGAGCCGAGGCCGATCAGCTCGTGGAGGGTGAAGGAGCGCGGGAAGCGGCGGATGGTGAGGACCGCCCCGGTCAGGGACAGCGGCGGGATGATGACGTTGACGCGCTCACCGGACGGCAGCCGGGCGTCGACCATCGGGTTGGACTCGTCCACGCGCCGGTTGACGGTGGAGACGATGCGCTCGATGGTCTGCATCAGCTGGTCGTCGGAGGCGAAGCGCAGCGGCAGTTGCTCCACCCGGCCGCCGCGCTCGACGAAGATGGCGTCCGGGCCGTTCACCATGATCTCGGTGACGGACGGGTCCTCCAGCAGCGGCTCCAGGATGCCGAGGCCGAGGGCTTCGTCGACGACGCGGCGGATCAGCTGGGAGCGTTCGACCGTCGACAGGACGGGGCCCTCGCGGCTGATGATGTGGCCGAGGACGCGTTCCAGCCGGGCCCGGCGCTCGGCGGGGGCGAGCGCGCTCATCTCCGCGAGGTCGATCTCCTCCAGGAGCTTGGCGCGGTAGGACGCGACGAGGTGGCCGTCCTCGCCCCGCCCGGTCCTCTCCTCGGGGGAGTTGATACGTGCCCGCAGGCTCATGAGTGGCTCGCTCCTCGTCCTCGTCCGGTCCTCGTCCTCGTCCGGTCCTCGTCCGCTCACCGGTCCTCGTCGTGGGCCGTGCCGGCCCGGTGGTGGGTCAGTGGTCGACGGGCATCGTGGCGCTCCTCCCCGCCGTCCCGAAGTCCCAGCCGGGCACGATCGACGGGATGTCGATCCGGGCGGTGACGGTGACCTCGTCGCCGCCCCCCGACGTGCCGCAGGAGGTGCCGCCGGCCAGCCAGGAGCTGACGGCCGCCGCGCAGGCCGCCTGGGCACCCTGGTCCAGGGAGGCACTGCGGGCGCCCGCGCGGGCGGCGGTGCCCGCCTGCTGGGCGGTGTAGGCGATCAGTCCGAGCTGGACGCCGGCCATCGCCACGAGGATCAGGACGGGCAGGAAGCCCAGGTATTCGAGCGCCACCTGTCCGCGGTCGCGGCGGCGGCCGGCCTCGCGTCGGTACGGCACCTCGGGCACCTCGGGCATCTCAGTCCGTCTCCTCCTCGACCGCGCCCGCGTGACCGGTCACGTCGAACGGGAACGACACGGTGCCGGGGAAGAGGACCGGCACCCTGATCCTCACGTCGGCGGTGACCATGCCGCCGCCGGTCGCGCAGGTCACCGTCGCGCCGCTCCCCCAGGCCCCCGACAGCTTGTCCTGCCCGGCCGCCTGGCAGGCGCCCTGGCGTGCGCCGGGGGACGCCGCGGTGCCGGCCCGCGCCGCCTCGTCGGCTGCGTTCCCGGCGAGGGTGAAGGTGTAGCCGACCAGCACGAGCTGCCACAGCACGATCAGCGTCACCAGGATGGTCGGGGTCATGCCGAGGAACTCGACGGTGACCTGCCCCTGGTCACCGGACGGCCGCCTGCGGACGCCGTAGCCGCACGACCGCCCCGGGGCGTCGTGGCCGCACGGCCGACTCGGGACGCCGTGGCCGCATGACCGCCCCTGGACGTCGCACGACCACCCCTGCCCGGTGGCCGCACGCCGCCGACCGGCCCCCGTCGCCCTTGCCCTCCGCTCACCGCTCATCCCGTACCGTCCCGACGTCGCCGGAAGCTCACCGCGCCCCGGTCGCCGCGCGGCCGGCCGCCCTTGTGGCCGCCCTCCGCCGCCCGGACCAGGCCGAGTTCGCCGGCCAGCGCCCACATCGCCTGCTTCACGGTGCTCTTGGCCTCCAGTTCGTGGACGCGTCCGGCGTCCACCACACCCTGGAGCTCCTTGAAGTGGGCGGGGATCGTGGTGGCGGCGACAGGGGTGCCGGTGATCCGGGCGATGAGCGGCGGCTGGATCTCCGTGGACCGGTTGTGCCGGTTGACGACGACCGTGGTCTCCTCCGCCTTGCGGATCTGCAGCCGGTCCCACATCCGCACCGCCCGCTTGGCACCGCGTACGGCGATGACGTCGGGGGTGGTGACCAGCAGGGCCCGGTCGGCCATCTCGACCGCCGCCGCGCCGGCGCCGCCGAGCTGCGCGCCGCAGTCGACGACGACGATCTCGTAGCGGGAGCGCAGGGCGGCGAGGATGTGGCGGGCGGCGCGGTCGGTGACCTCCTCGCCCCGTTCGCCCTCGGCGGGGGCGAGCAGCAGGGCGAGTCCGCTGTCGTGGCGGAAGACGGCGTCGGCGAGGACCCGCGGGGAGATGTCGTTGATCGCGGCGAGGTCGACGACGGACCGGCGGAACTGGACGTCGAGGTAGGAGGCGACGTCGCCGGTCTGCAGGTCCATGTCGACCAGGGCGGTGGTCCGTCCGGACGTCTGGGCGGCGAGCGCCAGCTGGACGGCGGTCAGGGTGGCGCCGACCCCGCCCTTGGCCCCGCTGACGGTGACGACGGTGCCGCCCGCACCGGGGAGCAGGTCGCTTCCGGCGCCCAGGTGGCGCCGTACGCCGGCCGACCACTGGGCGACCGCCGCGACCCGGACGGCGAGTTCCTCGTAGCCGACGGGGAGGGCGACCAGGCCGCGGGCGCCGTGGTCCATGGCGGCCTGGAAGAGGCCGGGGCTCGCGTCGGAGGTGACGAGGATGACGCCCACGGCGGGGAAGCGCAGGGCGACCTCGCGGATCAGTTCCAGCGCCGGGACGGGGCCGATGCGTTCGTGGACGACGACCACCTCGGGCAGTTCGTCGAGGGACTCGGCGGCCAGCCGGGAGAGGGCGTCGACGAGCTGCGTGGAGTCGGTGACCGGGGCGAGCGGCTCGGCGTCGGGGAGCTGGCTGAGCAGGGTGGTCAGGGACCGGACCGCGTCCGCGTCACCGCTTGCCGGGAGGATCCTGGTGGACATGCGGGCCTCTCACTTGTCCTGCGCGAGTTCGTACGTCCGGTCCTTCTCGGGGACGCCGGCGTCGCCCCCGGGGGCGACCAGCGCGAGGCGGACCCGCTGGGCGAAGGACTCGGCGTAGGTGATGCGCTGGGCGTCGAGCGTGGACAGCGCGAAGGTGATCGGGACGGCGTCGGTGGGCTGCCGCCCGCGGTCGCTCTCGTCCGGCTGGAGGGCGGTGAGCCGCCCCACGTCGAGGACCTTGGCGCCCGTGACGATGATCTTCGACTGGTCGGGGTCGCCCTCGCGCCGTCCTTCGAAGGTGGCGTAGACGTTGACCGTGGAGCCCGGGGTGATCTTGCCGGCCACGCCCGTCGCCGCGTCGATCATGATGGCGACCTCCTGCTGCCCGGGCTGCAGGGCCGGCCGGTCCACGATCATGTCGCTCTGCAGCAGGGAGCCCTCGCGCAGGGTCGTCACGGCGATCTTGCCGCGGAGGTCGTCGAGGTCGGTGACGGCGTTGTCCGACAGCCACCGCTCGGGCATCTCGATCCGCTCGAACTGGTCGGCGCCGAGCGTGGTGTAGGGCGCGATGTCGGCCTTCAGGCGGTACGCCGGGACCTCGGGGCCGACCTTGGAGCGCACGTCGTTGATGACGGAGAGCACGCCGGCGAACGCGCCGAGGGCGCACAGGACCGACAGGAGCAGGAGTATCACGCCGCGGCGCTGACGGGAGTTCATGAACCGTGCAACCTCGTTGGGGGGTAGCGGTCGAGCGGGATCGGGCGGGCTCGTGCGGTGGGCGTACGGGTCAGGAGCCCCGGGTGAGGGCCGGTCTGGCCTCGGGGGCGGGCGGGGTGGCCGAACAGAACACGCAGCGGTCGCCGATGACGTCGATGCCGCACCAGTGGCAGGTGCCGCGCCGCACGGACGTGACCAGTTGGTAGAGCACGGACAGGTCGGGCAGGTAGGTGCAGAACTCGACGAGCTTGCCGGTGCCCCACCAGTCGCCCGACTCCGCGGGCAGTGGCGCCTCGCGCAGGCCCTGTACCCGCCAGGCGGGCGCCAGGGTGGTGGTGACCCAGTCGGACTGGAGCTGGCCCCGGGCGACGAGCATCCAGGTGCCGAACTCGGGGCCGTCCAGCGTGGTGTCGGGGCCGAGCCGGACGAGGTGCGGCTGTGGATGGGCGAGGACGGCGAACTGGCTGCCGGGCATCCAGGACTTGGCGTGCTGCTTCAGGTCGACGGGCACCCGGTCGAGGCGGGCGACGGAGCCGAGCAGCGCCCCGGCGTGGAGGTAGTGGGTGAGCAGGCGGCCGGCCGAGGCCAGCACGCCGGGTCCGATGTCGCAGGAGGCGAGCTGGCGTAACTGGCGGGCCAGCACCGCGACGGCGAGCGGCGGCAGGTCGGGGCGGAAGAGGGCTATCCGGTCGCTCTCCAGCAGGGAGCGCAGGGTGTGCAGCCGCCGCAGGACGGCGGTCGGGGTGGCCTTGGAGCACACGACGACGACATGGCCGTACTGCTCGACGGTCAGCTGCAGCTCGGCCAGCACCTGGTCGAGCGGGCGGGTGTCGACGTCCCGCAGCACCACGGCGGGCAGGGTCCGTTCGTCCTGCGCCGGCAGCGCCATGTCGGCGCCGGTCACGGCAATGGCAGTTGGCACGCGCGGCTCCCCGTTCTCCCCATGCCCGTCGGTCCACCGGGCGTTACTCCGATGCACCCTGGTGACTTCACTGCGTGACTACCTCAGCACTGTATCCACGGGTCCGTGACCGGAGAACAGCCTTTGAGCAGCCGAACAGCAACTCCTGGTACACAAGGTGCGCCAAAACGGGGCAGGTCGATCATCTCGCCGGTCTCGATCCGGCACCGACGGTGTGGGTCCTGTGCACCGGCTTGACGCGGGACCCGCCCCGGGTCCTCCGGGCCACGCTTCCCACCCGCCCCCCGCCCTACTCCCGTGCGGGCGCCGCCGTTTCCGGTCTGGACCTATTGACAAGGAGATTGGTCTGGACCACGGTGTGCACATCAACGGTGGCCACCGTCGCTTCCTCCTCCCCAACTCCCCCACCGGAGGCCCCAAGTGGACCGCGCACCACGCACGCCCGGCCGCGGCAGACGCGCCTGGTCGGCAGCCCTCGTCTCCGCCCTGTCCCTCGTCCTCCCCCTGGCCGGCGCCGGCCAGGCGTCCGCCGCGGACGTCAACAACGCGAAGAACGCAGGCTTCGAGTCGGGCCTGAGCAACTGGACCTGTTCGGCGAACAGCGGCAGCGTCGTCCCCTCCCCGGTGCACGGCGGCTCGGCCGCGCTGAAGGCCACGCCCGCCGGGCAGGACAACGCCCGCTGCTCCCAGACGGTCGCGGTGCGACCGGGCTCGACGTACCGGCTGACCGGATGGGTGCAGGGCGGCTACGCCTACCTGGGCGTGACCGGCACCGGTACCACCGACGTGTCCACCTGGACCCCGGACTCGGGCAGCTGGAAGCAGCTGTCCACCAGCTTCTCCACGGGCGCGAACACCACCTCCGTGACGGTCTACACCCACGGCTGGTACGGCCAGCAGCCCTACTACGTGGACGACGTGTCCGTCCTCGGCCCCGACGGGGGCGGCGGGGGCGACCCGGAGCCGACCGTGCCGGGCACGCCGGGCGGGCTGACCGTCTCCGGCACGACGGCGACCTCGGTGACGCTGGCGTGGAACGCGGTGTCGGGGGCGACCGGTTACACCGTCTACCGCGACGGCACCCGGGTGACGGCCGTGTCCGGCACGTCGGCGACGGTGACCGGGCTCGCGGCCTCGACGTCGTACTCCTTCCAGGTGGCGGCGGCCAACGCGGCGGGCGAGTCGCCGAAGTCGGCGGCGGTGAGCGTACGCACCCGGGAGAACGGCGGGGGCGGGGGCGGTGACCTGCCCCGGCACGCGGTGACCGGCTACTGGCAGAACTTTAACAACGGCGCGGCCGTGCAGAAGATCTCCGACGTGCCGTCGCAGTACGACATCATCGCGGTGTCCTTCGCCGACGCCACCGGCACCCCGGGCGCCGTCACCTTCAACCTGGACTCGGCCGGCCTGAACGGCTACACCGTGGACCAGTTCAAGGCGGACGTACGGGCCAAGCAGGCGGCCGGCAAGAAGGTCATCATCTCGGTGGGCGGCGAGAAGGGCACCGTCTCGGTGAACGACCAGGCCTCCGCGACGAACTTCGCCAACTCGGTGTACGCCCTGATGCAGGAGTACGGCTTCGACGGCGTCGACATCGACCTGGAGAACGGCCTCAACCCGACCTGGATGACGCAGGCGCTGCGGTCGCTGTCCGCGAAGGCGGGCCCGTCGATGATCCTGACGATGGCGCCGCAGACCATCGACATGCAGTCGACGTCCGGCTCGTACTTCCGGACCGCGCTGAACGTGAAGGACATCCTCACGGTCGTCAACATGCAGTACTACAACAGCGGTTCCATGCTCGGCTGTGACGGCAAGGTCTACAGCCAGGGCACGGTGGACTTCCTGACCGCGCTCGCCTGCATCCAGCTGGAGAACGGCCTCGACCCGTCCCAGGTGGGCCTGGGGCTGCCGGCCTCCACCCGGGGCGCGGGCAGCGGCTACGTCGCCCCGTCCGTGGTGAACGCCGCCCTGGACTGCCTGACCCGCGGCACCAACTGCGGCTCCTTCAAGCCGTCGAAGACCTACCCGGATCTGCGCGGCGCCATGACCTGGTCCACCAACTGGGACGCGACCGCGGGCAACGCCTGGTCCAACGCGGTCGGCCCGCACGTCCACGCGCTGCCGTAACCGTCACGTCCCTCTCCCCCCACGCCGGGGGGGGGGGGGGGGGGGGGGGGGGGGGGGGGGCGGGCGCCCCCCCCCCCCCCCCCCCCCCCCCCCCCCCCCCCCCCCCCCCCCCCCCCCCCCCCCCCCGCGCCCCCCCCCCCCGCCCCCCCCCCCCCCCCCCCCCCCCCCCCCGTCCCCGTCCCCGGCCGCCGCGCGGAAGTACGGCACCAGGGCCTCGTAGTGGGCGGTCACCTCGTCCAGCGGCTCACCGCGCTCCCAGACGATCGCCGGGTAGATCTCCGCCGCGGCCAGGTCGGCCGGGGTGACGCCCTCGGTGAGCCGGGCGGGGGGCGTGGCGGCGAAGGCCCCGGCGGCGGTGCGGACCTGGTCCGGGGTGAGGCAGCGGGGCGGCCCGTAGCTCCAGTCGTCCGCCCCGGGTATCTCCTCCTCGCCGAAGACGACGTCCACGGGGAAGCCGACACGCCGCAGCAGGAAGTCCAGGGCGTGCCACATCTTGTCGGTGTCGTAGCAGCGCGCCTGGTCCCACGGCAGCCCCGCGTCCCACTCCTGTTCGCCCAACTCCCGGACACGCGCGTACGCCCAGTCCGGGTCGCCGACCGCGCGCTCGAACTCGGCGGCCGTCAGGCGCGCGTACTCCCCGATCATGCCCACGGTGGCTCCCCCACAGGTCGACGGCCGGCGCTCGTGTGCGCCGGTGAAGAACGCGGTCATCCTGACAGCGGCCACTGACAACGGACCGCGCGCGCTGTGTCCGCCGCCACATGAAACATTTCTCCGGGTCCACCGCATCAATGAGGTGAGAGCGTTTCGGGGAGTACGACGGGGGACGGAATGGGACAGCAGCGCAGCGCGGACTACGCGGAGTTCGCCTCCGCCCGGGCGGGGCACCTGTACCGGTCCGCGTGCCTGCTCACCGCCGGGGACACGCACCTCGCCGAGGACCTCGTGCAGGAGACCTTCGGGCGGCTGTACGTCCGCTGGGGGCGCGTGTCGCGGGCGGAGAACCCGGCCGCGTACGCGCAGACCGTGCTCACCCGGACCTTCCTCGCCCACCGGAGACTGCGCAGCAGCCGGGAGCGGGCGACCGACACGTTCCCCGACCTGCCGGGCGCCGCCGACGGGGACGCGCCGCTGCGGCTGACGCTGATGGCCGCGCTCGCCCGGCTGCCCGCCAAGGACCGCGCCGTCGTCGTCCTGCGCTACTGGGAGGACCGCTCGGTGGAGCAGACCGCCGACGTGCTGAACGTCAGCTCGGCCGCTGTGCGGACGCGGTGCGTACGCGCGCTCGGCCGGCTGCGCGAGCTGCTCGGCGAGGACATCCAGGAGTACTCCCGCTCCTGACGCCCGCCTCCGTCCCCTTCCTCGACCTCATACTTCTCACACCCCGCGGAAAGGGTGGTTCGTCATGCCCGAGAACATGGACCAGGACCCCTTCGAGGACCGGTTCGCCGCCGTGCTGCGCGACACCGGCCACAGCATCCACACCGACGACCCGGCCGCCCTCGTCGCCGGGGGCCGGGTGCGCGGACGCCGGGCCCAGCTGCTGCGGCGGACCGCCGTGCTGGGGGGAGCGGCCGGTGTCGCCCTCGTCGGGGTGGGCGGTGCGCTGCTTTTGCCGGGCGCCTCGTCCGACCCCCGGCAGACCTCCGCGGCGGCGAGCTCCCCGTCCCCGGGCTCCTCGTCCGCCGGGACCTCGTCCTCCTCGTCCGCGGGGTCCGCCTCGGGCGACGGGGCCTTCTCGGGCGACGACATCCTCCGTTCGCTCAAGGCACTGCTCCCGCAGGGCACCTTCAGCGAGGAGGCCGCGCAGGGCACGGATTCGCCGATGCCCCCGACCGCGCACGTGGTGTTCGACGACGGCAGGGGCGCGGCGGCCATCGGCCTGAGTCTCGGCCGCGTGGAGCCCGGCAGCGAGCAGGCCCGCCAGGTGACGACCTGCCCGGACAGGACGCTGGTCGACCACGACGACTGCACCTCCGGCCGGCTGCCCGACGGCTCCCTGCTCATGCTGTTCCAGGGCTACGAGTACCCGGACCGCCGGGTGGAGACCAAGTGGTGGAACGCCGAACTGGTCACCCCTGAGGGACAGCACGTGTCGCTGAGCGAGTGGAACGCGCCCGCGCAGAAGGACGCCCCGGTGTCCCGGCCGAAGCCCCCGCTGTCCGTCGAGAAACTGAAGCAGGTCGTCACCGCCGACGTGTGGCGACGGGTCGTGGACGCCATGCCGGAGAGCCCGAAGCCGTCCGCCACCGTTGAGGAGCCCCCGGCGGGGATGCGGGGCAAGACGATCGCCGACACGCTCGCCGGTCTGCTGCCCGAGGAGCTGAAGGTGATCAGCGAGGGCGGAGCGGACACCGAGTACGCCTACCTCGTCGTCGACGACGGCCAGGGCGGGAGCCTTGTCCAGGTCAACGTGCAGCCCGGCAGTGGCGACCTGGCCGGCGACCTCTTCGGGGACGCCGAGACGCTGCCCAACGGCACCATGATCACGACCCGGCAGTCGCCCGGGGAGAAGGGCGCCGAGGGCGTCGTCATGTGGACGGTGGACACCCTGCGCCCCGACGGACTGCGCGTCGTCATCAGCGCCTTCAACACCCCCGCGCAGCACCAGGACGCCACACGCGACACCCCCGCGCTCACCATGGAGCAGCTGCGGGAGATCGCGCTGAGCACGGAGTGGGACGCGGGGGCGTGAGGCGGGCCGGCGGCCGTTCCGCCGGAAGGACTCCGGCCGTCAGAAGAACTCCGACCACGGCTGGTCCCAGATCTGCTTGACCGCCAGGACTAGGAACAGCAGGCCCGCGACCGCCAGCATGCCGTTGCTCAGGGCGCCGTTGCGCCATTCGCGCGGGGTGCGGGAGGAGTTGAGCAGCCACAGCAGGGTGAGGGCGAGGAACGGCATGAAGGCCGCGCCCAGCACGCCGTAGATGATGATCAGGCGGAACGGCTCGTCCTGGAACAGCAGGATCATGGGCGGGAAGGTGAGCCACAGCAGGTACGCGCGGAACGTCCAGGAGCGTTCCCGGCGTCCGGAGGCCAGCTCGTCGACGCGTGCCTGCCGCTCGCCGCGCTGCCGGGCCAGGAAGTCGGCGAACATCAGACTGACGCCGTGCCAGACGCCGATCAGGGAGGTGAAGGAGGCGGCGAAGAAGCCGACCAGGAACAGCGTGCCGGTGGTCGCCCCGTACCGGTCCTCCAGGACGTCGCCGAGCTGGATGAGGCCCTGGTCGCCGCCGGAGATGGCGATGTTCGCCGAGTGCAGCAGCTCCGCGCCGACGAAGAGCATCGCCACGACGAAGACGCCGGTGGTGATGTAGGCGACCCGGTTGTCCAGCCGCATGACCTTCATCCAGCCGGTGCCGGTCCAGCCCTTGGCGTTGACCCAGTAGCCGTAGGCGGCCAGCGTGATGGTGCCGCCGACGCCGCCGATCAGACCGAGGGTGTTGAGGACGGAGTCCTTCTCGTCGGGCAGCACCGGGAGGAGGCCGGCGAACGCGTCGCCCAGGTTGGGCGTGACCCGGAAGGCCAGGTAGACGGTCACCACGAACATGACGCCCACCAGGACCGTCATGACCTTCTCGAACACCGCGTACTTGTTGAACCAGACGAAGACCAGGCCCACCAGTCCGCAGGCAATGCCCCAGTACTCGAGGTCCATCACGTCCGGGAAGAGCGCCTGGAGCGGCAGGGCGCTGGAGGACATGGCGGCCGCGCCGTAGACGAAGCCCCAGATGACGGCGTAGACGGCGAAGAACCAGGTGGTCCAGCGGCCCAGACTGGCCCAGCCGTCGAACAGGGTGCGTCCGGTGGACAGGTGCCACCGTCCGCAGGCCTCCGCGAGGGAGATCTTCACCAGGCAGCCGACAACCGCCGCCCACAGCAGGGTGTAGCCGAAGTTGCTGCCCGCGATGAGGGTGGCCACGAGGTCGCCGGCGCCCACGCCGGTCGCGGCGACGACGATGCCGGGGCCGATGTGACGCCAACTGGACTTGCGCGGGTGGGGGCCGGGCGCGGTCGCGCTCCCGGTGTCCTGGGTGTTTCCCGTGGTGTCCGCCATGGGGTCAAGTAAGCGGACGGGTGCCGGTCCGGCAAGAGGGCGTGCCGGGATCTTCACCGGATGCCCCCCGCGGCGGACGCCCTCTCGCTCGCCCGGTCACGCCGCTCGTCGCGGCACCGGACCGCTCCCCGCCCGTCGGTGATCGGCAGGGAGCGCCGGTCCCGCCGTCAGGCGCGGTCCGCCGTCTCCGGCTTGTCCGCGGTGGTTTCCTCGGGCTCGGCCTGCTCGTCGGACCCGGCCGGCTCCTCGGCGCCGTCGTCGAAGTACCGGTCGAGGACGGCGTCCAGGGCGGTGTCCCACTCGGCGAACCGGCTCCGGGAGTCGGCGTCGATCTCGAGGGGGTACCAACGCCGGTCGGGGGTGTGGACGGTGACGGTGTACCGCTTGCCGAAGCGGGCCGTCTCCGTCTCCACCGCGCCGATCTCGTCCCAGCGGAACTCGCACTCCTGGTCGTCCAGCTTCAGCCGCACGCCGCGGTGGTCGGCGACGATGGCGGCACGGCGGTCGGACGCCTCGAAGACGGGGCCGTCGGGGACGGGCTCCGGCTCGTCCCCGGTGTCCTCGGACGCCGGGGCGGCCACGGTCTGCGCGGACTCCCCGCTCCCCGTGGCCTCTTCGGCCTCCGGGACCGCATCCGCGGTCTCGTCCACGTCCTCCTCGCGGCCGGTCGCGGGCGAGGTGAGCCCGGGGATGAATGCCGGGTCGAACCCGGCGCCTTCCAGGGGCTGGCTGCTCGAACCTATGCGCTGCTCCACACCGCAGGAGTATGGTCGACGATCCTGTGCGCGTCACAGCCAGCCCCGACTTCGTTATCAGACGCCTACACGGGCACCACGGCGCACCGGGCCGGCCGGGGTCACACCACCAGGCTCAGCGCCGCCGCGACGACGAACCCGGCTACGGACAGGACGCTTTCCAGTACCGTCCACGTCTTGAGCGTGTCCCGTTCGCTGATGCCGAAGTACTTGGCGACCATCCAGAACCCGCCGTCGTTGACGTGCGAGGCGAAGATGGAGCCCGCCGAGATGGCCATGATGACCAGCGCCACGAACGCCTGCGAGTGGTCGCCCTCGGACAGCAGCGGCGCCACGATGCCGGCCGTCGTCACGATCGCCACCGTCGCCGAGCCCTGCGCGACCCGCAGCACCACGGAGATCAGGTACGACAGCACGATCACCGGCAGGCCGACGTCGTTGAAGGTGTCCGACAGCGCCTGCGCGACCCCGCTGCCCTTGAGGACCGCGCCGAAGACGCCGCCCGCGCCGACCACCAGCAGGATGTTGCCGACCGGCTTGAGGGAGGAGGTGGACACGGTCTCCAGGGACTTGCGGGACCAGCCGCGCCGGATGCCCAGCAGGTAGTACGCGAGGAACAGCGCGAGGGTGAGAGCCACGAACGGGTGGCCGAAGAACTCGATCACCGAGCGCAGGGTGGACTCGTCCAGCGCGATGGAGGAGAAGGTCGCCGCGAGGATCAGCAGCAGCGGCGTGCCGATGATGCCGAGGACCGTGCCGAGCGGCACCGGGGTCTCGCGCGGCTGGACGCCCGACGCGCGCTGTTCGGCGGCGACGGCGTCCTTGGCCTCCTGCGCGGCCTCGACCATGTCCTGCGGCACGGCGACGAAGATGCGCCTGCCGATCCAGGCGGAGTAGACCCACGCGGCGGCGACGGCCGGCAGACCGCAGACGACACCCATGAGGATGACCCAGCCGAGGTCCACGCGGAGCAGTCCGGCGGCGGCCACCGGACCCGGGTGCGGGGGCAGGAAGGCATGGGTGACGGAGAGTCCGGCGAGGAGGGGGAGGCAGTAGAGCAGGATCGACTTGCCGGAACGCTTGGCGGCGGCGTAGACGATCGGGGCGAGGACGAAGATGCCGACGTCGAAGAAGACGGGGATGCCGAAGATGAGGCCCGTCAGGCCCATCGCGAGGGGCGCCCGCTTCTCGCCGAACAGTCCGAGCAGCCGGCTCGCCAGCACCTCGGCGCCGCCGCTGACTTCGAGGATCGCGCCGAGCATGGTGCCCAGGCCGATGATGATCGCGACATGGCCGAGGATGCCGCCCATCCCGGACTCGATGGTGGACACCGCGTCCGAGCGCTGGACCGTGCCGAAGAGTTCGGTGACCGACAGGCCCGCCAGCAGGCCGACGGCTATGGAGACGGCGAGCAGCGCGACGAACGGCTGGAGCCGCACCTTGATGATCAGGAAGAGCAGCAGCGCGATACCGATGGCGGCGACGGTGAGCAGGCCCGCGGTGCCGTCGACGAGGAGGAGGAAGCCTCCGGTGTGCGGTGGTGTCTCCGCGGGCGCGGAGGCGGCGAGCGAGAGGGACGGATGGGACATCGGGGGGTCCTCTGGGTAAGGGCATGGGGCTTTCGGGCAGGGGGGATCGCGGCACGGCGTCCCGGGGTGCGGGACGCCGTGCCGTGACGACGTGCGGTGTGCGGCGGGGGTGGAGGAGGGAGATCAGCCGAGGACGGCGAGCGCGTCGATCTCGATGAGGAGGCCGGCGGGCAGACCGACGTAGACGGTCGTGCGGGCGGCGGGCGGCTGAGTGAGGCCCTGCTCCTCGAAGTAGGCGTTGTAGAGCTCGTTCATCTCCGCGAAGTGGTCCACGTCCGTGAGGTAGACGCGGATCATCATCACGTCGTCCCAGCTCGCGCCGCCCTCCTCGAGGATCGCCTTGACGTTGGCGAGGGTCTGGAGGGTCTGCTCGCGCAGGGTCGGACCGGCGGGGGTCGGAGCCTTGCCCTCCTCGTGCGGGAGGAAGCCCACCTGCCCGGCGACCTGGAGGATGTTGCCCTTGCGGACGCCGTGCGAGAACTTCGCGGGCGGGGTGGTGTGGGTCTTCGGGGTCAGCGCGACTTTCTCGGTCATGCGGGGGTGTCCTTCACTTCGGTTCTGCCGGGGTCCGGCCGGAGTACTCGCCGCTGATGGCGTCCGCCGTACGGCGCACCAGCGGGAGCAGGGTGAGGAGTTCGTCGGCGGTGACGACGACGTTCGGCGCGGAGACCGACATCGCGGCGACCACGCGGCCGTCGGCGCCGCGGATCGGCGCGGCGACACAGTTGATGGACTCCTCGTGGCCGCCGAGGTCGGTGGCCCAGCCCTGTTCGCGCACCGTGGCCAGCTCCTGGAGGAACGCGGCCGCGTGGGGCGTCGAACGGGGCGTGTACATGGGATAGTCGAGCTTCTCCGCAAGGGCGCGGCGCTCGTGTTCGGGCAGGTCGGCGAGGAGCAGCTTGGCCACGGCGGCGACGGTGATGGCGACGGGCTTGCCGATCCGGGAGTACATCCGCACCGGGTAGCGGCTCTCCACCTTGTCGATGTAGAGGACCTCGTTCTCCTCGTACACGGCGAGGTGGACGGTGTGTCCGCACCTCTCGTTGAGGCGTACGAGATGCGCGTGGGCGATCTCGCGGACGTCGAGGTTCTCCATCGCCTCCTGGGCGAGGGCGAAGAGGCGGGCGCCGAGGCGGTAGCGCTGGTCGGACTGGCGGTAGACCAGGCCGTGCTCGTGGAGGGTGCGCAGCAGGCGCAGGGCCGTGGACTTGTGCACGCCGAGGCGGTCGGCGACCTGGCCGAGGTCGGCGGGGCCCTCCGCGAGCAGCGGCAGGATGCTCAGGGCGCGGTCTACGGTCTGGCTCATGGGGTGCGTGCCTCCTCTGCGGCCTCTGCGTCGGCGTCTGTCCAGCCGGGGCCGAGACGCAGTGTCTCCCATGCGGGGGTGTCGAGGGCGGCGAGGCGGTCGGCGAGGGGGCGGGGCGGGGGTGGGGCGAGGTCACCGGGGGCGGTGAGGGTGGCGGCGGCGGCGAGGTGGCCGTGGCGCAGGCGGTCCCGAACGGGCAGACCCCGGAGGGTGGCCGAGAGGAAACCGGCGGCGAAGGCGTCGCCGGCGCCGACTGCCGCGACGACGTCGACGTGCAGGGCGCGTACGAACGTCGCCGTGCCGTCGGCGTCCTCGCACAGGCCGTCGGTGTCCTTGTCGAAGGCGACCGCTCCGCCCTTGCCCTGCTTGACGACCACGATCCCAGGTTCGGGAAGGGCCTCCCGCACCGCACGGGCGCCGCGCAGCCCCCATGCCTGGCGCGCCTCGTCCTCTCCCACGAACACGATGTCCGCCCTGCGGGCCAGCTCCAGGAGCACATCCGGATCCTGGCCCTCGCCCCAGAGGCCCGGGCGGTGGTTCACGTCGAAGGAGATCAACGGGCGGTTCGGGTGGGGGGCGGTCAGGGCGCGGAGGAGGGCCAGGCAGTCCGGGGAGAGCGCCGCCGTGATGCCCGAGAGGTGCAGGACGCGTCCTGCCCGCACCGCGTCCAGGTCCACGCCGGTTGGCGACATCGCCGACGCGGCCGAGCCCGCCCGGTAGTACGCGACCTCGTGGGTGTCGTCCGCGCGGTCGCCGGCCGTGCGGAAGTAGACGCCGGTGGGGCGGGACGCGTCACGGCGGACGTACGACACGTCGACGCCGTACCCGCCGATCGCCTCGACGAGGTGGTCGCCGAAGCCGTCCGCGCCGACCCTGCTGACCCACCGGGTGGAGTGCCCGGCCGCCGCGAGCACGCACGCCACGTTGGACTCGGCGCCGCCGATCGCCCGGTCGAAGGAGGGGACGTCGGCGAGGCGGCCGGGCCGGGAGGGCAGGAACGTCACCATGGACTCGCCGAGCGCGACGACGTCCACGACGTCGGGGGCGTTGCCGGTTCCGGTGACGGTCACGATGGCGGGGCTCCTCGTCGGGGCGGGGGACGCGGTGTCCGTTGACCGCGTGTGGCGGAGATGTTAGACAGCGGTGAGCGATATACGCAATGGGTGTTGCAGTGAGTGCAACACCGCTGATCAGGGAGGCTTTGATGGTCCTCGATGCTCTCGCCCGCCTCGCCGAGGAACGGGTCGGCCACCGCTTCAAGGGCCTCCCGCCGGACGCCGTGAACCTCACCGTCGGCGAGCTGGCCGCGCAGCGCCGGAACCTCTTCACCGACGGCTTCACCACGCCCGTGCTCGCCCTGTCCGCCGAGCGGCTGGAGCACAACCTGGCGGCGCTGGAGACGTTCGCCGAGCGGCACGGGCTGGCATTCGCGCCGCACGGCAAGACCTCCATGGCTCCGCAGTTGTTCCACCGCCAGATCGAGCGCGGTGCGTGGGGCATCACGCTCGCGGTGCCGCACCAGGTGCGCGTGGCGCGGGAGTTCGGGATCGAGCGGGTCTTCCTGGCGAACGAACTGGTGGACGCGGCGGCCCTGCGCTGGGTCGCCGCCGAGCTGGACACCGACCCGGCGTTCCGGTTCGTCTGCTATGTCGACTCCGTGCGCGGGGTCGAGCTGATGGACGCGGCGCTGGAGGGGGCGTCCCGGCCGGTGGACGTGGTGGTCGAGCTGGCCGCCGGCGAGGGCGCGCGCACCGGGGTGCGGACGGAGGCGGAGTGCGCGGCCATCGCCGACGCCGTGGCCGGGGCGCGGGCGCTGCGGCTGGTCGGGGTCGCCGGGTACGAGGGCGAGGTGCCGCAGGCCGACCCGGAGCGGGTGCGGGCCTGGCTGCGCCGGCTGGTGGCGCTGGCCGTGGACTTCGACAAGGCGGGACGGTTCGCGGGACTGGACGAGATCGTGGTGAGCGCGGGCGGCAGCGCCTGGTTCGACGCGGTGGCGGACGTCTTCGCGGAGGTGCCGGAGCTGTCGGCGCCGGTGCTGAAGCTGCTGCGGTCCGGTGCGTACGTGTCGCACGACGACGGGCACTACGAGCGGCTGACCCCCTTCAACCGGGTGCCGGGCGAGGGCGGTCTGAAGCCGGCGTTCCGGCTGTGGACGCAGGTGGTGTCCCGGCCGTCGGCGGAGCAGGCGTTCACCAACGCGGGCAAGCGGGACGCCGCGTACGACCTGGATCTGCCGGTGGCCCGGGTGGTCCGCCGGGACGGGGTGGAGCGGCCGGCCACGGGCATCGAGGTGACCGGTCTGTCCGACCAGCACGCGTGGCTGCGCACCTCTTCGGAGGCGGATCTGGAGGTGGGAGACTGGGTGGGGCTCGGGCTGTCGCATCCCTGCACGTCCTTCGACAAGTGGGTCCTCATCCCCGTGGCGGAGGCGGACGGCACGGTCGTCGACTACATCCGCACCTTCTTCTAGGAGGCAGGACCGTGGAAGAGCTCGTCATCCGGGACGCGGACGTCGTCGACGGCTCCGGTGATCACTCCTACCGCGCGGACGTGGTGGTGGACGGCGGACGCATCGTCTCCATCGTCAAGGAGGCGGCGGACGCGGGCTGCCAGCGCCCGAAGGCGCGGCGCGAACTGGACGCGGAGGGGCTGGTGCTGGCCCCGGGCTTCATCGACATGCACGCGCACAGCGACCTGGCGCTGCTGCGCGACCCCGGCCACAGCGCGAAGGCCGCGCAGGGCGTCACCCTCGAAGTGCTGGGCCAGGACGGGCTGTCGTACGCGCCGGTGGACGACCGGACGCTGGGCGAGGTGCGGCGGGCGATCGCCGGGTGGAACGGCCCGGGTGACGACGTCGACTTCGACTGGCGGTCGGTGGGCGAGTACCTGGACCGGCTGGACCGGGGCGTCGCGGTGAACGCGGCGTACCTGATCCCGCAGGGGACGGTGCGGGCGCTCGCCGTCGGCTGGGAGGACCGGGAGGCCACGTCCGAAGAGCTGGACCGGATGCGGCAGTTGGTCGCGGAGGGCATGGAGCAGGGCGCGGTCGGCATGTCGTCGGGGCTGACGTACACGCCCGGCATGTACGCCCCGGACGCCGAACTGACCGAGCTGTGCCGGGTGGTGGCGTCGTACGGCGGCTACTACTGCCCGCACCACCGGTCCTACGGCGCCGGCGCGCTGGAGGCGTACGCGGAGATGGTGGCGCTGACCCGGGAGGCGGGCTGCCCGCTGCACCTGGCCCACGCCACCATGAACTTCGGCGTGAACAAGGGCCGGGCGCCCGAGCTGCTGGCGCTCCTCGACCAGGCGCTGGAGGCGGGCGCCGACATCACCCTGGACACGTACCCGTACACCCCCGGCTGCACGACCCTCGTGGCGCTGCTGCCGAGCTGGGCGAGCGAGGGCGGCCCGGAGGCGGTCCTGCGGCGGCTCGCGGACGAGGCGACGGCGGAGCGGATCCGGCACGGCCTGGAGGTCACCGGCTCGGACGGCTGCCACGGCGTGCCGGTGGAGTGGGAGACCATCGAGATCTCCGGGGTCGGCGACCCGGCGCTGGACGAGTACGTGGGTCACACGGTGCTGGAGTCGGCGCGGGCACGCGGCGAGTCGCCCTGGACGGTGGCGCGGGAGCTGCTGCTGAAGGACAGGCTGGCCCCGACGATCCTCCAGCACGTGGGCCACGAGGAGAACGTGCGGGCGATCATGCGCCACCGGGTGCACACGGGCGGCTCGGACGGCATCCTCCAGGGCGCCAAGCCGCACCCGCGGGCGTACGGGACCTTCCCCCGCTACCTCGGCCACTACGTGCGGGAGCTGGGGGTGCTGTCGCTGGAGGAGTGCGTGGCGCATCTGACCTCGCGCCCGGCCGCGCGGCTGCGGCTGGCGGACCGGGGGCTGGTCCGCGAGGGATACAAGGCGGACCTGGTGCTGTTCGACCCGCGGACGGTGGGCGCGGGGTCGACCTTCGCCGAGCCGCGCACGCTGCCCACGGGCATCCCGTACGTCATGGTCGACGGGCGGTTCGTGATCGAGGACGGGCGCCGCACGGACGTGCTGGCGGGGCGGGCGGTGCGCGGGACCCCGCGCTGACCGCCCGCCCCGCCGGGGCCCGTCAGGGCTTGGGCACGGTGCAGCCGCTCGCGCTCAGGTCGAGGCGGTTGCCGGTGGTGAAGCAGGCGGTGAAGGGGTAGGTCTGCTGGGCGTAGTTGATGCCCTGGCGGACCGTGACACCGCCGTTCGCGTCGACCTCGCACGGGTTGTTGACCGTGCAGCGGCCGCCGTCCTCGTTGCCGGTGTTGTTGACGGCGACCACCTTGCCGGTGGCGTCGTCGACCACCGGGGAGCCGGAGGTGCCGCCGATGGTGTCGCAGGCGGAGGTGTAGCGGACCGAGTCCTTCCAGGTCCAGTCGCCCTCCTTCAGCCGGTACGCGAAACCGTCCACGGAGCAGCTGTAGATCCGCTTCCAGTAGCCGGAGACCACGCTGATGGCCGTGCCGGCCGTCGGGCGACTGCTGGAAAGGGTCAGCGGGTCGATCCCGTACGCGCTCTTGATCTGCGCGTACGTGCTGCTCAGGCGGTAGATCGCGGCGTCCGTGTCGGTCATGGTCGCGTAGACCAGCCGGTTGGCGCGCAGGGTGGCGACCTTGGCGCCGGAGGCGTTCAGCAGGCCGAAGGTGCGGCTGGACGCGCGGTCGGTGAGGACCTGCCCGGGCGAGGGGAAGCCGCTCTCCAGGCAGTGGCCGTTGGTGAGCACCAGCGCCGGGTCGGAGGCGGCCGAGTTCGGCATACGGACGACGGAGCCGGAGCAGTTGCTCAGCGAGACGGTGCCCGCGAAGTTCACCGCGGCGGCCTTCGGCGCGGTGAGCCCCGACAGGGTGTCCGCGACGGCCCCGACCGTGTCGTTGACGACGTCCGTCAGCGACGTGGCCGGGGCCGTGCCCGTGGTCGTGTCCGCGCCCGTGGGGGAAGGCGCGGCGGCGACCGCGGGGGTCGCGCCCGCCCCGGCGAGGGCCAGGGCACAGAGCGCGACGACGAGGGGTTTTCTCATGTGGGGTCCCCTTAATGCGGCGTCGGGCGGCCGGATCGCTCCAGCCGCCCACAGAATTGTCATGCGCATTGTCAGCACGGGGACGCCGGGCGGGCAAGGACGCGTTTTCCCCGGCAGGCTGCGGGACAGCCGGCGCCCACGCCTGCCGGGCAGCACGCGCCACCCGGCCGCCGGGCGCGACGCGCCCTCCCGGCCGCCGGGCGCGGGACGGCCTCCAGGTTCACCTCTGGACCTGCGAAAAAAGAGGCCCGGCGCGGGGAGGCCCGGTGCGGAGGTGATGGAGGCGCACACCCACGACCGTCACCACGGGGACAAAACCACCCGAACCGACGCGTCTCACGTGGCGGAAGACACGGCCCGAAGGGCCATACCGGGCCGTAAGCTCCCAGCATGCAGGTGATCCAGTCGACCAAGCTCGCCAACGTCTGTTACGAGATCCGGGGCCCGGTGCTCGAGGAGGCGATGCGGCTGGAAGCCGCCGGTCATCGCATCCTCAAGCTGAACACGGGCAATCCGGCGGCGTTCGGCTTCGAGTGCCCGCCCGAGATCCTCGAGGACATACTGCGCAACGTGTCGTCGGCGCACGGCTACGGCGACGCCAAGGGCCTGCTGGCCGCGCGCCGCGCCGTCGTCATGCACAACCAGACGCTCGGCATCGAGACCGACGTCGAGCACGTCTACATCGGCAACGGCGTGTCCGAGCTGATCGTGATGGCGATGCAGGGTCTGCTCGACGACGGCGACGAGGTGCTGGTCCCCGCGCCGGACTACCCGCTGTGGACGGCGGCCGTCTCGCTGTCCGGCGGCACCGCGGTGCACTACCGCTGCGACGAGCAGTCCGACTGGATGCCGGACCTCGCCGACGTGGAGCGCAAGGTCACCGACCGCACCAAGGCCATCGTCATCATCAACCCGAACAACCCGACCGGCGCGGTCTACGACGAAGCCGTCATCAAGGGCCTCACCGACATCGCCCGCCGCCACAACCTGCTGGTCTGCTCGGACGAGATCTACGACAAGATCCTCTACGACGACGCGGTGCACGTGCCGACCGCGAAGGTCGCCCCCGACCTGCTCACCCTCACCTTCAACGGCATGTCGAAGGCGTACCGGGTGGCCGGCTACCGGGTGGGCTGGATGTCGATCTCCGGCCCGCGCGCCCACGCCGACTCCTACATCGAGGGCCTGACGATCCTGGCGAACATGCGCCTGTGCGCGAACATGCCGGGCCAGCACGGCGTGGTCGCCGCGCTCAGCGGCCGCCAGACGATCAACGACCTGGTGCTGCCGGGCGGCCGGCTGCGCGAACAGCGGGACGTGGCGTACGAGCTGCTGACCCAGATCCCGGGCGTGAGCTGTGTGAAGCCGAAGGGCGCGCTCTACCTCTTCCCGCGCCTCGACCCGGACGTCTTCAAGATCCAGGACGACCGGCGGATGGTCCTGGACCTGCTGCGCCGCGAGAAGATCATGGTCGTGCAGGGCACCGGCTTCAACTGGCCGGAGCCGGACCACTTCCGGGTGGTCACCCTGCCCTCGGTGACCGATCTGCGGGACGCGGTGGGCCGTATCGGCCGCTTCCTGGACGGCTACAGCCAGCGCTGAGGCTGATCAATTCCAGCATCGCTTTAACTTTAGACTGATTCCAAGCTAGGATGGCTTCCTGCCAGCACCCAGGAGGCCATCCATGTACGAACCGATCCGCTCCAAGTCGGTCCACAGCACGATGGCCGGCCCTGACGACTTCCCCCACAGGTCCCGCGAGGAGGAGCTGGACATCCAGCTCGCGGGTCACCTCGCCGCCCTGCTCGCCGTCACCGACGAGCTGCGCGCGGCGGAGCCCTCGGCCGACCTGGCGACCGCGGCCGAGCGGCTCACCCAGGAGATCACCCGCCTGCGGGGAGGACGTACGCCGGCCCGTGCGTCGGCGGCCGCATCGGGCCGCGAGCCCGACACCGCGGCCCTGCACCGGCGGGCGCACGCGCTCGCCGGACGCGCCCTGGTCGTCGCCGCGTCCCGGGCGGACACGGCGGCGGCGATCCTCGCCGCCGAGCGGATGGACGCGCACACCGCGGCCCAGCAGCCGCGCCCCCTCGCGTCCTCCGCCCACTGAGCCCTTCCGGGGGCTCCCCTCTACGGCCCCGGTCCGCGCGCAACCCGCAGCGACGCGCGGACCGGGTGCCACATCACGTCCCGGCTCGGACACGTGTCCGGCACGCCGTGACCCCTCACCCCGCCGCCGCGCGGGGCTCCCGTCAGACCCGGTCCAGGCGGCGGTGCGGGCCGCTGGGCAGGGTCACCTCGACCGGGTCGCCGGGGCGCACCACGCCGCCCACCTTCACGACGCTCATGATCCCGGCCTTGCGCACCAGGTTGCCCTCCGCGTCACGGCCGACGACCTGCTTCAGCAGCCCGTCCTGGAAGGCGTCGATCTGCACGCAGGGGTTGCGCAGTCCGGTGACCTCCAGGACCGCCTCCTCCCCGACACGCAGCAATGTGCCGGCCGGCAGGCCCAGCAGGTCGATGCCGCGTGTGGTGATGTTCTCCCCGAGCCGGCCGGGCGCCACGGTGAAGCCCTCCTCGGCGAGCTCGTCGAACAGCTCCTCTTGGATGAGGTGGACCTGCCGCAGGTTCGGCTGCGTGGGGTCCTGCGCGACCCGCGAACGGTGCTTGACCGTCACACCGGCGTGCACGTCACCCTCCACCCCGAGCCCGGCGAGCAGCCGTACGCTCTCCCGGTTCGGCTTGCTGAACGAGTACTCCCCGTTGCTGCTGACCGCCGTCACCGTCGCGCTCATACCCCAACTCCCCCTGTCGGCAGGCGTCATCGCCTCGAGCCTAACCCGTGGCGAGCATCGCCTCGGCGATCTCGCCGGCCGCCGCGTCCGGGATCGCCGTGGCGGCCATTCGAGTCATGACACGGCAGACTCCCTCCGCCGTCCGCACTCATCACTCAGGCAGGAAGCGAGCGGTGGACGCAGTGGCCGACAGGCCGCCGCAAGGCCTGTCCCGTGGCTGCGGTGGCCCCTGCGGTGCGCTGGGGTCTCACAGCGCGGCTGTCCGAAAACTTCGGGCCGTCCACGGTTCGGTGAGTGCCGAACCGTCCGGCCCGTAGCGTGCCGAGTCCCGCGCGGGAGACGCCCGCGCCCAGGACGCAGGAGGCACCGCGTGCCGGAGACGGATCTGAAGCAGCAGCTCACCGAGCGGTTCCGAGAGGTCAACGGGGACCATCCGATGACCGACGCGGACGACGCGTACGTCGGCGCGCAGTTCGTCGTCCTCGAGGAACTGTGCGCGGTTCAGGGCCGCGACCCCGACGAGGTGCGCCGGCTGATGCTGGACGGACGTCTCCCGCTCCCTGGCTATCTGCGGTCCGACGGCGCCGAGATGGTGCCGGCGGACCTGTTCGCGCTCGCCGACGAGGCCGGCGGTGTGGACCTGCTCGAGGCGTGGTTCACCGCTCACTGGGCCGACCCGGTCGCCGGGAAGGCCGAGTGGCACGCGTATCTCAGCGGGCAGTACGTGTGCCTGCACTCGGTGACCCCGGCCACCATCCGGCGGAAGGACCAGCTGACGGCCGCGATCGGCGCCGCAGTCGACGATCCGGACGCCGATGCGATGCGGTTGCACGCCCTGGTCGACGAGCTCGACGCCTTGGAACCGGCGTTCACGGCCTACGACCGGCTGCGGTTCGGCGGGCCCACGTCCCGGGACACCTGCATCGACGCCGTGCGCGCCCGCTTTCCGCGCCGGGACCGGCCTGGACGTATGTAGCGTTGGCCGCACGGGTGACCGAGGACGCCCTCGGGCGAGGGGGAACGGGGAGGGACACGGCATGGCGGGGGACGCCGACGACACGGCCGGGCGGCTGCGGGCGGTCTGCGAGGAGCTGTCGGACCGCTTCTTCGAGCGGGACGACGTCGTGCGGACGCTGGTGGTGACGCTGCTGGCCGGGCAGCACTCGCTGGTTCTGGGCCCGCCGGGGACGGCCAAGTCGGAGCTGGCGCGGGAGCTGACGGGCCGGATCGACGGGGCCGCGTACTGGGAGATCCTGCTGTCGAAGTTCACCGCGCCGACGCGGATGTTCGGGCCGATCGACGTGGCCGCGCTGGCCCGGGGCGAGTACCGGCAGGTGTACGACGGCCGCGCGACGACCGCGCACGTCGCCTTCATCGACGAGATCTTCAAGTGCTCCACGGCCGCGCTGAACGAGACGCTCGGCTACCTCAACGAGCGGATCTACCACCCCGAGAACGGCGGCGCCCCGATCCACTGCCCGCTGATCGGGGCCATCACCGCCAGCAACGAACTCCCTGAGGGCGAGGACTCGGCCGCGATCTACGACCGGCTGCTGGTGCGCATCGAGGTCGGCTACCTGGAGGACCCGTCGAACTTCGCCGCGCTGGTGCGGTCCGCCGTCGGGCGCCCTGCGGAACCGGCGCCCCGCACGACCGTCGAACTGGCCGCGCTCCAGCAGGCGGTGACGGAGGGAGTCCCGGCCGTGGCCGTGCCCGACGCGGTCGTGGACGCGGTGGTGACGCTGCGGGCCGCCCTGCGCCGCAAGGAACTCGTCGCCTCCGACCGGCGGTGGCGGCAGGCGGTCGGGCTGCTCCAGGCGTCCGCGTACCTGGACGGACGTACGGCGGTGGCGGAGACCGACCTGTCGGTGCTCACCCATGTGCTGTGGGACTCCCCCGCCCAACGCCCCCTCGTGGAGCGGGAGGTGCTGAACCTGGTGAACCCGGACGCCAAGGAGGCGCTCGACCTGGCCGACGTCATCGACGAGCTGGAGGCGCAGCTCGACGCGATGGCCGGGCAGTCCCGGGAGGCGCTGAGCGAGTGGGTCATCAAGAACGCCCACCACAAGCTCGCCGGTGCGGGCAAACGGCTGGAGCGGCTGCGCGCGGAGGCGGCGGGCGCGGGCCGGTCCACCGCCACCATCGACCGGGTCACCGGCCGCCAGCGCGCGGTCCGCGCCCGGGTGCTCACCGAGGCACTGGGCATGGACGCGTCCATGGTGCAGACCCAGCTCTGAGGAGGCGCACCGTGGACGAGGGGAGGCCCGAACGGCTCGACACGCTCACCGGGGAGGCCGGCCGCTGGCTGGCGCTGTCCGCAGCCCCCGCCGAGCGGCACACGACGGCCGTGGTGGCGGGGCCGTACGACCGGATCGCGTGGCGCGACGTGTACGCGCGGTCGGCGGCGCTCCGCGAGCTGGCCGCGCGGCTCCTCACCCGCCACGCGCACGCCCCCGACCTGCTGGCGGACGTGTTCCTGGCCTCGTACCAGGCCACCCCGCGCCTGCGCGACCGCGCGGAGCTGGCCCCGTCCCATCTGGTCCACCACCAGGTCGTCAGCGCGCTGACGCGGTCACCGGACTTCGCCTCGCTGCACCGGGAGACGGCGGGGGACGCCTACGCGGCCGCCATGGCCGTCCTCGCCCAGGCCACCGCGCTGCGGGAGCTCCTGGACCGCTGCCGCGACGCCACGGACCGGACCGGGCGTGCGGACCGGGCCCGGCAGGAGGCCGCCACCGCCGCGTCCGCCGTGAGCGAGGCGCTGTGGCAGGCCGCGGAGGAGGCCGGCGACGGCGGCACCGTCCCCGCCCCGGCCGCCGCCGCCGTGCGCCGGGCGGCCGAGGCTGCCCGCGAGGCCGAGGAGACCGCCCGGAGGGAGGACGGCGCCGCCGCGCAGGCGATGGCGGCGGCGGTTCCCGGCATCCGCTCCGCCGCCCGGACCGCGGCCGCGACGGCGGCCGAGGCCGTCCGGCAGGAGGCGGCGCTGATGCGGGCGTGGGGCGTGGGAGCGGGCGAGACGGAACGGATGCCGTTCGACGAGCGCGCCCGGCTCGCGGAACGGCTGCGCTCCGGACGGCTCGCGCGATGGGCCGAACTGATCGGCCGTTTCCGGCGGATGGCCGCCGGCGAGCGCGCCCGCAAGGTGGAGAACGCCACCGGCGAGCTGGTCGGCGTCACCCTCGGCGACGACCTCTCCCGTGTCATCCCCTCCGAGCTGGCGGTGCTCGGCGTGCCGGAACTGCGGGCGGTGTTCGCCGCGCGGTACGCCGCCGGGGAGCTGATGCTGTACGACAGCCGGGGTGAGCAGGCCACCGGCCGGGGCGCGGTGATCGCGTGCGTGGACACCTCGCACTCCATGTACGCCGAAGGTCCCGGCGGCATCACCCGGGAAGCCTGGTCGAAGGCGTGCGCGCTGGCCCTGCTGGACCAGGCCCGCGAGGCCGGCCGGGACTTCGTCGGCATTCTCTTCTCCGGCTCCGACAAGCTGCGGGTCTTCCGCTTCCCGGGCGACCGCCCCGCCCCGGTCACCGACGTCCTGGACTTCGCGGAGACCTTCCTCGGCGGCGGCACGGACTTCCAGCGCCCGCTGGGCACGGCCGCCAAGATCCTGGAGGAGGAGTTCGACTCCACGTCCCGCGCGCGCGGTGACATCGTCCTGATCACGGACGACGCCTGCGAGGTCTCGGAGAACTGGACCCGCCTGTGGAACGAGATCAAACGCCGGCTGGACTTCCGCCTCTTCGGCGTCGCCGTCGCCGCCCCCGACACGGCCACCGCCTCCGGCTCGGTCCTGGAGTCCCTCTGCGACAACCTCCGCACGGTCGACGACCTGACGGACGTCCACACGACGGCGGACCTGTTCCGTGTGATCTGACCGCGCACGAGTGCACACAGCCGGACGCCCCGGTTCGAAGAAGGCCGGGGCGTCCGTCGGGTCTCGGCACGTTCGTGAGCCCCTGGGCAGGGCCGTGCCGAAGGGGGCGGGCGTGGGCCCGGTGCCGCCGGTTCCCGTCGGGGCGGACGGGTGGGGCGGCTCCGGGACCGGTACCCCGCACTCCGTTGTGCGGGGCCCCGCCGGTGTGTTCCGCGGCCGGCCGTGGCGTGACGATCGCTGGTCAGGGCATCCTCATACCGGCCGGCCGCGGGGTCTGTGCGGGCGTCAGCCCAGGCGCTTGACCAGCGCGTGGTACTGGTCCCACAGCTCCTTGGGCGTGTGGTCGCCGAAGGTGTTGAGGTGCTCGGGGACCAGGGAGGCCTCCTCGCGCCACACCTCCTTGTCCACGGTGAGCAGGAACTCCAGGTCGCCGTCGGAGAGGTCGAGCCCGTCGGTGTCGAGGGCGCCCTTGGCCGGCAGCACGCCGATCGGCGTCTCGACGCCCTCGGCCTTGCCCTCCAGGCGCTCTACGATCCACTTCAGGACGCGGCTGTTCTCACCGAAGCCGGGCCAGACGAAGCGGCCGTCGTCGTCCTTGCGGAACCAGTTGACGTAGTAGATCGTCGGCAGCTTGGACTGGTCCTTGTCCTTCGCCACGTCGATCCAGTGCGCCATGTAGTCGCCCATGTTGTAGCCGCAGAACGGCAGCATGGCGAACGGATCGCGGCGCAGTTCGCCGACCTTGCCCTCGGCTGCGGCGGTCTTCTCGGAGGCCACGTTGGCGCCGAGGAAGACGCCGTGGTTCCAGTCGAAGGACTCCGTCACCAGCGGTACGGCGCTGGCGCGGCGCCCGCCGAAGAGGATCGCGGAGATCGGCACGCCCTTGGGGTCCTCCCACTCGGGCGCGATGATCGGGCACTGGGACGCCGGCGTGGTGAAGCGGGCGTTGGGGTGGGCGGCGGGCGTACCGGACTCGGGCGTCCAGTCGTTGCCCTTCCAGTCGGTGAGGTGGGCCGGGGTCTCCTCGGTCATGCCCTCCCACCACACGTCGCCGTCGTCGGTGAGGGCGACGTTGGTGAAGACGGAGTTGCCCCACAGGGTCTTCATGGCGTTGGCGTTGGTGTGCTCGCCGGTGCCCGGGGCGACACCGAAGAAGCCGGCCTCGGGGTTGATGGCGTAGAGGCGGCCGTCCTCGCCGAAGCGCATCCAGGCGATGTCGTCGCCGATCGTCTCGACCGTCCAGCCGGAGATGGTCGGCTCCAGCATGGCGAGGTTGGTCTTGCCGCAGGCGGACGGGAAGGCGGCGGCTACGTACTTGGACTCGCCCTGCGGCGGGGTGAGCTTGAGGATCAGCATGTGCTCGGCGAGCCAGCCCTCGTCGCGGGCCATGACGGAGGCGATGCGCAGGGCGTAGCACTTCTTGCCGAGCAGGGCGTTGCCGCCGTAGCCGGAGCCGTACGACCAGATCTCGCGGTCCTCGGGGAAGTGCGAGATGTACTTGGTGGAGTTGCAGGGCCAGGGGACGTCCGCCTGGCCGGTCTCCAGCGGGGCGCCGACGGAGTGCACGGCCTTGACGAAGAAGCCGTCGTCGCCGAGCTCGTCGAGGACGGGCTGTCCCATGCGGGTCATGGTGCGCATGGACACGGCGACGTACGCGGAGTCGGTGATCTCCACGCCGAGGGCGGACAGCGGCGAACCGAGGGGGCCCATGCAGAAGGGCACGACGTACATGGTGCGGCCGCGCATGGAGCCGCGGAAGACACCCTTCTCGCCCTGGAAGATGTCCCGCATCTCGGCGGGGGCCTTCCAGTGGTTGGTCGGGCCGGCGTCCTCCTCCTTCTCGGAGCAGATGAAGGTCCGGTCCTCGACCCGGGCGACGTCGGTCGGGTCGGAGGCGGCGTAGTAGGAGTTGGGGCGCTTGACCGGGTCGAGCTTTTTGAACGTGCCCTTGGCGACGAGCTCCTCGCACAGGCGCTCGTACTCGGCTTCCGAGCCGTCGCACCAGACCACGTTGTCCGGCTGCGTCAGCTCTGCGATCTCGTTGACCCAGGAGATCAGTCCCTGGTGGGTGGTGGGGACGCCGGGTTCCGCGATGTCGCGCGCCACGTGTGCTCCTAAGTGAGGGTTTTTGGTTGGAGGCCCCGTGGGGGCTGCGACCCGGATGCTGGAAGTGGTGACTTTGGCGCTCATCCGGTGTCGACCGCACTCATTTGATCATCCGACGCACGCGCCCATCTGTCCAGAGGGCCGCACAGGTGAGCAACGTGACGCTGACCACGGTTGCCGTGCGGCTTTACACGCACGTTGAGTGAACTAAACCAATTCTTTGCGTGACGACCCGGGGCGCCGACGTGAGACGATGACCACTTCGGGCACTCAACAGATGGCCGTCAGGTGTAACTTACGGTTCCGTAGGTACGATGCGAGGCATGACTGCGTTCGCCCCCGACACGCCCAAGGACCCGCAGGCCGAAGGCCGGGGCCCGGTGGCGACCTCTCTGCCCCACCCCGTCAAACCCAAGCTCCGCGGCTGGCTCCACCTCGGCATGTTCCCCGCCGCCCTGGTCGCCGGACTGGCGCTCACCGCCTTCGCCGACTCCCCCCGCGGCCGCCTCGCCTGCGGCGTCTACGCGCTGACCGCCTGCCTGCTGTTCGGCGTGAGCGCGCTGTACCACCGGGGCAACTGGAGCCCGCGCATGGACGGCGTCCTGCGCCGCCTCGACCACGCCAACATCTTCCTGATCATCGCGGGCACCTACACCCCGCTGACGATCCTGCTGCTGCCGCACTCCCAGGGACGCTGGCTGCTGTGGGGCATCTGGGCGGCGGCGGCCGCCGGGATAATCTTCCGCGTCTTCTGGGTCGGCGCCCCGCGCTGGCTCTACACGCCCTGCTACATCGCGATGGGCTGGGCCGCGGTGTTCTTCCTCCCGGACTTCCTGCACACCGGCGGCGTCGCCGTGCTCGTCCTGGTCGTCGTGGGCGGCGTGCTCTACAGCGCCGGCGGCATCGTCTACGGCATCAAGAAGCCCAACCCCTCCCCCCGCTGGTTCGGCTTCCACGAGGTGTTCCACACCCTCACCCTGGCCGCCTTCATCGCCCACTACGTGGGCATCTCGCTGGTCGCGTACCAGCACGCCTAGGAGGCGCCCGGGGGCACCCGCACCCCGCCACCCGGTACAGGCCGCGGCTTCGACGCCGCGGCCTTCTTCGTGTCCGCGCCGGGCGCCGATGCCGGCGGTCCGCGCCGCGACTCCGCGCTGTCACCGCCCTGCCGGTGACGGCGTTCCCGCCCGACGGCGGGACCGCGCCCGCCGCAGAGGCCGGTGATCGGGACATGGCCGCCACGGAGGCCGGTGCACGACAATGACCACCATGACGGCCGCACGATCCCCCCTCGCTCCCGACGCCCCGCCCCGCCCCGGACTGCGCGAACGGAAGAAGATCAAGACGAGGGAGGCCATCCGCACGGCCACCTACGCGTTGGTCGAGCGGCAGGGGTACGACGCGACGACGATCGAGCAGATCGCCGAGCGGGCCGAGGTGTCCCCGTCGACCGTCTCGCGCTACTTCCCCACCAAGGAGGACATCGTCGTCACCGACGGGTACGACGAGCCGCTGCTCGCCGAACTCGCCGCACGGCCCGCCGACGAACCCTGGGCGGAGTCCGTCCGGCACGTGATCCGCAAGGCGGTCCAGCTCGCCGTGGCCGAGCAGCCGGACGTCACCGTGCTGCGCTCCCGCCTGATGCTGGAGGTGCCGGCGGTGCGCTCACGGATGGCGGAGAGCCTGTCGGGGACCGGACGGCTGCTCACCGAGGCGATCGCCGGCCGCACCGGACTCGACCCGGACGGCCTGGAGGTGCGGGTGCACGCCATGTCGCTGGTGAGCGGACTGCTGGAGGCCACCGCGTACTGGGCCGAGCACGACCACCGGGACGACTACGCCGACCTCGCCGACCGCGCCCTCGACGTGCTCCTGCAGGGCCCGCCCGCCGGGAAATCCTGAGGCCGCGCACCCCGGTCATGTCATCCTGACCGGGTGAACGGTCCCGAGATCCACGTCGAGTTCGCCCCCGAGCTGCTGGTCTTCGTGGCGCAGGCCCGCGCCACGGGCACCGTCCGGACCGCCACCGACGGCGTCGCCGGCCTCGGCCACGTCGTCGAGTCCCTCGGCGTCCCGCTGACCGAGGTGGGCGCACTGCTGGTGGACGGCCGCGAGGTGCCCGTCGGACACGTCCCGGCCGCCGGCGAGTCGGTGACCGTCCGCCCGCACCCGCACCCGCAGCGGGTGCCCGGCGCCCCCCTGCGGTTCCTGCTCGACGTGCACCTCGGGACCCTGGCCCGCCGGCTGCGGCTGCTGGGCGTGGACACCGCGTACGAGTCGACCGACATCGGCGACCCCGCCCTGGCGGCCCGCTCGGCCGCCGAGAAGCGGGTCATGCTCAGCCGCGACCGGGGCCTGCTGCGGCGCCGCGAGCTCTGGGCGGGCGCCTTCGTCTACAGCACCCGGCCCGAGGAGCAGCTGACGTACGTCCTCGACCGCTTCGCCCCCGAGCTGCGGCCGTGGACCCGGTGCACCGCCTGCAACGGCCTGCTCCGCGCGGCCGGCAAGGAGGACGTCGCCGACCAGCTCGAGGAGGGCACGCACCGCACGTACGACGTGTTCGCCCAGTGCGCGGACTGCGGACGCGCCTACTGGAAGGGCGCGCACCACGAACAGCTGGAGGCGATCGTCGAGCGCGCGGTCGCGGACCGCTCCGGCCGCCGCTGACCCACGGCTCGCCCAGGACTCCCAGGTCCTTCCGGGTCCCCCGGGCCTCACGTCCGCCGGGTCAGGAGGCGGCGGCCTGCCGGTACCGCTCGGCCGTGCCCACGGCGGTGACGTACCCGCTCAGGCCGAGGCGGTCGGCGAGGACCGCGGTCTCCACCCGGTTGCGGGTGCCGAGTTTGCCGTAGATGACACTGAGGTGGTCCTTGATCGTGGCCGGGCTCAGCAGCAGTGAGCGGCCGATCTCGGCGTTGGACAGGCCGGCCGCGAGCATGGTGCAGACCTCCGCCTCCCGCGCGGTCAGCGCCTTGGCCCGGGCGTGGACGTCCGGCGGGAGCGCCGCGCGGTCCAGCGCGCCCACCAGGGAGGCGATGGCGGTCGAGGTGAAGACGCTTGCCCGCCGCGACCGCGCTGATCGTGTTCCGCAGCGTCTCGGGGTCTCCTTCGGGACACAGGACGGCCGCGGCCCCGCCGCGCAGGGCCTCGCACGCGACGTGTCCCTCGGTGTCGGGGATGAGCAGCACCGTCTTCGGCGGGCGTCCCAGGTTCTGTAAGGCGGCCATCATCAGGGTGACCCGGTCGGAGGAGGCGGGAAGGGCCGCGACGAGGACCTCGGGGGCCCACCGGCGCACCGCGGCGGTGACCTCGTCACCACCGCACACATCCATGACGTCCAGGTCCGACGCCTCGTCCAGGATCGCTGCCAGACCTGCCCTGGCCAAGCGATCGTCGTGCGACACCAGTACACCGATCACGTACTGCTCCCCGCTCGTAGCTGATCCGCTGGGTCGTGGAACTGCGCCTTCCATACTGAATGACGAGTACATGCATTTGCACGTGCGGGCCGCGAAGTTGAGCTGGATCTGAGGTCCGTCAGCCGGTGCGCTGCGTACAAATGCCCAGCACGCACAGCAATCTGATGTTCCGCCACGCCCCGGTACCGGCTCCCTGCGCGCCCGCGGGCGCACCCCCGCCGTTCGGCGGGTCCCACTACCGCCGCCCGGCCGATGTGAGTCCCGGCCGTCCCTGTGCATGATCGCTCGGCGACGTCACGGAACGGCCATAACCAGGGGGATCACGTGCAGGCTCAGCGAACGACGTTCACACCGTCCGACCTCGAGGTGGTGCCCGCCGTGAACGCACTCCTCGGGCAGCTCGGTGTCGGCCGGCTGGAGACCGAGGAGGTCGAGTCGCTCTTCGGGCGCAACGAGAACTGGGCGGGGACCACGTCGACCGGAGCGGGCGTGTTCGTCAAGCGGGTCTCCCTCGACGGCGGTCCCGAGGACGCGGCGCTGCGCATGGCCCGCTCCCGGTCCTTCGCCGCCCTCGTGACCGGCCTCGCCTCGCCCGACCTCGCGACGCCGGAACTCATCGGGTACGACGAGGAGTCACGGGTCCTCGTCTTCCGCCTGCTGGAAGGCGCCCGCACGTTCGCGGAACTGGCCGCCGACGACGACCTGGACGCCGGTCTGGCCGCCCGGGCCGGCCGCGCGACCGGACTGCTGCACCGGCTCGACGCCGGAAAGGCGCACCCCCCGCTGGACGACGCGCCGTTCCCGTTCCCGAACCTCGGTCTGCTGCGCGCGCTGCCCATGGCCGGCTTCCTCGGACTGACCTTCGCCGAGGTCACCCTCTGGGGCATCCTGCACGGCGACGCGGAGCTCGCCGCCGCCCTGGCCCGGCTACGCGCCGCGGAGGAGGCCGCGCCCCGGGTGCCCGCCCACTGCGACCTGCGGTTCGACCAGTTCCTGCTGGTTGACGGCGTCCTCCACCTCACCGACGGGGAGGAGTTCCGCGCCTCCGACGCGGCACGGGACATCGGCTCCCTCGCCGGCGAGTGGCTGTACCGGGCCGTCACCGGCATCGTGGGCCGCGGCTCCGGGGACGAGCCCGACGTGCTGACCGTGCACGAGCCGACCCACGAGGAGATCGTGGCGCGCGGGGTCCGCGAGATGGACCGGGTGCGCCCCCTCATCCGTGCGTTCTGGTCCGCCTACCGCTCCGTACGCACCACCGACGATCCCGGACTGGCCGCCCGCGCGACCGCGTTCGCCGGCTGGCACATGATCGACCGCGCGATGGCCACGGCGGCACGCGGCAGCAGGCTCCCGGCCGTCACCCGCGCGGCCATGGGCATCGGACGCACGGCGCTGCTCGCCCCGCAGAACTTCGTGGGCGCGCTGGGACTGGAGGAGAACAGATGACGGCGCTTCGGACGGACCCCCGCCCGGCGGCCGGCGGGCTCGACCCGCGACTGGCCGAGGCCCTCACCGCCGTGCACGTCGCTCCCGACGGGCTGTCCGCCCGCATCGGGGACAACGAGATCACGGTGGACAGCCGGCGGGGGCTCAAGGACCGGCTGGCGGTGCTGATCTACGAGAACCTGCACGCCGGCCGTCCCGAGCGGGACGAGAAGATGCCGCGGACCCTGCGCGACCCGGAGTTCGAGCGGCTCCTGCACGACGCGACACCGCACGCGACGACTCCGTGCCGGGCCCGCCTGTGCGGTCTGGAGGACGGCCTGCCGGTGGTCGTGCTGGACGGGGTGCGGGTCCGGCTGCCGGACACGGCGGCCGATCCGTCCGGCGCGCTGCGGGCGGCGGCCGGACGCGCCGCGGCCGGGGCCGAGGAGTGGGCCGACATCGTCGTCCCCGCGGTACGGCCCGCGCTGTCGCCCGGATTCTTCCTGGCCGACGGATCGCACGGCCGTCCGGCCGGCGGGGCGGTGCTGCGTCTGTACACCCACGTCACGCACTGCTCGTACGCCCCGGCCGTGTGGGGGAAGGTCCTGGGCGCGCTGGAGGCGGCCGGTGTCCCCTACCGCGCCAAGATCAGCTCGTCGCCGCTGCTGTACCCGCGGCGCGACGCCCTGGTGGTGTACCTGGGCGCGGAGGCGCTGCACGCCGTGGACACGGTCCGCGAGGCGGTCGTGGACGTGCCGGGGCTGGGCGACGAGACGTCACCGTTCACCCACCGGCTCGCCCCCGGGTTCGCCGTGGCGTGGGAGCCGGACGACGAGCGGCCGGGCCGCCGTCACCTGAGCTTCGGCGAGCACCGTTCCGCGGCGGTGGCCGAAGGCCTGATCGGCCACCGACTGGCCCCCGGGCACCCGACGGCCGCCGCGGCCGTGGCCGCCGCGCTCCGCGACGCGGGCGTCGACCCCGCCCACCCGGCGCGGAGCCTGCGGCAGCCGTACGCCGGCGCGCCCGGGGAGGTGTAGGGATGCCCCGTCCGCCGGCCCTGCCCGCCAGGGAGAAGACGCGTCTGGTGCTGTCCGTGCTCGCGAAGGAGTGCACGGTCTCCGAGGCGGCCCGCGCCGCCCGGGTCTCGGAGCAGTCCATCGCCAACTGGCGCCGCCAGTTCCTCGAAGGAGGGAGCGCCGCGCTGGCCGGCCGGTCCGCGCCGTCCTCCACGGAACAGCGCGAGGCCGCCCTCGTCGCCGAGGTGCACAAGCTGAAGCAGGCGCTCGGCGAGGCGTACGTCGAGGTCATGGCCTGGCGCCGCACCGGGGACCACCGGCAGGTCCCTTCGAGGTCCTCGAAGCAATACGAACGGAACTAGGGATCCCGGTTTCGAGGTTCTGCGTGATCTTCGGGATCCCGCGCCGGACCTACACCCGGCACTTGCAGAGGCACAGAGCCCAGGAGGGGCAGAACAATGCGCGGTCCGAGTGATGCCGGGACACCGGCGATCACCGTACGAGGACTGACCATGCGGTACGGACGGCGGGAGGTCCTGCGCGGCATCGACCTGACGGTCCGGCACGGCGAGGTGCTGGCCCTGCTCGGCCCCAACGGGGCGGGCAAGACCACCACCGTGGAGATCCTCGAGGGCTTCCGGACACCGACGGGCGGCCATGTGGAGGTGCTGGGCGAGGATCCCGCGCACGCGGACGAGGGATGGCGTGCCGGGATCGGCGTGGTGCTGCAGTCGTGGCGCGACCACGCCCGCTGGCGGGTGGGCGAGCTGCTGGAACACGTGGCCTCCTGCCATCCCGCGCCCCGCTCGGTGGCCGGGACCCTGGACACCCTCGGTCTGACGGAGCAGGCGGGCCAGACCTGCGGGCGCCTGTCCGGCGGGCAGCGGCGACGGCTGGACGTCGCGCTCGGCATCATCGGCGACCCCCTCCTGCTCTTCCTCGACGAGCCGACGGCCGGTTTCGACCCGGTGGCCCGGCGCGAGTTCCACGAGCTGATCGAACGGCTGAAGGAGGGCGGCATGACCATCGTGCTGACCACCCACGACCTGCACGAGGCGGAGCGCCTGTCCGACCGCACCGCGGTCCTGATCGACGGCCGTATCGCCGCCTTCGGCACCAACGCGCAGCTCGCTCAGGACGCCCGGGCGCAGGCCCGGGTGGTGTGGCAGGAGAACGGCGAGCGGCGCGAGGAGACCGCCGAGGACCCCTCCCGGCTCGTGTGGGAGCTGCACCGGAAGTTCGACGGGCCGGTCCCGGGACTCGAGGTGCACCGGCCCACTCTGGAGGACATCTACCTGCGCATGGTCGCGGAAGCGGGGGCCTGATCATGACCGGGACACCGACCACCACCCGGCCCGGAGCCGGCTCCTTCCCGCTGCGGCGGGTCCTGGCCGTCGGGGTGCGGCGCGGGCTGCTGGAGATGCGTCAGATGCTGCGCACCCCGCGCGAGGCGTTCAGCCTGCTGAGCACGCCGTTGCTGTTCGTCGTGCTGAGCACCCTCCTGGACGGCGACATCCCCGGCTCGGACGTGCCGATGGCGGAACTGCTGGTGGCGGGCGGCGTCACCACCATGGTCGTCCAGGCAGGGCTGCTCTCGCTCACCCAGACCCTGGCGGTGGAGCGGGAGGACGGCACGCTGCTGCGCATGCGGGCCGTGCCGCACGGGATCCCCGTCTACCTGGTGGCGAAGACCGTGGTCGTGGCCGTGACCGCGGTGGGCGGCGGCGCCCTCACCCTGACGGCGGGCGTCCTGGTGGTCGGCTCGTCGGCGCCGGCCGACGCGCGCCACTGGCTGATCCTGCTGTCCGTGCCGGCCGTCGGACTGCTCGCCCTCGTGCCCTTCGGCGCGGTGCTCGGCGCCGTCCTGCCCAACGCCCGCGAGGCGCTCGGCTTCCTGATGATCCCGATGCTGGCCCTGATGGTGTTCTCGGGCATCTACTTCCCGGTCACCGCGCTGCCCGGCGCCGTCCAGGACGCCGTCCAGGCCTTCCCCCTGAAGTGGACCGCGCAGGGCGTGCGGGCCGCGCTCCTGCCGGACTCGGCGCTCAGCGCGGAGACGTCCGCCACGTGGGAGCTGTCCAAGGTCTACGCGATCAACGGCGCCTGGGCCCTGATGGGCTTCCTCGTCGCCCCGCGCGTCCTGCGCCGGATGACCCGTCGCGCGACCGGTACCCGACCCCAGAGAACCGAGGCCCCGGCATGAGCCGAACCCTGAAGCACATCTCCGCGATCTTCCCGATCCAGCCGGACGCGCTGGAACCGATGGTGGAGATCGGCACGTTCGCCCGCGACGCCGGAGTCCGCCGGATGTGGCTCGGCCAGTCGCTGCGGGTCGAGACGCACCTCGCGCTGGCGGCGTTCGCCGCCCGGGTGCCGGGAGTGGCCCTCGGCACCAGCGTGGCGCTGACCGTTCTGCGCCATCCCTACCAGGCCGCGGTCGAGGCCCGCTCGATCAGCGCCCTCTCGGGCGCCCCGTACGTCGCGGGCTTCGGTCCCGGACCGGTCGGTTTCCAGCAGCAGCTGCGCGGCGAGCGGTACCCGAAGCCGCTGCGCGCCATGAAGGAGTACGTGTCGGTCGTACGGCGCCTCCTGGACAGCGAGAAGGTGGCGCACGAGGGCGAGTACTTCACCTCCGGCGCCCCCTTCATGCACGTGCCCGCGCCGGCCGTCGAGGTCGGACTCGGCGTGCTGCGGGCCGGCATGGCGCGGACCGTCGGCGAGGTCGGCGACGCGGCCATCACCTGGCTCACCCCGCACTGGTACATCGGGGACACCCTGGTGCCCGCCATGACCGAGGGGGCCGAGCAGGCCGGGCGCACCCGGACGCCGCGGGTGGTGTCGATCCTGCACGCCGCGGTGGACCGGCCGGGCCGCAACATGCGCCGCACCGTCTTCACGGCGACCGGCCCCCACCTGGCGTCGGAGCACTACACGGACATGCTGCGGCGGGCCGGAGTGGCGGTGGACGCCCGGGAGCCGGTGAAGGGCGCCGAGGCGCTGATCGAGCAGCAGGTGTTCGCGACCGGCACCGCCCAGGACGTCGCGAAGGTGGTCCGGGCCCACCGGGACGCGGGCGTGGACGAGATCGTGCTGAACGTCTGCGGTGTCTACCTCACCGAGGGGTCCCGGGCGGCGCTGGAGGACCTGGGCGAGATCCTGGAAGCGGTCGCCGCCGATGACTGACCTGCGGTCCCATCCCGAGCTGGGCGAGATCCCGGTGTTCACGGGGCGCCGGCTCGTCCTGGTGGTGACCGGTGCGCTCAGCGCGGCGCACACCCCGTTCTGGCTGAACTGGCTGCGCACCGGATACCCGGAGACGAGCCTGCGCGTGCTGACCACCCGGTCGGCCGGACGGTTCGTCACCCGGCAGGCGCTGACGTCGATCAGCGGCACCGTGGCCGAGTCCGACGAGTGGCCGGAGGAACCGGCCGCGCACGCCCCGCACGTCGGACTGGCGGAGTGGGCCGACACGTTCGTCGTCGCCCCGGCGACCCTCAACTTCTGCTCCCGCCTGGCCGGCGGCCTCGCGGACAGTCCCGCCGTGCTCGCCCTGCAGTGCACCACGGCGCCGGTGGCGGTCGCGCCCTCGCTGCCGCCCGGGGGCCTCACCTCCTGGGCGTACCGCAGGGCGTGTGCGGCGCTGGAGGAGATGCCGCACGTCACCGTGGTTCCGCCGGTCCCCGGTCTGAGCACCACGACGGGCCGCCGGGACGCCGCGCTCAACGCGCCGATGCCCTCGGTGATCGCGGCGGCGGAGAGGCTGCGGGCCGGGCGGGAGGCACCGTCGTGACCGCGCCGGCCGTGCCGGGCGGGGTCGTCGCCGAGTTCGGCACCGGCTACCTGGCCACCCGGGTCCTGGCGGCGGAGCGCGGCTACCTCTGGTGCCGCGGGCCAGGACCCGCACGCCCCCGCCCGTTCACACCCGTTCCGGACGCGGTGGCCGAGGCGTCCCGCGCGTGGACCGCGCACGGCACCCGGGTGGTGCTGGGCTCGCCCGGGTCGCCGTACCCGGACGACCGGCGGCCGGACCGCACGCGGGACGGCGCGGAGACCGAGCGCCACTACCGGGTCCCTGCCCCGTACTCGCTGGGGCACGTGCTGGGCAACCACGCGGCGGCACCGCTGCCGTGGGCGGCCCTCCCGCGACTGCTGCACCAGGTGGGGTCGGTCCTGCGTCGGGTGCACACGGCGTTCGCCGACTCCCCGGCCCCCGGCGGGCCCGCCGGCGCCGCCCGGGTCGCGGGCTGGCTGGCGGGCACCCCGGTCACGCCGGCCGCCGGGCGGCTCCGGCAGGAGGCGCTGGCCCGGCTCGGCGGTGCCCGCATGCGGCGCGCCGGTGAGTGGTGCGCGGACCTGGCCGCCGGCGGGACGGGCGAACGGCCGGTCCTGCTGCTCGGGGGCGTGTCGCTCGGCTCGGTGATCCCCTCGCCGGGCGGGGACGCGTGCGCCGTGCTGGCCGGTGAGGAACTCGCCACCGGGCGTGCGGCGTTCGACCTGGGCTGGACGGTGGGGGAACTCGCCGAGTTCCGGCTCCTGCACTTCACCGGCCCGGGCGACGGGGCCGCGGCCGAGCACTGCGCGTCGGCGGCGCGGGCGCTGCTGAGCGGCTACGCCACGGCGACGGCCCCGGACGGCCCACGGCACGGCCCGGCGGACACGCGACCCGGCCCGGCGGATCCGGAGCCCGATCTCGACGCGGTGGCCCGGTCCGCGGTGCTCCGCATTCTCGCCCACGGCGTCGACTACGCGGCGTTCGTCGGCTGGCGCGACCAGCTGACCGACTACCTGGACGTCGTCGCCGGGCTTCTCGACCACCCCATGGGGACCATCGAAGGACCTCCGGGCGCCCCCGCGGGGCGGCGCACGGGCCCTGGAACGGAGGAACAGTGATCGCACAGAACGCCCACTACAACGAGAAGATGGCGAGCGTCTACGAGCAGATGTACCCGATCGGGTTCGACACCGACGCGGCGGTGGAGTTCCTCTCCGGTCTCGTGGACCCCGGGTCGAGAGTGCTCGAACTGGGCATCGGCACCGGACGGATCGCGGTGCCGATGGCCGAACGCGGCTTCCGGCTGCACGGGGTCGACGCCTCCGAGGCGATGCTCGCCAAGCTCGCCGAGCGGGACGAGAAGGGTCAGGTCACGGCCCGGCTCGGGGACTTCACCCGGCCCGGGCTCGACCTGGGCGGCGACTTCCCTCTCGTGACCCTGGTCCTGAACACGTTCTTCGTGGCCGTATCACGCGAGGCGCAGCTCAACTGCCTGCGCAACGTGCGGGACCAGCTGGCCGAGGGCGGCCGGTTCGTGCTGGAGGCCTTCGACCCGTCGCCCTACCATGTGCTGACCAAGCCCGACTTCTCCATGCGGTTCCTCGGCCCGAACGCCGTCATGCTCGACACGCTGATGGTCGACCGGTCGCAGCAGATCATGGTCGCCACGCACACCATCCTGGACGGCGGAGCGCCCGAGACCACCCAGCACGTGCTGCGGTACGCGTTCCCCCTGGAGATCGACCTGCTCGCCGAGCTGGCCGGCCTGAGGCTGGTGGAGCGCTGGGCGGGATGGCACAAGGAGCCGTTCACCGCGACCAGCCCCCGCCACGTGTCGGTCTACGAGCGGGCGGAGTAACCGGAAGCCGCGAGGGCCGCGGTACCGGAAGTGAAGGAGGAACCCATGGTTGAAGGAGTCGCGGGCGCCGTCGCCGTCGGCATCACCACGGTGCTGGGGGTGGCCAGCGACCGTACGTCGAAGAAGCGCGCGCAGGCGTTCACCCGGCAGTACGGCTCGTACGAGGGATTCCGGCAGCAGGTGGACGAGGCGCACGTCCAGGAGGTCCGCAGGACCCGGGGTGACGTGGCGGCGATCAAGGCCGTCCGGGACGCGCACCCGGCGGTGTCGCTGCGCCTGGCGAAGCGCTACGTGGAGCAGCTGCCGGCTGTCTGACGCCCCTCGCCCGGCCCGGGCGGGCGGCTCGCCCTCGGAGAACGACAGCGGGCGGCCTTCCCGGGCTTTCGCATGCCCTTTTTCCGGGCGCGCCGGCGCGAAAAAGCGGAGCCAAACTTTCCCCTCGAATTCGGTGAGCCACTTCTGAATTCGCGCTGGATTTCGGCCACGGGAAGCGGATAGAAAAGTCATCGGCCGGCGGAAAGGTTCCGCCGATTCGATTCTCCTGCGAGGAGTCACAGTGAACACCACCGACGCCCTGATGGCCGGATACGCCGCGTACACCTCGGCCGACGAGATCGCCGCGGGCCAGGACGGCGGCGCCCCGGAGATCAGCCCCGTCTCCCTCTCCATCGCCGTCTCCATCACGGAGTCGTCGTACGTCTGCAGCGCGGGCGTCAGCCTGAGCGTCGGTTACACCGTCGGCAACGGCTGCTGACAAGTCCGCCACCGGACCGGAAGCTTTTTCCGGACCGACACGGATTCGGATTACCGGAGGGCGGACAGGCCCCCCGGAGCACATTCCCGACCGACGGTGGAAAACTTCCGCCGCATTTCTCCAAAGAGGAGTCACAGTGAACACCACCGACGCCCTGATGGCCGGATACGCCGCTTACACCTCGGCCGACGAGATCGCCGCGGGCCAGGACGGCGGCGCACCGGAGATCAGCCCCGTCTCCCTCTCCATCGCCGTCTCCATCGCCGAGTCGTCGTACGCCTGCAGCGCGGGCATCAGCATGAGCGTCGGCGTCACGGTCGGCAACGGCTGCTGACCCGCCGTCATCTCCGGCCGGCCGGTCCGGCGCCCCGCACGGGCGCCGGACCGGCGGTCGTCCGGGTCCCGGCGCGGCGGTCGTCCGGGTCCCGGCGCGGCGGTCGTCCGGGTCCCGGCGCGGCGCGCCGGCACCCGTCCACCACGTACACGAAAGGGGCACGTCCTGTGCGGCAGTTGACGCTCGACAACGGCCTGCGGGTGGTGCTCGACGCCCGCGGCGACGCCCCGGCCGTCGGCGTCGCCGTGCACTACGGCACCGGGTTCCGTGGCGACCCCGTGGGGCGCAGCGGCTTCGCCCATCTCTTCGAGCACCTGATGTTCCAGGGCAGCGGCCGCGTCACGCCCGGCGAGCACTTCTCCGTCGTCCAGGGGTCCGGGGGCACCGCCGGCGGCTCGACCCACCAGGACCACACGGACTTCTACCAGGTCGCACCCACCGCGGCGCTGGAACGGCTGCTGTTCCTGGAGGCCGACCGGATGGCGGGCCTGCGTCTGACCGAGGAGGGCCTGCGCGCCCAGCTCCGCGTGATCCGCGAGGAGATCAGGACCCAGGTCACCGGACGTCCCTACGGCGGTTTCCCGTGGACCGTGCTGCCCGGGGTGCTCTACACGTCGTACGCCAACGGCCACAACGGATACGGGGACGTCGAGGGCCTGCACGACGTGACGCCCGAGGAGTGCGCCGCCTTCCACGACACCCACTACGCCCCCTCCCGGGCCGTCCTCACCGTCTGCGGCGGTTTCGACGAGACGGAGGCCGCCGAGCTGGTGCGCCGGCACTTCGGGCCGCTTCCGCCCCGCCCGGCGGCCGGGCCCGTGTCCCTGGCGGAGCCGCCGCCGGCCGGCACGCGCACCGGTACCCGCGAGGACGGTCACGCCCCGCTGCCCGCGCTCGCCCTGGGGCACCGGATGCCCGATCCGGCCCGCCGGCTGCCCGCCTACGTGGCCCACATGGTGCTGTCGGCACTGCTGACCGGCACCGCCCGGGGTCTGCTGACCCGCCGTCTGGTCGCAACGACCGGACTGGCCGCCGCCGTCCGGTCGGCGTGCGGGTTCTTCGGCCCCCTGCAGGCGCGCGACCCGGACACCTTCCACGTGGTGGTCACCCGGCGTCCCGAAGCCGCCCCGGAGGACGTCCTGGCGGAGACCGACGACGTCCTGCGCCTCCTGGCGCGGCAGGGTCCCACCCCCGGCGCACTGGAGCGCACGCGGGCGCAGATCCGTGTCTCGCTCGCCCGCGGCTACGACAGCCTGCTCCAACGGACCCGCCACACCGGCGCGTTCACCCTGCTGCACGACCGGGCCGAGCTGGCCGACGACCTGCCCGGGCTGGTGGCCGCGACCGGCCCGGACGACGTGGCCACCGCCGCCAGGAGCCTGCTGAGCACCCCCCGTGCCGTACTGGGCCTGCGCTCCACCCGGGAGGCGGCTCCCGCATGACGACCTCCCCCGCGGCGCTGCCCCCGTTGGGCTCGTTCCGTCCGTTCCCGCTCCCGCCCCACAGCGACGACGTCCTGGCCAACGGCCTGCGGGCGGTCACCGTGCGCACGGGCTCGGCCCCCCTGGCGGAGATCCGTCTGTTCGTGCCGATGCCCGCCCACGCCGTCGACCCCGCGACCGCCGAGGTCCTGGCGGCGCTGACGGCCCGGGACTGCGCGCGCCGCGCCGGCGCGGGGATCGACAAGGACCCGCACCGGGAGGGCTCGGTCGTCTCCGTCTCCTGGACGGGACGCCGGCTCGCGGCGAGCGCCTCCGTCCCGGTGGAGGCCGTCGACTGGGCCCTCGGCGTGCTCGTCCGCTCCGTCACCCGCCCCGACGTCACCAGCGAGGACTGCGAGCAGGTGGCCGGCGTGCTCGCCGCGCGCGCGGACGACCGGCACGCCCATCCCCTCACCGCGGCGCACGCCGCGCTGCACGCACACCTCTTCCCCGGCTCCGCGCGGCACCCGGACGCCGCCGCCCTGCGGGCCGTCACCGCGGAACACGTCACCGCGCTGCACGCGTCGGCCGTACGGCCCCGGGGCTCCCACCTGGTGGTCGTCGCCCCCTGTGACACCCGGGCCGCCGTCGAAGCCTTCGCGGGCTGGCCGGACACCGGACCACCTCCGCCGGCGCCCCCGCCGCCCTGGTCGGTGAGCGGACCGGCCGGAGTGCCCCGTCCCGGCCCGGCGGGGCACGCTCAGGTGATGCTCGCGGCCCCCGTTCCCGCCCGGACCGACCCCGTTTTTCCCGCGCTGAGCATCGTCAATTGCCTGTTCGGCGGTTATTTCTCCTCACGTCTCATGCGGCGACTGCGCGAGGACAACGGATTCGTCTACAGCGTTGAATCAACCATCGACGATTCTTTGCCGCACACCTCCGTCCTCATCACCTATGCGACGGACCCCACGACGGTTCCTGATTCCCTGCGGGCGACCGGGCGGGAACTGCGCGCCCTCGTGTCCGATCCACCGGACCGGCGGGAGATCGACGCCGCCCGGGAGCACATGACCGGAATCACCTCCATCGGCCAGACCTCGCAGTCGGGACTCGCCACGGCGCTGATCGGAGTGCTCGGCAGCGGACTGGATCCCGGGTGGCTGTCCGCCTTTCCCGCCCTGCTCCAGGAGGTGACGGTGGACCAGGTGGTGGAGTGCGCCCGGCGCCTCTACCGCCCGGAACGCTTCACCGGAGTCGCCCTCGGGGCGCCCGGGGCGTGGACGGACGCGTTCCTGCGCGGATGACCCAGGGGCCGGCATCGGCATTCTCGGCGGAACCACCATCGGAGCCGCCACCGAGAATGGCGTCACCGGCCCTTTCCGCGCACCTGCGGACCCTTTTCGTCCGGAGAATCCCCCACCCTTTCCACAAAAGGGAACCCAACTTTCCCGCCGGGAGAAGTGGGCCAGTAAAGATTCTTCCCGGCCCGATTCCCCAGCACGTCCGGCATTCACCCCAAAGAAAGGGGGTGGAAGCGCCTCGGACCCCGTGAGAGAAATGCACCCGTCACATCCCTTTCCCAACGGAGGAAGCATGAACACCGCGGACCAGCTCATCGCCGGCTACACCGCCTACACGGACTCGGCCGAGATCGCCGCCGACGCCACGGCCGAGGCCCCGGCGATCAGCCCGACCACCACGGTCACGATCGTCTCCGTCGAGAGCGTCCTGGCCTCCATCGGCGGTGCCGCCAGCTTCAGCGCCGGTTACACCATCTCGTCCGGCTGCTGACCCGGTGCCCGGCCGGCCCTCGGTACACCCCGCGTCCGAGAGGCCGGCCGGGCGCTTCCGCCCGTCCCTCCCCGGAAGGAACCCCGCCATGAGGACCGGCCCCACCTCTTCGCCACCCGCTCGGCCCGGCGTGCGGGTCCTTCGTGACCTGCTGCGGGAGAACACCGCCTCGGTCTGCGCCGCCCTGGTGCTGAGCCTGGCCGCGACCGCCGCGACACTCGCCATTCCCTGGCTGGTCAGAGACCTCATCGAGGTCCTCGGCCGGCGGGAGTCGGTCGTCGGCGTCCTGGTCTGGATGGTGCCGCTGGCGCTCGGCGCGGCGGCGGCCTCCTCGCTCTCCGGCTACCTGCTGGCCCGCACCGGCGAACGGCTCGTGCTCCGCCTGCGCTCCCGCGTCATGGAGCACTCCCTGCGGCTGCCGCTGTCCGGGGTGCGCGCCACGGGCCCGGGCAACCTCGTCGCCCGCATCACCTCGGACGCGATGCTCCTGCGCTCGGTGGTGGACGCGGGCGTGGTGCAGGTGCCGGTGGCCGTCGTCACCGCCCTCGGCACGATCGTGCTGATGGCCTTCCTGGACCTGCTGCTCGTCCTCCTCGCCTTCGCGTCCTTCGCCGCGGCCGGGTGCGCGATCTGGTTCGTCCTGCGGCGGGTACGCAAGCGCTACGAGTCCATCCAGATCGCCACCGGCATGCTCGCGCAGCGGTTCACCACGTCGCTGGCCTCCCTGCTCACCATCAAGGCGCACCGGGCCGAACGCCGTACCGCGCGGGCCCTGACCGCGGACGCCGACGCACTCACCACGGAGATGCTGCGCGCGTCCCGTCTCCAGTCGGTGGTCCTGCCGCTGATGTCCCTGGGACAGGAGGTGGCCCTCGCCGGCATCGTGATCGCGGGCAGCGCCCGGATCGCGCACGGCGCCCTGACGCTGGCCGACTTCATCGCCTTCATCCTGTACCTGCTCCAGCTGGTCAGCCCGGTCACGATCATCGTGATGGGGTTCGGACGGCTGCAGACCGGCCTGGCCGCCAAGGCGCGCTTCGAGGACCTGCTGTCCCTGCCGACGGAACCGAGCGAGGAACCCGCCGCGGCCGACGGCACGGCCTCCCCCGTCCCGCCCGACGCCGCCGGCACCCCCGCGACCGGCCGGCCGGCTCCGGCGCACGCCGCCACCGCGGTCCGCTTCGACGGGGTGTCCTTCTCCTACGACGGCCAGCCGGTGCTGCACGACGTGTCGTTCAGCGCGCCGCGGCGGGGCCTGACCGCCGTCGTGGGCCACTCCGGGGCGGGCAAGTCCACCCTCTTCCACCTGGTCGAGCGGTTCCTCCACAGCGACCGGGGCACGGTGAGCGTCCTGGACCGCGACGTCACCCGCTGGACGCTGCACGACCTGCGCTCCCGGCTCGGCTACGTCGACCAGTCGTTCACGCTGCTGGAGGGCACGGTACGGGAGAACCTGCTCCTGGGACTCGACACCCCGCCAGGACAGAGCACGGCGGAGCTCGACGAGCGGCTCTCCACGGTGCTGAGGTCGGTGGATCTCCACGACGCCGTGCAGGCCCTGCCGCACGGCCTGGACACCGAACTGGGTCGCGCCACCGACCTCTCGGGCGGTCAGCGGCAGCGTCTCGCCCTCGCCCGCGCCCTGCTGAGCCCCGCCGAGGTCCTGCTGCTCGACGAGCCGACCTCCCAGATGGACGCGGTGAACGAGCTGAGGCTGCGGGACGTCGTCGACGAACTGGCCCGCGACCGGTCGGTGATCGTCATCGCGCACAGGATGTCCACCGTGATGCACGCCGAACACGTCGTGGCCCTCAAGGAGGGCCGGGTGGTCGCGGCCGGCACGCACGCCGAGCTCATGGAGGACAGCGAGTACTACCGGAACCTGGTGGAGAACCAGCGCTGGGCCCCCCTGGAGCCCGCCGGCGCCGCGGGCTGACCCCTACGGACGGTGCGGCCGGCGCTCCCGGGCAACGACCGCACTCCGAGGGTCGCTCCCGCACCGCAGGGGGCCGCTCCCCCGCACCGCACGGGGCCGCTCCCCGCCCCCCGGAGGGGCGGCCCCCGCCCCGCTCAGCCTCCGAGCGCCGTCCGCAGGCGGTCCGGGTCGGTCGTCGGGGCGTCGCAGGTGAAGTTGCGGCAGACGTAGGCGGCCGGGGCGCCGTCGACGAGGGGGCGGTCGGCGAGCAGCGGGAACTCGTCGCTTCCCTGGGTCCCCACGGCGACCACCGCGCCGGGCGCGGTGCCCAGGAGCGCCGTGCGGTGCAGAGTCGTCGTCGCCGGGTCGTCCGGGCCCTGTCCGACCACCGCGATCTCCCGGGGACCGTCCAGGACGGCCTCGGCGACCGCGAGGCCCCAGCCGATGAAGCGGGGGACGCGAGGGCCGAGCGCCTTCACCACGCCCAGGGCCCGCTCGGCCGCGGTGCGGTGCGGCTCGGAGCCGGTGTGCGCCGCATAGCCCAGCAGGGCGCCGGCGGCGGCGGTCCAGCCGGACGGGGTGGCGTTGTCGGTGGGGTCCTGCGGGCGCCGGATCAGCCGCTCCGCGTCCGACGCCGTGTCGTAGAGGGCGCCGGACTCCGTGTCCAGGAAGCGGGTCAGGACGTGGTCGACGAGCAGGCCGGTGAAGTCCAGCCACACGCCCTCGCCGGTCACCGACGCCAGCGCCAGGAAGCCCTCGGCGACGTCGGCGTAGTCCTCCAGCACGCCCGCGTTGGCGCCCACCTGGCCGTCCTTGCTGGTCCGGGCGATACGGGCGTGCTCGTCCAGGTGCACCCGCACCAGCAGGTCACCGGCGGCGACCGCGGCCTCGACCAGGTCCGGCCGGTCGAAGTAGGCGCCCGTCTCGGCGAGCGCGGCGATCGCCAGGCCGTTCCAGGCGGCGACCACCTTGTCGTCCCGGCCGGGCGCGGGGCGCCGGTCGCGCGCCGCGAGCAGCCGCTCCCGGACGCCGCCGATCCGGGCGGCGTCGAACACCTCGTCGCGCTGCGGCAGTTGCAGCACCGACGCGCCCTCCTCGAAGGTGCCTTCCTCGGTCACCCCGAAGTACCGGGCGGCCAGCTCCGCGTCGTCGTCGCCGAGCACCGCGCGCAGTTGCGCGGGCGTCCACACGTAGTAGGCGCCCTCGACGTGCCGTCCGGTGCCGCCCTCCCGTCGCCCGCCCTCACCCTTCTCATGACGCCCCTCGGGCGGCACCACCTCTTCGCTGTCCGCGTCCAGCGCGGACGCGAACCCGCCCTCGGGGGTGCGCAGTTCACGGACCATGAAGTCGGCCGTCTCCAGCGCCACCCGGCGCGCCAGCTCGGAGCCGGTGGCCCGCCACAGGTGGGCGTAGACCCGGCAGAGCAGGGCGTTGTCGTAGAGCATCTTCTCGAAGTGCGGCACCACCCAGTCGCGGTCCACGGAGTAGCGGGCGAAGCCGCCGCCGAGCTGGTCGTAGATGCCGCCGCGCGCCATCCGCTCGCAGGTGTCCGCCGCCATCTGCAGGGCGCCCTCCGCGCCCGTGCGGGCGTGGTGGCGCAGCAGGAACTCGATCACCATGGACGGCGGGAACTTCGGTGCCCCGCCGAACCCGCCGCGCTGCGGGTCGTACTCCCGGGTCAGCCCGAGCAGCGCCTGCGCCAGCTCCTGCTCGCCGGGCACCTGGTCGTCGCCGTAGGCCAGCTCCCGGCCGGCCAGGTCCCGGGTGATCTTCCCCGCGACGTCGCCGACCTCGTCCCGCCGCTCCTCCCAGGCCTGCCTGACCCCCTCCAGCACCTGCCGGAACGACGGCATGCCGTGCCGGGGGGCGGGCGGGAAGTACGTACCGAAGTAGAACGGCTCGGCGTCCGGCGTGAGGAACACCGTCATCGGCCAGCCGCCGTGCCCGGTGGCCGCCTGCACCGCCTCCATGTACACGGCGTCGACGTCCGGGCGCTCCTCGCGGTCCACCTTGATGCTGACGAAGTGCGCGTTCATGTCGTCGGCGGTGGCCTGGTCCTCGAAGGACTCGTGGGCCATCACGTGGCACCAGTGACAGCTGGAGTAGCCGACGCTCAGCAGCACCGGCACATCGCGCCGCCGCGCCTCGGCGAAGGCCTCCTCGGACCAGGTCCACCAGTCCACGGGGTTGTCGGCGTGCTGGAGGAGGTAGGGGGACGTGGCCTGCGCAAGTCGGTTCGCCATGTCTCCATCCTCGCGCACGCCGGCCGCCCGCCGCGGGACGGACGCCGCCCCGGCCCGTCGCGCACCCGGAGGGTCCCGGGTCACACGGCGGCATGGCGGGAGCGGGCCCCCGGGCCGTGTGAAGGGATCGTGACGGCACGGCCGTTGATCGTCGCACCCTCGCGCCGGAGGCCCGGCCGCAGCACACTCGTAGGCGACGAAGTCGCCGCCGGAGGGGGACGAGACATGCGGGACGGCCATCGGGCGGAAGCCGAGCGGCTGTTGGCACGGGCCGTGGAGGAGGAGGTGCGCCGGACGGGCGGGCGCACCGACGGGAAGGTGCTGCTCTCACGGGCGCGCGGGGCGCTGGACGCGATGGCGCACACGGCGGCCGAGGAGTACGAGGCGTACACCCGCGCCCTGGACGAGACGGAGGCCGGCCGGCTCACCTTCCGGCAGCGCTACGCGCGCGAGGGCGCCGGGACGCCGCTGCTGGTGGCCGGGGTGGCGGGCCTCGCGGCCGTGGTCGCCGACATGGCGCTGGGGACGGGCACGGGGACCGCGCTCGGCGCGGGGGTGGCCGTCGGCGTGGTCGGCGCGGCGGCGACGGTGGTGAAGGTGGCCGGGGCGCATGTGCCCGCCGCCCACCACCGGGCCGGTGCGGCCGGCCAGCCGGGCGGGCCGGACCAGCTGCGCCTGCAGTGGCTGACGGCGCTGGAGGTGCGCGGCATCCGGCCGTTCCTGGACCAGCAGCGGGTCCTGACCGCGTCCACGGCGCCGAAGACGACCGGACCGCGGCTGCGCGGCGCCGACAAGAGCGCCGCGGCCCGGGGGCGCAGCGTCCTGGAGCAGTCGTTCGGGCAGCTGCCGGAGCCGCTCGGCGCGTTCGCGGGCCGGCGGCAGGAGATGGCGCGGATCCGGCAGTGGGTGCGGGCGGCCCGCGCGAGCACGGAGACCCGGCCCACGGTGGTGGTGCTGCACGGGGTGTCCGGGAGCGGCCGGACGACGCTGGCGGTGCGGGCGGCGCACGACCTGAGGGACCACTTCCGAGGGGCCTGCGTCGTCGACCTGCGCGGCGCCGGCTCCGGCGAGCCCCCGCTGTCCACCCGGGACGCGCTGCTGCACCTGCTGAACCGGCTCGGGGCGCCGCGTGAGCAGCTGCTGTTCCGGGAGCGGTCCTCCACGGACCAGCAGGTCAAGCGGCTGAGCGAGCTGTACCACCAGCATCTGACCGGGACGCCGGTCACGATCGTGCTGGACGACGCCTCCGACCCGCAGCAGGTCCGCACGCTGATACCGGAGCGTTCCGACAGCCTGGTCCTGGTCACCTCCCGCGCCCCACTGGGGCTGCCGGAGGACCTGCCCGCGACGGTGCACCAGCTGCCGGTGGAGCCGCTGGACCCGGCGGGCGCGGAGGAGCTGCTGGCCGCCGCCGCGCAGGACGACGCCGGCCCGTACGACGCCGAGGCCACCGAACGGGTGCGGGAGCTGTGCGGGGGGCTGCCGCTGGCGCTGCGGCTGGCCGGTGCCGCCCTGGGGCCGCGTTCGCCCCTCGCGCTCGCCACCGACCTCGGCGCCTACGGTCCCGTCGAGCCGGTCGAGCGCGCCCTGTGGCTGCGCTACACCGACCAGCCGGAGACCGTACGGCGGCTGCTGCGCCGGCTGGCCCTCGCCGGACGCGCCTCGCTCGGCGCCGCCGCTGCCGCCGCGCTGCTCTCCACCGACGAGGCGGAGGCGACCCGGCACCTGGCCGCGCTGCACCGGGCCGGACTCGTCGACCGGGTACGGCACAGCCGGTACCGGCTGCACGACCTGGTGCGCGCGTTCGCGCTGGCCCGGCTGCTGGACGAGGAGAACCCGGACGAGCGCGCGGCCGCGCAGGAGCGGCTGATCGTGAACTACGCCGAGCTCGCCGACTCGGTGCTGCGGCTGGTCGACGGGAACGTGTCGACCCGGTCCGACCGGTTCGGCTCGTACGGCTTCACCTCGCTGGACGAGGCGCTGCACTGGCTGGACGACGAGTCCAGCTTCATCACGGCGGCGCTGCGGCACGCGGAAGGCGTGGACCAAGGCGCGGTGCTGAACCTGCTCGGCGCCCTGTGCGACTACTGCCTGCTGCGCGGCGACCTCTACCGGCTGGGCGAGATCAACGAGCTGGCGCAGGCCGTGGACGAGGGGCTGCTGGTCCGCTCGGTGCAGTGGCGCACCGGCATCGCGGCACGTCAACTGGGCGAGCTGGACAAGGCGCGGACCACCCTCACGTCGGTGGTGGACCTGTACCGGGAGGCGCAGCACGAGGCGGGGGCGGCGCGGGCGCTCACCTCGCTCGGCATCACGCTGCACCACCAGGGCAACCTGACGGAGGCGTCGGCGCGGCTGCGGGAGGCGCTGGAGCTCCAGGCGTCGAACGCGCTGGCCACGGACCGCGCCTGGACGATGCACGCGCTGGCGGCGGTGGAGCGGGACCGGGCCCGGCTGGCCGAGGCGCTCCAGCTGCTGACGGAGTCGCTGGTGTTGCACCGGGCGGGCGAGTCCGTGCACGGGCAGGCGTGGGCGCACTTCCAGCTGGGTCAGCTGCATCTGCGCCGGGGCGACGTGCCGCGCGCGGAGGGCGAGCTGCGCACCGCCCTCGACCTGTACGGCCGCACCCGTGACGCGCGTGGTGAGGCGTGGGCGCTGACCGAGCTGGCACGGGCCCGGCTGGTGGACGGGGACGCGGGTCCCGCGGTGGAGGAGCTGCGCCGGGCCGCCGGACGGCACCGGGAGAACGAGGACGCGCGCGGTGAGGCGTGGACGCTGTACTACCTGGGCCAGGCCCTGGAGGAGACCGGTGACCTGGACCGGGCGGTGCGCGAGCTGGAACGCGCCCGCACGATGTTCTCCCGCATGCGGGACGTCTACGGCCTGGCCTGTGCCCGGCACCACTCTGCGCGGGTGACCCGGGACCAGCGGGCGGCGCAGACGGGCAGCCTGCGCAACTCCGGCTTCGCCCGTCAGCTGCTGGTCGACGCGCGCGCCGACTTCCAGCGGATCGGGGTGGCGCACGGCGAGGGGTGGACGTGCCTGGAACTGGCGGTCGTCGACGCGGGCAACGCGCGCACCCCGCAGGCGCTGGCGCTGTGCGACGAGGCGGTGACGCTGTTCGCCTCCTACGGCGACCGGCGGGGCGAGGACTGGGCACGCTTCCTGCGCTGCACGCTGCTGCCGTACGCGGCACCGGGCGGCACGGAGGTCGGTACGGCGGTGGCGCAGCAGGAGCTCACGGAGCTGGGCCGCGCCGGCCACCCGGCCCGCGACCCCAAGCTCACCGACTGCGTCGAGGCGTACCAGCTCCTGCTGGAGCGAGGCGTCGCCCTGGAGGCCGGCTGGCAGGCCTGGAACCTCGGCCTGGTCCCCACCCGCCGCGCCCACGAAGTCATGGGCGTCCCGGTCCCCGTGGACGCGTGACCCGCGCCGCGCCCGGGCCCGGGCCCGGGCTTACGGGGCTTTCCGCCGCACCCGGTGCGGCGCGCTGCACGCCGTCGGCGTCGCCGCGGCCCGGAAGCGGCGCGAGGCATGCCCGAAGCGGCACCCGGCGCGGGTGCCGGGTGCCGTGGGCGTGCGGGGCCTCAGGCCGTGGACTTGGTGCCGTCGGAGAGGGCGCCGTCCTTGTCGTCGGGCTCCGCGAAGTTGACCCGCCCCATGTGCCGGCTCATCGACTTCATCAGCCCCCAGACCGCCAGGGCCATCACCGCGAACACGATGAAGCCGAGGACACCGGGGGTGACCTTGTCCTCGTCGAACTCCGCGGCGAGGGGGACCAGGTGGGTCATTGCCAGGCTTGCGCTTGCGCTCATGTCAGCCATTGTCCCGGATGCCCGCGAAGAGGTCGTCCTCGGGGAGGGAGGTGTCCACGAGCGACTTCGCGAGCTCGTACTCCTCGGTGGGCCAGACCTGCTTCTGGAGGTCCAGCGGCACCCGGAACCAGCCCCCGTCGGGGTCGATCTGCGTGGCGTGCGCGATCAGCGCCTTGTCCCGGATCTCGAAGAAGTCGGCGCACGGCACGTGCGTGGTGAGCGTGCGCTCCTTGCGCTCGAACTCGTCCCACCGCTTCAGCCAGTCCCCGTACGGCGACTCCAGACCGCGGTCCAGCATGGCCTGGTGCAGCGCCTCGGTGCGGGGACGGTTGAAGCCCTGGTTGTAGTAGACCTTCAGCGGCTGGAAGGCCGGGCCGAACTCGTCCTCCGGGTACTTCTCGGTGTCCGCCGCCCCCTCGAACGCCACCATCGTGATCTTGTGGGTCATGATGTGGTCGGGGTGCGGGTAGCCGCCGTTCTCGTCGTAGGTGGTGATCACCTGCGGCCGGAAGGAGCGGATCTTGCGGACCAGCTCACCCGCCGCCTTGTCGACGTCCTCCAGGGCGAAGCAGCCCTCCGGCAGCGGCGGCAGCGGGTCGCCCTCGGGCAGACCCGAGTCGACGAAGCCCAGCCACTCCTGCTTCACACCGAGGATCTCGCGGGCCTCGTCCATCTCCTTCTTGCGCACTTCGTGGATGTGCTCCTCGATGTACGGGTCCCCCTGGAGCTTGGGGTTGAGGATGGAGCCGCGCTCCCCGCCCGTGCAGGTCACGACCAGCACGTCCACCCCCTCGGACACGTACTTCGCCATGGTGGCCGCGCCCTTGCTCGACTCGTCGTCGGGGTGGGCGTGCACGGCCATCAGTCGCAGCTGGTCAGTCAAGACTCAATCCTCAAGTCGTGGGCCGCCCTGGGTACGGCGGCGCAGTCGCAGGCTTCTATAGTGACGGAACCGGGGGGCGAAAAATTCCGGAGCGCCGCTCCCGGGGACGGTCCGGGGACGCCGGTCCCTTCCTGCCGAGGAGACGATCATGAGTACGTCGAGCACGCGGCTGCCCGAGGGCCGTTACGGCCGCTCCTCGGACCAGCGTGCCGACCGCACCCTCAAGGTCGTCGGCGGGGTGCTCGCCGTCCTCTTCGTCGCGCTGATCGGCTGGTTCGGCTACCACTACGTCGCCCAGAACGAGATCAGCGGCGAGCTGATCGGCTTCGAGGTCGGCGAGGACGCGGTCAAGGTGCACCTGGAGGTGCACAAGGACGCGGGCGTCGTCGGCTACTGCACCGTGCGCTCCCAGGCCGAGGACGGCGCCGAGGTCGGCCGCGCCGACTTCCGCTTCGGCGAGGACGCCACCCGCGTCGACCAGGTCGTCACCCTGCGCACGACCTCCCGCGGCACCAGCGCCGAGCTCGTCGGCTGTCACGCCGAGTGACGTGGCGGGGAATACCCAGTCATTGACCTGCGCCGACGGGAATTCGTGCGCTTATGTCCTCCCCCTGCGGGCACTGAATTGTTAGGCTCGTGGTTTCGCCCGTCCCCGGGGGTCCATTCTTCCGGGTAGGGCGATGCTTTGTATTCCCAGTACCTACGAGGAGCACCTGTGACCCAGACCAGCGAGAACGTCACCTGGCTGACCCAGGAGGCGTACAACAAGCTCAAGGACGAGCTTGAGTACCTTACTGGTCCCGCGCGCTCGGAGATCGCCGCCAAGATCGCCGCCGCGCGCGAGGAGGGCGACCTGCGTGAGAACGGCGGGTACCACGCGGCCAAGGAGGAGCAGGGCAAGCAGGAGCTCCGTGTGCGCCAGCTCACCCAGCTCCTCGAGAACGCCAAGGTCGGCGAGGCCCCCGCGGCCGACGGCGCGGTGGCGCCGGGCATGGTCGTGACGATCGCCTTCGACGGTGACGAGGACGACACGCTGACCTTCCTGCTCGCCTCCCGCGAGTACGCGAGCTCCGACATCGAGACCTACTCGCCGCAGTCCCCGCTGGGCTCCGGTGTGATGGGCCACAAGGTCGGTGAGGACGCGGAGTACGAGCTGCCCAACGGCAAGAAGGCCTCGGTGAAGATCCTGAAGGCCGAGCCCTACAGCGGCTGACCCGCCTCACGCGAGTCCCCACGAGCCCCCGGCGCCCTCGGCGCCGGGGGCTTTCGTCATGCGGCGGCCGAGCGGTACTTACGGACGGCCAGCGTGCGGAAGACGGCGATGATCAGGATCGAGTAGATCACCGACGCCCACACCGGGTGCTGCATGGGCCAGGCGTCCGAGGTGGAGACGCCCGGGTTGCCGAACAGTTCGCGGCAGGCCTGGACGGTGGCGCTGAACGGGTTCCAGTCCGCGATGTGCCGCAGCCAGGGCGTCATGTTGCTGGAGTCCACGAACGCGTTCGACACGAACGTGACCGGGAAGAGCCAGACCAGTCCGCCGGAGGTGGCCGCCTCGGGGGTGCGGACCGACAGGCCGATGACCGCGCCGATCCACGTGAACGCGTACCCGGTGAGGAGCAGCAGTCCGAACGCGCCGATGACCTCGCCGATGCTGGTGTGGGTGCGCCACCCGACCAGCAGGGCGACGACGGCGAGCACGAGCAGGGTGAGCGCCGTCTGCACCATGTCGGCGAGGGTGCGGCCGGTGAGCACCGCGCCCCGCGCCATCGGCAGGGAGCGGAAACGGTCGATGAGCCCCTTGTGCATGTCCTCGGCGATGCCCGCGCCGGCCCCCGCGGTGGCGAAGGTGACGGTCTGGGCGAAGATGCCGGCCATCAGGAACTCGCGGTAGACCTGCGGGCTGGTGCTGCCGCCGATGTCCATGGAACCGCCGAACACGTACGAGAAGAGCACCACGAACATGATCGGCTGGATCAGCCCGAAGATGACCACCTCGGGGATGCGCATCATGCGGATCAGGTTGCGCTTGGCGACGACCAGCGAGTCGCGGATCGACTGACCGATGGCGTTGCCGGGCGCCGCGACCCGCACGGCGTCGGTGACGGCACTCACTTCGCGGCCTCCTCGTCCTGGCGCTGTCCGCGTCCCTTGCGTCCTTTGCGTCCCTCGGCCCCTCCGGCTCCCTCGGCCTCGGTGGAGCCCGCGCCGGTGCGCGGCGCGTCGCCGCCCTCGCCGTCCCCGCTCTCGGCGACGTGACCGGTGAGCGAGAGGAAGACGTCGTCGAGGGTGGGGCGGCGCAGTCCGATGTCGTCGATCTCGATGCCGTCGGCGTCGAGCTCGCGGATGATCTCGGCGAGGAGCTTCGCGCCGCCGGAGACCGGCGTGGTGATCTTGCGCATGTGCTCCTCGACGGTGGTGTCTCCCTGACCGAGCCCGCGCAGGCTGTACTTGTCGAGCAGGGCGGCCGCGGCGCGGATGTGCTCGCGTTCGTGCACCACGACCTCGACGCGCTCGCCGCCGGTGCGGGCCTTGAGCTGGTCGGAGGTGCCCTGGGCGATGACCCGGCCGTGGTCGACGACCGCGATGTCGTGCGCGAGGTGGTCGGCCTCCTCCAGGTACTGCGTGGTGAGCAGCAGGGTCGTCCCGCCGGAGACGAGCTGCTTGATCACCTCCCACAGCTGCTGGCGGTTGCGCGGGTCGAGGCCGGTCGTCGGTTCGTCCATGAACATCACGGGCGGGGAGACGACCAGGGCGGCGGCGAGGTCGAGGCGGCGGCGCATGCCGCCGGAGTAGGTCTTCGCGGTGCGGTCGGCCGCGTCCGCGAGGTGGAACTGCTCCAGCAGTTCGTCCGCGCGGGCCCGGGCCGCCTTCGCCTTCATCTGGTAGAGCTGCCCGACCATCTGGAGGTTCTCCCGGCCGGTCAGGTACTCGTCGACGGCGGCGAACTGGCCGGACAGGCCGATCGAGCGGCGTACGGCGTCGGGCTGCTTCAGCACGTCGAGGCCGGCGACGACGGCCTTTCCGCTGTCGGGCCGCAGGAGGGTGGTGAGACAGCGGACGGTGGTGGTCTTGCCCGCGCCGTTCGGCCCGAGCAGCCCCAGGACGGTGCCCTCCGGGACCTCGAGGTCCACCCCGTCCAGTGCCCTAACGTCGCCGAAGGTCTTCACCAGGCCTTCGGCATAAATGGCGCCTGGCATATGAATCTCCACGTCATCGTGATACTTCGGGAAAGCCTAGGTTGGTGCGCCGGTGTCCGCTGGAGTTTTCCGCCCGGCACGGCAGTGGGGCGTCAGCGGCCGGGCCGCGACACGCGACACACCATAACGCGATGTATCGCGTCTCTCAATGGGATTACCCGAAGGGGTGAAGCCGCTTCCGGCGTCAGCCCGTCACCGTGTAACCCGCCTCGCGCAGGGCCTGTTCGACCTCGGCGCAGTGCGCCGGGCCCTTCGTCTCCAGGTGCAGCTCGACCTCCGCCTCCGTGAGCCCGAGCCGCGGATCGGTCCGTACGTGACTCACGTCGAGGACGTTGACGTCGACCACTGACAGCGACCCGAGCAGCGAGGCGAGGGCACCCGGCCGGTCGGTCAGCCGCAGCCGTACGGCCAGGTAGCGGCCCTGCGCCGCCATGCCGTGCCGCAGCACCCGCTCCATCAGCACCGGGTCCACGTTGCCGCCGGACAGCACCGCGACGACCGGGCCCTCGAAGGCGTCCGGACGGCTCAGCAGCGCCGCGACCGGGCTCGCCCCGGCCGGTTCGACGACCATCTTGGCCCGCTCCAGACACAGCAGCAGCGCGGCCGACAGCTCGTCCTCGGTGACCGTGCGGACCTCGTCCACCAGCTCGCCGACCAGCTCGAACGGCACGTCGCCCGGCCGCCCCACCTTGATCCCGTCGGCCATCGTCACCGGGTGGCCGAGGGTCACCGGACGCCCGGCGGCCAGCGACGGCGGATAGGCGGCCGCGCCCGCCGCCTGCACCCCCACGATCCGCACGTCGGGCCGCAGCGACTTCACCGCGACCGCGATCCCGGCGGCCAGCCCTCCCCCGCCGACTCCGACGACGATCGTCCGCACCTCGGGGCACTGCTCCAGGATCTCCAGTCCCACCGTGCCCTGGCCGGCGATGACGTCCGGGTGGTCGAAGGGGTGGATGAACACCGCGCCCGTCTCATGCGCGTACTCCTGGGCCGCGGCCAGCGACTCGTCGACCACCTGGCCGTGCAGGCGCACCTCGGCGCCGTACTCCCGGGTCGCGCTGATCTTCGGCAGCGGGGCGCCCTTGGGCATGAACACCGTGGAGCGCACCCCGAGCAGCGACGACGCCAGGGCCACGCCCTGCGCGTGGTTGCCGGCGCTCGCCGCGACGACGCCCGCGGCCCGCTCCTCGGGGAGCAGCCCGGCGATCCGCACGTACGCGCCGCGCAGCTTGAACGACCCGGTCCGCTGGAGGTTCTCGCACTTCAGCAGCACCGGGGCGCCCACCTGCCGGGAGAGGTGCCGGCTGCCTTCCAGCGCGGTCGTGCGGGCCACCCCGGAGAGCATCTTGTGAGCGCCGCGCACGTCGTCGAGAGTGACGGTGCGCAGCCGGCCGGCCGTGCTGTAGCTCATGCCTCCAGCATCGCAGTTCGCCGGGCGCGACGGCCGGTGTGACCAACCCGCGGACGACCGCTTTGCACAGCCCCGGTACGGTCCGCGCCCCGGCCGCGTACCCTGTCGTCCCATCAGCAGCCCATCACGAAGTGAGCCCCCCGCCATGCCCACAACACCTGAAATGTCGATGGACATGACGACCGATCTGACGGCGGTCGGTGACACCGGTCTTCTCGACACTCTGCAGCACGAGGTGGCGCTCTTCGCCCGCCGCGCGGAACAGACCCGGCTCGGCGGGGTCGGCCAGGTGCGCAACTCCATGGACCGCGCCGCCTACCTGCTGCTCAACCGTCTCGACAAGGAAGGGCCGATGGGTGTCAAGGCGCTCGCGGCCAGCATGGGGATCGACTCCTCCACGGTCACCCGGCAGGTGGCGCCGCTCGTCGACACCGGCCTGGTCACGCGCACCTCGCACCCGGAGGACGGGCGCGCGGTCGTGCTCCAGCTGTCCCCGGGCGGACAGGCCCGCCTGGAGGAGGTGCGCGCGTCACGACGCCAGCTGATGGCCGAGCTGACCGGCGACTGGGCGCCCGAGGAGCGCGAGGCGTTCTGCACGCTCCTCACCCGGTTCAACGGCGCGCTGTCCTCCCGGATGTCCGCCCAGGACCGGGGCGACTCCTGATCCACCGAAAGCGGTGACCGGACCTCCCCGGCCGCCCGGAGGCGCGCCGGCCGTGGCGGAGGGCCCGCCTTGGCCCCTGCGCGCCCCTTGACCGGGAGGCACGCCCTGGCCTGATATGTGGAGGGGGTCCCTGTCCGCGGCGCGGTGGGGGACCGGCTCTCTCCGGGGCTACGGGAGGTGCGGGTGCGACCACGGAATGCGCTCGACGACGTCCGCGCCCAGGAGTTCCGGGCGTACGTCGCGGGCGCGGGCGGGCGGCTGCTGCAGACCGCGACCCTGCTCACCGCCGAGCCCCCGGACGCCAACCCGCGGGCGCGGCGCCTGCTGACCCTGGCCCTGGCCCGTACGTACGCCTGCTGGGACGGGCTGCACGGCGAGGATCCGTACGACCACACCCGCCGGTATCTGGTGACGCGGTTCGCGCTGAGTGCCTGGCACCGGCACGGCGCGCTCCGTCCGCGGCCCCGCGCCGGCGGCCCGCTGGCCGTGCTGACCGCGCAGCAGCGTCTGGTCCTGGTGCTGCGGCTGCACGAGGGCATCGCCGAGGAGCAGACCGCGGCGATGCTGGGGCTGCCCCTCGATCGCGTACGGGCCGTGCACGACCGCGCGATGGCGGCCGTGCTGCGTCCGCCGCCCCGCCCCGCCCCGGCACCGGTACGCGTCGACACGGTGCCGTCATGACCGGGGAGGCCGGATGAACCGGTCGGAACGCGAGGCGCGCGTACGGCGGCTGATGGAGCGGGTACCGCCGGTCGTGCCGCCCGACCTCGCCGTGGACGCCGTGCGGCGCGGCGCCCGCAGGGAGCGGCGCCGCACCCTCGCCCGCCGCGCCCTGTGGCTGCTGCTGTGCGCGGCGACGGTGGCGTTCGTGGTGTGGGCGCTCACGGTCCGGCCGTGGGTGGAGCCGCCGTCCGAGACGACCCCACCCCTGACCGGCTGGTGAGACCGACCAGCGGCTGACCGGCTGGTGGGACCGGCTAGCGGCCCAGCGCCTGCTGGAGGTCCTCCAGGAGGTCGTCGACGTTCTCGATGCCGACGGACAGGCGCACCAGGTCGGCCGGCACCTCGAGCTGCGAACCGGCGACGGACGCGTGCGTCATCCGCCCGGGGTGCTCGATCAGCGACTCGACGCCGCCCAGCGACTCACCGAGGGTGAAGACCTTGGCGCGGTTGCAGACCTCGACCGCCGCCTCCTCGCCGCCCTCGACGCGGAAGGAGATCATGCCGCCGAAGGCGCGCATCTGCTTGGCGGCGACCTCATGACCGGGGTGCTCGGGCAGGCCCGGGTACAGCACGCTCGTCACGCGCGCGTGACGGCTGAGCATGTCGGCCACGCGCGTGGCGTTCTCGCTGTGCCGGTCCATGCGCACCGAGAGCGTCTTGGTGCCGCGCAGCACCAGCCACGAGTCGAAGGGGCCGGCGACCGCGCCCATCGCGTTCTGGTGGAACGCCAGCTCCTCGCCCAGCTCCGCGTCGGCGGTGATCAGGGCGCCGCCGACGACGTCCGAGTGGCCGCCCATGTACTTGGTCAGGGAGTGCACGACGACGTCCGCGCCGAGCGCGAGCGGCTGCTGCAGGTACGGCGTGGCGAAGGTGTTGTCGACGACCAGCCGCACGCCGGCGTCCCGGGCCACCTGGGCGACGGCGGCGATGTCGGTGATGCCGAGCAGCGGGTTGGAGGGGGTCTCCACCCAGATGACCTTGGTCTTGGGGGTGATCGCGGCCCGCACGGCTGCCGGGTCGGAGGTGTCGGCGACCGACCACTCCACGCCCCAGCGGGCGACGACCTTGGCGAACAGGCGGAACGTGCCGCCGTAGGCGTCGTTCGGGATGACCACGTGGTCGCCGGGGGCGAGCAGCGTGCGCAGCAGGCAGTCCTCGGCCGCCAGCCCGGACGCGAACGCGAGCCCGCGGCGTCCGCCCTCGAGGGCGGCCAGGTTCTCCTCCAGCGCGGTCCTGGTCGGGTTGGCGCTGCGGCTGTACTCGTAGCCGCCGCGCAGGCCGCCGACGCCGTCCTGCTTGTAGGTGGACACCTGGTAGATCGGCGGGACGACCGCGCCCGTCAGGGGGTCGGCGGTGTTGCCCGCGTGGATCGCGAGCGTCTCGAAGTGCTGACTGATGTGCCTGTCGCTCATGGGCCCGAGGGTAGTGCGCGCGGCGGGGTCATGACGTCCGCGGCCTGCCGGACGGGGCGGAGGGGCGCCCCGGAGGGCGGATGCCAGGGTTTTTCCACAGGTTCGGGCACCGGGTTGGCCATCGGGTGGCGTGGTCTGGTTCGCTTGTGGCATGGAGATTCTGTGGGTGCTGATCGCGCTCGTCATGCTGTTCGTCGTGGTGACGCCGTTCCTCAGGCGTCGGCGCGGCGCGGTGGGCCTGGTCCCGCCCGGCCACCCGGACGCGGCCGACCCGGCGAACTACGGCTTCGCGCTCCAGGAGGAGCTGGACGTCCGCATGCCCGGACCCGACCAGGACCTGCTGGACGTGCTGGACGTGGTGCAGCGCACCCAGGACCACCGCGCGGCGCAGCAGCTGCTGGCCGGCACGGCGGCGGACGGCGAGGCGCGCTGGCAGCGGATCCAGGCCTTCGCGGGTGCCGCGTCCCTGGAGCTGGCGCAGCGGCCCGGCGGTGTCTCCGAGGCGCCCGGCGGCCAGTGGCTGCGGGTGTGGCGCACGGAGGCCCCGAAGGACGCGGGCGGCGCCGCGGTGCACGCCGAGTTCCTGGTGCAGCAGGCGTGGCGCACGGCAGCGCCCGGCACGGACGAGTTCCGGATCATCATGGAGGAGGCGAAGGCGGCGTGCGGCGAGGCGGCGCTGCTGGCCCCCGGTGACCCGGTGCCGTACATCGTGGAGCTGTCGGTGGCCCGCGGGCTCGGTTATCCGCGGCAGGAGTTCGAGCAGGTCTGGCTGAAGATCCTGGACCGCGCCCCGGCGCACATGGGCGCGCACCTGGCCGCGCTGCACTATTGGTGCGAGAAGTGGCACGGCTCCCGGGCTGAGGCGTACGCGTTCGCGGAGGCCGCGGCGGCGCGGGCGCCGCAGGGATCCCTGCTGGCCGCGATGCCGCTGTTCGCGGTGTTCGAGCACCTCCCGGAGGTGAATCTGGTCTCCGGCTTCTACCAGAGCGAGGTCGTCACCCGGGCGATCCACGGCGCGCTGCACGCGGTGCACTCGGCCCGCCCCGACGACCCGATGCTGGCGCACGTGCGCCACATGCTGGTGTTCTTCCTGGTTCGCGCCGAGCGCTGGGCCGAGGCGATGAACCAGCTCATACACGTCGACGGCCATGTGGGCGCCCTGCCCTGGACCCTCTCCGCCGACCCGGCGGCCGAGTTCGCGGTCCACCGCGCGCTGGCCGTCGCCGGCTACGAGGCGAACGGCGGCAGCCCGGCCACGCTGCCGCACTGACGTCAACACCCGCGCGACGCCCCGGCGTTTGTCCGTATTTTGCCCCGTCCGCACCCATATTCTTGACCCCTGCGAGGTCGGCGCCGGCCTCGGGTCGAGGAGTCGGATGTGGCGAACGTACGGGTCTACGAACTGGCCAAGAAGGTCGGGGTCGACAGCAAGGTCGTCCTGGACAAGATGACCGAACTGGGCCACTTCGTGCGGTCGGCGTCGGCCACGATCGAGGCGCCTCTGGTGCGGGAGCTGATCGACGCGCTCGGTGCCGTGCACGAGCGCATGCCGGAGCAGCGCGCGTCGGAGCCCCGGTCATGTCCGGGACCGCCGCCGGCCGGTTCGGTGCTGCGCCCGCAGCACCACGAGTGGGACCCCACGTCCCGCTGGAAGCCGCTGCAGCCCTTCGACCCGCGCCGGGTGGGGCCGTACACCGTGCTGCGGCGGATCGGCAGCGGGTCGATGGGCCGGGTGTTCCTCGGCCAGTCCCCTGCCGGCCGGCTGCTCGCCGTCAAGGTCGTCAAGGAGGAGCTGGCCGACGACCTGGAGTTCCGCAGGCGCTTCCAGCGGGAGGTCGCCGCGGCGCGGGGCGTGAACGGTTTCTACGCGCCCCCCGTCGTGGACGCGGACACCGGCGGGGACATCCCCTGGCTGGCCACGGCGTACGTCTCGGCGCCCTCCCTGAGGGACCTCGTGGACGCGTGCGGGCCGCTGCCCCTGAAGGCGCTGCGCTGGGCGGCCGCCCAGCTGGTCGAGGCGCTCCGGTCGGTGCACGCCGCGGCGATCGTGCACCGGGACCTCAAACCGTCCAACGTGCTGGTGGGCGTCGACGGCCTGCGCGTGATCGACTTCGGGCTGGCCCTGGCGGCCGCCGCCGCGGCCAGCAAGCTGACGGTCGCCCACGCCACCCTCGGCACCCCCGCCTACATGTCGCCCGAGCAGGCCATGGACGCCCGGAAGGTGACGCCGGCCAGCGACGTGTACGCGCTGGGCGCCGTGCTGGTCTTCGCCGCGTCCGGGCACAGCCCCTACCCGGGCGGTGATCCCGTCCGCACGATGATCCGCATGCAGACCGAGGCGCCCGACCTCAGCGGCGTACCGGAGGCGTTCGTGGACGTCGTGGCGCCGTGCCTGCGCCGGGACCCCGCCGGGCGCCCGGAGCTGGACGAGCTGCTGGACCGTCTCGCGCGGGACATGGAACCGGGCCCGGACGGGATGTACCGGCCGTCGGAGCTGCTGCCGCCGGCGGCCTTCGAGTTCCTCGGCCTGCAGGACGTGTGAATGCGGGACGTGTGAATGCGGGACGTGTGACCGGCCCGCCGTGACCTCCCCGTGGCGGCACCCCCGCCGCGACGCCCCACGACGTGACACCCCCCGTCGGCTTCCGACGAACGGAGCAAGAGTGCAGGAAGTCATCTACCTGTCCGACCGGAAACTCTCGCAGTTTCTGCCCGGACTGCGGTCCGCCTGGCCCCGGCAGCGGGTCAGCGTCTCCACGCCGTTCGGCGGGATGGAGGTCGACCCGTCGCCCGGTCCCGCGTCCGACCTGTGGGGCAGGCATCTGCAGCGGGTGGTGCGCCGGGTGCAGGAGTCGGCGCGCTGGTACACGGAGTCGGGGACTCGGCCGGGGCAGTGGATCGCCTTCGAGGCCCCGCTGAACTACTTCGTGCTCGAGGGCGCGGACCCGTCCATGGTGTTCTTCGCGGACGCCCCCGCGGCGAACCGGCCCGTCCGGCTGCTGCTGCACGGCTCCCGCGAGCACCTGATCGCGGGACCGCTGCCGCGCGTCACCGACAAGACCATGGAGTCCGGCGCCCTGGTGCGCGACCTCCTCGGCTCCGACGCCAGCGCGCCCGGGGCGCTGCTCGCCGCCCTCTCCGACGACCTCGGCGCCGGACCGGACGGACGGCGCCCCTCGCTCGTCACCGCGCTGCGCGGCCTGATGGCCCGCATCGACGCGCAGACGCATCCGGAGATGGCGGCGTCGATGCGGGGTTACGCCCGCGTCACCACCGGGTTCACCGCCACCGACGGCGCGGGCCTGCTCGTCGCCAGCCCCCTCTACGTCGAGTACGACGACCCCGCCTGACCCCCGGGGGGCCGGGCGAGGTGTCCCTGGGCGCCTCGCCCGCCCGGGCCCGCGGGCCCCGTACCCCACGACGCCGGGCCACGGACGTACACCTCCCGCCGACACCGCACACGCGACGCCAGGCCGGTGAGCCGCGCCGTCACATCGGCGCACGCCCTGCCCGGGCGACGTCCACCCGGCGCCCAGGGAGGCCGGGGATGCCGGCCGCCCCCGTCGTCCGTGGCGCGGGACGGCCGCGCAGTGCCGTCACGCGGTTCGCCGGCGACGAGGGGAACTTCGGCGGCGGTCCGGCCCGCGCGTCGAGCGTGGGGCGGACCGCCGCGTCGGGCCGCCTCGCGGCGGCGCGCCGCTCAGATCGTCGCCGTGTCGATCACGAAGCGGTAGCGGACGTCGCTGTTCTCGACGCGCTCGTAGGCCTCGTTGATCTCGGACGCGGCGATCAGTTCGATCTCCGCGCCGATGCCGTGCTCGGCGCAGAAGTCCAGCGTCTCCTGGGTCTCGGGGATGCCGCCGATCATCGAGCCGGCCAGCGACCGGCCGCCGCCGATCAGCGAGAACAGGTTGAGGGACACCGGCTCCTCGGGGGCGCCGACGTTCGCCAGGGTGCCCTCGGGCTTGAGCAGCGACAGGTACGCGCCGAAGTCCAGCGGGGCGGACACGGTCGACACGATCAGGTCGAAGGAACCCCGCAGTTCCTCGAAGGTCTTCGGGTCGCTGGTGGCGTGGTAGTGGTCGGCGCCCAGCCGCAGCCCGTCGTCCTTCTTGCGCAGGGACTGCGACAGCACCGTCACCTCGGCGCCCATCGCGTGCGCGAGCTTGACGCCCATGTGGCCGAGGCCGCCCATGCCGACGATCGCGACCTTGCGGCCCGGTCCGGCGCCGAAGCGCTTCAGCGGGGAGTACAGGGTGATCCCGGCGCACAGCAGCGGCGCGGCGACGTCGAGGGAGAGGCCGTCCGGGATGCGCACGACGAAGTTCTCGTCGACGACGACCTTCTCGGAGTAGCCGCCGTAGGTGGGCTCGCCGTCCCGGCCGACACCGTTGTACGTCGGGGTCTGGCCCTGGAGGCAGTACTGCTCCTTGCCGGCCAGGCACATCTCGCACTCGCGGCAGGAGTCGACCATGCAGCCGACGCCCACCCGGTCGCCGACCTTGAACCGGGTCACGCCGGGGCCGACCTCGGACACGACGCCCGCTATCTCATGGCCGGGCACCATCGGGAAGATCGCCTCGCCCCAGCCCTCGCGGACCTGGTGGATGTCCGAGTGGCAGATCCCGGCGAACTTGATGTCGATCAGCACGTCGTGCTCGCGCACCGCGCGCCGTTCGATGGTCGTGCGCTCCAGGGGCGCCTTCGCGGCGGGCGCGGCGTAGGCGGCGACAGTGGTCATACGAAGTTTCTCCTCCTCGAGGGGTGTGCGCCCGGTTCCTGCTCCGTCCGGGTCCGCACAGGGTCCAGCCTGCGACAACGGACGGCGCGTACCCAGACTTCCTGGTTGTGTACGCACGCTGTGCGTACCACTGGCGGGGACAGGCTGGCGTGCGTACGAACGGGCACCATGGACACATGGACGAGCAGACCGGCGAACCGGCCGCCGCCCCGGGCGGCGGCCTGGACCCCCGTGCCGAGCTGAGCGAGTTCCTGCGCACCCGCCGGGCCCGCCTGAAGCCGGAGGACGTGGGCCTGCCGGACGTCGGGCGGCACCGCAGGGTGCCGGGCCTGCGCCGGGAGGAGCTGGCCCAGCTCGCCGGGGTGTCCGTGGCGTACTACACGCGCCTGGAGCAAGGCAACGGGCGGAACGTCTCGGTGGAGGTGCTGGACGCGATCGCCCGCGCGCTGCGGCTGAACGACGCCGAGCAGGCGCACCTGGCGAACCTCGCGTGGCCCGGCCGGCACCGCAGGCGGCCGGCGCCCCGCAGCCGGCAGGCCCGCCCGGCGTTGCGGCAGCTGCTGGACGCCATGGAGACGGTTCCGGCGTACGTGGTGGGGCGGCGCTCGGAGATCCTCGCCTGGAACCCGATGGCCGCCGCGCTCTTCGGGGACTGGAGCCGGCTGCCGGCGCAGGAGCGGAACTGGGCCCGGCTGGTCTTCCTCGACCCGGGCTACCGGGACCTGTTCGTGGAGTGGGACCAGAAGGCCTGCGACATGGTCGCCTACCTGCGCATGGACGCGGGCCGGCGGCCCGACGACCCCTTGCTGGCCTCGCTGGTCGGCGAACTGTCGGTGAAGAGCGAGGAGTTCCGCAGACTGTGGGCCCGGCACGACGTCAAGGAGAAGAGCCACGGCGTCAAGCGCCTGCGGCACCCTCTGGTCGGTGAACTGACGCTGCTGTGGGAGTCGTTCCGCCCGGCCGGCGAGGCGGAACAGTCGCTGGTCACGTACTTCGCGGAGGCGGGGTCGGCGTCGGCCGAGGCGCTGCGCCTGCTGGGCAGCTGGAACGCGGACGCGCTGCCGTCGGAGAGGCGGACGGCGGCCGGCTGAGGGACGGGAACGGCCCGCGGGAAGCGTGTCGCTTCCCGCGGGCCGTCCGGGACCACCTCGCTTCCCGCGGGCCGTCCGTGACCCGTGCGCCGTGACGGCGCCGGGGTCAGGCCTACTTGCCGAAGTAGGCGTTGTGGACCGTGATCGTGGACGCGTTGCCCTTCTTGTCCGTGATCCTGGCGCGGAAGGAGATCGCCTTGCCCTTCGAGGGGTTCTTGACGGTGATCCTCCCCTTCGCGACCGTGGTCTTCTTCCAGGTCTTGCCGCCGTTGTAGGAGACGTACACCGCGAGGGACTTGAGGTTCTTGCCCTTGGCGGCGCCCTCCACGACGACCGGGAAGGTGGCCTTCTTGCCGGCCGCGACCTTGCTGTCCAGCCCCGTGGCCGCGACGAACCGGGCCGAGGAGACGGGCAGCTGCCTGGTGCCGGAGACCTTCTTGGAGCGGAAGGTCCAGCTCGCGTCGACGCGGGTGGACACGGCGGCGAGCTTGGCGCTGCGCTTCACCGAGGCGGTCAGCCGGTACGCGGCGTCACCGGAGGGGACCTTGAAGCTCTCGTATCCGGACAGCGGGTCCTTGAGCGAGCCGACCTTCTTGCCGTTGCGGTGGAGGGTCGTGACGGCGGACGTGAAGTCCGTCGAACCCGCGTGGCCCTTGCCGTCGGCGAACAGCGGGATCATGCCGTAGAGGGTGTCGCCCTCGCGGAAGACGCCGTAGCCCGCGGCGAGACGGGGACCGAAGACGGCCGTGTTGACGGTCTCCTTGTAGGTTTTGCCTCCCTTGTAGGCCTTGCTCGCGCCGATCAGGTAGCCGGCCTCGTGAAGGGGCCAGCCGTCCGCGTCGTGGCCGCCCTGCTGCTCGAAGTCGAGGTCCCACTTGACGCCGTTCACCGTGGACAGGTGCAGGGTGCGGGTGGCGGGCAGCTTCTGCGCCTGTCCGAAGCCGGACGCGCCCTCGCTGCCGGGCAGCCGGCCGAACGCGCTGACGGAGCCCTCCTTGCCCTTCGCCGCCGCGCCCATGGCGACCTTGACCGTGGCGAAGTCCTTCGCCCGGTAGTTCCTGGTGAAGCCGGTGGCCAGCTTCTTCACCTTGCCGCCGGTGACGGTGCTGTACTGCTCCTTGCCGCCCTTGCTGTAGTGGGCGTCCCACTGCTGGAGCAGCGTGCCGTCGGTGACCTGCGGGCCGAGGTGGGCGGAGCGGAAGCCGGCGAACGAGTCCAGCCACCAGCCGAACCCGGACGAGCCGTCCTCGGTCTCCAGGGTGTAGTCGGCCGAGGCGAACTCGGGCCGGGCGCCCTTGACCGGCAGGGTGACGTCGACCGGCTTGGCCTTGCGGGCGTCCACCGTGACGGTGGTGTTCTTCGTGACGTCCAGCTTCGGCTGCGCGATCCAGTCGGCGCCCCGCCACTTCTCCGGGTCGGAACCGACGAGCACGCTGGCGTCCAGGACGTAACCGCCCCGGGGCACGCGGACGGTGACCGCGCCGTCCGCCTCGTACGGCATGTAGCCGCGGCCCTCGGCCGGACCGGACAGGCCCGCCAGGAAGGTCGTGTAGTTCGAGGCCGGCTTGCCCGCGCGGTCGAGGAACTTCAGCGTGAGGTCGTAGGACTCGACCTCGCGCTCCACCGCGGCCGCGGTGCGCACGCTCTGGCCGCCGCCGGTGGCCACGACGTACGCCGAGTAGGCGCCGTCGACGGTGCCGCCGAGCCGGGTGTCGGCGATGACGTCGACGGAGGCCGTGCCGCCCGCCGGGACGGTCACGGTGGTGGCGCCGAGGGTGAAGAACCCGGCCGGCGCGGCCTTGCCCCTGGGGTCGGTGGCGGTGGACGTCAGCTTCAGCGTGACGTCCTCGGTGCCGAGGTTGCGGTAGGTGACCTGACGGGTGACCGGCTTGTCGTCGGTGTGCGGCCACTGCTGCACACCGAAGCTCAGCGACACCGGCTCGGCGATGACGGTCTGCGTGATCGCCTTGTCCACCTGGATGCGGCCCGAACCCTGCTCGAAGGGGGTGTACGTGCCGCCCTTGGTGGAGCCGGTGAGCGCGCCCTTCAGCTCCGCCGAGGTCCACTCGGGGTGCTGCTGCTTCAGGATCGCCGCGGCGCCCGCGACGTGCGGGGTGGCCATCGACGTGCCGGAGATGGTCATGTACCCGGCCGGCTTCTCGCCGACCTCCTTGGCGATCTCGTTGCCCTTCGCCGAGGCGGCCGTGATGTCCACGCCCGGGGCGGTGACGTCCGGCTTGACGGCTCCGTCGCCGACACGCGGGCCGGTGGAGGAGAACTCGGCGAGCTTGTCCTTGTCGTCGACGGCGCCGACGGTGAGGGCGGCGTCCGCGCTGCCGGGCGAACCGATCGACTGCGGGCCCTCGTTGCCGGCCGCGACGGCGAACAGGATGCCCTTCTCGGCGGACAGCTTGTCGACCGCGGCCTCCAGCGGGTCGACCTCCGGGGTGTCCATGCCGCCGAGGCTCATGTTGACGATGTCGGCGCCCTGCGCGGCCGCCCACTCCATGCCGGCGAGGATCTCGGAGTCGTCACCGAAGCCGCCGTCGTCGAGGACCTTGCCGTTGAGGATCTTCGCGCCGGGCGCGACCCCCTTGTACAGGCCCTTGGACCGGGCGCCCGTGCCCGCCGCGATGGACGCGACATGGGTGCCGTGGCCGACCACGTCCCCGGCGGTCGGGGCGGTGGTGAAGTTCTTGGCCGCGGTCACCTGGCCCTTGAGGTCCGGATGATCGGCGTCCACGCCGGTGTCCAGGACGGCGATCTTGACGCCCTTGCCGTCGAAGCCGGCCGCCCACGCCTTCGGGGTGCCGATCTGTCCGACCGACGTGTCCAGGGACGCCTTACGGACCCCGTCGAGCCAGACGTGGGCGATCCCGGAGGCGGTACGGTCCCCGTCGGTGACCGCGTCCCACAGTTCGGTGGTGTCCTCGTGCGGCGCCTGCACCGCGTCGGCGTTCAGCGACGTGAGGCTCCGGCGGACCGTGCCCGCGTCGCGGACCTCGGCCTTGGCGGCCCGCGCGCCGCCCTGGTAGCCGACGATGACCTTCAGACCGCGCTTGTGCGCGTCGCGGGTCGCCGCCTTGTTCAACTCGGTGACGTCGAACAGCCTTTGGTCCAGCTTGCCGGTGGCGACCAGCCGGGCGGCGTCCGCCGGGATCACCAGCGTGTGGCCGTCGGTACGGCGCACCTGGACGGGTATGTGCTCCCGGCCCTCGGCCCGTTCCAGGCCCACCACGCGGCCCTTGGCGTCCACCGCGACCCGGTCACCCGTGACGAGGGTGATCCGGTGCTTGCCCTTCGGCGCGGCCGCACTCGTCGACGAGCCGGCCGTGCCCTCCCCGTGGGCCGACGCCGGGCCGGCCATGCCCGCCGCGAGCGCGACGGCGGTCGCCGTGGCGATCGTGGCGGCGCACGCCCTTTTCACTTGTCTGCGCAAGGTTCCCCCTAGCGAAGTCGCCGGGTGGCGGAAGCATCACCCGGCCGGGGGTGGTCTCGTACGCCTGCGCGCACCCCCCGGTGCTCGGAGTATGCCGAGGGGTGATCAAGCGGCTCAAGGGCGATCGGCGGAGGTCGCGAAGTCGCCGGGCGACTGTGATGTCACCGCCGGAACTCCGTTACGCGATCGCGTGGTTGGGGACATCGGGACGGGTGTCGCGAGAACGGCCGATGCCCCCGTCGCCGCTCCCGGAGGAGGGGACGAGGGCATCGGCCGTCGTGGTGTGGGGTGTTCCGCCGAGGGAGGGTGGATCAGGCCTCGGAGCCCGCCTTCCACTGCTCCCAGCTCATGTTCCAGCCGTTGAGGCCGTTGTCCGGGGCGATGGTCTTGTCGCCGGTGTTCTGCACGACGACCACGTCACCGACGATCGAGTTGTTGTAGAACCAGGCGCCCGGGGTGCTCGGGTCGTTCGCTCCCTTGGCGTCGGCCAGACCCACGCAGCCGTGGCTGGTGTTGACGCTGCCGAAGATGGACTTGGCGCCCCAGTAGTTGCCGTGGATGAAGGTGCCGGAGGTCGACAGACGCATGGCGTGCGGCACGTCCTTGATGTCGTACTCGCCCTTGCCGTCGTCGTCGGTGAAGCCGACCGTGGCGCCGTTCATCCGGGTCTCCTTGAACTTCTCGGAGATCACCATCTGGCCCTCGTACGTCGTGTTCTCGGGCGCGCCGGCGGAGATCGGGATGGTGCGGACGACCTTGCCGTTCTGCGTGACCTTCATCTGCTTGGTCTTGGCGTCGACGTAGGAGACCTGGTTACGGCCGATCTTGAAGGTGACCGTCTTCTGCTGGACGCCGTAGACGCCCTCGGCGCCCTCGACCCCGTCGAGCGCCAGCTTCAGGGTGACGGTGGAGCCCTCCTGCCAGTACTGCTCGGGACGGCAGTCCATGCGGTTGGCGTTGAACCAGTGGCAGGCGACCTCCTGGCCGCTGGTGGAGGAGACGGTGATCCCCTTCTGCACGGCGGCCTTGTTGGTGATCGCCTTGTCGAAGTTGATCGACACGGGCATGCCGACGCCGACCGTGGTGCCGTCGTCCGGGGTGAAGTTGCCGATGAAGCTGTTGGCCTGGGAGACCGTGGTGAAGGAGGCGTTCTCGTGGGCGACGAGGCCCTCGGCGTCCTGGGCGGTGGCGGTCAGCTTGTAGGTGGTGGCGCGCTCGAGCTGGCCGCTGGGCTTCCAGCTCTTCTTGTCGGCCGATATCTCACCGGAGACGGCGGTGCCGTCGGCGGTGGTCATCGTGACCTCGGTGAGCGTGCCCTTGTCGACGGTCACGGTGGCCGAGTTGTTGATGGAGGCGTTGGCCGAGCCGTCCTTCGGCGTGATCTTGATCTGCGCCTCGGAGGACTTCTGGGCCGCCGCCTCGTCGACCTGGGCCTGCGAGGTGTCCTTGCCGTCGGCGCCCGAGGCCTTGTCGTCCCCTCCGGAACACGCCGAGAGCACCAGCACTCCGCCGAGCAGAGCGGACGCGGCCGCCAGACCCCTGCGCCGCCGCTTACCGTCCGTCATCACACGCTTCTCCATCGTTGCCAGAATCCCAACCCCACGAGGCCCCGGCGGGAGCCGAGGCGCCTCGTCCACAAACTTCAACGCTACGACCGGGTGATCCGGTTCCCCGAAGCCCACGCGTGTGGGACTCACCACGTCCGCCGGTGCGGACGGCGGGAACGCCGGTCAGTGCGCCGATTGAGACGTGCCGATCCCGGGTGGCGGTTGCCTCCCGGGGTCAACATTTCGCCAAGTCGCGTCAGTATTTCCCCAAGTCGCGTCAGCCGCTTCGGCCCGCCCGGTCCTCGTCGTCGTAGGACTCGTCGTGGAACTCGTCCTCATCCTCGTCGTCGACGTCCCATTCCGGCGAGTCCGGGTCGTAGTCGATCCGCTCACTGCTCCAGGAGGCCTGGTGCAGTTCCACCCCGGCCATCCCTTCGACCAGCCCGAACGGGTCCACGAGATGAGCCAGGGCTTCCGCTGTGTCCTCTGTCACAGTCCTTTCCGCGTGCGCCCGTTCCGCGTCCGGCAGGTCCTCGTCGTCCGCGATTCCCCGCAGCGCGGCGCCGGTGACCGCCTCCGCGTCGTCGATCTCGAGGACCAGCTCCACGCGAAGCCGGACAAACCGTGATGTCTCTGGAGTGCTCATGCCCGGAGCGTACGGGGACCGGCGCCCGTGACTTTCCCGTGACCCGCGCCGTTCACTACCATCACCCCACACGGCCAATTCGCCAGCGCCACAAGGGGATCGATATTCCGTGTCATCCGCGCTCCGTCCGTTGCTGACCGCCACCGCCGCGGGCACGCTGCTGTGCGCCCTGTGGTTCGTCCCGTCCGCGAACGCCACCTCGGACACCCCGGCGGACAACGCTCCGTCGGCGAGCCCGTCCCCGCAGGTCACCGAGCAGGCGAGAGGGGTGTCGGCGGCCACGTCGGCGTCACTGGAGAGCACCGCCCAGGAGGTCCGCCTCGCGGACACGGGCAGCTTCGACAGCACCCCGTACATCGTCGGCGGCACGGCCTTCCTGGCCATGGGCGCCGGCTTCGTCGTCTACTCCGTCCGCCGGGAGTGCCTGGAGTTCTGAGGGTCTTCCCCACGGCGTACCGGGGCCCCGCGGACGCGTCCGCGGGGCCCCGCCGTTTCAGCGCAGCGGTCCGGTGACCCGCTCCACGGCCGCCACCAGCCGCCCGTCCCGTACGAACGTCTCCGCGGCGGCGAGGTCGGGGGCCAGATACCGGTCGGGGCCGGGGCCGCCCACGCCCGCCTCCCGCAGCGCCTTCAGCACCTCCCGCGTCGCCGGGGCGGGGGTGAGCCCCTCGCGCAGCTCCACGGCCCGGGCGGCGGCGTACAGCTCGACGGCGACGACCCGGGTCAGGTTGTCGACGGCCGTGCGCAGCTTGCGCGCCGCCGACCAGCCCATGGAGACGTGGTCCTCCTGCATCGCGGAGGACGGGATGGAGTCCGCGGACGCCGGTACGGCCAGCCGCTTCAACTCGCCGACCAGCGCGGCCTGCGTGTACTGCGCGATCATCAGCCCGGAGTCGACACCGGCGTCGTCGGCGAGGAAGGGCGGCAGTCCGTGGCTGCGGTTCTTGTCCAGCAGCCGGTCGGTGCGGCGCTCGGCGATGGAGGCGAGGTCGGCGACGGCGATGGCGAGGAAGTCCAGGACGTAGGCGACCGGCGCGCCGTGGAAGTTGCCGTTGGATTCCACCCGCCCATCGGGCAGGACGACCGGATTGTCGACGGCGGCGGCGAGTTCGCGTTCGGCGACCAGCCGGGCGTGCGCCAGGGTGTCCCGTCCGGCGCCGGCGACCTGCGGGGCGCAGCGCACCGAGTAGGCGTCCTGGACGCGGGGCGCGTCGTCCTGGTGATGTCCCGTCAGGCCCGAACCGTCCAGCACGGCCAGCATGTTGGCGGCGCTGGCGGCCTGCCCCGGGTGGGGGCGGATGGCGTGCAGTTCGGGGGCGAGCACCTTGTCGGTGCCGAGCAGCGCCTCCATGCTGAGGGCGGCGGTGACGTCGGCGGACTTGTAGAGGAGGTCGAGGTCGGCGAGGGCCAGGACCAGCATGCCGAGCATGCCGTCGGTGCCGTTGAGGAGGGCGAGCCCTTCCTTCTCCCGCAGGACGACGGGGCGGATGCCGTGGGCGGCGAGCAGTTCGCCGGCCGGCCGCACCACGCCGTCGGGCCCCTCGGCCTCCCCCTCGCCCATCAGGGTGAGCGCGCAGTGCGAGAGCGGGGCGAGGTCACCGGAGCAGCCGAGGGAACCGTACTCGTGCACCACCGGGGTGATCCCGGCGTTGAGCACGTCGGCCATGGCCTGCGCGACCTCGGGGCGGACGCCGGTGCGGCCCGAGCAGAGGGTCTTCAGACGCAGGAACATCAGGGCGCGGACGACTTCGCGCTCCACCCGCGGCCCCATGCCGGCGGCGTGCGAGCGGACGATGTTGCGCTGCAGCTGAGCGCGGAGTTCCGGGCTGATGTGCCGGGTCGCCAGGGCGCCGAAGCCGGTGCTCACCCCGTAGACGGGGTCCGGCTTGGCGGCCAGGGCGTCCACGATCTCGCGGGCCGCGGCGAGGGCGGCCACCGCCTCGGCGGACAGGTCGACGCGTGCGTCGTCGCGCGCCACGGCCAGCACGTCGGACGCGGTCACGTCCGCCGTCCCCACCACCACAGTGTGCATATCCATATTCAGGAGCCTACGCAGTGAATTCCGCGCTGTCACCACCGGATCGGGGCCGCGCCCCTTACCGCTACGGCGCGTGCCCACCGGTTCGGGAGAGGCACGCACCCGTACCGCTACGGCGCGTGCCTCCCGCGGAACCGGCGGCGCTCCCCGTCCGTCTCCCGCGACGGCGCGTCCGCGAGCCGCACCACGGGATCGTCCGGCCCCTCCCGCCCGGCCACCACGGGGTGCGCGGCCCGCTCGGCCTTCGCCCGGTACTGGGCGGCGTCGGCCAGCCGGAACAGCCGCCGGGCGGAGCGCACCGGCCCGATGGGGTCCTCCGTGGACGCCACCCCGCACGCGACGCCGTCCCCGATCCCCAGCTCCACCGCCCGCCGGCACACCTCGTCGGCCGCCTTGACGACCTCGTCGGCCGACGGACCCACCGCCAGCAGGCAGAACTCGTCCCCGCCGAGCCGCGCCGCCAGCGCCCCCGGCAGCATCGCCCCGCACAGCGAGAGCACGGTCCCGAACCGCTCCAGCAGCCGGTCGCCCACGGAGTGCCCGAGCGTGTCGTTGACCCGCTTCAGCCCGTTCACGTCGCACACCACCAGGCTGACGACGGCCCCGTCCCGCCGGTGCCGCTCCACCGCCTCGTCCAGCCGGGAGTCCACGGCACGCCGGTTGGCCAGCCCGGTCAGCGAGTCCGTGAACGCCAGCCGCCGCGCCTCCTCCAGCCGCTCGGTCTGCGCGATGCCCGCCGCCACCACGGAGGCCAGGACCGTCGCGAAGTCGGCGTCGCCACGCCCGAAGACCGGCTCGCCGACCGGCCGGGCCACGTACAGCTCGCCCCACGCCCGCCCGTGCAGCACGATCGGCGCGACCACGCAGCAGCCGCGCCCGCGCCGCCTCAGTGCCGCGACCCGCTGGTGGCAGTATCCGGCGCTGCCCTCCTCGGGACCCTGCGCGGTCTCCACCCAGGCGTCGGGCTCACCCCCGCCCGCCCACTGCTCGTGCAGGAACTCGGTGATCTCGGCGAACTGGTGCACCGGGTACGACTCGTCCTCGGGGAACTCCTCCTCCCCTTCGGCCAGCTCCCCGACGTTCACCAGCACCCGCAGCCGCCCGAGCTCCCGCTCCCACACGGACAGCGCGGCGAAGCTCCCGGCCAGCGCCCGGCGGGCCCCGCCGGCGGCGGCCCGCCACGCCTCCCGCGAACTGTGCGCGGCGGCCATGCCCTGAGCCAGCGCCACCACGGCCGCCAGCCGGCTCTCCTCACCCATTCCCCCAGATTAGGGAGATTTCCTGCTTATCGAGACATCGAGGACGACGCGAGCGTCACTCCCCCGGCCATTCCGGCCGCCGCTTCTCGTTGAAGGCGGCGACGCCCTCCGCCCGGTCCCCGGAGAACGCCACCGACCGCCAGGCGGCGTCCTCGACCTCCAGCCCGGCCGGCAGGTCGAGCCCGTGCCCGAGCCGCAGCGCCCGCTTGGCCGCCCGCAGTCCCACCGGCGAGTTCCCGGCGATCCGCGAGGCCATGGCGAGCGCCTCCTCCCGGTCCCGGCCCTCCTCGACCAGCTCGTCCACGAGCCCGATCTCCCGCGCCTCCGCGGCCTCCAGCCGCCGCGCGGTGAAGATGAGCTCGGCCGCCCGGGCCGCTCCCACCCGCCGGGGCAGCAGCTGCGTGCCGCCCCCGCCCGGAATGACCCCGACGGACACCTCGGGCAGCCCCATGACGGCCGTACGGTCGGCCACGATCACGTCGCACGACAGCGCCAGCTCGCACCCGCCCCCCAGTGCGAAGCCGTGCACAGCGGCGATGGCAGGCACAGGCAACTGCAGCACCCCGGTATAAGCAGCCCGCGCCACAGGCCGCTGCCGCACGAGATCGGCGTCGCTGAACGCGTTCCGCTCCTTCAGGTCGGCGCCCACGCAGAACGCCCGCTCGTGCGACGAGGTCAGCACCACCGCCCGTACGTCCCGGTCCTCGCCCAGCGCGGCACAGGCCACGGCGATCGAGCGGGCCATCTCCGTGGACACGGCGTTCATGGCCTTCGGCCGGTCGAGGACGAGCTCCGCGACATGCCCCCGCTCGTGCCGGCGCACCAGCACGAACTCCCCGAACCGTTCCTCACTCATGACACCCTCCGGTTAACGCGGGTTAACTTCGCTCGCCCCGATCATGACAGCCAGGAGCCGCCGAGGAAAAGGGTCCACCCGTTCGAGTGACATACGCGCGACTGAGGTCCGCCGGCCCCGGGAGGCGCGTAGCGTGCGCACACCGCGGCGCGTAGGGGGCGCACGCAGGGGGAGGCAGAGCGATGACACCGGACGAGACCCGCACCGCCCTACGAGGACGCCACCGCAAGCCACGCCGGCGCCGGGCCATGCTGGCCACGGCCGTCCTGACCCTGGCCGCGGGCGCCGCCACCCTCATCCGCGTGGCCATGCCGGACGCGCCGGACGCAGGCACGTACGCGGGCCCCCGCCCCCTCGCTCCCACCAGCGCCTCGCCCCACCAGCCACCACAGGCCACCCGCACGGGAACCCCGGCACCCCCGCAGCCGAGCCCGTCCTCCCCCAAACCCCTGGGCGGCAAGGCGTCAGCCCCCCTCACACCCCCTGAAGGCAGCACCACCCCGCTCCCGTCACGCGAACCGACCGAGGAGCCGGCCTTCCAGCCCCCGCCCTCGCCGAAGCCGCCACCACCCCAGCCGACGACCGAGCCGCCACCACCGCCGCAGACGTCGTCCACCCCGCCCCCACAGGAGCCGGAGCCGGAACCGGAGGACGACGACGCCCCGTCCCTCTGCCTGCCCCTGCTCAACCTCTGCCTGGGCGGCTGAGCCGCCGCGTCACTCGGGCTCGGAGCCGTTCCGGCGGGTGAGCAGCCAGGGCTCCACCACACCGAGGCCACGCACGGGCCGCTGCCACATCGGCTGGAGCGCGAACCGGTACGAGGGCGGCTCCTCGCCCTCCTTCTCCGCCGCGGCCACCGCTTCGGCCGCCGCGGCCTCGCTGGCCGGTGCGTCACCGGTGCGGATCAGTTCCTCGGCGAAGGCGGTGTCCACGAGCACGGCGTCGCGGGGCGCCATGGAGGTGAGCCGGGACGCGAGATTGACGGTCGTACCGAACACATCGCCCATCCGGGTGGTGACCGTGCCGAAGGCCATGCCGACCCGGAGCTCCGGCATGGTGTTGTCGTTGGCCATGGTCTCGATCAGCCGCATGGCGATCTCCGCGGCGGTCCCGGCGTCGTCGGCCGCGTAGAGCACCTCGTCGCCCAGCGTCTTGATGAGCCGCCCGCCCCGCGCCGCGACCAGGTCGGCCGCGGTGGTCTCGAACGCCTCGACCAGCTCGCCGAGCTCCTCCTCCTCCATCCGGCGGGTCAGCCGGGTGAACCCCACGAGGTCGGCGAAGGCGACGGCGAGACGCCGGTCCACCATCTCCTCGTCGTCGGCGCCCTGCACGACCCGCCCGGCCGAGGCGGCCAGCTGCCGCCGCCAGACGTAGACCAGGAACTCCTCCAGCTCGGGCAGGAGCAGCTCGACGATCGGATACGTGACCTCGGTGCGGGTCATGCCGGGCTCGGGCGGCTCGGTCAGCCCCTCGAGGAAGGAATCGATCTGCCATTCGGCCAAACGCGCGGTGGTCTGCCCGGTGGACCGGGCCACCTGCACGGCCATCGCCTCGCTCAGCAGCCCCGCCTCCACGAGACCGGCGAGGCGCCGCAGAGCGAGAACGTCCGCCTCCGTGAGGGCCTTCGCCTGTCCCACGTCGGCGAAGCCCATGGCACGCCAGAAGCGGGTGGCCAGTTCCATCGTGACGCCGGCGCTGCGGGCCGCCTGGAACGGCGTGTACCGGCGCTCGGCGCCCAGGATGAGCTGCTCGAGGCGCAGAGCAAGCGGATCCTCGCCGTCGCCCTGCGCGTCCGCACCGGAACCCGAGTCGTCGACGCTCACGCGTTGCTGCCCTTCCGATCTGCCACGGCCATGTCTCGACCGGGCTCAACTCTACGGCAGGTGTGCGCCAGCTCACTCCGTCAGGTTGGGCCGTGGGTGAGGACCGGGACATGCTCACCGGACCCACGTACCTGGGTCCGCCCCAGGGATCCCTTTTCAGCCATGGCGCGGCAACGGCGGCCAAGCGGGGTGCACACACCCGGTGCCCTCACACGAACCGGCGCGGGAGCGGCCCTGGGATGCTGCGCACCCGGTACTCATGCCGGTACTCGATGCCGGTGAGGGCCGACGGGAGTCCGAGCGGCCCGGCGCTGACGGGGTGCCGCCGCACCCACCCTCCCCCACTCTCGGCTCCGCCCGAGCGGGGGGACCCCCATCGCCCTGGGGGCACCTCCCAGGCCCTTAAGGCACTGGGGGAGGCACGACTGCCCGCGGACAGCGGCGACGCGCCGCAGCGGGTGGAAGGCGATGGCCCGCCACGGCGTTCAAGTAGCCGCCCACCGTCGGGAGGGGACGGGGTGGGGGTGGGCGCCCGCAGCGGCTGGCGCGTCCGCGCCCCGCACTTCTCCAGGCGACCCGATCGCGCCAGACCGAGGACGACCGCCCCCCCCCCCGCCCCCCCCCCCCCCCCCCCCCGGGGGGCCACCCCCCCCCCCCCCCCCCCCCCCCCCCCCCGCCCCGCCCGGGCCCCCCCCCCGCCCCCCCCCCCCCCGGGGGCGCC